>NZ_JAIUHW010000005.1:0-464788 GCF_020165315.1 Mesorhizobium sp. BR115XR7A
CGGCGCACCGCCCTCGTTCGTGAGGCGTATATAGTCGCCACCAACCAAAACTGTCAACACCGTTCCCAAATGTTTTTGAACTTTTTGCGACAGAAATTTCGGGCGCGCTTTGTCGATAGCCGGCTGCCCCAGGGGAACACGGGACAACAGGAGGAGGAGGCCACGAAGGAGCCCTATTGCCGCCGCATTGCCGTTCGACACCAGGGCCAGCAAAAGAGGGCGCGAGCACAGCCGTGCAATGCCCTCTTCCAAGAGCGCCGTAAGGGCGTGCGCGAGAGCCTTGTGGATGAAGGCACGCCGCCCGCTTTTAGAAGTGCTCTATAAGATGAAGTGCACGAGGGGAATTCGACCGGGCCCTGAGGCTTCGTTGACTTAACCTGCCGTGACAGGCAAATGTCATGGCCACAACAAAAGCGACAAGCCGTTCCGCCCGGGGAAGAAGCAGCCTTTCTGGATGCCAGATACGGAAGATGTCATAGCCGAACTCGGCAATGAGCCGCCGCTTATTGCGGACGGCCGCAGCGGCCCGCCCGATCGGCGTGAGGTTTCTGCGCGCTGGCTGTCGGGAACATTCCTCACCGGTGTAACCTCGAGCGTGCTGATGGGCGTCGCGCTGTTCGCCGCTCTCGATGGTCGCCAGCAACTGGCGACCCCACCCGAGATCGCCGAACTGATCGGCCTTGCCAGCAACGGCGATTCCGGCGAAGTGGCAAAGACCACCAGGCTGGTGGCGCCGCGCCAGATCGCCAAGGCAAAGGATCGCCGCCGCATGGAAGTGTCGATGGTCACCAAGGTCGGCGACCGCGATGTCATCCACACCATGCCTTTCGTGCAGATCAAGATGGCACTCGCAGCAGGCCACACCACCAGCCGGGCCTACCCCCCTTTCGACCCGATGCAGGTGTTCGGCGACGACGGCGACGATGCATCGGCGCAGCCGGCGACAGCGTCGGCCGCCTCTGGCCAGATCTACGGCGCCAAGGTCGAAAGCGAAATGAGCCTGAAGACCGTGGATTTCCCCATCGCGACGGCTTCCTTCGACGAGAAGAGCGACCTGTCGGCCGACGAAGTCGAAAAAGTGGTACGCGAAGCCGGCACCGACCTCAGCGACGGCGCCGTGCAGGTGGCTTCGCTTCATTATGTCGATCCGCAGCGATTCGGCGAAGCCTTTGCCGAGAGCATGGCCGGCTCCTATGACGTGAAGATCGTGCCGGAAAATGTCTCCGTATCGCCACGCGCCAACGCGGACGACCAGGCACCGGCTTTCGCCGAGGAAATCATCCCCTTCACCAAGGACACCGACCTCACGGAGGCTTTCGCCGATTCGGGCTACACGGGCGATGATGCCATCGGCATGGCCGAAGCGATCGCCAAGTTGCTCAACGCGCCGGCGCTCAAGGCAGGTACCGTGCTGCGTGTTGGCCTCGAGGTCCACGGCGATGCCGCCAAGGTCGTGCGCACAAGCGTCTATGACAAGACCACGCATATCGTCACCATCGCGCTCGACGACCGCGGCCAGTACGTGCCGGCCCAGGAGCCCGAGCCCAATCCCGAATTGCTGACCGCGTTCGACGATTCGTCGGCGCCGGTAGTGGTGCGCGGCAACCTGCCCAACGTCTATGACGGCATCTACCGCGCCGCCTATTCCTACGGCATGTCCAAGGCGATGACCCAGCGGCTGATCAAGCTCCTGGCATCCGATGTCGATTTCCAGTCCCGCCTCAATCCCTCGGACCGCCTTGAAGTGCTGTTCTCGCAGCCTGATGGCGACGACCAGACCTCGGACAATTCCGAGCTTCTCTATGTCTCGGCGACCTTCGGCGGCACGACGCGCAATTTCTACCGCTTCCAGATGCAGGACGGCAGCACGGACTATTTCGACGAAGACGGCTCGAGCGCCCAGCAGTTCCTGCTGCGCAATCCCCTGCCCGCCGGAAAATTCCGCTCCGGCTTCGGCGCCCGCAAGCATCCGATCCTCGGCTATGTCCGCATGCACACAGGCGTCGACTGGGCAGCCCCGATCGGCACGCCGATCATCGCGGCCGGCAATGGCGTCATCGAGAAGGTCGGCTGGGCCGGCGGTTATGGCAAGCAGATCATCATTCGCCATGCCAATGGCTACGAGACCTCGTACAATCACCAGAGTGCCTTTGCCAAAGGTATGGAGCCGGGCATGCACGTGCGCCAGGGCCAGACCATCGGCTATCTCGGCCAGACCGGCCTGGCCACAGGCCCGCACCTGCACTACGAGTTGATCGTCAATGGCACCAAAGTCGATCCGATGCGCGTCCGTCTACCGGTCGGCAAGGTGCTGAAGGGCGACGATCTCGTCGCCTTCAAGCGCGAGCGCGAGCGCATCGACGATCTGCTGAAACAGGAAGATGGCAATTCGCTGAAGGTCGCCAGCGCCAAGATCGAAGGCTGAGACTCAGCTTTCGTCCTGCCGAGGTTCGGCACGCCGCGACCAAGGCAGCGCTTCGCCCGAAATCGTCGTCCAGGCAATGACAGCGGAAAGCAGGCATAGCAGCGCCGTCACCAAGGAGACGGCGGAAAAGGCCGCGTCGCTGGCGGCGATCCTCGCTGCATCGAGTGCCGGCGAAAGTCCTGCTGGTGGCGGTTCGCCGAAGCCAGGCACGCCGGGCGCGGCATTTACCTCCAGGCCATTGGCGTAGATCCAGGCAGCGAGCGACCCCATCGCCGCCACCGCGATCAAACCGCCGATGCGTGAGACGGCGTTGTTGATGCCGGAAGCCGCGCCGGTGTCCTTGTCTTCCACCGCCGTCATGATCGCGGTGGACAATGGCGATACGACCAACGCCATGCCGAGCCCCATCAGCGCCATCAAGGGGAAGATGCCGGTCCAGAAATGGTGAAAGCCGGCATAGGCGAGCAAGGCCAGCCCGGCGAAGGCAACCGCCACGATCAGGCTGCCGCAGGCAATGGGAAAACGGGGCCCGATCCGGTCCGACAGCTTGCCGACGGGTCCCGACAGAAGCGCGATCGCCGCCGACAGCGGCAGGAAGATGAAGCCGACCTCGGCGGTGCTCAGCCCCCAGCCTGCGATCAGCAGCATCGGCAGATAAAAAAGATTGGCTGACAGTGCGAAATAGAGAAAGAACGTCGCGACGTTGGCGCCGGCGAAAGCACCGATGCGAAACAGGCTGAGATCTATCATCGGCTCGCGCTGCCGCCGCTCGAACAGGATGAAGACGACAAGCAGCACGGCGCCGGCGGCAATGCTTGGACCGGCCATATGGCTCTCGCCGCTGGCGCTCATTGAAGTCAGCCCATAGGCGAGCGCGCCGAAGGCCAGCGTCGCAAGCGCCCCGCCGGCAAGGTCAAGGCTGCGTTTCTCCGTCGGCGCATCGGCCGGAATCTTGGCGAGTAGCAGATAGATCGAGATCAGGCCGAGCGGCAGATTGACGGCAAAGATCGCCCGCCAGATGCCGCCGCCGAAAGCCGAGAGCACCAGGCCGCCGAGCACGGGGCCGAGAGCGGTGGTCAGCGCCGAGGCCGCCGCCCAGATGCCGATCGCCCTGCCGCGTTCCTTCTTCGGATAGGCCTTGGCGATAATGGCGAGACTGCCCGGCACCATGATCGCGGCGCCGATGCCCTGGAGCGCGCGAAATGCGATCAGCACGACAGCGTTCGGCGCCAGCGCACAGGCAAGCGAGGTCACGACGAACAGCGCAATGCCGGCCACGAAAGCATGGCGCAGCCCGAACCGATCGCCTGCGGCACCGCCGGCAAGGATCAGCGCTGAGAGTGTCAGCGCATAGGCATTGGAAATCCACTGCGCCTCGGCAAGGCTGGCGCCGAGGTCGACGCGGATCGCCGGCATGGCGATCGCCAGGATCGATCCGTCGATGAAGCCGAGCGCCGAGGCCAGGATCGCCGCGATCAACACATAACGCCGCTGCGATTGCGGGCAGAACGTGCCATTCGCGACCGGAGCGGTCAGCGGAACGGCGGCGGCTTGATTGGGCGCATGCATGTCACCCTCATTAGACCGTCGGCGCGGCGGCAACAACCGGCCAGCGGCTTGTTGTCCTTGAAACCAGCCATATTGCCAGGGATCGCATCTGCCCCGATGCAAACCGCGGCAGTCATGCTAATGCATGTCGCGCAAAAGTGACCTCGGCTTTTGCGACAACGACATGCATCAGGCAAGATTTAAACCGTGTCGCAGGAATCCGTTTCGACGAGACGCGCTTTAGGTTTTCCAGGACCCGCAGGCAGGAGAAATCGATGAAGCGTCCGCTCGAAGCATCGGTTGAGGGGCGCGGCCGTATTGTCGGTATCACCGATGGCGTGTTCGCAATCGCGCTCACCCTGATCGTGCTCGAGATCAGGGTGCCGGCGCATGAGGCGATCCACTCCGAACATGATCTGCTCGCCGCCATCGCGGCACTCGCGCCACGCTTCCTCACCTATGCCTTGAGCTTTCTGACCCTGACCATCTTCTGGTTCGGCCAGCAGGCCCAGCATGGCCTGGTTGCCAAATCCGACAGACGGCTGGCCACGCTGAACCTCTGCTTTCTCGCCTTCATCGCGCTCCTGCCGTTCTCGACCGACCTTCTGGCCGATTTTCTGGAATTCAGGACCGCGGTGCTGGTTTACTGGCTCAACCTCTTGATGCTCGGCATCACGCTGTTCGTCAGCTGGCGATATGCGGAGAAGAGCGGCCTTGTCGCGGAGGACGTCGATGCGGAAACGAAACGCACGGTCTACCTGCGCATCGTCAAGGCGCAGATCCTGTGGGCCGTCGGCGCCGCACTTTGCCTGATCACCCCGTTGGCGAGCGTCGGCTTCATTCTGGTGGTGCAGTTTATCTACGCGGCAACGCCGAATGTGAAGTGGGTGCGCAGGATCATTGGCTGAGATTTATGTTGAGATACAGGTCAGGCCGGCATCGCCTGGATATCGACATACCCTACTCGACGAACTCCACCGGCACGCCCGGCGAGACCAGCTTGGCCAGTTCACGCGCGTCCCAATTGGTCAGGCGCACGCAGCCATGGCTCTCGGTCTTGCCTATCTTCGAGGGCTCCGGCGTGCCATGGATGCCGTAAGTCGGCTTGTCCAGGGCGATCCACACCGATCCGACCGGGCCATTCGGCCCAGGCGGAATGGTCAGAATCTTGTTGTTCTCGCCCTGCTTGAAGTTGATGTTGGGGTTGTAGGTGTAGTTCGGATCGAGCGCGACACGCGAGACGGCATGGATGCCGGTCGGGGACGGCGTGTCCGATGAGCCGATGGTGGCGGGGTAGGCCGCGACCAGCTTGCCCGACCCGTCATAGGCAAAGACTTCCTTCTTGCCCTTGTCGGCGACGATGCGGGCGACAGGGGTAGAAACCAGTTTGCCGAAATTCGCGACCTTGATGATCGTGCCCGGACGATTGAAGTTGCCGTCCGGATTGAGCGCCTTGAGATAGTTCTCGTCCATGTGGAAGCGCTCGGCCAGCGCCTCGGTGACGGAGGTGAAGCCCATGCGGTCGAGTTGCGCCTTCTGGCTGTAGTCTTCCGGGATCGACGCGACGTAGGGGCCGGCCGCATCCTCCGCGGTGATGGTGTAGTTGGCGAACGCGTCGCCACCGGACTGCGACAATGCGGCCTGGATGCCGACCGAATCGGTCGATTTGAGGCTGCTACCGTTGATCTGATTGTAGGCCGCCAGCGCCTTGTCGACATTCGAACCGAAGCGCCCGTCGATGACGCCAGGCGAAGCCCCGCCCCGGTCGAGCAGCACCTGCAGCGCCGCGACATCCTGGCGTGCGCCCAGCGAAAGCGACGGATCGACCGACGTCTTGCCGCCGGCCTTTGGCGGCAATGCCGCCTGGTCCGAGGGCGCTGCCTGGTCCGTCGGGTCTGCCGGCCGGACGGGGTCTATCGACGCCTCGTTCAGCGGTTGGCGCTTGATTGTACCCGGCTGCGGCGCGTCGGGATAATTGTTGTCGTAACTGCCGTCCTCCCGCGGTGCCGGCGGATAAGCATCGACTGAACCACTTCCGTCAGGATCGTATTCGTCGGCGGGCGGTGGAATGACCCGGCCTTCCTCTTCCAGCTGTCTGCGGCGGAAGCGGGCCATGTCCTGGGGATCGTCGAGATAGTAGCGGTCATCGTCGGCGGGTGCGCGGCCAAGTTCACGCATCCGGCTCTCGCGGCGCAGCGCCCGCCGGTCGAGCCGTGTCTGCGGCGGCTGGATGGCGATCACCTTGCCGGTATCCGAATCGACGATGACGCGATTGCCCCTGGCATCGTAATAAATGTCGAGATTGCCGTCCTGCGCGAGCAGAATGCCGCCGCTCCCGGACGCACGGACAGGCTGGGCGGCACCGTCATGCGTCGGCGCGGCGAACGCATTGGAAAACACCAGTCCCGCGGCAAGTGCCGAAAGGGTGAAGATAGTGCGCAGCATCGTGCGAAACTCTCCGGTCCGTATGTGCCGCCGCCGGCATTGTTCAGTTCGGCGAACCCTTCGCCAGCAAACCAGTTACCCACCATATGGTTCCAACATGAACCGGGCATGAAGATGGCGGTTTTCCGGCGCCTCAGGGAATATTGGCTAGCTTGCGCCAAGCCCCAATTCCTTGCGCGCCTGCTTCGTCAGCTTAAGGGCAACAAGGCGGTGGCTCTCGCGCAGATAGTCCTCCAGCGCACCATCATCCATGCTCTGGCTTGTCTGACGCTGGATCCACTTCATGCCGCGGGAGGCAAGATAGGGCGCGGGGCGCAGGCCCGGCTGCTCCTTGAGCACGTCATAGGCGATGTCGGAGCATTTGAAGGTGACGAAGAGCTGCCGACCCTGATCCCAGCCACCGATCGCAAACACCTTGGTCCCGACCTTCCAGACATGGGCGCCGCCCCATTGCACCACGTGGTTCGTTGCAGGCAGCGAAGCGCAGAAGCCGTTGTAATCGTCCAGCGTCATCAATCCCCCGCCAATCGCATGAAAAACGCCGCGCGCACGGTGGACGCGCGGCGTCTGAAATCAGGCCGCAACCTCGGCCGCGACGATCGCCGGCTTGGAGCGGAAATTCAGCCGGTCGGAACCGGCCGTGACCTTGACCGTCGAGCCGTCCAGTATCTCGCCGAGAAGGATCTTTTCCGCCAGCGGATCCTGCAGTTCCTTCTGCATCACCCGCTTCAGCGGCCGGGCACCATAAGCGGGGTCGTAACCCTTGGCCGCCAGCCACTCGATCGCCTCGGGATCCAGCGACAGCGTGATCTTGCGATCGGTCAGCAGGCTCTCGAGCCGCTTGAGCTGGATCTCGACGATACGGTCCATGTCCTTGCGGCGCAGCCGGTGGAACAGGATCACCTCGTCGACGCGATTGAGGAACTCAGGCCGGAACGATGCCCTGACCACGCCCATCACTTCGTCTCGTACGGCATCGACATCCTGGTCTTCGCCGAGATTGACGAGATATTCGGCGCCCAAATTAGACGTCATGATGATCAGTGTGTTGCGGAAGTCGACGGTGCGGCCCTGCCCGTCGGTGAGCCGGCCGTCATCGAGCACCTGCAACAGCACGTTGAAGACATCCGGATGCGCCTTTTCGATCTCGTCGAACAGCACGACCTGATAGGGCCGGCGCCGCACCGCTTCGGTCAGCGCACCGCCTTCCTCATAGCCGACATAGCCGGGAGGCGCGCCGATCAGCCGGGCGACGGAGTGCTTCTCCATGTATTCGGACATGTCGATGCGCACCAGCGCCGTCTCATCGTCGAACAGGAAATTGGCCAAAGCCTTGGTCAGTTCCGTCTTGCCGACGCCGGTAGGCCCGAGGAACATGAACGAGCCGATCGGCCGGTTCGGATCCTGAAGGCCCGCACGGGCACGCCGCACCGCCTTGGAAACGGCCTGCACCGCTTCGCCCTGGCCGACGACACGCTTGCCGATCTCGTCTTCCATGCGCAGCAGCTTGTCACGCTCGCCCTGCAGCATCTTGTCGACCGGAATGCCGGTCCAGCGCGACACGATATGGGCGACGTGGTCGGGCGTCACCACTTCCTCGACCATGCCGGCCTTGCCGTCCTGGGCTTCGGCCTCCTTCAGCTTCTTTTCCAGTTCCGGGATCTTGCCATAGGCAAGCTCGCCGGCGCGCTGGAACTCACCCTTGCGCTGGGCAATGGCAAGGTCGTTGCGCGCTTCGTCGAGCTGCTTCTTCAAGTCGGCCGCTAGCCCGAGCTTCTGCTTCTCGGCCTGCCACTTTGCGGTGATCTCTGTCGATTCCTCTTCCAGGCCGACAAGTTCCTTTTCCAGGCGGGCGAGCCGGTCCTTCGAGGCATCGTCCGTCTCGACCTTCAACGCTTCGCGTTCAATCTTGAGCTGCATGATGCGGCGGTCGATCTCGTCCAGCGCTTCGGGCTTGGAATCGACCTGCATCCTGAGCCGCGAGGCGGCTTCGTCGACGAGGTCGATTGCCTTGTCCGGCAGGAAGCGGTCGGCGATGTAGCGGTTGGACAATGTCGCCGCCGCCACCAGTGCCGAATCGGAGATACGCACCTTGTGGTGCTGCTCGTACTTCTCCTTCAGGCCGCGCAGGATCGAGACCGTGTCCTCCACTGTCGGCTCGTCGACGAAGACGGGCTGGAAACGGCGGGCAAGGGCGGGATCCTTCTCGACATGCTTCCTGTATTCATCGAGCGTGGTGGCGCCGACGCAGTGCAGTTCGCCGCGCGCCAGCGCGGGCTTCAGGAGATTCGACGCATCCATGGCGCCATCGGCCTTGCCGGCGCCGACCAGCGTGTGCATCTCATCGATGAACAGGATGATGTTGCCACTGGCCGAAGTGACCTCCGAAAGCACGGCCTTCAGCCGCTCCTCGAATTCGCCGCGATATTTGGCACCGGCAATCAGCGCGCCCATGTCGAGCGCCATCAACTGCTTGTCCTTCAGCGATTCCGGCACGTCGCCATTGACGATGCGCAGCGCCAGCCCTTCGGCGATCGCCGTCTTGCCGACGCCCGGCTCGCCGATCAGCACCGGGTTGTTCTTGGTGCGGCGCGACAGCACCTGGATGGTGCGTCGAATCTCGTCGTCGCGGCCAATCACGGGGTCGAGCTTGCCCGCGCGTGCGTCCGCGGTGAGGTCGCGTGCGTATTTCTTCAGCGCGTCATAACCCTGTTCGGCACTCGCCGAATCGGCGGTACGGCCCTTGCGGACGTCGTTGATGACCTGGTTCAGAGCCTGCGCGGTGACGCCGGCCTTGGCCAGGATTTCGGCGGTCTTGGCCGATTTCTCCATGGCAAGCGCCTGCAGCAGCCGCTCGACGGTGACAAAGCTGTCGCCGGCCTTCTTGGCCAGGTCTTCGGCGGTCGAGAACACCTTGGCCAGCGGCTGTGCCAGATAGAGCTGGCCATTGCCGCCCTCCACCTTGGGCATCGCCTCGAGCGCCGTCTCGACGCCGAGCTTGACATCGCGGACATTGCCGCCGGCGCGCTCGATCAACGACGCGGCCAAGCCTTCGTCATCGTCGACGAGGACTTTCAGAATGTGTTCGGGGGTGAATTGCTGGTGGTTGCGCGAGAGCGCCATGGTCTGCGCGGACTGGATAAAGCCGCGCACGCGCTCTGAGTATTTCTCAAGGTTCATATTTGTCTCCTTCCATCACCGGCCCGCTTTGCGGCACCGGATCAGATTGCGGTGACGGACCCGCCCATTCGAGCCGGATCCTGTTCAGGCCAGATATGGTGCATGGACCCTTGCCCCTCAAGATGTCGCAATATGGCAGGTGCATAATATTCCACGTCAGCCCAAACGAAAACGGCGGAGATTTCTCTCCGCCGCTCAAGGCCTTGAATGCCGTTCGCTCAGTTGTCGATGTCGGAAACCACGGGTTCGGCACCGCCGCTGTCGACCGGAGCCGCCGCTGTCTCGGCCGCATCCCCATTTTCGCTGCCGCTCTCGACCTGATCGGCATTGGTGCGCGGACGGCGCGGACGCCGTGGACGGCGGGCAGCACCGCTTTCGGCGGCCGCCTCATTGAGTTCGGCCTGAGCGGCCAGACCTGCCGGTGAAAAATTCTCGAACCGTGGAGCCGGCTCGGCCGCCGCGACCGTCTCGGGCGGCGAAGCGGCCTCTGCCTGGACTTCCGTCTGCCCCGGGGCCTCGTTGCGCTGTTGCTGTCCGCCCTGTTCGGGTGAAGCGTAGTCGCGCTGGCCGTAGCCGCCATTGGGGCGGCGATCGCGATGGCGCCCGCCACCGTTGTCGCGGCCGCCATTGTTGCGACCGTTATTGTCGCGCCCGCTGTTGTCGCGCCCGCTGTTGTCGCGATTGTCGCGACCGTTTTCCCGGTTCAGCGCAACCTCCGCCGGCATGCCCTCGATCACCGGCTGCGGACCTGCGCCATGGTTGATTACGGGAAGCTGTGGATCGGAACCGGCATTGCCGCTGCTATTGCCCGCCCCACTGTTGCCGGCTCCACTGCCGGCATTGTCGAACTCGTCGCGATCGTCATCGCCGTCCTCGTCGAACTCGTCGCGTGCCTGCTGGACGTTCTGGATCGGCATCTGCGCCTGCGCGGCGGCAATGATGCGATTGTAGTGTTCAGCGTGCTGGAGGTAGTTCTCCGCCATCACCCGGTCGCCGGAGCTGTGCGAGTCACGGGCAAGCGTGGCGTATTTTTCGGCAATCTGCTGAGCCGATCCACGGATTTTCACGTCCGGGCCGTTGCTCTCGTAATTGCGCGTAAGCGGATTCGGCCCCTTGCGGTTGTTGTTATTGTTGTTGTTATTGCCACCGCCGCCGCCATTGTTGTTGCGACCGCGCATGCGCCTGTTCTGCTGTTGTGGCCTCATTCGACTCTCTTCATCTTGAAATTTTGAAAAACTCTTCACGAACGGAGGCGCTCATGCAGCCAGCCGTTTCGTTTCTTCACCGGCGTTCGCCCGCATCGATTGCGTTGGCGCCACGTGTCATCCTGTTTCCGGTTACATCACTTGCCGGACGATTCCCGCACGAAGCTTGGGCGTCGTTTGCGCAAGAAGGCAGCTATTTCCAAGGAAAAACCGAATCGCTAAGAGCACTGCCTGCTTCGTCTCATCCGGTTAGGCGACCCTAGCCGCATTCCCCGGTATTGCCAAGCGCTTTTTTTGCACTGCGTCAAGACGTTGCTCGTTGAAAAACAAGAACCCTGTCGTTTCCGCCGAGATCGCTAAAAACCTCGCCAGCCGCGTAACCGGCTGCGCGAAATATATCGTTGACTTCGTTGCTTTGCGTGTGGCCGATCTCGACCGCAATCCTGCCTTCGGCTTCCAGAAACCTTGCCGCCTCGGCGGCGATGATCCTGTAGGGGTTCAGCCCATCCACACCGCCATCAAGGGCAAGGCGCGGGTCGAAATCGCGGACTTCGTCCTGCAGATTTCCAATCTCTTGTGTTGGTATATAGGGAGGGTTTGCGGCAATTACATGGTACCGGCCGGAAACTTTTTTAAACCAGTCTGACTGAACCGCCGTGAACCGGCCGCCGAGGCCGAATTGCCCGGCATTGCGGGCCGCCGTGGCCAGAGCGCCGGCGGAGATGTCGACACCGGTGGCGGTCGCGGCCGGCACGACGCTCAGCAGCGCCAGGGCGATCGCGCCCGTTCCGGTGCCGAGATCGAGGATGCGGCATGTGCCCTCCCGCGTGGCTATTGCCTTGACGAAGGGCAGCACCGCCTCGACCAGCGTTTCGGTGTCCGGTCGCGGCTCCAGCGTCTCCGGCGACAGCGACAAGCGCAAACCGTAGAACTCGCGATAGCCGAGGATGCGATGCACCGGCTCGCCACGGGCTCGCCGTCTCAAGGCGCCGTCGATCGCGGCGATGGCGTTCCCGTCGATCTTGCACTCCGGGTCGGCGATCGCCTGGGTGCGCGTCGTGCCGGAATAGTGCTCGACGATCAGCCGCGCATCGAGCGCGGGATCATCGATGCCGGCTGCGGCAAGCCGGGTCCGCGCGTCCCGCAGCAGCGGCCCCAGCGCCGCGGGCGGATGGTCAGCCATCGATGCCGATATCGGCCAGCAGCTTCGACTGATGATCGGCGATCAGCGCGTCGACGATTTCGTCGAGTTCACCCATCATCACCCGGTCGAGTTTGTAGAGCGTCAAGTTGATGCGATGGTCGGTGACCCGGCCCTGCGGAAAATTGTAGGTGCGGATGCGCTCGGAGCGGTCGCCGGAACCGACCTGCGACTTGCGCGACTCGGAACGCTCCTCATCCGCCTTGCTGCGCTCCATGTCATAGAGCCGGGCGCGCAGGATCTGCATGGCCTTGGCCCGGTTCTGGTGCTGCGACTTCTCCGCCTGCACCACCATGATGCCGGTCGGCAGATGGGTGATGCGGACCGCGGAATCGGTGGTGTTGACGTGCTGGCCGCCGGAGCCGGAGGCACGCATCGTGTCGATGCGGATGTCCTCGGCCCTGATGTCGATGTCGACCTCTTCGGCTTCCGGCAGCACGGCGACTGTGGCGGCTGACGTGTGGATGCGCCCGCTGGCCTCGGTGGCCGGCACGCGCTGGACGCGATGCACCCCGGATTCGAATTTCAGATGGGCGAACACACCTATACCGGAGATCGTGGCGATGATTTCCTTGAAGCCCCCGGCATCGCCGTCGCTGGCCGATACCGTTTCGAACCGCCAGCCGCGTTCGGCGGCATAGCGCTCATACATGCGAAACAGGTCGCCGGCGAAGAGTGCCGCCTCATCGCCGCCGGTGCCGGCGCGGATTTCGAGAATGGCGTTCTTGTCGTCGGCGGCATCCCTGGGCAGGAGCAGGATCTGGATGTCTTTCTGCAGCGTCTCGATGCGCTCCTCGACGCCGGGCAGATCTGCCTCGGCAAGCGCCCGCATCTCGGCGTCGGTGCCCTTGTCGGCGAGCATCGCTTCGAGGTCGGCCTGCTCGTGCTCGGCAGAGCGCAATTCCCTGACCTTGGCCACCATCTCCTGCAACTCGGCATATTCCGATGCCATCCTCACATAGGCATCCGGCGCCGGTCCAGCCGACATCTGCGCTTCGAGCATCTCGAAACGCTTGACGACTTGATCCATACGATCGCGGGGCAAATTGACCATGATGAGGGTGCTACAACGGGATCGAGCGGTCGTCGGCGAAGGCCTGCAGCAATGCCCGCATCGGCAGCCCTTGCGCCGGCGCCATCAGATTGTCGTCGAAGAAAGCCTTCAGCTCCTCCAGCGGCAGCTCCGTCAGCATGGCCTTGACCGGACCGATCGAGGCCGGCGACATCGAGATCGAGCGAAAACCGAGGCCGATCAGCGCCATCGCCGAGATCGGCTTGCCGGCGAGTTCACCGCACAGGGTGACGGGCGTATGATTGCGGGCGCCGGCGTCGGCGATCTGCTTGAGCACGCGCAGGAACGGCGCCGACAACGTATCGAAGCGGTTGGCCAGTTGCGTGTTGCCGCGGTCGACCGCCATGACGAACTGGAACAGGTCGTTCGATCCGACCGAGACGAAGTCGACCGCCTTCATCAGTTCGTCCAGCTGGAACAGCAGCGACGGCACTTCCAGCATGGCGCCCAGCTTGAGACTGGTCGGCAGGTGATGGGCGAAGCGTGAGAGATGCCGCACCTCGCGGTCGATGATTTCGCGCGCCTGGGCGATTTCGCCGAGCTCGGTCACCATCGGCAGCATCAGCTTGAGCTCGCGCCCGCCGCTGGCCTTGAGCAAGGCGCGGATCTGGGTGCGCAGCAAGCCCGGCCGATCTAGCGTCAGGCGGATCGCCCGCCAGCCGAGCGCCGGATTCTCTTCCTGGATCGCGCCCTTGAAATAGGGCAGCACCTTGTCGCCACCAATGTCGATGGTGCGGAAGGTGACCGGCTTGCCGCGCGCTGCCTCGAGCACGTCGCGGTAGAGTTTTTCCTGGGCTTCGGCGCGCGGAAAGGTCGACGCGACCATGAATTGCAGTTCCGTGCGGAACAGGCCGATGCCGGCGGCGCCCGCCTCCGCCAACTGCGGCAGGTCGACGGCAAGCCCGGCATTCATCAGCAGGTCGACCTGGACCCCGTCCCGGGTCGTCGACGGCTTCTTGCGCAGTTCGCGGTAGACCTCCTGCCGGCGCGCCCGGAACCGCACCTTCTCGGCATAGGCGGCTTCGAGATCGGATTGCGGCCGCAGATGGATCGCGCCTTCCTCGCCGTCGACGATGATGGCATCGCCGTTTTCCGCCATGGAAACGGCGCCCTTCATCTGTCCGGCGACGGGAATGCCCATGGCGCGCGCGACGATGACGACATGGCTGGTCGCCGCGCCATCCTCCAGCACCAGCCCGCGCAGCTTGTCGCGAGGATAGTCGAGCAGTTCGGCAGCGCCCATCGAGCGGGCGACGATGATGGCGTCCTTGGGCAGCGAGGCCGCGACATCCTCGGGCCCACGTCCCATCAGCTGGCGCAACAGCCGGTTGGCGAGATCGTCGAAATCGCTCATCCGCTCGCGCAGATAGGGATCGGTCATGTGCAGCATGCGGGCGCGCATGTCGCTCTGAACTTTTTCGACCGCCGCCTCGGCAGTCAGGCCGTTACGGATCGCCTCTTCCAGGCGCCGTACCCAGCCCCGGTCGTTGGCGAACATGCGGTAGGCTTCCAGCACCTGGCGGTGCTCGCCCTCGAAGGCGACATCGCGGCGCTCCAGCATGTCGTCGATGGAAAGCCGCAGAGAACCAAGCGAGGCTTCGAGCCGCCGGACCTCCTCCTCGCTGTCCTCGTTGAACAAATTGGTGACGACGATACGCGGCTCGTGCAGCACGACATGACCGAGCCCGACGCCATCGTTGAAGGACAGGCCGGTGAAGCTGACAGGCCGGCGCAGGTCGAGTTCGAGGCCAGGCCGGGTCAGCCGCGCCAGATCGCCGGTGGCGATCATCTCGGCGATGACCATGGCCGTGGTTTCCAGCGCCTCGACCTCGTCGTCGCGGTAGTGGCGCATGGTCTTGTTCTGGACGACCAGGACGCCCAGCGTGCGCCCTGCCCTGAGCACCGGCACGCCGAGGAAGGAATTGTAGATCTCCTCCCCGGTCTCCGGCAGGTAGGCGAAGGCCGGGTGTTCTTGCGCGTTGGACAGGTTGAGCGGCCTGGCACTCGCGGCAATGGTGCCGACCAGGCCTTGCCCTAGCCGCAGCTGCGCCAGATGGACGGCGTTCGGGTTCAGACCTTCGGTGGCGTAGAGCTCCAGCACCGAATCGGCGCGCAGCACGTAGAGCGAGCAGACTTCCGCGACCATGTTGGAGGCGATGTCGCGCACAATCCGGTCGAGCCGCTCCTGCGGCTCCAGCGGCTCCTGCATGAGCTCGCGGAGCCGTTTCAGCAAAACGCGCGGGCCAACGGCCGTGTCACGCATCGCGGCTTCTTCTCCAATAGACTTCTTGCCGGGGCAGTTTCCGCCGCGCCCGGCAAGTGCGCAACAGCTGATTCAGTCCTGCTACTGCTTATCCAGACCGTAGACGGAATGCAAAGTGCGAACCGCAAGTTCCGTATAGGGACCGTCGATCAGTATCGAAATCTTGATCTCGGAGGTGGTGATGGCGCGGATGTTGATCGCCTTGTCGGCCAGCGCCTTGAAGGCGGTGGCGGCGACGCCGGCATGGCTCCGCATGCCGATGCCGATGACCGAGACCTTCGACATGCCGGCTTCCGACTGCACGACATCGTAGCCGATCTCGGCTTTCAGCCGGTCGAGCACGGCCAGCGCCTTGTCGACATCGCCCGACGGCACGGTGAAGGTCATGTCGGTCAGCTTGCCGTCCTCGGAAATGTTCTGGACGATCATGTCGACATTGATGTTGGCCTCGGCCAGCGGTCCGAAAATGCCGGCGGCAACGCCCGGCCGGTCGCCGACGCGGCGCAGCGAAATCTGGGCCTCGTCCTTGGCATAGGCAATTCCGGTGACGACCTGCTGTTCCACGATCTCTTCCTCGTCGCAAATAAGCGTTCCCGGAGGATTGAGCAAATCCCCCATTCCGGGCGCATCGGGATCGTCGAAGGACGACCGCACGAAGGTACGCACCCTGTGCACCATGGCAAGCTCGACCGAACGCACCTGCAGAACCTTGGCGCCGAGCGAGGCCATTTCAAGCATTTCCTCGAACGATATCTTGGCCAGCCGCCGCGCTTTGGGCTCGATGCGCGGGTCGGTGGTGTAGACCCCATCGACGTCGGTGTAGATGTCGCAGCGGTCGGCCTTGACCGCGGCGGCGATCGCCACGGCGCTGGTATCGGAGCCGCCACGTCCGAGTGTCGCGATGCGGTTGTCCGGCCCGATGCCCTGGAAACCGGCGATGACAGCCACCTGGCCTTCGCCGAAGCGCTTGACCAGGAAGGCGCCGTCGATGTCGAGGATGCGCGCCGCGCCATGCGCGTTGTCGGTCTTGATCGGAATCTGCCAGCCCTGCCAGGAGCGCGCATGCACGCCCATGTTCTGCAAGGTGATGGCGAGAAGGCCAGCCGTGACCTGTTCGCCGGAAGCGACGACCGCGTCATATTCGCGGGCATCGTGCATCGGTGAGGCCTCGCGGGTCCAGCCGACCAGCTCGTTGGTCTTGCCGGCCATCGCCGAAACCACCACAGCCACCTCGTGACCGGCGTCGACCTCGCGTTTGACGTGACGTGCCACGTTGCGGATGCGAGCGATGTCGGCGACGGAGGTCCCGCCGAATTTCATCACGATACGCGCCATGGAAGCGAAATGCCTTTGACTGGAGCCGGCCCGCGGCCGAAAATGGAAGAAAAGCGCCCGGCTGCCGCCGGCCACTGAATGCGCGGCCTCCATAGCCAAATGAGGAAGGTTTCGCAAGGCTGACGGCGGATTGCACAACAGCACGGCATATTGCCTTCCGGCCCGGCGCCGCTTACCAAATGCTGCCCGCAGGAAATTGCTTTCGGTTCGGCATAACAGATGATTGCTCGGCTTCGGCGCGCCATGCGATTGCAATCGCTCCCGCTTGTCGCGGGCTTTGCGGTGCTGGCACTGATCGTCGGCACCCGTGCGGTGCTCGTCGAGAGCCAAAGGGCCAATCGTGCCGCCGCACGTGAGACAATCGAGTACCAGGAGCAGCTTTCCGGGCTGCTTTCATTGGCGCAGGAGGCCCAGAGTGGTCAGCGCGGCTACCTGCTGACCGGTGAAAAATCCTATCTGGAGCCTTACCGGAAGGCCGTCGAGGCAATTCCGGGACAATTGGCGCGGGTCGACAGCGCGACCGCTCCCGACGATCAGATCGCCCAGCAGATCGGCCACATCAAGGACGCGCTTTCGCAACAGCAGGCCGACCTGGCCGAAACCATAGCTCTTTACGAGCGAGGGGATGCGGCAAAGGCCCTGCAACTGGTCCGCAGTGGCCAGGGCAAGGCCGCCATGGACGAGATGCGGGCCAGCATGGACACAATCCGGCGTATCGGCGCCGCCGCGGTGGCCGCGCGCGACGAGCGTACCGACCGGGTCGAGGCCTGGTTGCGGATCGGCTCACTGGCCGCGTTGCTGGCGACTTTCCTGCTTGCCGCCTACACCATACGTCAATCCCGTCGCCGCTTCCACGAGGTGGTCGTCGCCCAGCAAGAGCTGATGCGCAAGAACATCGAACTCGGCAACGAGATCCAGACGCGTGAAAAGGCCGAATCCCAGATACGCCAGATGCAGAAGATGGAGGCTGTCGGACAGCTGACAGGCGGCATCGCCCACGACTTCAACAACATGCTGGCGGTGATCCTCAGCGCCATGAACCTTGCCCAGCGCAAGCTGAAGCGGGGCGAGCATGACATCGAAAAACTCGTCGAGGCCGCGACCGACGCGGCCAGCCGTGCCGCCAACCTGACCTCCCGCCTGCTTGCCTTCTCCCGCCTGCAGCCTCTGGCGCCGCAGGTTGTCGACATCAACGGGCTGTTGACCGGCATGTCCGATCTTCTGCGCCGCACCTTGGGTGAAGGCATCCGCATCGAGACAGTATTAGCGGGCGGCCTGTGGAAAACCCACGCCGATCCCAGCCAGATCGAGAACGCGATCCTCAATCTGGCCGTCAATTCCCGCGACGCCATGGACAATGAGGGCAAGCTGACCATTGAGACTGTCAACAGCCACCTCGACGACGGCTATGCATCGACGCACGCCGAAGTCACGCCTGGCCAATATGTGATGATCGCGGTAACCGACACCGGCGCGGGCATGTCGCCCGAGACCATCGCCAGGGCCTTCGAACCCTTCTTCACGACCAAGCCGGTCAACAAGGGCACGGGACTTGGGCTGAGCCAAGTGTTCGGCTTCGTCAAACAATCGGGCGGCCACGTCAAGATCTACTCCGAGCCCGGCGAAGGCACGACGATCAAGATCTACCTGCCCCGGTTTTTCGGAGCCGAGGAGCCGGCAGCGCCCGTCGGGCGCGACAAGAGCGCCGCCGAGGTCACTGAGACGATCCTCGTCGTCGAGGATGACCCCCGCGTGCGGGCCTCCACGACGGGTGTCATGCGCGAACTCGGCTACATCGTCATCCATGCGGGAAGCGGACCGGAGGCCCTTCAGAAGCTCGCCGCGACACCAGGCATCGCCCTGCTTTTCACCGACATCGTCATGCCGGTGATGAACGGCCGCAAGCTCGCCGAGGAAGCGCTCGCGCGCCAGCCCGAGCTGAAAGTGGTCTTCACCACCGGCTTCACCAGGAATGCCGTGGTCCACAACGGCATGCTCGATCATGACGTGCACTTCCTGGCCAAGCCGTTCACCATCGAGCAGTTGGCGGCCAAGCTGCGTGATGTTCTGGACACGAAATAAACCGGGCCTTTGATCGCCCAGCCACTTTGTCAGCAGAGGAAAATGTTGCCTTGACATTCGATGCCTCACGCCCGACTTCCTAGCGCATGACCCCGAAATCGACTTCGATTTCGGAAAGGGATCATGCGCAGAATCAAAGTGCTACAGCGTCCTTTGCGCGTCCGAAGGACGCGCGGCGCTGTAGCGTCCGAGGAGACCAACCGATGCCTGAGCCCCGACGATCGACGATCGATGCCGGAGAGGTGGAACGCTTTTCCGCCCTTGCCGCCGAATGGTGGAACCCGAACGGCAAGTTTCGTCCGCTGCACAAATTCAATCCGGTCCGGCTTTCCTATATCCGCGACCAGATCGCGGCGCGCTTCGGCCGCGACCCACGGGCGGCGCGGCCGTTCGAGGGCCTGCGCATCCTCGACATCGGCTGCGGCGGTGGCCTTTTGTGCGAGCCGATGGCGCGGCTCGGTGCCGAGGTGGTCGGAGCGGACGCGTCCGAAACAAACATCGAAGTGGCGAAACTGCATGCCGCCGAGGGCAATGTCAGCGTCGACTATCGTGCCACGACGGCGGAAGATCTCGCCGAGGCCGGTGAAAAATTCGATGTCATCCTCAACATGGAAGTGGTCGAACATGTCGCCGATATCGACCTGTTCGTCGCCAAATGCGGCGAGATGGTCAAACCCGGCGGCATCATGTTCGTGGCCACTATCAACCGCACGCTCAAGGCGCTCGGCCTCGCCATCATCGGCGCCGAATATGTGTTGCGCTGGCTGCCGCGCGGCACCCACCAATTCGGCAAGCTGGTGCGCCCGGAAGAGCTGGAAAAGGCGCTGCGCGGCGCCGGCCTGACCATCATCGACCGCACCGGCGTCTCCTACAATCCGCTTGCCGATCGCTGGGCGCGGTCGAAGGACATGGACGTCAACTACATGGTGCTGGCGGAAAAGGGATCGGTCTGAACAGCCAATCCTCAGCCAGCCGGGGCCGGAGCCCGGCGTTGATGCTGACGGCAGTGCGACGTGAGCCTCGAAGCCTTCAGGCTTTCTGGCTCTGCGCCTTGGTGGTGATGAACACGCCCACGGTGATGATGACGGCGCCGACCCAGGTCAGCAGTTGATAGTGTTCACCAAGGAAGATCGTGCCGGCAAACAGTCCGACCGCTGCCGCGACATAGCCGATCTGGCTGAGATAGACCGGACCGCCAACCGCCTGCAGCCGGAAGAAGAAAGCAAACATCGCCGATGCCGAGGCCATCTGCGCCACGACGATGAGCGGCACGGCGCCAAGCTGGACGAAGGCCTTGCCTCCGAGCAAGGTCAGGATGCCGACGAGCAGCATCGCCGCGGACGCCAGATGGCTGCCGACCGCGAGTTCGATCGGACCGGTTCCTTCCGGCCAGTCGATGGTGCGGTAGATGTTGCCGGCGGCAAGGCTGACCGGGATCAGCAGTCCCATCATCACCCAGAACAGATCGGCCGGCTGGCCGGCCTCGCCGCGCGTCACCGCCACCATGACGGCGCCGACGAAGCCGACGGCGATGCCTGATACGCCCAGCAGGTTGGGGCGCCGGACGCCGAGCAGGATCGAAAACACCAATGTGATCACCGGCGACAGCGTGAACATGATGCCGGTGTAGCCGGCGCCCAGATGCGGAATGGCCGAAAACATCAGGAGATTGGGGACGGCATAGGACACTGCCGCGGTGACGAAGAAATAGCGCAGTTTGTGCGGGGTGAGCCGGATGCGCTGACCACGCGCCAGGAGCACGCCCAAAAGCACGCCGCCAGCGCCGAGCGAGATGACAAAGGCCCAGACCATGGCTGGCACGCCGGCCGCCGTGGCGAGCTTGCCGAAGGGCAGCGTCAGGCCCAACAGGCCGCCGGTGACAACCAGCAGGCCTAGCGCCGAATCCCAGAGATATTTCATGATGGAATCCTATGGGTGGCACAGCCTCTTGGCCGGCGTTGAATACTGAGATAAGATAATGGAAAGATTCTTAACGTCAAGATACATTATGGTGAGATAGATGGACCGCGCTGGGAAAGCCATCGAGCAATGGCAGCGGGAACGGCCGGACCTGGATGTATCGCCGATGGCCGTGATCGGGCGTCTGAATGAGGTCTCCTCGCTGATAGCACGCGATCGTCTCGCCCCGCTGTTCGCCCGTTTCGGACTGCAGGCGGGAGAGTTCGATGTATTGGCGACGCTGCGCCGCTCCGGCTCGCCTTACGCGCTGACGCCGACCGCTCTCTATGAAGCGACGATGGTGACATCAGGCGCCATGACCAACCGGCTCGACCGGTTGGAAAAGGCCGGATTGATCCTGCGTGCACCGCACCCCAACGATCGGCGCGGCATCGTCGTGCGGCTGACCGAAAAGGGGCTCGCCTTGATCGACGAGGCCGTTGCGGCCCATGTGGCGAACGAGCATGAGATCCTGTCCGGCCTGACACAGACCGAACGGGAAACGCTTTCGCACCTGCTGGAAAAGTTGATCGGCAGCGTGAGCTGATCGCTCAGTTCCGGTCGTCCGGAAACACCGGGATCGGCATGAACTCGACGCCATCCTCGGCCAGGCCCTTGGCCTCCTCCAGCGTCGCCTCGCCATAGATGCCGCGCGCATCGGTTTCGCCGAAATGGATCTTGCGCGCTTCCTCGGCGAACTTGTCGCCGACATAGTCGGCGTTTTCGCGCACCTTCTCGGCCATCGCCTTCAGCTGCGCCAGCGCCTGCTTCTGCGCCTCGCCCATGGCAAGCGCTATGGTTTCCTGCTTGCGGGCCGTGGAAACGGCCGGGGCCATCAGCGCCTTCTCGACCTTGTGCGAGCCGCAGCTGGGGCAATCGACAAAACCGCGCTTCTTCTGCGTGTCGAAATCGTCATTGCTGCGAAACCAACCCTCGAACTCATGCTCGTTTTCGCAGATCAGGGAAAAGCGGATCAAGATGCGGCGCCCCTGAGACGCGGCCCCTCGCCGGTATTGATGGTGAAATCCCGCGCATTCCTGAGATTGGGGATCTTCTTGCGCGCGGCAAGCGACTGCGCCGGGTCGATCTCCGCGACAATCACCGCTGGCTCGTCATGCGCGGCTTCGGCGATGATGCGGCCCCACGGATCGACGATCAGCGAATGCCCATAGGTCTCGCGGCCGTCCTCGTGCAGGCCGCCTTGCGCGGCGGCGACGACATAGGCGCCGTTCTCAATGGCGCGTGCCCTGAGCAGCACATGCCAATGCGCTTCGCCGGTCTGGCGGGTGAAGGCCGCGGGCACGGTCAGCACCTCGGCGCCGGCCATCGCTTCGGCACGGAACAATTGCGGAAAACGCAGGTCGTAACAGACGGCAAAGCCTAGTTTCGCATCGTTGATCGGGATAACGACGGCTTCGGTCCCCGGCTCATAGGCGGCGGATTCGCGCCAGCTTTCGCCGTTATCGAGGTCGACGTCGAACATGTGGATCTTGTCGTAGGTGGCGAGCGTCGCGCCATCGGGTCCGAACAGGAGCGCGCGGTTGGCGAGCTTGCCGTCGGCGCGCAGTATGGCGGTCGAGCCAACGTGCAGGAAGATGCCAAGCTCACTGGCGAGCTTCCGCGCGGTTGCGACAACGATGTCCTTGTCCTGCGAGGTGAAGGAGGCGGCACGCGCTTCCTTGTCGCGGATCAGCGCGCCGGTCATCTCCGGCGTCTGGATATAGATCGCGCCCTGGCCCGCGGCCTCGCGCACCAGCCGCTCCATATCGGCCGCATTGCGCTCGGGGCTCTCGCCTGAACGCATCTGCACTGCCGCCGCCTTGAAAACACCCGCCGTCTTGAAAACACCCATTGTCATACCCTCAAATCGACGAGCCGTTGGCGAGCAGTTTGTCCAGTCGGCCTTCTGCCTCCAGATCATGGAGGTCGTCGCAGCCACCGACATGTGTGTCACCTATGAAAATCTGCGGAAAGGTCGTGCGCCCGTGCGCTCGCGACATCATCTCCTGGCGCAGTTCCGGGGAGAAGGAAGCGTCGTGCTCGGTATAGGCGACGCCTTTGCGCTCCAGCAACCGCTTGGCCGCCGTGCAGTAGCCGCACATCATGCGCGTATAGATCGTGACATCGACCATGACGAGTTCCGCTTCCGTTGCCGACTTATATAGTCACGGACTCGTCCGCCCGGAAGTCCCCCGGCAACACGCGGGCAAAGGTCAGCACGTCGACGGCGGCCGCACCTCCCCTTTTCAGCGCCTTGGTGGCGGCACGCACGGTGGCGCCGGTGGTGTAGACATCGTCGATCAGAAGCACCCTGCGGCCGGCAATCTCGATCTCGGCCTCTGCCGGCACGCGAAAGGCGGCGCGTACGTTTTCCTCGCGCTCCTGCCGCTCCAGTCCGACCTGCTGGCGGGTGAGTTTCACGCGCCGCATGGCGGAGGGCGCGAAAGACAGCCCGCTGAGCTCGCAAACCGCGCGCGCCAGTTCCGCCGACTGGTTGAACCGCCGCCTGAAGAAACGGCGCCAATGCAGCGGCACCGGCACCACCACATCCGCGTCGGCGATGAGCTCGGCGCCCACACGGACCATCCAGCGCGCCATCCAGGGTGCGAGATCCGTGCGGTCCTGGTATTTCAGCCCTTGCACCATCTGGCGGGCAACGCCGGAGTAGACGACCGCGGCCCGTGCCCGTTCGAAGGGAGGCGGATCCGCGATAGCCTCCGCCGACAGAAAACCATCGCCCATGTGATGGGTGAACGGCGTGCCCATCACCGGACACCAGGGCCGCTCCAGCAGCCGCAGCTTCGGCCAGCAGTCGCCGCACAACACACCGGGCTGCGAGACCTGCCGGCGGCAGCCGGCGCAGACCGGCGGAAACAGGATGCGCGCCGGCCAGCCCAGAGCCGACCGGGCAGCAGACCCGGCTAGCTTACCGATCTCGACGGACTTGATCTTGGGCATCGGATCGGCCACGTGATTGGTTGCTCGGCACCACCATACCAACCATATCAGGGCGCCGACATACAAGGATCAATCCCTTGCAGCCTATAATGGACACCTCTCTGTGGCTGGCGCACAAGCGGCGCGCGCTCATCCATCCGGTTGACGGCGCCGACTTCCTCATGCGCCGTGCCGCCGAGGATCTCGCCGACCGGCTGGGCGCCGTCGAGCGAAAGTTCGCCAAGGCGGCGGTGCTGTTTTGCCAGACATCGGCCGCGGCCGATGTCCTTGCGCGGAGCGGCAAGGTGGCGGATCTCGCCCGTGTCGAGACGGCCGCGGCTTTCCTGAACGGTGCCGCCGGCCTGATTGCGCCGCCGGAGACCGTCCCGTTCGAGCCGCAAAGTCTTGATCTGGTGGTATCGCTTTTGTCGCTGCAGGCGATGAACGACATCCCGGGCATGTTGATCCAGATCCGTCGCGCGCTGCGGCCGGACGGACTTTTTCTCGGCGCTTTCGCAGGCGCCGGCACGCTTGCGGAACTGCGCGAAAGCCTGCTTGCCGCCGAGACAGAGCTCTACGGCGGCGTCAGCCCTCGCGTCATCCCCTTCACCGACGTACGCGATGCCGGTGCGTTGCTGCAGCGCGCCGGTTTCGCGCTGCCGGTCGCCGACGTCGAGACGGTGACGGTGCGCTATGCCAACCCGTTTGCCCTGATGGCGGATCTGCGTGCCATGGGCGAAACCAACGCGCTGGCCGATCGCAGCCGGCGGCCGGGCACGCGCCAGCTGTTTGCCCGCGCCGCGGAAATCTACGCCGAACGCTTTTCCGACCCCGACGGTCGTATCAGGGCAAGCTTCTCGACGGTCTGGATGTCCGGCTGGGCGCCCGATGCATCGCAGCAAAAGCCGCTGAAACCCGGTTCAGCCAAGGTTTCGCTGAAGACTATACTGGAGGGACCTGATGGGCATTGACCTATTCGCAGGCACCAGCCTCATTGCGCAAAGGCGTTGGCAAGCCTGCTGGAGTTGTCGCTGAACAGCCAGGTCAGCGAGTTGAAGACCTGGCCGATACCGCCGATGATCGTCAACGATAGCACGGCAATGATCAGACCGTATTCGACGACCGTGGCGCCGTTTTCGTCCTCCAGAAAACGCACCAGCACTGTTTTCATGACCTCGATCCCCGTTGCCGAAACTTTTACCGCGGATCTGTTAAGAAAGGTTAACGGCAAAGGCTTAACAGGCGGTGAAGTCGCCGACCGTCGGAAATGTCCTGGCCTTGTCAGCAGTCGCCACTGCTTTTGCCATCGGAACGGATAATGCAGACGCCTCCCGGATCGGCCTGCAGCACGCTGCGGCGTACCGTATAGGTGCTGCGATGGCTGATCGAACCGGTAGCCGTCATGTCCAGGCCGGGGAAACCGTCGCGGGCCGTTTGCGAACGCGCCTGGCTGTCGAGGAAAGGGGTCGCGATCAACGCCAGCGCCACGGCGGCCGATCCGAACAGCAGCGTGAGGCGCAGGACGCCCATGCCCGCATCAGCGACACGAAAGCCGCGCTCGGGCCGGATCGAATCCCAATCCCTGTCCAGGCTCATTCTATCGCTCCCCAGCGAAATGGCGGCGGCCGCACGAAAAACGGCCATGCATCAATTTTTCATGATGAGATAAATCTTCCATTAACGCTGGCTGATATGGACGGTGGTCCAATCAAATCCTCAAAGGAGATCGATCAGGAAGGGGATCAGTGGCGCATCGGCCGGCGGCATCGGATAGTCGCGCATCTGTTTGGGCCGCACCCATTTCAGCGCCTGCCCTTCCCTCGGCTGGGCGATGCCGCGGAAGCGGCGGCAGACAAAAAGCGGCATCAGCAAGTGGAAGTCGTCATAGGAATGGCTGGCGAAGGTCAGCGGCGCCAGGCATGGGATCTCGGTCTCGATACCGATCTCCTCCTGCAGTTCACGGATAAGGCATTGTTCCGGCGTCTCGCCCGGCTCGACCTTGCCGCCGGGAAACTCCCACAGGCCGGCGAGTTGCTTGCCTTGCGGCCGCTGCGCCAGCAGCACCCGACCATCGGCATCGACCAGCGCGCAAGCGGCGACCAGAAGCAGGCGCTTGCCGCTGGATTGCACATCATTCATGTCCGATTTCACCCATGAACAGGCGGCCGGCGGTAGTGGTAGCGATAGACTTCCTCGAAGCCGAGCGCGCGGTAGAGCGCCAGCGCCGGCGCGTTGCCGGCCTCGACCTGCAGCCAGGCTTCCCGTGCGCCGCGCAGCCTCGCCCATTTCAGCGCCGACAGGATCAGGTTGCGGCCGTGGCCCTTGTTGCGCGCCGCCTTGTCGGTAGCGACCTCGAACAGGCCGGCGAGATCGCCGTCATGCACGCAGATCAGCGTCGCCAGCGGCTCCGTCCCATCCTCGAGTGCGAACAGCCCGGCTTCAGGCTGGATAGCGCCGATGATCTCCGACAGGCCCGGCCGCAGCGACACGTCCGATCCGCTGACCTTGAGCAATGCGCCGATGAAGCGGCTGATGTCCTTGAGCGGGATCTGGTCCATGGCGGCGTCGAGCTGCGCGTCGGCCAGCGGCAGCCGCATGACCAGCGATTCGTCGAACCGACTCCAGCCCTCCTTGTCGAGATGACTGGCAAGATCGGGACCCGACAATGGCGACATGCGGAACGTCAGCGGCCGGCCGTACGCGTCGAAACGGCGGCTCGCGCGGCCGATGCGGTCGGCGATGTGCTGGATGTCGCCGGGATCGAGCGGATTGACCGAGTTCAGCCGCTTGGCCGGATGACCGGCGGTCAGGCGCACCACCCAGGTGCCGTCATAGTGGATGGCGGCCGCGGGCCAGGCGCGAAAGCCGGCCGCCTCATAGCGGCGCACGGTCGCGAGCATGCTTGCGGGATGACGCGAAACCAAGGCGATCAGCTCCGGTAGTCGCCATTGATGGCGACATATTCCTTGGTGAGATCGCAGGTCCACACCGTCGCCTTGCCGCGGCCGATGCCGATATCGGCGCGGATGCGGATGTCGTCGCGCTTCATATAGGCCGAGGTCTTTTCTTCCGAATAGCTGGGGTCGCGCTCACCCTCATGCGCCAGCCTGTTGTCGCCGAACCAGATCGACAGCCGGTCGCGATCCGCGGGCTCGCCGGCCTTGCCGACGGCCATGACGACGCGGCCCCAATTGGCGTCCTCGCCGGCGACCGCCGTCTTGACCAGCGGCGAATTGGCGATCGACAGCGCGATGCGTTTGGCCGAGCGGGCCGACTTGGCCCCGGTGACGGTGACCTCGACCTGCTTGCGGGCGCCCTCGCCGTCGCGCACCACCTGCAACGCCAGCGACTTCAGCACCTTGCCGAGCGCCCGGCGGAACTGGCCAAGGCGGGCGTCCCTGGGATCGGTGATCTCGGGCGCGCCGCGCTTTGCCGCCTTGCCGGTGGCAAACAACAGCAGCGTGTCGCTGGTCGAGGTATCGCTGTCCACGGTGACAGCATTGAACGTCTTGGCCGTGCCGCGCGACAATAGGTCCTGCAGGGCAGGAGCCGCGATCGGCGCGTCGGTGGCAATGAAGGACAGCATCGTCGCCATGTCGGGCGCGATCATGCCGGCGCCTTTGGAAATGCCATTGATGGTCACATCGGCGTCGCCGAGCTTGACCGTCGCCGTCGCCACTTTCGGATACGTATCCGTGGTCATGATGGCCTTTGCCGCCTCTGTCCACAGGTCCGGCTTGCCGTCGCTGACCAGCCCGGCGAGCAGATGGCTGAACTTGGCCGTGTCGAGCGGTTCGCCAATGACGCCGGTCGAGGCCAGGAAAACCTCGCCTGCCGTGCAGCCCGCGGCCTTCGCCGCCGCTTCGCCCGTCAGAGCGGTGGATTCGCGGCCCTTCTGCCCGGTGAAGGCGTTGGCGTTGCCGGAATTGACGACCAGCACCCGCGCCTTGCCCGAGCCAAGGTTCTGGCGGCAGAAATCAACCGGCGCCGAGGGACATTTCGACCTGGTGAACACGCCGGCGACCGCGGTGCCTGCATCGAACACCATGGCCAGCAGGTCGGTGCGGCCCTTGTACTTTATCCCTGCTTCGGCGGTGGCGATGCGCACCCCTTCGATTTCTGGCATTTTGGGGTATTTCTTCGGCGCAAGCGGGGAAATCGTCGTGGACATTCAGACCTCGGGCGGGAAAATCGCAAGGGAAGGCCGGTTTGCCCGATACGGCGAGCCGGTGCAAGCGCGTTTTCGTCGCTCCCGCGGAGGGCAAACCCGTTCAGGATCAAGCTTGCATTTCAAATCTGTTGGCGTCGCCGGGGTCCGTGGCGCTATGATCTTCCACATTGGGCAGGCGGGATCACTTATCATTGCCAGCGAATTGAAACGAGGACGAAAGGCATGGCCGAGGAGGCGGATACGGCGCGCAGATCGATCGGTGCGCGGCGCAATCCCGACAGCGCGGACGCCATCCTGGAGGCGGCCGAGGCAGTGCTGGTCGAAGGCGGCTATGCCGGCTTCTCGATCGAGGCCGTGGCGCGCCGCGCGCGCGCCGGCAAGCCGACCATCTATCGCTGGTGGCCAAGCAAGGCGGCATTGCTGCTCGAAGTCTATCAGCGCCAGAAACGCGTCGATATCCCAGACAGCGGAAGCTTGGAAGAAGACCTCGTCGGCTTCCTGAAAAACCTGTTCGCGCATTGGCGCGACACGCCTTCGGGCAGCGTGTACAGGTCGCTGATTGCCGAGGCGCAATCGGATGAGACCGCCGGCGCGGCGCTCGCCGGCTATGCCACCGGGCGCCGGACTCACAACAGCCAGATCGTGGACCGCGCCAAGGCAAGGGGTGAGATTGCCGACGATATCGATTCAGAGGTGGTCGCCGATCTGATCGGGTCCTTCGCCTGGAAGCATCTTTTGACCAACCGCCTCGACGTGGATGAGGCCACGATACGAACCGCTGTTGGCTATGTCACGCGAGGCATCGTCACGCCCAGGCGCTAAAAAAACGGCAAAAAAATAGGCGCGGCGAGCAATCACTCGCCGCGCCTTCGCGATTGCGTCCTACTTGGCGCTTTCCAGCGTGTCGACGGCCTTCTTCAGATTGGCGTCGGGGATCTCGACCTTGGCGCCGCCGCGCAGCGACTTGACCAGCGCGAAATACTTGTCGCGGATGACCGCCTGCTTGGCCTGGTCCTTGACGTCGTCGAAGGCCGGCGGCTGCTTGGCGCGCTTGTCCTCGAGCTTGATGACATGCCAGCCGAACTGCGTCTGCACCGGCTCCTTGGTGTATTTGCCGACCTCGAGCGCGAAGGCCGCCTTGTCGAACTCCGGCACCATCTGGCCAGGTCCGAACCAGCCAAGATCGCCGCCATTGGACTTGCCCGAGGGATCGCTGGTGTGCTCGTTGGCGAGCTTCTGGAAATCACCGCCGCCGTCGAGCTGCTTGATGATCGCCTCGGCCTCTTCCTTCGTCTTCACGAGGATGTGACGGGCATGCACCTCGTTGACCGGCGGCGTGTTGGCGATTTCCTGGTCGTAGCGGGCGCGAACCTCGGCGTCGGTGACCTTGTCGACCACACCCTTCTCGACCATCTCGCCATGCAGGGCGCGCTGCTGCAGGAAAGCCATGCGGCGCTGGAAGTCAGGATCCTTGTCGAGACCGTCGGTGACCGCCTTGGCTGCCATGACGCGGATTTCGATGGCCGCCGAAAGTGCCGCGGCGCGGCGCTGCTCGGGCGGCAACTGCGCGAACTGCTGCGACAGCTCGCCTTCGGCAAGCACCAGATCGGCTTCGGTCAAGGGCTGGCCGTTGACGGTGGCGATCACCGTATTCGGGTCGACCGGCGCCGCGGCCGGGGCAGCCGCATCCGCCGGGGCGGCGGGGGCGGCCGGAGCGGGAGCGGTCTCCTGCGCCGTGACAGGCGACAAGCAAAGAGCCGACAGGCCGAGGGCCAGGCCAAGGCTGGCAAGCGACGCACGGCTGAACAACAAGGACATAAGGATGACTCCGGTCAGGGATTGTAGGGAGGGTGGCTTCCAGATCAGCCAGATTGTGGCGGAATTTGGCGCGACCGGCAGGGCCAGCGCGGCGTTGACATCAGTTGAGCCCCCTCTTATCTGTCCATCGACTTGGCGTCCAGAACCGTTTTCCGGGCGCTTTTTGTGTTTGCCCGTATTCAGGCGGTGCGTTCACGTGGATGTGATGGGGCCGGCCGGCGCCTGTCTCAAGATTGAGAATTCTATCGAAAGGACCATTGGATGGTCAGTCTCGGCGGTCTCGCCCGTAAGGTTTTCGGTTCCTCCAACGACCGTCGGGTCAAATCGACCCGCCCCCGTGTCGAGGCGATCAACGCCATGGAAAACGAGATGCGGGCGCTCTCCGACGCCGAGCTTGCCGGCCGCACGGAAAAATTTCGCCAGGATATCGCCAACGGCGCCAGCCTCGACGATCTGCTGATCCCAGCCTTCGCAACCGCCCGCGAGGCCGCGCGCCGCGTGCTTGGCATGCGCCCCTTCGACGTCCAGCTGATCGGCGGCATGGTGCTGCACAATGGCGGCATCGCCGAGATGCGCACCGGCGAGGGCAAGACCCTGGTCGCGACGCTGCCGGTCTATCTCAACGCGCTCGCCGGCAACGGCGTCCATGTCGTTACCGTCAACGACTACCTCGCCACCCGCGACTCCGAATGGATGGGCCGCGTCTACAAATTCCTCGGCCTCTCGGTCGGCGTCATCGTCCATGGCCTGTCGGACGAGGAGCGCCGCGTCGCCTACGCCTCCGATGTCACCTACGCCACCAACAACGAGCTCGGCTTCGACTATCTGCGCGACAACATGAAGTACGAGCGCGCCCAGATGGTGCAGCGCGGTCACAATTACGCGATCGTCGACGAGGTCGATTCCATTCTGGTCGACGAAGCGCGCACGCCGCTGATCATTTCCGGTCCGCTCGAGGACCGTTCGGAAATGTACAACACCATCGACACCTTCATCATCCAGCTGCAGCCGCAGGATTATGAGATCGACGAGAAGCAGAAGACCTCGATCTTCACCGAGGAAGGCACCGAGAAGCTGGAGAACATGCTGCGCGATGCCGACCTGCTCAAGGGCGAGTCGCTCTACGACGTCGAGAACGTCGCCATCGTCCACCACGTCAACAACGCGCTGAAGGCGCACCGGCTGTTCCAGCGCGACAAGGACTACATCGTGCGCAACGGCGAGATCGTCATCATCGACGAGTTCACCGGCCGCATGATGCCCGGCCGCCGCTATTCGGAAGGCCTGCACCAGGCGCTTGAAGCCAAGGAACACGTGGCGATCCAGCCGGAGAACCAGACGCTTGCTTCCGTCACCTTCCAGAACTACTTCCGCCTCTACAAGAAGCTTTCCGGCATGACCGGCACGGCGCTGACCGAAGCCGAGGAATTCGGCAACATCTACGGTCTCGAAGTCACCGAGATTCCGACCAACCTGCCGGTCATCCGCAAGGACGAGGACGACGAGGTCTACCGGACGGTCGAGGAGAAGTACAAGGCGATCGTCAGGGAGATCCGCGAAGCTAGCGCCAAGGGCCAGCCGACACTGGTCGGCACGACCTCGATCGAAAAGTCCGAGCAGTTGGCCGAGCGCCTGCGCAAGGAAGGCTTCACGGATTTCGAGGTTCTGAACGCCCGCCATCACGAGCGGGAAGCGGCAATTGTCGCCCAGGCGGGCAAGCCCGGCGCCATCACCATAGCCACCAACATGGCCGGCCGCGGCACCGACATCAAGCTCGGCGGCAATGCCGAGATGCGCATTGCCGAGGAGCTGGGCGACATGCCGGAAGGCCCCGAACGCGAAGCGCGCGAAAAGGAAATCAATGCCGACGTCGAGCGCCTGAAGGAAAAGGCGCTGGCCGCCGGCGGCCTCTACGTGCTCGCCACCGAGCGCCACGAGTCACGCCGTATCGACAATCAGCTCAGAGGCCGCTCTGGCCGCCAGGGCGACCCCGGCCGATCGAAATTCTTCCTGTCGCTGCAGGACGATCTGATGCGCATCTTCGGCTCCGAGCGCATGGACGGCATGCTGCAGAAGCTCGGTCTCAAGGAAGACGAGGCCATCATCCATCCCTGGATCAACAAGGCGCTGGAAAAGGCGCAGAAGAAGGTCGAGGCGCGCAACTTCGACATCCGCAAGAACCTGTTGAAATATGACGACGTCTCCAACGACCAGCGCAAGGTGGTGTTCGAGCAGCGCATCGAGCTGATGGACGGCGAGGGCCTTTCGGAGACCATCGGCGAGATGCGCGCGGGCGTCATCGACGAGATCGTCGCCAAGGCCATTCCCGAAAACGCCTATGCCGAACAGTGGGACGTCGCCGGCCTGAAGGCCGAGGTCGCCGAATTCCTCAATCTCGACCTGCCGATCGAGGATTGGGTGAAGGAAGAAGGCATCGCCGAGGACGACATTCGCGAGCGCATCTCTCAAGCCGCCGACGCCGCGGCAAAAGAACGCGCCGACCGTTTCGGTCCCGAGGTGATGAACTATGTCGAGCGCTCCGTGGTGCTGCAGACGCTCGACCATCTGTGGCGCGAGCACATCGTCAATCTCGACCATCTGCGTTCGGTCGTCGGCTTCCGCGGCTACGCCCAGCGCGATCCGCTGCAGGAATACAAGAGCGAGGCGTTCGAGCTGTTCCAGGCGATGCTCGGCAATCTGCGCCAGGCCGTCACCGCGCAGCTGATGCGCGTCGAACTGGTCCGCCAGGCCGCCGAAGCGCCGCCGCCTGAAGCGCCCGACATGTTCGGCACGCATATTGACGGCACCACCGGCGAGAATGATTTCGAAGGCGGCGGAACGGCCCTTCTGGTACGCCAGGAAAGCACCGCCATCGTCGCTCCCGAGGACCGCGACCCTAACAACCCCGCAACCTGGGGCAAGGTCGGCCGCAACGAAGCCTGCCCCTGCGGCTCCGGCAAGAAATACAAGCACTGCCACGGGACTTTCGCGTAAAGACCTGCAGGATCGGTGTTCCCCGGACTTCTGATCCGGGGGCGGCTCCCATGGTGTCAGATCAGCCCGGAATCGCGCGCCGCGGCGGTTGCCTCGCCGCGCGAAACGGCGTCCAGCTTGCCCAGCACCGCTGAGACATGATGATCGACGGTCTTCGGTGAGATGGTTAGGTGCTCGGCGATTCTCTTGTTGGAGAAACCGCGCTCGATCAGGTGCAGAACCTCCATTTGGCGAAGCGTCAGGCCAGCGTGATTGGCGCGTGTGCTCTGCCGCGGTCCCCTGGCGATGTTATGGACGCCATTCTGCCGCATGACGGCGCGGACGTGCTGGGCCACCGGCCGGGCACCGAGCCCTTCGAATATGTCCAGGGCCAGGCGCAGCGCCGGCTCGTCGCCGTACAACAGGGCGAGCGCCCGTTCGAACGGAGCGCCCAGCCGGGCCCACAGCATCGCGGCACCACGCCAGTCGCCGGTGAGCAGCAGGCGATAGGGCTCCGCCATGCCGGTCGTGTCGCCAGGATCGCTTTCAGGTGACAAGAGCAGCCGCCAGACGGCCAACTCGGCGAACATTGCCCTCGTCGGCGACAGGCTTTCGGCCAGATCGATCAGGCGAAGTGCCTCTTCGGTGTCGCCTTGCCCGAGCCATGCCAGTTCGGCCATCGACGCCGTGTAGGGGACCAGCCGCTGCAGCTCCATTCCCTTGTCTAGGAACCGCTTCATTTCGTCCAGCAAGGGCGCGGCCGGATCGCCTCGTCTTATGCGCAATTTCGCCAGCGCGACCAAGGATGGGTAGCGCACCAGGGCCGTGGTCGCACTATCGTCGATGACGTCGTGAGCCATCGCGGCCGCATCGTCCCAAAGGCCGCGTCGCAAAAGCAATTGCGCCTGCACGCCCCGCATATAGTCGCGCCAGGTCGCGAGATCATTCTCGACGCAATAGGCAATGCCCCGGTCGAGAAAGGATTGCGCCCGGACAAGGTCGAGCTGGTTCATTTCGGCGCAGGCGCAATTGGTGAAGCCGCGTGCGGCGTGCTCCTGGAAATTCTGCCCGAGCGCGATGTCAAGGCTGCGGGCGAGGTGCAGACGGCCCTTGGCCAGGTCAAGCCACTGCTCGGCGGAGCCAAGATTGTTGAGCGCATGACAGACTATCTCCGGCTTGTTCAACCGTTCGGCCAAACCGACTGCCTTGCAGCCGAGCAGCAGCGTCTCGTCGAGCTTCTCGGCCAGCATCGCCAGCTGCGAGAGATTGGAATAGGCCATGGCAAGCTCCGGACTGGCCGGCGCCTGTTCCAGCAATTCCACCGCCTGTGCCCCGAACAGGTCCGCCTGTTCTCGGTCACCCACCAGATAGGCGAAGCGCGACAGGCATCTGAGGCTGTCGCCCTCCCTGAGCGTGTCGCCCAACGCCTGCTGCAACCGCCGCGCCTGGCCCTGCGCCTCGATGGCCATATCGATGCGGCCGATCAGATGGCATTCAAAGGCATAGCCTTCGTAAAGCCTCGCCCGGTCGCCCATGGGCAGGCCGTCGGCGTGCCGCAGGGCGACCTCGTAATAGCCGGCCGCATCGCGATGCGCGCCGACGCGGGAAGCCTCGCGCGCCGCAAGCGGGGCAAGCTCGCGCACCGCTTCCAAATTCTGGGCCTCCACCGCATGGTGGACAAGTCTTGCCGTAGCCACCTCGGCGTTTTCCTGCAGTGCGGAAAGCGCGCGCTGGTTGAATTCGCGCCGATGGCTTGGGGTCAGCGCCATCTCGACGGCGCGACGGGCGATCTCGTGGCGGAAGGCATAGCCATCGCCGAGATCGTCGAGCAGGCCATTCGAGACACATTCCGCCAGTTGGCCCGCGCTGGCGACACCACAGAGGCCGCGCAGCGCCCAGACATCGGCGCGGCGTGGAAACACCGACACCGCGTCGAGCATCGAGCGCCCGCCCGGCGACAGGCGCTCGGCACGCGCCAGCACAGCGTCGCGGACGCTGGCCGGCGGGATCATCTCGCTTTCGGCAGCCAGCAACTCGGTGACGAAGAAGGCGTTGCCCGCGGTGGCGCGATAGATTGCGCTGCCGTCGCGGTTGGCGGCTTCGGCAAGCGACAACACCGCCGCTTCGCTAAGCAGCGGCACTTCGATACGCTGGACGTTGGCGGCCGGAATTTCACCGAGCACCCGACGCGCGCGCATCTGCCCTTCGCTGCGGTCGGTGCGTGCCGTGAACAGCACCAGCATATGCGTGTTGGCGATGCGTCGGCCCAGGAAACGGACGAAATCCAGGGTCGCGTCGTCGGCCCAGTGCATATCCTCGATGACCAGCAGGCCCGGCCGAGACCTCGCCTCGAAAACCTCGAGAGCGTCTGAAAACAGGGGCAGCCGCTGGCCTTGCCGGTCATCGATCGCCCGGGGCAGTGCCCACTGCGCATCCCGGGCCAGATCGTAGAGCGGTCCCAGCGGATCGGGGATCGACAGATCCTCGCAGGCGCTGCGGAATATGGAAACGTGCTGCCCAACACCGCTTACGAACGCCTCGACGAGTGCCGTCTTGCCGGCGCCGGCCTCACCCAGCAATGCCGCCACGCGGCCGCGACCGCGCGCCGCCGCCGCGAGCAGTTCCTCCAACTGATCAAGTTGCGCCTGCCGCTCCAGAAGCATCGTTACTGGCCCATGAGTATCGTCGTCTGCCCCATCCCCCAGGATACCCACGCTTCGGTATCCGCAGTGTGGCTCCAAGATCGAACGTCGAAAACATAGGGAATCGTCCCGCGAAATATGGGGAAAGGCTCCGATGCGCGCTTTCGAAGGCCATGGTTTTTCTCCGACCGCGCTCATTTCGAGCGTGAATCAATCGTAAAAGGAAGCCATTCCATGCCTCGCTATCTGATCGAACGGACATTCCCCGACGGACTCAACCTGCCGATGAACGACATCGGCGCAACGGCGCTTGGCGGCATCATCATGCGCAATGCCGAGAAGGGGGTCACCTGGGTGCAGTCCTTCGTCTCGCCCGACAAGAGCAAGAGTTTCTGCATCTACGACGCCCCCTCGCCGGAGGCCATCCGCAGCACGGCGCAGAAGAATTCCCTGCCGGTGGACAAGATCACGGAGGTGAGGGTCCTGGACCCCTACTTTTATCGCTGATCCAATGGAGCAAGGATGGAGCCATGAGCGTGAAATTGTCCTGGGCAATGATAGTGGGCGGTTTTCCCTGTTGTTCCCTCCCGAAACGGCCGCCGGCATGGCGTTCGACCCTGCACCCCACCGGCGCGGTCTCGCATCGCGGATTGTCTCCGCGCTGCTATCGCCATTGCGAGGCCGGCGCGGGCGCCTGCCTCCGCAAGACGATTATTTGAGACGGGACGTCGGTCTGCCGGAGCACGAGATGCGGCGGGACTACTGGGAATACTGGTGGTGGCACCAATGAGACCGCGGTCCGGTTAGACGGGATGGACGAGGATCGAACCCGTCCCGTACTGCCAATCCCATGCCGCGGGCGTCTGCAGCCAGGCCTGGCCTTGCTGGCCGGCCTGGGCGCCTGCGGATCATCAACAATCAATGGAGAACAAAATGAACGTCAATTTCTGGCGCCTTGCCGCGCTGTTCATCACGTCGATCGCTTCCACCGCCGCATCGGCGGGGAAGGGCAATCCGCTTGCCGACGAGGTGCGGGCGGCCAACAGCCGCTTCGCGAACGTCGCGGCGGCCACCGCCGAGGGCTATGCGCCGATTCCTTGCGCCAGTGGCATCACTGGCGGCGCCATGGGCATTCATTACGTCAATGGCGCCTATCTGAAGGACGATGCGATCGACCTCGCCAAGCCGGAGGCCGTGATGTACGAGCCGATGTCCGATGGCACGCTGAAGCTGGTGGCCGTCGAATACATCACCGCGAAGGGTCCGGCCTCGCTCGGAGGCCAGTTGTTCAACTTCAACAGCGCTCCCAACCGCTATGGCCTCGGCCCTTTCTACGAACTTCATGTCTGGGCCTGGAAGCAAAACCCGACCGGCGCCTTCGCCGACATGAACCCGAACGTCTCGTGCGACGCCATGAAAAAGGCCGACTGACGGCGCCGCCTGCCGGCCCGTGCCGGCAGGCTTTTCGCGCGCATCGCGAGGAGAAATCATGCCCGAAATCGACATCGTCCTGGCGAGGCCGCGCACCCGGCCTTCGCGCCTGATGGCCGTTATCGCTTGGCTTGCATACGGATGGCACCTGCGGCATGGCCGGCGTCGCTTGGAGGCCATGCCCGGTTTCATGCTGAAGGACATCGGTATCAGCCGTTGCGCGATCGACCATGTTGCAAGGCACGGCGAGACGTGACGCCGGTAGACCTGACTGATTGACAAACGGCGCTGCGCCTGTGTCGCCTTTGCGGCACCCTCACCCGTTCGTCGTCGCTCGACCCTCGGCTACTACGCACGCCCTCCCCCCACGCTTTCTTAAGGTGTCTTCGCTACACCAAAGCCTGAAAAGAGGCGGAAAACGGAGAGAAATCGGGGTGCGCTTTTCCGCGGCCACGACTGCCGGGCGGTTCTTGCCGCAGCGTTTGGCGCTGCGCGTGGAGCCTTTGCTTGGCCGTCTGGACGCCGTGCTGTTCACCGCCGACGAACGCGGCGAGGCCGGCCGCATGTCGGTCATCGCCTTCTCCATCCGCATCGTCAGTGCCGTCATCGCCTTCATCAGCCAGGTGCTGATGGCGCGTTGGATGGGTTCCTTCGAATACGGCATCTTCGTGCTGGTCTGGGTGACGATGGTCATCGTCGGCAACCTCGCCTGCCTCGGCTTCCACACATCGGTCATCCGCTTCATCCCCGAATACCGCGAGCGCGGCCTGATGGATGAATTGCGCGGCATCGTCGTTGCGAGCCGCCTGTTCGTGCTGATCGCCTCGACGGTCATCGCCGGGCTCGGCGCCCTCGGCGTCTGGCTGGCCGCGCCCTGGATCGAAAACTACTACGTGATACCGTTCATCCTCGGCGTCATCTGCCTGCCGATGATCGCGCTGTCGGATTTGCTGCAAGGGCTGGCGCGCGCCAATTCATGGGCATTGTTCGCGCTGTCGCCGACCTACCTGATCCGGCCGGTGCTGATCCTGCTGTTCATGGCGCTGATGCTTTGGGCGGGCTACGCCGCCGACGCGCGGACGGCGATCTTCGCCTCGATCGCCGCTACCTACGCCACCACGCTGACCCAGCTCATCGGGGTCACCCAGCGCATGGAAAGGCAAATTCCGGCCGGCCCGATGAAAGTGCATTTCGCGCAATGGTTCGTCGTCTCGCTGCCGATCTTCCTGGTCGAGAGCTTCTTCTTCCTGCTCACCAACGCCGATGTGCTGATGGTCGGCGCCTATATGGATCCCAATGACGTCGCCGTCTATTTCGCCACGGTCAAGACGCTGGCGCTGGTGCATTTCGTCTATTTCGCGGTCAAGGCCGGCGTTGCCCAGCGCTACGCGCAGTTCACCCATGGCGAGCCGCAAAAGCTTGCCGCCTTCGCCCGCGAGACGGTATCGTGGACCTTCTGGCCCTCGCTGCTGATGGCTTTCCTGGTGCTGGCGCTGGGCGAACCGATGCTGGTGCTGTTCGGCCCCGAATTCACATCGGGCTATCCGCTTCTGTTCCTGCTCGTCTTCGGCGTCGTGGCGCGCGCCGCCGTTGGCCCCTGCGAAAGCCTGCTCACCATGAGCGGCAACCAGAATGTCTGCGCCGCCGTCTATGCCATGACACTGGCCTTCAACATCGGGCTCAACGTGGTGCTGATCCCGCTTTTCGGCCTTTGGGGCGCGGCCATGGCCACCGCCTTTGCCATGATCTTCGAGGCCGGCGCGCTGTCCTTCACGGTCTGGCGCAAGCTCGGCATCGTCATGGCGATCTTCGTGCCAGCCAAAGGAGCCGCCTGATGGCCGCCATCCCTCTGCTCGAGGAAACCAGCGGCGGTCCCGCCGGCGCCATGGTGTCCGGCCTTGCCGGGCTGGCGCGCGACGCCGATCCCGCCCATATCGAGATCCTCGCCAACAACCGGCCCGAGCGCAAGCTCGCCATCTACCCGGCGTCGGCCGGCTTCGACCTGGTCGAGGAACTGGACTATCTCTGCGCCCGCACGATCGAGCCGAACGTCTTCTTCAACCCGCGTTTCCTGGCGCCGGCCATGCCCCGGCTGGAAGATCGCGAGGTGCGCCTTGCCGTGATCCGCGACGGCGATGAGTACCGCAACCGGCTGCGGCTGCTGGTGCCGATCTCGGTGGAACGGCCGGTGGTGCCGCTCGGCGTGCCGGTCATGCGCACCTGGTCGAGCCCATTCGGCCCGCTCGGCACGCCGCTGATCGACCGCGACGATCCGGTCGGCGTGGTCGAGGACTTCTTCTCGATGCTGTCGCGCCCGCATCTCAAGCTGCCGAAAGTCCTGGTCCTGCCCGACATCAGGCTCGACGGTCCGGTGTCGAGCCTGGTCGCCACCGTGGCCGAGACGCGTGGCCTGGCGCTGGTCACCACGGGCCAGACTTCACGCCCCGTGCTGGAGAGCGAACTCGACGGCGACGATTATCTCAAGGCTTCGCTGCGCGCGCACCACTATCGCGAATTCCGCCGCCTGAAGCGGCGCCTCGGCGATCTCGGCAAGCTCGAACATGTCGTGGCACGCGGCCCCGAGGAAATCCGCCACGCCATCGAGCACTTCCTGACGCTGGAGGCGTCCGGCTGGAAAGGCCGCGAGCGCACCGCCATGGCGATCGACCGCTTCCGCGCCGCCTTCGCCCGCGAGGCGGTGCACCGGCTCGCCGAACAGGACATGTGCCGCATCCATTCGCTGACGCTCGACGGCCGCACCGTCGCTTGCCTGATCGTCTTCGTCGAGGCTGGCGTCGCCTACACCTGGAAGACGGCCTATGACGAGACGCTGGCCGCCTATTCGCCGGGCACGCTGCTGATGATCGAGGTCACGAGGCAGCATCTCGACGATCCCAACATCATGATGACCGATTCCTGCGCCGTGCCCGACCACCCGGTGATGAGCCGGCTGTGGAGCGAGCGCAAGCCGGTCGGCACACTGGTGATCGGGTTGACTCGCGACGCCGACCGCCTCGCCCGCCAGGCCGCCTCGCAGCTGCATCTCTACCGCGAAACCCGCAACATGGCGCGCCTGCTGCGCAACCGGATGAAGAGTTTGCTCAGACGGCGCTAGACCTGCGCGGGGTGGGTGATGCAAAACCGTAGATTGGCGACAACCTGCCCGGTGGGTCGCGCTACTGGTAGGCCTTGCAATCCCATTCAGAAATGTCCTCTGGCATGGCGGGCCTAGGACAGTCGAACGGCCGACATGCGTTCCAGCGGCTGTCGTGTCCGGGGACGGCCTCCGCAGGCCGTCCTGATCTCGCAAGTCCGTCATGTTGGTGCAACGTCGACCCTCCCGTTTGACTGAGAGCAGGCGTTCTCGGAAGGAAGTACCTTCGCCAGATAGTCACCGACCAGGGTGGAACTCGCGGCATCGAAAGTGGCGCCAACATAGCCGTCCGGCCGGATGAGCAGGCAGCCGCCCTCGGCCAAGCTGAGCTGATTGGAGGGGTCGCGCAGTTCCGCGCCTTCGCCCACCGTGACCACTCGCAGGCCCGCGCGCGCAGCCACGATCGGCCAGTAGTCAGGGCTCGATAGAAGCAGAGTCCAGTGCGTGCCGGTCATCACGTCGAACAGACGGCGGGGCTGTCCAGCGGCGCCAGTTAGGGTCGCGTCCGGCATGCGCTCACCGGCCCGCGGGCCAATCGTCCGACCACCTCCGTCGTGAGAAAGTGATGAGTGGGGATAGCCGATGTCGAGCTGATGTGTGTCGCGGCCGCGCCGCATGCCGCCTTGTTCGCGCTGACGGTCGAGCAACTGGGTCGAAAGCCCCAGGACATCCGCCGCAACGGCGCGTCGCTCCTCCTCATAGGTGTCTAGCAGCGTTGCGGGGGCGCCGGCCAAGACTGCGGCCAATTTCCAACCGAGATTGTAGGCGTCCTGAACGCTGGTGTTGAGGCCCTGTCCGCCCGTTGGCGGATGGATATGCGCGGCGTCGCCGGCTAGCAAAACCCGTCCGACCCGGTAGCGGTCAGCCAGACGCGCGTTCATCGCGTAGGCGGATGCCCAGGCCACCGACTGAACATCGATGTCGCTACGGCCAGTCCGCTCGGCGATCATCCGCGTCAATCCATCCGCGGAAAGGTCAGGCTCGCCGTCCAGCGGGATCGGCGCCTGCAGCTGGAACAGGTCCGTGCCGGCGAGCGGGCAGATCATGACGAGCCGCTCCATGTCGCCGTCATTGAACTGGTGCCAGGCAGCGCGGTCGAGTCCGCTCAGATGGGCATCCGCCACGATAGCACGGACACCCAGCGTCTTACCGGGAAAGTCGATGCCGAGCGCACTGCGGATCGAGCTGCGGCCACCGTCAGCACCAACCAGATAGCGCGTATGGACCCGCTCCTCGCCGCCAGACGACTTGAGGCGGGCGCCGACGCCATCATCGTCCTGCTCGAAGTCGATCAATGCGGTGCCGAACTCGACACGATGGCCCAGCTCCGCGAGGCGCTCGCGCATCACGCCCTCTGTAAGGAACTGCGGGATCATGAGCGCGATGAAATAGGGGACGTCGGGCGAGGGTTCGGGCGCTTCGAAAACTGCCTTTTCGTCATAGCCGCCGTCGTTGCGATACTCCCTCATCGGCGGATAGACACCGCCGGCTGCCATGATGCGGTCGATTATGCCCAGATCCTCGAACACCTCCTGCGTGCGTGGCTGCAAGCCCTTGCCGCGCGAGCCGGCGAAGGGACGTTCCATCTGCTCAACGATGCGGAACAACACGCCTCGCCTCGCCAAGTCGATTGCAAGCGTCAGCCCGGCTGCTCCCGCGCCGCAGATCAGGACGTCAATTTCAGCTCGCTCTTCCATTTTCGGCTCCAATGTGCATAATGCACATATTAAAGGGAGCCAAGCCGGTGTCAATAAAGAAAGTGCATAACGCACATATTAAAGTGTTGTTGCCCGAGCTGCATCGCTCGCTGATTGACATCGTCACCATCATGAACCGACCCGAGCGGGATGTGGAATTGCTCACCAAGGCGGGCCTCACGCTCGAGCGTGCCCTCTTCCCGCTGCTCGTTCTTGTCGAGAGACTTGGCCCGATCGGCGTTGTCGATCTGGCTGGCCGCGTCGGTCGCGATTACACGACCGTCAGTCGACAGGTGTCACGACTGGAGGAGCTGGGACTGGTCACGCGGCGCTTGAGCGCTGCTGACAAGAGAGTTCGCGAGGCCGTTGTCACACCGCAGGGAAAAGCGGCGACGGACGCGCTGGATGCGGCGCGGGAGCAAATAGCCGTTGCGAAATTCGCCGACTGGGACCGCAAGGACTTCGACGATCTAGTCCGCTTGATGCGAATGCTCGTCGATACGATGAAGGATTAGACCATAACCAACAGCAAGTGTCGCACTTTGCAAGGATCGACCTGCGCTCTCACTCAGCAATGCGTGTGTTATACACGCGCCTGATGAAAAGTGCAGCAGGCGCGACATGTCTGCTTACGCTGCACTTTCTCGACAGAAGCGAGCGGCTGAAACCGGCGCGCGCCTTGTTGTCGCACATCACAGCGTGCCGAACGGAACGGCGAAGCGCTGGTTGGCGCGTTCGTCCGCCTTCGCCGACCGCGCCGGCGTCGATCGGGGAAAGGCCGCGGCCTGGGCAGAAATGGCCGGCCGTTTGCCGCTGCTTTCCGGCGCCGAAGAGGATCTGCTTTGCGAGGCCGGGTTCTCGGATGTCGAGCTTCTTCTATGCCGCCTTCTCGTTCCGTGGCTAAGTGGCGACGGCAAGCATGGCCTGAGCGCCTCCCGCGATAGCTGCCCCAACATGGCTAAGCTTTGCTCTGATTTTGAAGGATGGTGCCCCTAGCCGGGATCGAACCAGCACTCCTTGCGGAACTCGATTTTGAGTCGAGCGCGTCTACCAATTCCGCCATAGGGGCTCAGGCCGGGCGGCCTGGATGGGCGCGGACTATACGGTCGGAGGCCTGTTCGTCAACAGGCCAATTTCCAAACCAGCCTCTGCCGCGACCAGACGGCACCTTTCCAATTTGTAAGACCGCAGCCATTGTGCAGCGCGAAAAACCTTTCTAGAGAGACGGGCCGTTCCATAGGAGAGCCGATGCTTCGCGGACTGTACGACTGGACCCTGTCGCTGGCGGCGCGCAAATCCGCCGAATGGTGGCTGGCCTTCATCGCTTTCGTCGAGAGCTCGGTGTTCTTCATACCGGCAGACGTTCTGTTCCTGCCCATGGCGCTGGCGCGCCCCGAACGCGCCTATCGCTATGCGCTGACCGCCACCGTTGCGTCCGTGCTGGGCGGCATCGCCGGCTGGCTGATCGGCTACTATGCCTACGACACAATAGCACGGCCGATCCTGGAGCACTTCGGCGGCCTTGCCACGTTCGAGAAGTGGCAGTCTTCCGGCACCGGGCTAATGCTGGTGCTGCTCGTCACATCCGGCGTTGCGCACCTGCCGCCGATCAAGGTGGTCACTATTCTGGCCGGCGCGCTCCACATCAACCTTGTTGTCTTCATCGTCTCGGCCATCATCGCGCGCGGCGCCCGCTTCCTGCTGTTGGCGTGGCTTTTGCGCCGCTATGGCGAGCCGATCCGCGAATTCATCGAAAAGCGTCTGGGCCTGATCGTCGGCGCTGCCTCGGTCGCCCTGATTTTGCTCTATATCCTGATCAAATACGCCTTCTGAGGTTTGATGCTTAAACCGCGCAACGGTTTTGGCAGCGCGGCGAGCAGACTTTGCGGACGGCGAACACAACGGACGAAAGACGCCATGACAGCGACCATGAATGCCGATACCGGCCACCAGCGGACACGCGCGGCCCTGTTTCTCGCCGTCGCGATGGCCGCGACCGTTGGCTCGGCGCTCGGCTTCCAGCACATTGGCGGCTACATCCCCTGCCACCTCTGCCTGGAACAGCGCACGCCGTATTACATCGGCGTGCCGTTGATGGTGCTGGCGGCGATAGCGTCGATGCTGCGCGCACCCGCATGGCTGACGCGCGGCCTGTTGGCCATTGGCGGCCTCCTGATGCTGTACGGGCTCTATCTCGGCGTCTATCACTCCGGCGTCGAATGGGCCTGGTGGCAGGGTCCTGCCGATTGCACGGCGGGCGCCGGACCGGTCGACACCGGTGGCAAGGGCGTCCTCGACGCGCTCGACAAATTCGTGCCGCCCTCCTGCGACAAGGCCGCCTTGCGCATTCTCGGCCTGTCGCTGGCCGGTTGGAACGCCATCGCCAGCCTGATCCTCGCCGCCGTCGCCTTCCGTGGCGCGCTGGCCCGCGACTGATGTAGCGAACGCGCCGACTTGAGATCCTTCAAAGAATTCGGCAGGCTGGGTCGGATAAAGTGATTTTCGAGAACCGGAGCGGAGCGGCCATCAACTTCGTGAGCCCCGGAAGCGCAGACAATTTGCTCCAGACGGCCAACCTCCCGAATTCTTCGAACGAACTCAAGGCTCCAGTTCGACATCCCAGTAGAGATAATCCATCCAGCTTTCATGCAGATGGTTGGGCGGGAACAGGCGGCCGTTATTGTGCAGATCATGCACCGTCGGCTGAAACGGCTTCTGCAGCGGCCACATCTTGGCGTGAGCCGGCATCATGCCGCCCTTCCTCAGATTGCAGGGCGAACAGGCGGCCACGACATTCTCCCATGTCGTGGCGCCGCCACGGTGACGCGGGATGACATGGTCGAAGGTCAGGTCCTCGGGGGTACCGCAATACTGGCACTGGAAACGGTCGCGCAGGAAGACGTTGAAACGGGTGAAGGCCGGATGCCTGGACGGCTTCACATAGGCCTTCAGGCTAACCACGCTCGGCAGCTTCATCGAGAAGGTCGGCGAGGATACGGCGTGCTCGTATTCGGCCACGATGTTCACCCTGTCGAGGAACACCGCCTTGATGGCGTCCTGCCAGGACCAGAGCGACAAGGGGTAATAGCTGAGCGGACGGTAATCCGCATTCAGCACCAGCGCTGGAAGCCCATCCGGAGATACGGCAACCGTCACCTTGTTGACCTCCTAGTTCTAGAACCGTTCGGCGTGGATACTGTAAGCCTGACATGACAGGGATGTGAAGCGGATTGTCGCTGGCACGAAGCGCCAAAAACACATGATTTTTAGGCTTTCTTGCGGATTCAGGCCGGCGGCGCGGCGTCCCGGCCCCTGGTTTCGCGATAATAGGACCAGAAAAGCCGCGATGCGACACCTCGCCACGGGCTCCATGATTCGGCCAGCGCGATCAGTGTTTTCTCCGCTGGACGAGGGTCGATGCCGAGCGCATGGCCGACAGCGCTCTGCAGGGCGACGTCGCGCGCCGGGAAAATGTCGGGATGCCCGGCCGCAAACAACAGATACACTTCCGCCGTCCACGTACCGATACCGGGCACCGCCGTCATCCTGGCGATCGCCTCCATGGCATCGAGCGAACAGAGGTGATGCAGATCGAGCCCATCGGCCACGGCCTGGGCGACCGCGATCAGGCCGCGCTGCTTGGGCCGCGACAGGCCGGCCTCGCGAAACATGTCCTCGCCGGCGGCAAGGATCGCCCGCGGCGTCAGCGGATCGACGAGTTTCGTCAGCCGGCCGAAGATCGCATCGGCGCTCGCCCGCGACACCTGCTGCGAGACGATGATCGAGGCCAGGCTCCTGAAGCCCGGCTCCGAAAGCCTGAGCGGCACCTCGCCGGCCATGCCGCGCACTTTCCCCAGGCGCGGGTCGATGAGGCAAAGCGCGTCCAGCCCCCGCTCAACGTCGTCCAGTGTCGCGATGCGCTGCATGGTATCCTTGTCCGAAGATGTGCAGCAAGGTAGCAACCGCCAAAACCACAGCACAACCCGATTGCCGCTCGAGACATGACGCTCCTGACATTCCGCTTCGCGCCCAGCCCCAACGGCGAACTGCATCTGGGCCACGCCTATTCGGCGCTGCTCAACCAGAAGCTCGCAAATACCAGTGGCGGCCGCCTGCTGCTGCGCATCGAGGATATCGACACCACGCGCTGCACGCCGGAGTTCGAGGCGGGCATGATCGCCGATCTGAAATGGCTGGGCCTCGACTGGGAAAAGCCCGTGCGCCGCCAGTCCGAGCATTTTGCAGAATATGGAACGGTGCTCGGGCGCCTGATCCGCGAGGAACTCGTCTATCCCGCCTTCATGAGCCGCGGCGAGATACGTGCCTTCATCGCCGACGGCGAAAAGCGCGGGCGCGACTGGCCGCGCGATCCCGACGGTGTGCCGCTCTATCCCCCGGCCGACAAGGCGCTTTCGATGAAGGAACGCAACCGGCGGATTGCCGAGAATGCGCCCTTCGCCTGGCGGCTGGACGTCGGCGCCGCCATGGCGCGTGCCGGCAGGGACCTGGCATGGGCCGAATTCAGCGACGGGACGCTGTCCACGACGCGCTCCGTCGAGGCGCGTCCCCAGGATTGGGGCGACGTTATCGTGGCGCGCCGCGACATCCCGACCAGCTACCACCTCGCCGTAGTCATCGACGATGCCCTGCAAGGCGTCAGCCATGTCGTGCGCGGACAGGACCTGTTTTCCGCGACCGGGGTGCAACGCCTGCTGCAGGAGATTCTGGGATTGCAGCCACCCGCCTATTTCCATCATCGGCTGATCCTCGGGCCGGATGGGCGAAAACTGTCGAAGAGCTTCAGGGATACGGGCCTTGCCGCCTTGCGCGACGCAGGCGCCTCGCCGGAGGAAGTCAGAAGGATGATTGGGCTCTGACAGGAGAAACGCTCTCCGGACACGCCACCCGTTCAACCTCCTTGACGCATGGATCAATCGTTTCGTTTTGCGCGCGGGGTTGAACAGGACTAGAGCATCCTCACGGTCAATTCTCACCAGCGCGGCGATCCCGGAAAATGTCCAGCATCAAGCGGTTCATCCCCGCCACCTTCGTTGTCTTGTGGGCGACCGGCTTCATCGGCGCGCGTTACGCCATGCCATGGGCGGAGCCGTTCACCTTCCTCGCCGCGCGTTTCGTGCTCGCCGCCATCCTGCTGGCCGTGCTGATGCTGGTGCTGGGCTCGAAACGAGCCACCCGCGAGGAGGCTCTGCATGCCACCGGCGCCGGCGTGCTGATGCATGGCATCTATCTCGGCGCCGTCTTCTGGGCCATCCATCGAGGCATGCCGGCCGGTTTTTCGGCCCTGATCGTCGGCCTGCAGCCGCTGATCACCGCGGTGCTTGCCGGCAAGTTTCTGGGCGAGGCCATCCTGCCGCGCCACTGGCTTGGCCTCGCTATCGGGCTGGTCGGCATCGTCATCGTGCTGTGGCCGAAACTCGGGGCGCTCGGTGGCGGCGTGACGGCGGCGACACTGGCCGCCTCGCTGGTCTCGGTGCTCGGCATGAGCGCCGGCACGATCTGGCAAAAGCGTTTTGCGTCCGGAGGCGACCTCGTGGCGGCCACCATGTGGCAATATGTCGGCGGCGCTTCGCTGATGATCCTGGCTTCGCTTGCCTTCGAAACCCAAACCGTCGTCATCAATGGCGAATTGGTCTTCGCCATGGGCTGGCTGCTGCTGGTGCTGTCGCTCGGCGCCATCTTTCTCCTGATGGTGATGATCCGTGACGGCGAGATGTCGAAAGTGGCCTCGTTGTTCTACCTGGTGCCGGCGGTGACGGCCGTCATCGCCTGGGCCTTGTTCAACGAGCAGCTCAATGCGCTGCAGATCGTCGGCATGGCCATCACCACTTTCGGCGTGGGCCTGGCAACCGCCCGAACAGGCAAACTTCAGCCGACCCGGGCACGCGCCTCTAGATAACGGCTGATCGCGGCGTTGAGCTCGCCGCCGAGGATGAAGATCGCCGAGACGATGTAGAGGAAGACCACCGCGATCATGATCGAGGCGAGACCGGCATAGGTCGTCACATAGGACGAGAAATGGTCGAGATAGGTGGCGAACATGGTCGAGCCGATAAGCCATGCGGCCAGTGTGAAGATGATGCCGGGTATCAGCGAGACGAAACGGCGCTTGCCGGCCGGCAGCCAGTAATGGACGGCAAACAGTCCGCCGATGATGACGGTTGAGGCGATGACGTACCGCCACAGCGTGATCGTGCCCGTATAGGGTTTGATCCATTCGAAATGGGCTTCCGCCAGCCGCGCCAGCAGGGGCGCGAACACCAGCAGCACGCTTATCGCCAGGAACCCGGCGGTAGCGATCAGCACGAAGAAGATGCTTTGCACCCGGCGATAGATGATGCCGCGCGTTTCCGTGACCCGATAGGCGCGGTTCAGCGAGGTGCGCAGCGCCTCGATGCCGTTGGAGGCAAAGTAGGCGGCAAGCAGCACGCCATAAGTCAACAGATCACTGCGCCTGACGGTCAGCACGTTCAGCACCTCGTGCGCGATCGGCTTGGCGATCTGGTCCGGCCAGGTGTCGAAGACCAGGTGCACGGCTGTGTCGGCAAAGGCCTGGGCGCCAAGGAAGCTGCCCAGCGTCGTGGCGAAGATCAGGAATGGAAACAGCGCCATCAGCGAGGTGATCGCCAGATGGCTGGCCATCGCCCAGCCGTCATCGGTGTTGAAGTGGCCGAGCGCGTCGTAGAGCACGCGGCGCAGGGCGACAATGTTCCGCAGCAAGGACGCGCGCTCCCCTCGATTGTCTCGACGCCGCGAATATGGGAAATGAATGCGGCAAATGGCAACCCTTCGTCAAACCCCGAATTCTCCAGCTGCAGAGTTGCGCACCATCATCGTCACCGGCGCGTCTTCCGGCATAGGCGCCTATTGCACCCGTGCATTGAAGGCTGAGGGCTGGCGGGTGTTCGCAACGGCGCGCAAGCCGGAGGACATCGCTGCCCTCGAAGCCGACGGCGTCGAGGCTTTTTACCTCGACTATAGCGAACCGGACTCCATAGCCGCCCTGGTAACGGCGGTGCTCGATCGCACCGGCGGCAGGCTCGACGCGCTGTTCAACAACGGCGCCTACGCGCAGGCAGGCGCCGTCGAGGATCTGCCCGTTGCAGCGCTCAGGGAGCAGTTCGAGGCCAATTTCTTCGGCTGGCACGACCTGACCCGCCGCCTGGTTCCGGTGATGCGACGCCAGGGCCACGGCCGCCTCGTCCACTGCTCGTCGATCCTCGGTCTCGTGCCGGTGCGCTTCCGCGGCGCCTATTCGGCCTCCAAGCATGCCTTGGAGGCCCTGATGCTGTGCCAACGCCAGGAACTGGCCGGCAGCGGCATCCATGTCTCGCTGATCGAGCCGGGACCGGTGAAATCGAAGATCGCCAGCAATGGCCTGCCCTGGTTCCTCAGGAATATCGACCATGAGAATTCCGCGCATCGCGCCGACTATGCCGCGCAAGTGGAGCGCATGCGCGCCGGCGGCAGCCAATCGACGCGGAAGCCCGGGCCTGAAGTGGTCCACAAGGTGCTCCGCCATGCACTTCTGTCGCGGCGCCCGCGCCCGCACTATGTGGTAACAATGTCGGCCAGGATCGGCGCCATGCTTAAACGCATCCTGCCGGCCTCGATGCTCCACCGCCTGCTCGCCAAGCGCGCCTGAACAAGCAAAGAACTGGAAACGCAAAAATGGCCACTGCCTTCAACATCCTTGCCATTCTGGTCATGGCCGCCGTGGTGGTCGTGCTGATCAGGGGGCTCATCAACATGATGCGCGGCGGCTCCGGTGTGACCTCCAACAAGCTGATGCAGGCCCGCGTCCTGCTGCAGGCCGTGGCGCTGGCGCTGATCCTGCTGGCCGTGTATTTCACCCGCAAGTGAGGCTTTTCGGGAGGCGATGTGGTCAAGCTCAACAAGATCTACACCCGCACCGGCGATGATGGCACTACGGGCCTTGGCACTGGTGAGCGGCGGCTGAAATCCGATCTCAGGGTGGACGCCTACGGCACGGTCGACGAAGCCAATGCCTGCATCGGCATGGCTCGCGTGCATACCGAACAGAGCTACCAGGCGATCGACGCCATGCTCTCGCGCATCCAGAACGATCTCTTCGACCTCGGCGCCGACCTCGCCGTGCCTGATGACGGCAAGCCGCTTGGCTACGAGCCGTTGCGCATCGTTGCCACGCAGACCGACCGTGTCGAGCACGATATCGACGTCCTCAACAAGAAGCTCCAGCCGCTGAAATCCTTCGTGCTGAACGGCGGCACGCCGGCAGCGGCGGCGCTTCATCTCGCCCGCACGGTGGCACGGCGCGCCGAGCGGCTGATGGTCGCCCTGGCTCAGGACCCGGCCGAACACGTCAACCGCGACGGGCTGAAATACATCAACCGCGTCTCGGATTTCCTGTTTGTCGCCGCCCGGGCGGTCAATGACAACGGAAATGCCGACGTGCTATGGGTTCCCGGCAAGAACCGCTGAACGGACCAGAGGCGGGAGGGGCCGGCGACCGATGTTCATCCCGCTTTACGACACCAACAGGCTGCGCCACATCAGGCTGCAATATGTGACCATCGGTCTGATTGTCGCCAACGCCGTGATCTATTGCGCCACGGCGCTCGGCGGCGAGAACTTCACCAATGCCGCCGTGCTTGGTCTCGGCTTCATCCCGTCCGTCGTTCACGACACGGCCGAACTCGACCCCCGCTTTGTCATCATCCCCGAGAGCCTGAGCTATCTCACCTATTCCTTCCTGCATGCCGATATTTTCCATCTCGGCGGCAACATGCTGTTCCTTTGGGTTTTCGGCGACAATGTCGAGGACGCGCTCGGCCACATCCGCTACCTGATCTTCTATCTGCTGTGCGCCATCGCCGGAGCCGCCTTCCAGGGGCTGGTCGCCTGGGATTCGCAGGCGCCGCTGATCGGCGCGTCGGGTGCCATCGCCGGCGTGGTCGTCGCCTACCTGATCCTCTATCCCAGGGTGAAGGTGTGGGTGCTTGCCTTCGCCCGCATCCCTTTGCGCATTCCAGCCTTTATTCCGCTCATCCTGTGGGTGCTGTTCCAGATCGTGATGTTCGCGGCCGGCGGCGAGGATCAGATATCCTGGGCCTGCCACATCGGCGGCATCATTGCCGGCGCGGTTCTGGTGCTGGTCCTGCGCAGCCGCGGCGTGCCGCTGTTCGCACCCGCCGACGAGGATGCCGTGGTACCGAGCCCTGAACAGCCGCCGGTGGTCGGCGAACCAGCGGCGCCCCAAACGGCCGCCACCACGACGCGCTGGGGACGTGGAAATCCTTCTGGCCCAAACTGAACCGATTTGAGCGGCTTTCAGCGTATTGACGGCAGGGGTTGCCACAATTACGGAAACGTCTCCGCCGCGGCCCAAGGCGTTTAAGGAGCAGCCAGGGCGGGCAAAGACCAGAATTTCCATCCGGCCAGAATTCCGTCTGGCCGGAATTCAGTCAGGAATGTCGGCTTTCGACAACTCAGAAGGGGCGCAGGCTGCTATAGCGCGCCCAACTAGCGTGAAGAGGTGACAGGCAAATGAAGATCCTTGTGCCCGTGAAGCGGGTTGTGGACGCGAACGTCAAGGTGCGCGTGAAGGCTGATGGTTCGGCGGTGGAACTGGCCAACGTCAAGATGGCGATGAACCCGTTCGACGAGATCGCGGTGGAAGAGGCGATCCGGATCAAGGAAGCCGGCAAGGCCGAAGAGATCATCGTCGTGTCGATCGGTCCGCAGCAGGCGCAGGAAACCTTGCGCACCGCGCTCGCCATGGGCGCCGACCGCGCCATCCTGGTCAAGACCGACGAGCAGACCGAGCCGCTCGGTGTTGCCAAGGTGCTGAAGGGCGTCGTCGAGGCGGAACAGCCAGGCCTTGTCATTCTCGGCAAGCAGGCGATCGACGACGATTCCAACCAGACCGGCCAGATGCTGGCGGCCCTGCTCGGCTGGGCGCAGGGCACCTTCGCCTCCAAGGTCGTGATCGAGGGCGATCATGCCAAGGTGACGCGCGAAGTCGACGGCGGCCTGCAGACGGTGGAGCTGAAGATGCCGGTGATCGTCACCGCCGACCTTCGCCTCAACCAGCCGCGCTATGCCTCCCTGCCCAATATCATGAAGGCCAAGAAGAAGCCGCTCGACGAGAAGAGCCCGGCCGATTACGGCGCCGACGTCAAGCCACGCCTCAAGGTCATCAAGACCGAGGAGCCGAGCGGCCGCAAGGCGGGTGTCAAGGTCAAGAGCGTCGCCGAACTGGTCGACAAGCTCAAGAACGAAGCCGGCGTGCTCTGAGATCGGAAGGAACAGACAACATGGCAATTCTCCTCATCGCTGAACACGACAACGCCACCCTTTCCGACCAGACCGCCAAAGCGCTTTCGGCTGCCCTGCAGATCGGCTCGGACGTTCATGTGCTGGTGGCCGGCAAAGGCGCCAGGGCTGCCGCCGACGCAGCAGCGAAACTGAAGGGCGTGAGCAAGGTGCTGCTCGCCGAAGCCGACGAACTCGCCGAGCGCCTGGCCGAGCCGACGGCGGCACTGGTCGTCTCGCTGGCTGGCGCCTACGACACGGTCATCGCGCCGGCGACGTCGGCCGGCAAGAACATCGCGCCGCGCGTGGCGGCCCTGCTCGATGTCGCGCAGGTCTCCGAGATCATCGAAGTGGTCTCGCCCGATACCTTCAAGCGGCCGATCTATGCCGGCAACGCCATCCAGACGGTGCAGTCGAGCGACGCCAAGAAGGTCATCACCGTGCGCACCGCCTCCTTCCAGGCCGCGCCCGACGGTGGCTCGGCTTCGGTCGAGACGGTCAATGCGGCAGCCAATCCCGGCCTGTCCACCTTCGTCGAGAACAAGCTGTCGGAGACCGACCGTCCGGAGTTGACCTCGGCCAAGATCATCATCTCGGGCGGCCGCGCGCTCGGTTCCTCGGAGAAATTCCAGGAGGTCATCCTGCCGGTCGCCGACAAGCTCGGTGCCGCCGTCGGCGCCTCCCGCGCCGCCGTCGATGCCGGGTACGCGCCGAACGACTGGCAGGTCGGCCAGACCGGCAAGGTCGTCGCCCCCGATCTCTACATCGCGGTCGGCATCTCCGGCGCCATCCAGCACCTTGCCGGCATGAAGGATTCCAAGGTCATCGTCGCCATCAACAAGGACGAGGAAGCGCCGATCTTCCAGGTTGCCGACTACGGCCTCGTCGGCGACCTCTTCGTCATCCTGCCGGAGTTGCAGAAGGCGCTTTGACGCTTCCGCGCAACCGTATTAAATTGCGAAGGGTGGGGTAGACGAAGTCGCCCCACCCTTTTAGTTTGCACCGCACAATAAGCAGGCCACAAAGGCTGAAAGCAATTCCAGCAGCAGTGCGCAGGGGTTTTTGCGCCGGAATTGCGGGAAAACAAAGAGATGGGGCGGTTCGCGATCCAGCGAAAAACGCTCCGGACGGGATCGGGTAATGAGCAAGATCGAGACGATCGGCATCATTGGTGCGGGCCAGATGGGCGGCGGCATCGCCCACGTCTCCGCGCTTTCGGGCTATAAGGTGCTGATCTACGATATATCGCCCGACCGCATCGAGAAGGGCATTGCCACAATCAGCGGCAACATGGCCCGTCAGGTGGGGTCCGGCAAGCTCGACGAGAAGCTGCGCAATCAGGCCATGGCACGCATCGCGTCGGCACCGACGATGGCCGATCTCGCCGGCGCCGATCTGGTGATCGAAGCGGCGACCGAGGACGAAACCGTCAAGCGCAAGATCTATGCGCAGCTCTGTCCGCAGCTCAATCCCGAAGCGATCCTGGCGACCAACACCTCGTCGATTTCGATCACACGGCTAGCTGCCCAGACCGACCGGCCAGAGCGGTTCATCGGCATACATTTCATGAACCCGGTACCGCTGATGAAGCTGGTCGAACTGGTGCGCGGCATCGCCACCGAGGACCAGACCTTCGAGGCGGCCAAGACCTATGTGAAGCAGCTCGACAAGACGATCACCGTCTCGGAAGATTTCCCGGCCTTCATCGTCAACCGCATCCTTCTGCCGATGATCAACGAAGCGATCTACACGCTCTATGAGGGCGTCGGCTCGGTCGATGCCATCGACACCGCCATGCGGCTCGGCGCCAACCATCCGATGGGACCGCTGCAGCTTGCCGATTTCATCGGCCTGGATACCTGCCTGTCGATCATGCAGGTGCTGCATGACGGCCTGTCGGATTCGAAGTACCGGCCTTGCCCGCTGCTGGTCAAATATGTCGAGGCCGGCTGGCTCGGCCGCAAGACCGGGCGCGGCTTCTACGATTATCGCGGCGAGCATCCCGTTCCGACGCGCTGACGTGATTGCCGCTCACGAGGCCGCGGCGAGTGGCTTGGGCGGTTCTGACCTGTCATCGTCGCTGACCTTGCCGTCCGGCGCCACCGAAACGCATCCCCGGCCGGCGGCCTTGGCTGCATAGCAAGCGGCGTCGGCCCTTGCGATGATCTCGTCGACTTCGCCGCAATTGGCGCAGATCGCGGTCAACCCGATGCTGGCGCCGATCCCGTGCGGCCGGCCATCCCAGGTGAAGTTCAGGCCCGCTATCGCATCGATGATGGAACGCGCCGCGATCCTCGCGCCGGTGATGGAAGCCGATTTCAGGATCACGGCGAATTCGTCGCCACCCAGGCGCGCGACGATGTCTTCAGGACCAAGCACGCCGCGCACGGCATCAGCGACCCGCTTCAGCAGGGCGTCTCCGGCAGCGTGACCTCCCGTGTCGTTGACCAGCTTGAAATGGTCGAGGTCGATGAACATGAACTGATGGCGGCCCCCTGTCGTCGTGCCGTCCTTGCGCGCCTGATCGACCATCCCCTCCATGGCGCGGATGAAGCTCGAGCGGTTGGCAAGGCCCGTCAGTGCATCATGCGCGGCGGCATGGGCAAGCTGTCGCTGCAGGGCACGCGCATCGGTGAAGTCCTGGAAGACGATCACCAGACCGCAGAATTCGTTGCGTTCGTTGAGGATCGGCGACACGACCTGGCGGATGCTGCAGCGCGTGTCGTCGCGGCGGATGAGGACCGCGCGGCTGTTCTGGTCGGAGCGCGCCTCTTCGCCTGTCACCGGCCGCGTCATCCCGATCCTGTGGCCGGTCTCCTCGTCGACTGCCCAGTAGACATGGCTCAGCGTCTTGCCCAGCGCATCGTCACTGGAAACGCCAGTCAACTTTTCGGCCACCGGGTTCATGAAAGTGACGCGGTTCGCGGCATCGGTGCAGATGACGGCATCGCCGATCGATTGCAGCGTCACCCTCAGCCGCTCCTTCTCGTCGGCCAGCATCGCCGCCGAGACGATGAGCCGTTCTTGGGCCTGCTTTCGCCGGGTGATGTCCATCAAGCTGCCGATCGCTCTGACCAGGTGTCCGTCCGCATCGCGCTCGATGGCCTTGCCGCGGTCGAGGATCCAGATCCAGCGGCCGTCCTTGTGGCGCATCCGGAACTCGGCTTCGAAAAATTCCGTCTCGCCGGCGAGATGGGCGCGATCGGCCTCCGCGACCGTGGCGCGATCGTCTGGATGGATCATCGTCAGCCAGCGATCGGGGTCGCCATCGAGCTCGCCATCCCCGTAGCCCAGCATCTTGACCCAGGTGGAGGAATAGGTGGTGCCCCCCTTGCGCATGTCGAAATCCCAGACACCTTGACCGGCGCCGGCCAGCGCGAAGTTCCAGCGCGTTTCGGCCTCTGTGATGCGCGCCTCGGCCTGTTTGCGCGCGTCGATGTCCTCGATCTGCGAGACGAGATAGAGCGGCCGGCCGCTTTTCTCGTCGCGAATAACCGAGCCGGCAAGATGAGCCCAGACGGGTGTGCCGTCCTTCTTGAGATAACGCTTCTCGAAGTGGAAGGCATCGACGGTGCCCGCCTTCAGGCCGGCCATCGTTTCGCTGCCGATCTGCACATCGTCGGGATGCGTGAGCTGGAAGAAGGTCAGCGCCTCGATCTCGTCGCGGCTGTAGCCAAGCATGGCGGCAAAGGCCGGATTGGTCTGGAGAATACGCCCGTCGAGACCGACGATAGCGATGCCGATCGCCGAGTCCTCCATGGCCCGGCGGAACCGCTGCTCGCTGTCCGCGATCTGCCGTCGATCCTCCGAGATTCGACCGATGAACAGATAGGCCGCGAAAAGCGCGCAGACCGTCACCGCGACCGATATTTGGAGGCAAAGTCTGAGGGCTTGCGCGCCAAGGTCCAGCCCTGACAGCACAAGCGAGGCGGCCACTACGGCCAGACCGGCCACAAGCAGCGCCAGAGCTGCATGCTTGTGCCGTCCCGGCCCGATGATACCTCGCAATGTCACGATTCGTGCCACCCCCGTGGGCAATCGCTTTTTCCCGTTAAAACCCTGAAGGATCGATTTTAAGGAAAGGTTGCGCCAAGGGCATAGGCGACATGGAAAACCGGCAAACAATTGCCGGCATGATTAAGGATCGGTATTCACGGGGTGTAGGCGTGGGTATCCTGCTACCAGCGCACGAAAAACCGCCCGCCGAGCGCACCAAGCAAAGCGAGAGCCGCGATGGCGATCGTGTACCAGGTGGCAACGAAAAGCGGCGAATCGTCGAAGCAGTGCGCCGCATAGAAAGTCGCCGCCAGCGCGCCGGCAAGCAGCCCCGCGACCGCGCCGGCAAGCACCGGCCGTGTCGGCGCGCCATAGCGCAGCATCCACAGGAAGATGGCCAGCGGGCCGATGCCGATCAGCGGGATGAAGCCCATGCAGATCATCATGTTCGAGCCGATCATGCGCGTGCTCCACAGGGCCTGCGGCACCATGAAGAGCTCCAGCACCACGGCCACCGCGACCAGCAGCGGCGCCGCGATCATCGCCGCCATAGCCCGGCCTGTCGCCGCGCCCGGCGTCGACAGGGCACGGATCAGGGCAAAGGCGCTGATGGCGAGCACGATGGTGAAAACGAATTTGGACAGGAAACGCACCGTGTGCGCGGCCACCATGAAATCGGGGCGCGGCCCGATCGTCATCATGAAGACAGCGGCCGCGACCAAGGCGGCCGCGCCAGCCGCCAGCCACCAGGCCGAGCGCAATGGCATCGCCTTGCTGTGGGCATCGGCGTCGAGCGCCTTGATGAGATCGTCGGTCTTCATGTCATTCCCGCCCGAACCGCCCCTGCCCGAATCGCCTGGCTATGGCGGTAAGTCCCCGGTGCAGCGACACCCGCACCGCCGTCTCGCTGATGCCGAACTTAGCCGCCGTCTCGCCGATCGAGCGGCCCTCCACGGATACTGCTGAAACCACCGAACGCTGTGCCGGCGGCAGCCCGTCGAGCGCCCGGTTGATGTCCCGCTCGCTGACGGTTTCCGTTTCGGGCTCGGCGAACGTCTCGGCGATGTCGTCGACATCGATCTCGATGCGCCGTCCGCGCCGCCGGAACGCATCGATCAGCTTGAAACGGGCAATCGCATAGACCCAGGGCAGCACCGGCGCGTCCTGGCGCCAGGTGTGCCGTTTCACATGAATGGCCAGCAAGGTTTCCTGCACGACATCCTCGGGATCGACCCCGCCCTGCACGATCTTGCGCCTGACGAAACCGCGCACCAGCGCGGCAATCCGGTGCAGAAAGTCGGCATAGGCCTTTTCATCCCCCGCGATCGCGGCCCGCATCAGCCGGGAAAGCTCGGCCTCGTCCTTGCCGCTCACAAGAGTTCACTCCCCGATCTTCGCGCCTCGGCACTGATTTGTTACGTGGCCGGCGAAATAATGTCCAAGCCAAACTACGGGCAAATCACGAAAGTTTGCGGGATGGCTCGCTAAATTCCCGGACGGGTTCTCTGGTTCCCAGCTCATGCGTGAGGAGCGGCGCGGGACCAACCTTTGATTGACGTAAGGTAAACCCTTCTGTAGCGTCAAGGGATCGGAGGGCGGCCGAAATGGATTTCATTGAACGCATTTTTGGATTTTCTCCCGACAATGGCTCGGGAACTTTCGAGAGCAGCCTTGTCATTGCGGCCATAGTCCTTGTCGCCGCCGTCTACTTCTACAGAAGACAGGGATCACTGAAGAAATAGCCTCTGGACAACCGGCGGAGACAGGTCCGCCAGGAAAACATTACCGTTGCGTCCTCTCAGCGTGGGAAACACGACATGGCAGGATCTCTGGTCAACCACATCAGAACCGCGGCCTTGCTGTTGTTCGCCGCCGAATTCTGGAAGCGTCTGGCCGCCGGGCTGAAGGTGCTGTTTGCCACGATATGCAGGCTGCTGTGCCGGCTGGCCAAGGGCCAGCGGCTGCCCAGCCCGGCGCAGAACGACTGCTGCATCCAGCTGCCGCCCGACATCTACAAGCGCGCCGATCCTCTTCTATACGCCCAGTATTATCTGATGGCGCAGGGGCTCGCGGTCACCTGGGACAATCCCGACATCGACATTTTCGACGGCACCTTGCCGGTCAGCGGCGCGCTTCAGCCAGCACATGCATATCGCGTTCGCGTGCGCGTCTGGAACGGGTCCTATGACGCCCCAGCGGTGGGCGTCGGGGTGGCACTGTCCTACCTGTCATTCGGCGCCCAGACCATTTCCCGTCCGATCGCCAACGTCGCCATAAATCTCGGAGCCAAGGGCACGATCGATTGCCCTGCCTATGCCGAGTTCAGTTGGACCACGCCCGCCACCGGCGGCCACTACTGCCTTCAAGCACAGCTTTCCTGGGGCGATGACGCCAACCCCAGCAACAACCTTGGCCAGAAGAACGTCAACATTGCCGAGATGCGCTCACCGGCGAAGTTCGTCTTCAGCGTGCGCAACGAGGCCTCGGTCGTCCGGCGTTTCCAGATCGAGGCGGACTGCTACGCTCTGCCGAAGCTGCGGCCATGTATCCCGCCACGCGGCCAGGGTCGAGACGAGCGCACGGACACCCCACAGCCGCGGCTCGCCGAAAGCAAGGCGCGCTGGGCCGAGGCCCTCGAGGAACAGGCGTATGGCCGGTTTCCCGTGCCGGACGACTGGTCGGTCAGGATCGTCCCAAGAACGCTTTTGCTGCAGCCGCGCCAGCTGACCGAGATCGCTGTCGAAATCGAACCGAAGGACACCGCGTTCCGCGGCTCAAAGACCTTCAACGTCCACGTCTTCACGATCGGCGAGAGTGGATCGCGCACCATGACCGGCGGCGTGACGCTCACCGCCACGAAAGGCTGAGGCGCTCCGATGGCTTACAAGCACTATACGAGCTGCTTTCTCTATCCGGTCGGTGGCAAGCCCTACAACGAGGACGATCGGCTGGCTTTCCTCGCCGGCCAGGCGCTGCAGATCATCGTGATCACCGGGTTGGCGGCCGCCTTCGGCCTGCTGCTGGGGCCGGTCGGTGCGGCACTTGCCGCGGCAATCGCATTTCTGGCGTCCGCCACCGCGACGATCGACAAGGCCGCCGGGGAATGGCTCAACCACCGCCTGGTCTGCCTCGACAAGGACAATCCGAAATGCGCCGTCGGCATCGTCTCCTACAATCCGTTCCGCAGCGATCTCGGCGCCTTCGACAACGACCAGTATTTCGACGTCATACTGATGCCGCATCCGACGACAGAAATTCTCAACGCCGAGACCAACGAGGCGGCCTTGGCGGCGGCCAATCGCTACAATGCCGACGGCACCGTCGTGGCGGAATTCGCCGCCAGCGTCGCGGCCCATCCGGCCAACGATATTCTCAATGACGGCTTTCAGGGTCATGAGCTGCTGTTGCCGCGCGACGACCTGAAGACGGATCTGGGCTACGCACCGGCCGACGATCATGCCCGCTGGGGCCTGCACTGCGAGGCCGAGGGCGACTTCTGGATCAAGATGCGCCAATGGGCGCCGGCCATCGTCATCCTGCTGACGGCGGCCCTGGTCGTCACGGTGGCCGCGGCGGCTGCCGGCGCCAGTGCCGGAGCGGCTGTCGGCTGCGCCATAGGATCGTTCTTCCTGGGTGCGCTGGGCTGCGCCATCGGCTCGTTCCTGGGAGGATTGCTCGGAGCGGCCATTGGCGGCGCCATCGGCGGAGCGGCATCCTATTTCGGCGGGGTCAAGCCGGTCCTGCAGGGATTGTTCAACTGGAACCCCGGCAATGTCGAGGACGCCAATGTCGGCGACAAGGCGCTCGGTCCCATCAGGATGGGCGATCATGTCGCCGTCCTCGGCGAACATGTCTATGACGGCTACCACAAGGGCTGGCACGAGTTTCATCCGCTGATGGCGGTGGTCAAATTCGATGCGGCCGCCAGTGTCGACGCGAAACACTATCTGCAGTGGGATCCGGACTTTGCCGACACGGGCACGGTTCCGCCCAAACCGCCGGGCGAGACCACCGACCTGACCGCGCACGATATCCGTGACGGGCTTGGCAGCGCGGCGTTCCGGACGCGCTGCGACAATCTGCGCAGGACCTGGTGCGCCATGCTGAACGAAGCGTTCGATCCCGAGACCAAACGAACACAGCAGGGGCTGGACCAGCGGTGGACCATTCATCCGATGGTCGATGGCTGCATCCCGCAGGAGCAGCCACCAGCCCCGCATATCGGGTGATGCCATCGGCGTCCGACACGCGAAACCGTGATGATGCCCGTCGTCTTTCAATCTTGACTAGTGCATTCATGAATTGGTACTCGGACGCACCCCAGTGCGGGACAACCCGAGGAGTACCCTTATGAAATCCCCCCTTCTTGCCCTTGCCAGCGTAGCCGCGCTTGCAATCAGCCTCGCCGCTGGTCCGGCGACGGCCGAAGATGCCGGCATCGTCGTCTATAACGCCCAGCATGAAAGCCTGGCGAAGGAATGGGCGGAAGGGTTCACCAAGGAAACGGGGATAAAGGTCACCTTGCGCAACGGCGGTGACAGCGACTTCTCCAACCAGATCGTCGCCGAAGGTGCTGCCTCGCCCGCCGACGTGTTCCTGACGGAAAATTCGCCGGCCATGGTGCTGGTCGAAAATGCCGGCCTGTTCGCGCCAGTCGACGCCGATACGCTGGCTCAAGTCCCGCAGGACTATCAGGCCACCAGCGGCAAATGGGTGGGCGTGGCCGCGCGCAGCACCGTGTTTGCCTATAACACCACCAAGCTCAAGGCAGACCAGCTGCCCAAGTCGATGCTCGATCTCGCCGACCCGAGCTGGAAGGGGCGCTGGGCGGCTTCGCCTTCCGGCGCCGATTTCCAGGCCATCGTGAGCGCTTTGCTGCAGCTCAAGGGCGAGCCCGCCACGGCCGACTGGCTGAAGGCGATGAAGGAGAACTTCACCGCCTACAAGGGCAACAGCACCGTGATGAAGGCGGTCAATGCCGGTGAGATCGAAGGCGGCGTGATCTACCACTACTACTACTTTGGCGATCAGGCCAAAACCGGCGAAAACTCCAAGAACGTCGCGCTGCACTATTTCAAGAACCAGGATCCGGGCGCTTTCGTATCGGTTTCCGGCGGCGGCGTGCTGGCCTCGAGCAAGCATCCCAAGGAAGCCCAGGCCTTCCTGAAATGGGTGACCGGCAAGAACGGCCAGGACGTGCTGAAGAACGGAACCTCCTTCGAATACGCGGTCGGCAAGGGCGCGCAGTCCAATCCGAAGCTGGTGCCACTGGCCGACCTGCAGGCGCCGAAGGTCGATGCCACGACGCTGAACTCCAAGAAGGTCACCGATCTGATGACAGCAGCCGGCTTGCTTTAGTTGCCGTTCTTCCTAATAAGGACGTCAGATCGTGCTCCCGCGGGAATTCACCTTTCGCGGGAGCGTTTTGTTTCGAGATGCATTCGTCCATGACGACACGCTTCGTTCCTGACCGCGACCGTGGTCCCATGATTGCCGCTGCCGCGTCGCAACGGTATGGCGCCTGAACTGATGCAATCCGCGGTCGATCTCGCGCATCCCGGCCTGCCGCCCAAGATGCGTCGACGGGCGCAGCGGCGGGCGGCGCCTTGGCTTGTCGCCGCCGCCATATTTGTCTCCCTGCTGGCGCTGCTGCCGCTCGCTTTCATCATCTGGATCGCGGTGCAGACCGGCTGGGGGACGGTCTCGGCACTGGTCTTTCGGCCGCGTGTCGGCGAACTGCTGGTCAACACCGGCCTGCTCGTCCTGCTGGCGGTGCCGATCGCCATCACCTTGTCGGTGACGCTGGCCTGGCTGACGGAACGCAGCGACCTGCCCGGTGCCCGGCTCTGGTCCTGGCTCTGCGTGGCGCCGCTCGCCATCCCCGCTTTCGTGCACTCCTATGCCTGGATCACCCTGGTGCCCGGGCTGCACGGCCTGTGGGCTGGCGTGCTGGTGTCCGTGATCGCCTATTTCCCTTTCCTCTATCTGCCGGTGTCGGCGGCCCTGCGCCGTCTCGATCCCGCTCTCGAGGACGCGGCCGCGGCACTTGGCCATGGACCCTGGCGCGTGTTCTGGCGCGTCGTGCTGCCGCAGCTCAGGCTCGCAATATGCGGCGGCTCGCTGCTGGTCGGGCTGCATCTGCTGGCCGAATATGGCCTCTATGTCTTCATCCGCTTCGACACCTTCACGACCGCGATCGTCGATCAGTTCCAGTCGACCTTCAACGGCCCGGCCGCCAACATGCTGGCCGGCGTGCTGGTGACCTGCTGCTTCGTGCTGCTCGGCCTCGAAGTGCTGGTCCGCGGCGAGGAACGTTATGCCCGTGTCGGCTCGGGTGCCGCGCGATACCAGGAACGAATGAACCTCGGCCGCGCCACCCTGCCCAGCTTGCTGCTGCTCGCCGTCACCACATTGCTGGCGCTTGGCGTTCCGTTCATGACCATCGGGCGCTGGCTCGCCGCCGGCGGCGCCGATGTCTGGCGCTTCGACGAGATCGGCCTGGCACTCGGCCAGACGCTGTTCCTGTCCCTCGCTGGCGCCCTGCTTGCCACTGTCGCGGCCATGCCGATGGCCTGGATCTCTATCCGCGCGCCGGGTCCGTTGCAGCGCTTGCTCGAGGGATGCAATTACATCGTCGGCTCGCTGCCGGGCGTCGTCATCGCGCTGGCACTGGTCACCATCACCGTGCGCATCGCACTGCCGCTCTACCAGACCTTGTTCACTATCCTGGTCGCCTATGCACTGATGTTCCTGCCGCGCGCGCTGGTCAGCCTGCGTGCATCGATCGCGCAAGCGCCGGTCGAGCTCGAACGCGCCGCGTCCAGCCTCGGCCGGCGGCCGCTCAATGCGCTGTGGTCGACGACGATCCGCCTGTCGGCGCCCGGTGCGGCGGCCGGCATGGCCCTGGTGGCGCTCGGCATCATGAACGAACTGACCGCGACCCAGATGCTGGCGCCGAACGGCACCCGCACACTGGCCATGGCGTTCTGGTCCTACAGCAGCGAGATCGATTACGCCTCGGCGGCTCCTTACGCCTTCATCATGGTGGCGATGTCGCTGCCCCTGACCTGGCTGCTCTACGTCCAGTCGAAGCGGATGGCAGGACGATGAGCTTTCTCGAACTCGGTAATCTGCACAAGCACTACGGCCCGGTCGCCGCACTAGCCGGCGTCAACCTGAACGTCGCCAGCGGCAGCCGCACGGCGATCGTGGGACCTTCCGGCTGCGGCAAGACGACCTTGCTGCGGCTGATCGCCGGCTTCGAGGCGCCTGACCAAGGCCGCATCGTACTCGACGGCCAGGAGCTGGCCAATGGCGGCGCCGCTGTCCCGGCGCATCGCCGCGGCATCGGCGTGGTGGCGCAGGACGGCGCCCTGTTCCCGCATCTGACCATCTCGGACAATATCGGCTTCGGCATGGCACGGGACGACGACAGGCGCGCCGAGCGCATCGTCGAACTTGCCTACATCGTGGGACTCGACAAGGCGATCCTCAAACGCCGCCCGCACGAGCTCTCCGGCGGCCAGCAGCAGCGCGTGGCGCTGGCCCGGGCCATGGCGATGAAGCCGCGGCTGATGCTGCTCGACGAGCCGTTCTCGGCACTCGACACCGGCCTGCGCGCCTCGATGCGCAAGGCGGTGGCCGAACTTCTGGAGGCGGCCGGCATCACCACCATCCTGGTGACGCACGACCAGGCCGAGGCACTCTCCTTCGCCAGCCAGGTGGCGGTAATGCGCGATGGGAAATTTTCCCAGGTCGGCACGCCGCGCGAGCTCTATCTCAAGCCGAAGGACAGGATGATCGCCGAGTTCCTCGGCGATGCCATCATCCTGCCGGCGAGCATTTCGGGCGGCTTCGCCAGTTCGCCGCTGGGCCGCATCGCCGTCGACGCGCCGGACAGCCGTGATGTCGCCCGCATCATGCTGCGGCCGGAGCAGATCGGCCTGAAACGCACCTCGCGCGAGGGCATGTCGGGCACATCGGACATGCCGTTCGGCGAGGTAACGGAATCGGAGTTCGCCGGCTCGACATGCACGATCGCGGTGCGGCTCCTGAACAATTCCGATCCGCCCGACGCCGCGGCCATCGGCGGCACGCCGCTGATCCTGCGCAAATCCGGCATGGACGCGCCGGCGGTCGGCGAGATCGTGCGGCTGACCGTATCGGGCAAGGCGCACGTCTTCGCCTGAGCCCGACGATTTTAAGCCCTTGAACCAAAGCGAAGTGGCAAGCTCACGCCGTGATGCGTTCGCCGGTTTCGGCTGAATAGATCGGCCATTGCTCGATAAAATCGCAACCGTGCACCACCACGCACGCGTTGGCGCTGTCGATGAGGATGACGGCGTAGGACGGCGGCGCTTGTTCGACGATCTCGCTCGATCGCTCGAGGGCGAGCTCGAAGCGGGCATGCAGGCCGCGCTGCGCCGAGAACGGGATGCCGGCAACGGTGCCGGCAATGTCGCGATGCACATGGCCGAAGAAGATATGGCGGACGTTGCCATGGCCCCGCAACAAGTCGAGCAACCGCTCGGGCTGCTGAAGCGCCAGCGGATCGAGTTGAGGCAGGCCGAGCGCGACCGGCGGATGATGCAGGAACACGTAGGCGGGCCGGCCGCCCGACCGTTCCAGCCGGGCTTCGAGCCAGGCAAGCCGCCTCTCGCACAGTTCGCCCTCGATGCGCCCTTCCGCCAGGCAGTCGAGAAACAACAGCACTTCGTTGCCGGTATCGTGGACCGACTGCACGAAGCCGTTTTCGTCGACCGGAACGTCGGGAAACGCGGCGATGAGATTTGCCCGCCGGTCATGGTTGCCCGGCAGCAGCCTGTACGGCACCGACAGCGTGGTCAGGGCAGCGCGCAGATCGGCATAGCTCCGCGGCGCACCGGTCTCCGTCAGGTCGCCGGTGAAGACGCAAAGCGCGGCGTCGGCGTGATGCGCATTGATGTGCGCGATGCACTGATCCAGCCGCTGGTGCAGGTCGGCTCCATAGCGGCGCTCACCTTGCCGACCGAGATGCACGTCGGTGACCTGGATGACTTTCATGTACGTCTCTTTGGCGGCGCGCGTGCTGGAAATTAAAGCGCTGGCTCTGGCACCGAAGCCTTGAAGACATCGAGACGGGTCCCTGTCTCCGACGAGAAGAAGTGCATGTCGTCAGGCGAGATCTTCAGCCCGACGGTGCTGCCGGGCTCGGGGTGAACGGGCTCCGAGGTCATCACCGAAAACGGCGCGCCGTCGAGGTCGACATAGATCACCCGCCCCGCGCCCAATTCCTCGACCAAGTCGACAGTCGCATCGAGCGCGCCGGCCGTGCCTGGTCCCACCAGCCGGACCGCTTCCGGCCGGATGCCCATCGCCACTTTCGTGCCGACCGGCAGGCCGGCGCGAGCCATCGCCAGGCGCCGGCTGCCGCCGAGCAGCGACAATCCGTCGAGTTCGGCGGTGCCTTCGAGGATGTTCATGGCAGGCGCGCCGACGAAGGTGGCGACGAAGCGGCTGGCCGGGCGGGTGTAGATTTCACCTGGCGTGCCGACCTGTTCGACCCGTCCCCCATTCATCACCACCAGCCGGTCGGCCAATGTCATGGCCTCGACCTGGTCGTGGGTGACGAAGACGGAGGTGGCATTCAGCCGGCGATGCAGCTTGCGGATCTCCGAGCGCATCTGCACGCGCAGCTTGGCGTCGAGATTGGACAGAGGCTCGTCGAACAGGAACACCTTCGGCTCGCGGATCATGGCGCGGCCCATGGCGACGCGCTGCCTCTGGCCACCCGAAAGCGCCATCGGCTTGCGGTCGAGCAGTTGCTCGAGTTCCAGTGTGCGGGCCACCGCCTGGATGCGCTGGTTGCGCTCGGCCGAGGGAACACCGGCGACTTTCAGCGAATAGCCGATGTTCTGGGCCACGCTCATATGCGGATAAAGCGCGTAATTCTGGAACACCATGGCGCAGCCGCGCTCGCGCGGCTCGAGCTTGTTGACCACCGTGCCGTCGATGGCGATCGTGCCGTCGGAAATTTCTTCCAGCCCCGCGATCATCCTGAGCAGCGTGGACTTGCCGCAGCCGGACGGCCCGAGGATGACGACGAATTCGCCCGAGGCAAAGTCGAGATCCACGCCGTGCACGACCTGCGTCTTGGCATAGTTCTTCTTGACGCCGCGTATTGCGATGGAGGCCATTTTTTGTCTCCTTATTACTTCTCGGTGGCGATCAGGCCGCGCACGAACCAGCGCTGCATCAGCACCACGACGATCATCGGCGGCAGCATAATGATGAGAGTACCGGCCATGGCGATATGCCACTCCGGAGTGCCGCCGACATTGGGGATGAGCTGCTTGAGCTCGGTCACCGCCATCGCATGCGACTGGTCGGTGGTGATGAGCAGCGGCCATAGATACTGGTTCCATGCCCACAGGAACATGATGGTCCCGAGCGCCGCCATGTTGTTGCGCGACAGCGGCAACAGGATATCGATGAAGAAGCGCAGTGGCCCGGCGCCATCCATGCGTGCGGCTTCCGTCAATTCGTCCGGCACGGTCAGGAAGAATTGGCGATAAAGGAACGTCCCGGTCGCCGTGGCGACCAGCGGCAGAATTAGGCCGGGATAGGAGTTGAGCAGCCCAACGCTGAGCTGGACCTGCACGCCCGAAACCGTTTCGATCAGCCAGCTCAGGCCGGTCACGTCCAGGATAGCCTGATACGGCTCGAGCACGTTGGCGACCACTGCGTAGGTCGGCACGATGCGCACTTCAAGCGGCAGCATCAGAGTGATGAAGATCAGCCAGAAGATCAGCGTGCGGCCGGGAAATCGGAAGTAGACGATCGCGAAGGCGGTCAGCGCCGAGACGATCACTTTGCCTGCGGCAACGCCGGTCGCAACGATGAAGCTGTTCAGCAGCTTGGGACCAAGGTCGGCCGTCACCCAGGCGGTCTTGATGTTGATCCAGAAATCGCTGCCCGGCAGCAGCGACATCGGCACGTCGTTGACATCCCTGAGATTATGCGAGGCGGCGATCGCCACGATGGCGAACGGCGCCACGCAGAAAACGAAGCCGACGAACAAGATCAGGTGCGTGAAAAAATTGAGGAACGGGGTGCGCTCGACCATATCAGTCTCACCTGTAATGGACGCGCCGCTCGATGAAGCGGAACTGGAAAATGGTCAGCACGATGATGAGCAGCATCAGGATGATGCTCTGCGCGGCGGCACCGGAGTAATCGAGGCCTTTGAAGCCGTCGGAGTAGATCTTGTAGACCATCAGATTGGTGGCATTCGCCGGCCCACCGGACGTCATGATGTCGACGATGCCGAAGGAATCCTGGAAGCTTTCCGTGATGTTGATGACAAGCAGGAAGAAGATGGTCGGGGTGATCAGCGGAAACTGGATGTCCCAGAAGCGCCTCATGACACCAGAGCCGTCCATCGCGGCGGCTTCGATCAGGGAACGCGGGATCGCCTGGAACGCGGCGAGGAAGAAGATGAAGTTGTAGCCGACATACTTCCAGGAAAAGGCGATGATGATCGAAGCCATGGCGTCGGCGCCGTCCAGGCCGGGATCCCAGAAGCCGGGCCAGACCTGGTTGACGACGGCCATGAAGCCGGCTTCCGGCGCCAGGATGAAGCGGAATGCCAGCGCCAGGGCGGGCGCGGCGATGCCATAGGGCCAGATCAGCACCACGCGATACAGCCATGAGCCGGCTAGCTGGCGGTCGGTGAGCGCGGCGAGCACGAGCGCGACGAACATCGCAAGCCCGGTGCTGATGCCGGCAAAGACAAGGCTGGCGGTGATCGAGTTCCAGTAATCGGCGTTGGCCAGGATCGAGCGGAAATTGTCGAGACCGACCCAGATGTTGCCGCCGCCCCAGGGCTGCTGCAGCGTCAGCGACCAGTATACGGCCTGGCCGGCAGGCCAGTAGAAGAAGGTGAAGATCAGCAGGAGCTGCGGCACCGCGAAAAGAATGCCGACTGTCCAACTGCCGAAAGTGACGCGTTTTTCCATCGGTCCGCCGTTGCCGCAGGGTGGTCAGCTTAAAGCAAGCGAGAGATTAATAACGAAATGCCCGCCCGTCGACCCAGGCATGATCCCGAAAACTGGAAACCGGTCTTCGGGATCATGCTCAAATGGGTCGGCGGGCGGTCTGGGAAATCCCTGGATCAGGGCAGGGTCTTGCCTGGATATGTCTGCTGGAAGCGGTCGAGGATGGCGTCGCCGTTCTTGACCAGCGTGTCGAGACCTTCCTGCACGGTGACCTTGTTGGCGAAGATCGCCTGCATCTGGGTGCCGAACTCGGCGCGGATCTGGGTGAAATTGCCCAGGCGGATGCCGCGGGTGATTTCGGTCGGCTCGGAGGCGGTCAGGCTGGCGATCGCGACTTCGCGGCCCTTGTAAGGCGCCTTCTCGTAAAAGCCCTGGCCCTTCATGTAGTCGAAGCCCGACTTGGTCACCGGGATGTAACCGGTGTTGGTCGACCAGAACAGGGCGGTCTTCGGATCGTGGATGAAGTTGAGGAACGCGGCCGCGCCCTTGTATTCAGCATCCGACTTGCCGGAGAGAACCCACAGCGATGCGCCGCCGACGAGCGAGTTCTTGCGCTCCGTGCCGGCATAGACGGGCAGTTCGGCGACGTCCCAGTTCATGCCTTCCTTCTGCGTACGGCCAACCGTGCCGTGATCGCCGACCGAGGTCAGGATGACCTGGCAGGTGCCGGTGGCAAAGGCCTGGACCATATCCTGGCCGAGATCCTTCGACTTGATCTTGATCAGGCCGGCATCATACCACTTCTTGAGGTCGGTGACGTACTGCACGAACTTGGTCTTGTTGACTTCGAGGCGGGCGTCGAGGCCGTCATAGCCATTGTTCTTGGTAGCGATCGGCTGGTTGTGAATGGCGGAGAACTGCTCCATCAGCTGCCAGCTTTCATTGGCCGAGATGTTGATCGCCATCGGGCATTCATAGCCGGCGTCCTTCATTGCCTTGAGGTCGGCGCCGACGTCTTCCCAGGTCTTCGGCGCTTCGGTCTTGCCGATCTTGGCGAAGGCGTCCTTGTTCCAGTACATCAACGCCGTAGACGAGTTGAACGGGAAGGACAGCATCTCGCCTTTCGAGGTGGCGTAATAGCGGGCGATGCCTGGGAAATAATCGGCGTAGTCGATCTTGTAGCCATTTTCTTCCATGAGCTTGTCGGCGGGCTTGTAGGCACCCGACAGCATCATGGTGGCGGTGCCGACGTCATAGACCTGAACGACGGTGGGCTGCTTGCCGGCGCGGAAGGCGGCAATGGTGTTCTGCAAGGTGGCGTCGTAATTGCCCTGGCTGGTGCAGACGACTTCATAGTCCTTCTGCGAGGCGTTGAAGTTCTTGCACAGCGTGTCCACGACCCGGGCGAGATCGCCCGAAAGACCGAACCAGAAATCGAATTTTACCGGTTCCGCGAAGGCAGGCATCGCCAGCGCGGAGCTGAGCACGCCAGCGGCAAGGGCAGCAAAGCCCCGCTTGATGATCGTCATGATTTCTTCCCTCTTGAATGACTGTTGACAAGGGTCTTGCGCAAGTCCTTGCCCGCTCTCTTAGAGAAGGTATGTGACAGTTCTGTTGTGGCCTCCCGGGCCTGTGCACAGCTGGTCTTTCCTCCCCTCCGGCGGCTACAGCGGCATGAAAACGTCACACCGGCGCCTTAGGTAGCTAGGGCGACTTCCAAGGACGTAAAGGCCGTTATTGTTATCCGGCTAAAAGGGATGATGAAATGCTGGTGAAGCAGCTGGCGCACGTGCCCATCACCGACAGGCAGGCGATGCGCGAAGGCCCGCGCGATAGCGCCACCCATTTGCGGCATGCAGCCGCCATTCCGGCTCTTGGCCAGATCGAAATCGGCGGCAAGGCGTCGCGCGCGAACGTCGGCGAGGCCTTGAAGGTGGTGGCCTGGAACGTCGAGCGGCTCCGTCATGTCGATGCCATTGCACGAACGCTTGCCGGGCAGGCCCCCGAAATCGTGCTGTTGTCCGAGGTGGACAAGGGCATGGCACGCTCCGGCAACGGCCATCCGCTCAGCGTGCTTGCCGACCGGCTCGGCCATGCCTTCGCCTATAGTGTCGAGTTCGTCGAACTCGCTGGCGGCAACGAGGCCGAGCGCATGGCAACCGGTGAAGCCGCCAACGCGGAAGGCTTTCACGGCAATGCCGTGACCAGTGGCATGCCGCTGCTGCGACCCTTCCTGGTGCGCCTGGACGCCGCCGGCGGCTGGTTTCGGCCGGAGCGCGGCCAACCCCGCATCGGCGGACGCATGGCGATCGGCGGCCAGGTGCGCATCGGCGACCGCAGGATGACGGTCGTCTCGGTGCACCTTGAAAACCGAACCGATCCGGCTGGCAGGGCCGCTCAGACACGCAAACTCCTCGATGCAATCGACAACTATGATCCGCAAGCGCCAGTACTGCTCGGCGGCGATTTCAACACGCTGACGGCAAGCCACGAGGAGCGCCATGACGACCCACGGGCGTGGATGGCTCGGGTCATGGCCGAACCGGACCGGCTGATCCATGCCGAGCGTCACGAGCCGCTGTTCGCGGCCCTTGCCGAGCGCGGCTATGATTGGCAGGCCGCCAACAATTTGGACCTGCCCACCCAGCGTCGGCCCGCCGGCACCCCGGTTGGCCGAATCGACTGGTTCTTCACGCGCGGCCTCGCGGCCAGCGCGCCGGCGGTTCTTCCGGCGGTGTTGCCGGATGGCAGCCCAAGCTCGGATCATGACGCCCTGACAGTGACCGTCCGCCTGAAATAACCGTCGTCTTCAATCGATGCGGCTGACCTGGCCTGTGCTCTTGCGGTCAGCTTGCGCCGCAAAAGCACGCTATGGTTGCAGGCGGCTTTATCGATCCTTCAACAGCCAAGCATTAATCAGTCATATTTCTTTCTTTATTTCCTGCGGGCCAGGGGGAATAAGATGCTGACGGTCTATAACTGCATCGTGAACCAGCACGATCTGAGGCTGGTTGCACTGGCAGCGCTGATTTGTGGAATTTCCTGTTTTTCAGCCGTCAATCTTCTTCATCACATAGGTCGCTCGACGGATCGAAATCGGCTTGCCTGGCTGACGATCGCCTCCACCTCGACCGGTTTCGGCATCTGGGCAACGCACTTCATCGCCATGCTTGCCTTCACGCCGGGAATCCCCAACGCCTATGATCCCGGACTTTCAGTACTCTCGCTCGCTGGCGCGGTGGCGGTTACGGCGGCCGGCATGTGGGTCGCCACCTTGCGCGACGAGCTTGACTACCATCTGGTCGGCGGCGCCGTTCTGGGCGGCGGTATTGCCGCCATGCACTACATCGGCATGGCGGCATTCGAGGTCGAGGGCCGGATCGAATGGAACCTGCTCCTCGTCGCCGTCTCCTTGCTGGCCGGCGTGACGCTCGCGGCGCTGGCTTTGCGCGTCGTCCTGCGCGGCTCGTCGCTGCCTGCGACGCTTGCCGGTGCGGTCTTGCTGACGCTGGCAATCTGCGGCCTGCACTTCATCGCCATGGCTGCCGTCTCGATCTTCCCGGATTCCTCGATCGCCATATCCCAACACACCGTCGCACCGACCTCGCAGGCCTTCGCCGCCGCTGCGGCCACTCTGGTGATCCTGGTGCTTTCGGCCACCGCGCTGTGGATCGACCTTCGCTTCCGCCGCCAAAAGCTTGAGGTCGACCGCATGCACGGCTTAGCCAACGCCGCGGTGGAAGGCCTGATCGTCTGCGATGGCAATCGCATCGTCAGTGTCAACGACAGCATGGCCAGGCTGACCGGCATGGTCGCCACGACACTGAACGGAAGGGAACTTGGCGACCTCTTCGATGAGCGCACCGCATCCGACCTGATCAACTTCCAGGGACAGCCGTGGGAGGCGGAACTAAGCAATCGCGACGGGATGAGAATTCCCGTCGAACTGATCGCCAGAAGCATCGACTATTGCGGCAAGCCTCACAATGTCGTCGCCGTCCGCGACATTCGCGAACGCAAGAAGGCGGAACAGGAAATCCTTCGCCTCGCTCATTTCGATCCGCTGACGGGGCTCGCCAACCGCCGTAGCTTTTCCAGCCGGCTTGATACCGAAATCGCCGCCACGAGCCGAGACGCAAAAGCCGGCAAGGGCGCGAGGGGCGGGCATCTTGCGCTTCTTCTGCTCGACCTCGACCGGTTCAAGGAGGTGAACGATCTTTATGGGCATGGCGCCGGCGACGCGATGCTTCAGAAGGTGGCGAACTGTGTCTCCGGCGTTCTTCGCCACGGACAGATGCTGGCGCGCCTGGGCGGCGACGAATTCGCCATCATCGCCCCCAACCTGCCCGACCCGCAGGCGGCGAGCCGGATAGCCGACGCGGTGCTCGCCGCGATGCGCGAGGAGAACCGGCTCGCGGCGGGTGGCGGGCTGGTATCGGGGAGCATCGGCATCGCGCTCTATCCGCTGGACGCGGAAGACCAGGCCAGCCTCATCAGCCATGCGGATACCGCGCTCTATCGCGCCAAGACCGAAGGCAGGGACACCTATCGCTATTTCGAGGCGTCGATGGGCGCCGAGGCTCGCGACAAGCGCGTCATGGAGCACGAACTGCGCCAGGCAGTAGCGCGCGACGAATTCTATCTCGTCTACCAGCCGCAGAAAGAGATCAGCAGCGGCAAAATGGTCGGCTTCGAAGCCTTGATCCGTTGGCGGCATCCCGAACGCGGCGATGTTCCCCCGTCCATATTCATTCCGCTGGCGGAGGACAGCGGCGCCATAGGCCAGATCGGAGATTGGGTGCTGACGGCAGCGTGCCGGGAGGCCGCCAGTTGGGAAAATCCACTGACGGTGGCCGTCAACGTCTCCGCGGTGCAGTTGCACAATCCGAACTTCAGCCGAAAGGTGCACGAGACCTTGCTCAAGTCCGGTCTCGCGGCAGCCAGGCTGGAACTCGAAATCACCGAGACGGCGCTGGTGAAGGACATGCCGCGCGCGCTGGCGAGTTTGCGACAGGTCAAGGCGCTTGGCGTGCGCGTGGCCATGGATGATTTCGGAACCGGCTATTCCTCCCTCTCCAACCTTCGCGCCTTCCCTTTCGACAAGATCAAGATCGACGGTTCCTTCATCAAGTCCGTCGACACCAACGGCCAGGTTGCGGCGATCGTGCGCGCCGTGCTCGGGCTGGGGCGCGGCCTGGGTCTGCCGGTGCTGGCGGAGGGCGTCGAGACGCTCGGCGAGTTGAAGTTTCTCGACGCCGAGGCCTGCGAGATCGGCCAGGGCTATTATCTCGGCAAGCCGGCGCCGATCGAGGCGTTCGGAGACCTGACCGGCCACGGCAAGCGTGTTCGGGCGCGAGGCGCCGACCGCCAGGATGGCAGCCTCGTATTGCTCAAGCCGAGCGTACGCTCGGCCTAGAGCTCTTTGTTTTTACGCAATTCCGGACGGAGAACCGTTACACACTATCCTGGAGGTGCTCTGGCTCACGACCCGAGCGCCGTCTCGACCAGCCGCTTTGCATCGGGGCCCGCCCATTCGGCTGGACCGTTCATGTGGGCGATCAGGCAGCCTTCGCCGTCGATCAGCATGGTGACGGGCAGGCCGAGCGCCAGACCGCGCGTCTTGAGGTCGTTGAACAGTGTCATCGTCGAATCGCGGTAGTAGCCGAGCGTGTGCACACCGGTATCGGCGAGAAACTTCTTCGGTTTCACGTCGTCGCCGGCATCGACGTTGACGGCGACGACCTGAAAGGCGTCGCTGCCTTTCTCCTTTTGCAGCGCATCGAGCGCCGGCATTTCGGCACGGCAGGGCGCGCACCATGTGGCCCAGAGATTGAGCAGCACGGTCTTGCCGGCATGATCGGCGATCGTCATCGGCTTGCCGTCCGGACCGTGGAAGGCGAGGCTCCTCATCGACTGCGGCGGATCGGCCGGCAAAAGTGCCGCGACCTCGCCGGTGGCCGCGGCCGCGACCTTCTTGGCGCGATCGCTCTTGGCGGCGCAGGCGACATCGTCCTTGCTGTCGCCGGCGGCTGCTTGGGGCGCGGCGTTGTTGCCAGACCGGCTCTCGCTGACATATACCGCGACCGCGCCGGCCAGCGCTCCCGCCACCAGGGCGGCGAGGATCAGGCGCCGGGCCGGGAAAAATCTGTTTCCGTCTGCCATATTCTCAAACTGCTCCGAAGCACGGGTTATAGCCATGAGCGACAAGAAGACCAGCAACCAGATGTGGGGCGGACGATTTGCCTCGGGTCCGGCCGCGATCATGGAAGCGATCAACGCGTCGATCTCGTTCGACCGCAAACTCTACGGGCAGGACATAAGAGGCTCGATCGCTCATAGCGAGATGCTGGCGCAAACGGGCATTATTTCGGCGGCCGATCAAGAAAAAATCGCTCACGGTCTGAACACGATCCTGAAAGAGATCGAGGGCGGCGGCTTCGAGTTTTCGACGCGGCTGGAAGACATCCACATGAACATAGAGGCCCGCCTTGCCGATCTCATCGGTCCGGCGGCCGGCCGGCTGCACACCGCCCGTTCGCGCAACGACCAGGTGGCCGTCGATCTGAGGCTCTGGGTCAAGGACGAATGCTTTCGTGTCGCCGAGGCGTTGAAAGGCTTGATCATGGCCCTCCTGGCGCGAGCCGAGGAACATGCGGCGACCGTCATGCCGGGTTTCACCCACATGCAGGCGGCGCAGCCGGTCACTTTCGGCCATCATTGCATGGCCTATGTCGAGATGTTTTCGCGCGACCTGTCGCGCGTGCGCGACGCCATCGAACGGATGGACGAGAGCCCGCTCGGTGCCGCCGCCCTTGCCGGCACCAGCTTCCCGATCGACCGTCACCAGACCGCGAGCGCGCTCGGCTTTCGCGAGCCGATGCGCAATTCGCTGGACAGCGTCTCCGACCGCGATTTCGCGCTGGAATTCCTTGCCATGGCGGCGATCTGCGCCACCCACCTGTCGCGGCTGGCCGAGGAGATCATCATCTGGTCGACGCCACAATTCGGCTTCATCAGGCTGTCGGATAGTTTTTCCACCGGCTCCTCGATCATGCCGCAGAAGAAGAACCCCGACGCGGCCGAACTGGTTCGCGGCAAGACAGGCCGCGTCAACGGCCATCTGGTCGGCCTGCTGACGGTGATGAAGGGCATGCCTTTGACCTACGGCAAGGACATGCAGGAAGACAAGGAATCGGTGTTCGACGCGGCCGAGACGCTCGACCTGATGCTGGCCGCGATGACCGGCATGGTTGCGGACATGACGGTCAATGCCGCCGCGATGAAGAAGGCCGCCGGCTCCGGCCACGCCACCGCCACCGACCTCGCCGACTGGCTGGTGCGTACCTTGGGCCTGCCGTTCCGCGAGGCCCATCATGTCACCGGCCGCGCGGTGGCGCTGGCCGAAGACAAGAAGGTCAGCCTGGAAAAGCTTTCGCTGGAGGATCTGCAATCGATCAACCCAGGCATCACGTCCGACATATTCTCGGTGCTGGCGGTGCAGAACTCGGTCAAGAGCCGCACCAGCTTCGGCGGCACCGCACCGTCGGAAGTGAGAAAGCAGATCCGCTATTGGAAAAAGCGTCTCGCCAAGGCGTAATGCCGGATATCGCGATCAGCAATATCCGGGGTGCAATGCACCGAGAACTCGGCTAAAAGCAGCGGCGGACAGAGAGTTTCGGACGGATGGATCGATGACCGGAAGCAGGATTTTGGTGACGCTGACGCTGCTTGCGGCGCTTGCCTTCGTGACCGCCTGCGGCCGCAAGGCGGGCCTGGACACGCCCTATGAGGCGGCTGTCCAGGCACGCAAGGATGCCGAGAAGGCCCACCAGTCCGTGCCGCCGGAACCGGAAAAACCGGTCGTGGACAAGAAGTTCATTCTCGACCCGCTGATCTAGCTCCGATGAAGGCGGGATTGGTCTTTCCAAACCCGATCGCATCGTGCCTCAACTTCCGGAACCACTCTCGTGAACCATTTCGACTACCGCGACGGCGTGCTGCATGCCGAGGACGTGGCGATCCCTGACATCGCCGCACAGGTCGGCACGCCGTTCTACTGCTATTCGACGGCGACCCTGACCAGGCACTACCGCGTCTTCGTCCAGGCCTTTGCCGGGCTCGACACACTGGTCTGCTACGCGATGAAGGCCAATTCCAACCAGGCGGTGCTGAGGACCTTGGCCAAGCTCGGCGCCGGTGCCGACGTGGTCTCGGAAGGCGAATTGCGCCGGGCGCTGGCCGCCGGCGTTCCGGCCGGCAGGATCCTGTTCTCGGGCGTCGGCAAGACCGCCCGCGAAATGGACTTTGCGCTCCAAGCCGGCATTCTCTGCTTCAACGTCGAATCCGAGCCGGAACTCGAGCTGTTGTCGGCACGTGCCGTGGCGCTCGGCAAGGTGGCGCCGATCTCGCTGCGCATCAATCCCGATGTCGACGCCAAGACCCACAAGAAAATCTCAACCGGCAAGGCTGAAAACAAGTTCGGCATTCCCTGGCAGCGGGCGCGCCAGGTCTATGCCCGCGCGGCAACGCTTCCGGGCATTAAGGTCACCGGCATCGATACCCATATCGGCAGCCAGATCACCGAGTTGCAGCCCTTCGACGACGCCTTCGCCCTGCTGGTCGACCTGGTCGGAGCGCTGCGCGGCGACGGCCACGCCATCGAGCATGTCGATCTCGGCGGCGGTCTCGGCATCCCCTACCGCGTCGACAACAACCCGCCCCCCTTGCCCGACGCCTACGCCCAGATCGTCCGCAAGCATGTCACCAAATTGGGTCTCAAGGTGATGTTCGAGCCGGGCCGGCTGATCGTTGGCAATGCCGGCATCCTGGTCTCGGAAGTGATTTTCGTGAAGGAAGGCGACGCCAAGAATTTCCTCGTTGTCGACGCTGCCATGAATGACCTGATCCGGCCGACGCTCTACGATGCCTTCCACGAGATCAGGCCGGTCGTGCAGCCGCCGGCCGACGCGCCGCGCATGATGGTCGACGTGGTCGGCCAGGTCTGCGAGACCGGCGATTATCTCGGCCTCGACCGCGACCTGCCCCGGCTGATGGCGGGCGATCTCGTCGCCGTTTCCACCGCCGGCGCCTATGGCGCGGTCCAGGCCGGCACCTACAACACTCGCCTGCTGGTGCCGGAGGTGCTGGTCGACGGCGACCGTTTCCATGTCGTGCGTCCGCGCCCGACCTATGACGAGCTGATCGGGCTGGATTCGGTGCCGGACTGGCTTGCGTAAGCCGCCCTGCCGCGACGCTATAACCGGTTCTGCGCTATAACCGGTTCTGGATGAGTGCCCTTGCGTCGGCGATCCTGTCCTCGTCGCGGCGGTAGAAGGTCCATTGCCTGATGCGCTTGGTTCTGAGCAGGCCGGCCTGGACGAGCACGCGCATATGCTCGGAAAGCGTCGCCTGAGTGATGCCGAGCTTCTCGGCGATCAGCAGCGCGCAGACGCCGTCCTCGACCAGATCGCCATCCGCCTGTGCCCGGAAATGCGCACGTGGATTCTTGAGCCAGTCGAGAATCTGCAGTCTGCGCTCGTTGGCGATCGCCTTGAAGACATCAACCTCTTGCATTTAGCCATTTTGCCAAGTTACTAATTGCTGTCAATCCCAAGGAGATTTTGATGTCGCAGGGCAACGTCGTCACACGCGAACGCATCGCCGCGATGGAACCGCGCATCCGCTCCTATATCAGGCACACACCGGTTCTGCGCGTCGACATGGCCGACTTCGATCGGGGGCCATTGGCGATCGACCTCAAGCTCGAATGCCTGCAGCATTCCGGCTCGTTCAAAGCCCGCGGCGCCTTCACCAACCTCCTGGAGCGGCCGGTTCCCGAGGCCGGCGTCGTCGCCGCATCGGGCGGCAATCATGGCGCTGCCGTCGCCTACGCCGCCATGCGGCTTGGCCACAGAGCAACCATCTTCGTTCCCGAAGTGAGCCCGCAGGCCAAGCTGGACCGCATCCGGGCCTATGGCGCCGACCTCGTTGTCGGCGGCGCCCGCTATGCCGAAGCGCTGGCCGCCAGCGAACGGTTCGCCGAGGAAACCGGCGCCTTGCAGATCCACGCCTTCAACCAGGAGGAGACGCTGGTCGGCCAAGGCACTCTCGGGCTCGAAATCGAACGCGATCTGCCTGAGATCGACACGCTGCTGGTCGCCGTCGGTGGTGGCGGCCTGATCGGCGGCATCGCCGCCTGGTATGCCGGCCGCATCCGCATCGTCGCCGTAGAGCCAGAGGGTGCGCCGACGCTTCATCGCGCCTTCGAGGCCGGCCATCCGGTGGACGCGCCGGCGGAAGGCATCGCCGCCGATTCGCTGGCGCCTAAGCGGGTCGGCGAGATGATGTTCCCGATCGCCGAAGCCTTCGTCGAACGCTCCATCCTGGTCAGCGACGACGACATCATCGCCGCCCAGAAGGCGCTCTGGAACCGCGTGCGCATCATCTCGGAGCCGGGTGGTGCCGCCGCCTTTGCCGCGATCCTGTCCGGCCGCTACGCGCCGACACCGGGCGAACGGGTCGCCGTGCTGGTCTGTGGGGCCAACGCAAACCCCGCCAATTTCTGATTGCAACCATTTCGGCAGGCTTCACGTTTTCTCAAACTGCCTCGCCTTTGCCGTGTTTACTGGTATTCTTCGAGTCGTGAGGCTTGGGCTATCCCGTCCGCCTCGCCGCATGATCCCGAAAAATAGAATCCAAGTTTCGGAACAGATCATGCCCAAAGAGATAGAGCCCATTGCGGTCCTTCAGGACGGAACAGGGCTCCAGGAAGGGCCGATGACCGAACGACCCACCTTCAGCAGCAATCGCGGCCTGGCCGGACGCCTGGCCTTGAGCCGGCTGGCGACGCGGGTCTCGATGGCGATCGAGCGTGGCTGGCCGCTGCTGCTTCCGCTCATTATCGTCGTCGGCCTGTTTCTCAGCGTCTCCTGGTTCGGTATTTTTCCCCGGCTGCCGGACGTGGTGCGCATCGGCCTTATCGCCATGTTTTGCCTGGCAGGTCTGGCGGCGCTTTATCCGCTGCGCTTTTTCCGCATACCTGGCGCGGCCGAGATCGATCGCCGCATCGAAGCCGCCAACAGACTGCTGCACAGCCCGGTGCAGGTGCAGAGCGACCGGCCCAGCGGCCAGGAAAGCAGTTTCTCGCAGGCGCTCTGGCGCGAGCACCAGAAGCGAATGGCTGGAAAGCTCGACAATCTCGGCGCCGATCTGCCGCGCACGCGCGTGCCGGAGCGCGACCCGTGGGGATTGCGCGCCGTGGCGGCGCTCCTGCTGGTCACTGCCTTTGCCTTCTCCTTCGGGCCGACCGGCGGCCGGCTGACAGATGGGTTCAGCGCACATGGCACGCTCGACGCCGTACCGCCGCGCATCGACGCATGGGTGACGCCGCCGGCCTATACCGGCAAGCCGCCGATCTTCCTGACTGCCGACGCCAACCAGGCGACGCCGACTTTTCATGTCCCCGAGGGAAGCGACGTCTCCCTGCGCGTTACCGGAGGCTCGGGCGAGGAAACGCTTGCCTATGCCGACAAGGACGGCAATGCGCGCGCCATCGACCCCGCAAGCCCGCAAGCCGCCGCCAAGCCGGCAGCAAGCCCGGCGGTGTCGTCCGCCTCGCCTTCGAAGGTGCGCCAGTTCGCCAGCAAGCTGACCGGCGACGGGACGCTGACGCTGAAATCGGGGGAGGATCAGCTTGGCCGCTGGGCTTTCGCCGTCATCCCGGACAAGCCGCCGCAGATCCGCTTCGTCGGCGAGCCCAAGCGCGCCGCCAACGGCGCCTTCGAGCTCAACTATCAGATCGATGACGATTACGGCGCCGCCACCGCCAAGGCGGTCTTCGCGCTGGCCGACCCGCAGCCGCCGGGTGCGCATCCGCTCTATGGTCCGCCCGAAATGCCGCTGACACTGCCCCGCCGCGGCGGCAAGTTGAATGCCGCCAAGACCACGAAAGACCTGACCGAGCATGTCTGGGCCGGCAGCAGCATCAAGCTGACGCTGGTCGCCACCGACGACGCCGGCCACACCGCCTCAAGCGAAACCAAGACGCTCGCGATGCCCGAGCGGCCGTTCACCAACCCGCTGGCACGCGCGGTGATCGAACAGCGCCGCCTGCTTGCGCTCGACGCCAATGCCAAGCCGCGCGTGCTCGACCTGATGGAGGCCATCACGCTGCGGCCTGAAGACACGTTCGATACCATGTCCCACTACCTCGCCATCATGAGCGCAATGAGCCGGCTGAAGCTGGCGGTGAACGACGATCAATTGCGCAGCGAGGTTGCCTACCTCTGGGAGATCGCGCTTGGTATCGAGGAGGGCAACCTCTCGGCGGCCGAAAAGCGGCTGCGCCAGGCCCAGCAGGCACTGCAGGACGCCATCAAGAATGGCGCCAGCGATGCCGAGATCGAGAAGGCGATGAAGGAACTGCGCGAGGCGATGAACCAGTTCCTGCAGGAGTTCGCCGAACGCGCCAAGCAGAACCCGAACGCGCCGCAGATGCAGCAGAACGGCCAGGAGCTGCGCCAGAGCGACATCGACCGCATGATGGACCAGATCGAAAATCTGGCGAAGTCCGGCGATCGCGACAAGGCCCAGCAATTGCTGTCTCAGTTGCAGGACATGATGAACAACCTCCAGGCCGGCCGCCAGCAGCAGGGGGGCGAGCAGGACAGCCAGATGCGTCAGCAGATGGACAAGCTTGGCGAGATCCTGCGGCGGCAGCAGGAGATGATGAACGACACCTTCCGCATGGATCAGATGCAGCGCGGCGAGCGCCAGCGCGGCCGCAACCGCGACGAGCAGCTTGGCCAGAACGATGAGCAAGGTCAATCTGGCGAAAACGGCAAGCCCGGCGAGAATGGCGAGCCAAAGCCTATGACGCCGCAGGAATTCGCCGATGCGCTGAAGCAGCTGCAGGAGGGCCAGGGCCAGCTGAAGAGCGATCTGGAGCAGCTGAAGAAAGGCCTCGAGGGCATGGGCATGGAGCCCAATGAAGGATTTGGCGAGGCCGGCAAGTCCATGGGCAGCGCCGAGCAGGCGCTTGGCGAGGGCCAGGGCGACGAGGCCGTCGGCCACCAGGGCCGGGCGCTCGAGGCGCTGCGCAAGGGCGCCAAGGACATGATGAAACAGATGCAGGCCATGCAGGGCGATCAGGGCGGCAGCCAGGAAGGCGGCCGCCAGCAGGATGCCGACCGCGACCCGCTCGGCCGGCCGCGCGCCAGCCAGGGTCCCGATTTCGGGGATTCGGTGAAAGTGCCCGACGAGATCGACGTTCAGCGCGCGCGCCAGATCCTGGAAGCGATCCGCAAGCGGCTCGGCAATGCGCTCAGCCCCGACATCGAGCGCAGCTATCTGGAACGGCTGCTGGAGCTGAAATAGGAAGCGGCGAGAGGGATCAGCTTCATTTCCATGGAGCCGTCTACCTGTTGACGAACGCCTCGCGGATTGCCTCCTGCATGCCGTCGATTGCTTCGCCTGACGCATTCGGGTTGCGATGCATCACCACATTGGAGGAATCGATGTCGCCGAACCCGTCCGCGGACGTCAGCTCTCGGCAGTCCGCCGGAATGTTGCTGCGTGAGATCGGCGCGATCGCCAACCCCGAGGTGACGGCAAGCTTCAGGCCGCCATTGGTATCGCTTGTATAGGCGACGCGATAGGCAAGGCCACGCTGCTCCAGCGATTTGATGGCGAAGTCCTTACACCAGCCGGCGCGGTTGTAGAGCGCGATCGGCACCGGGCGCTCCTCATGCATGTGATGCAGGTTCGACGTCACCCAGACCGTCGGATCATGCATCAGCACTTCGCCGCCGGAAGGATCCTGCCATTCGAACACCACGCATAAATCCAGCTCGCCGGCGGCGAGCGCCGCGATCTGCGCCTCCGAATGCGCGTAGCGCACGGTGACCTCGACCTTGGTGTGGCGCTTCGAAAATGCGCCGAGCGCGCGCGACAGGATGGCATGGCCATATTCCTCCGGAATGCCTATGCGCACCGGCCCACCGAGCGGCGCCGCCGCCATCGACGCCGCCGTTTCATCGAGCAGCGAAACGATACGGCGGGCATTGACGATGAGTTCGCCGCCACGCCGCGTCAGCGCGACGCCGCGTGAACCTCGCTCGAACAGGCTGTCGCCGACCAGCTCTTCGAGCTTCTTCATCTGCATCGACACGGCCGATTGCGTGCGGCCGGCCTGCTCGGCGGCCCTCGTGAAATTGCCGGCCTCGGCTATGGCGACAAAGGTACGCAGGAGATCACTGTCGAGGGTTGGCCGCATGGCATCCATCATAAGCAGATTTGATCGCTGGCATCATTCCAATTCGTTTGCAACATGTCAAACGCCGAACGATAATCGCCTCACCCATTGGATATGCAGTCGCGAAATCGGCTGCGGACCAATCAAGAGTCCTCACTCGTGCCCGCTACCCGAAAACGGTGGCGGGTTCTTTTTGATCTGGTGAGCGTCGCCGGATCGGATGCGCGGGAGCCTGAACGGATGCAGAATAGGATGGTGCGTGGCATCCTGAGCCTGTGCCTGGGCGTGCTGGTCTTCTCGCTGCAGGATCCGCTCGTCAAAGCCGTGTCGAGCGGCTACCCGGTGACCGAGGTGATGGCGATCCGCTCGATCGTAGCCTTGCCGATCCTGATCGTTCTGGTTCACGCCGATGTCGGGCTGCGGGCAATCCTGTCGAAACGGTTCGGCCTGCTGACGATACGCGCCTTCATCCAGTTCACCTCCTACACGGTCTATTACCTGGCCATCGCCGCCCTCCCGCTGGCCGACGCCGTGGCGCTTTATTTCATGGCGCCGCTCTGCATCATGGCGATGGCCGGCCCCTATCTCGGCGAGCGCGTTTCCTGGCGGACGCTGTCGACCGTGCTGATCGGCATGCTTGGCGTTCTGGTGATGCTGCGCCCCGGCGCCGGACTGTTCGACTGGGCGGCCTTGCTGTCGCTGGGCTCGGCCGTGCTCTACGCCTTCTCGCAGCTGATGGCTCGCAAGATCGGCGATACCGAATCGTCCACTGTCATGGCCTTCTACCAGAACGGCGCCTATCTTACCGGCGCGGCCGTCGTCGCCGGCACGTTTCACCTTGCGGGCATAACCCACGCCGTCCACCCGAGCCTCGAATTCCTGGTGCGACCATGGATCTGGCCGACGCTGCCGGATTTCCTCAAGATGGCCGCCTGCGGTTTCGTCGCCTCGGCCGGCATGATCCTGCTCTCGCAAGGCTACCGGCTGTCGCCGGCCAACCGCGTCGCCACCTTCGAATACACCGGTATCCTGTGGTCGCCGCTGTGGGGTTTCCTGTTCTTCGCCGAGGTGCCCAGGTCAGCAACGGTGATCGGCGCGGCGCTCATCATCGGCGCCGGCCTGCTGGCACTCAACACCGAGCGCCGCGCCAGCCCGGCACCGGCGCTTGTCGCCAGGGATCCAGCCTGATCAGGCGAAGCAGATCAGCGCCCGTTCGACGCGAGAGCGAATCTCGGCGAGCGTGAAGGGCTTTTGCACGACATCGAGGATGATGCCGTTCAATTCATCGGCGCGCTCGCGCTGGTCGGCATAGCCGGTCATCAGCATGATCTTCATCGCGGGAAAAAGCGCGGCTGCCGCAACCGCCATCTCGATGCCGTCCATCTCGGGCATGCGTATGTCGGAGACGACGAGATCGTACCCGCCTTTTGCGGCGCGGATCAGCGAAAGCCCCTGCGCGCCATCGGCGGCGATATCGATTGCGTGGCCGGCGCGTTCGAGCGCGCGGGCTGCGAGGGTGCGGACGGACTCATCGTCCTCGACGATCAAAAGCTTTGCCATGGCCGGCATATTTGGTGGCGAAACGTTGACTTTTCCTGAAAACCAAGGCGCTCGCCCAGACTAATTTTCCTGACACCGTTAAGGCCTTTTTCAGGATTCACCGGTGCGAGGCACTCGCCTTACACATCGCCTTTCACCACACCCACGAACGGCAATTCACGGAAAGCATGCGCCACATCCATGCCATAGCCGACGACGAAATAATCGGGGCAGTCGAAGCCGACATAATCGGCATTGAGCGCGGTCTGGCGGCGCATGCGCTTGTCGAGCAGCACGGCGATGGAACAGCTTTTCGCGCCACGCGACAGCATCAGGTCGCGCGTGAAGCTCAGCGTCTTGCCCGATTCCAGAATGTCGTCGATCAACAGCACGTCACGGCCTGCAACCTCGTTGTCGATGTCGCGCAGCACCCTCACCTCGCCACTGGTTGTGCCGGCGCCATAACTGGAGATGAAGATGAACTCGACTTCCGGCGACAGGCCGACATCATGCATGGCGCGGATCAGGTCGGCGGCGAAGATGAACGAGCCTTTCAGCACCGAAATCACCAGGAGATCGTGATAATCGTGCCCGGCGATCTCCTTGGCAAGTTCGAGATTGCGCCGCGCGATCGCCGATGCCGAAAACAGGACTTCGATGTCCTTGCCGCGCACGTTTGGCATTTCTCGCCCCCTCCAGTTTTTTTCCGAAACGCCTTCACACCGAGCGTGTGTTGAGAGTCAGGTCAGACCGAGCCGAAAGCAGTGGTTTCCGAGAACCGGAGCGGAGCGTACGTGAGCACCGGAAGCGCAGGGAACCACCGTTTGCAGGCCGGCTTCACCTGAATATCGACACACGCTATTCGGCGAAGGTGACCAAAACGGTCCTTACCCCGTTCTTAGGCACGTCGAGCCGGCTGGCAAAGCCGAATCTTTCGCCCGATGCCAGCGAATGGCCAGATGTCCCCAGCGTATAGCGGGTTGTCCGGCCGTCATTGCCCGTCACCCGGATTTCGAGTGGCGGCATTGTCGCGGGCCTCGTCCCGTCATTGGCGGCCTCGCCGTCGACGAACAGCACCGGATTGGCGCCGGAGGCATCGATGCGTGACGTCACGCCTGAAATGGTCAGCGCCGACGCTCGCGCGCCGGGCAGGAACGGTGCCTGGCGCACCAGCGCATGGCCGCCCGAGACCCAGAAGGCGGCAAGGGCGGCGCCGATGCCGGCGATCCAGAAGATCGGACCGCCGCGCGAGGCCGGCGGCCGTTCCGCTGGCATTTCCGGCTTGCGCAGCATGTCCATGCCTTCGATGGCCGGGGGGACAATCGCACGCGGCAGCGGCGTCACATTTCCGACTGGTGGGGCCGGCCGCGGCAACACCATATAATCCGCATCGATGATATCAGCCGCCGGGGCGCGCAAGATCCGGTCCGCCGCGGCAATTGCCGCGGGATCGGTCATGATTTCGCCGGAAACCGGGCGCGCGGTTCGTTCGTCAGCCATCATGGCCCCAGTATTGCGCGTGTTCGCTTTTCGTTTCTTTTGCGTAAACACAAATGGTTAACGCTTCCCCACCGGAGCCCTCTTGAAGAGCCTAAACGAGCCAGGAATTAACCGCCGGTTAACCATGCCGGCCGATGGTCTTTTCACAAAACAGGCCGGTTCGCCGCGGCCAGGAAATTCAGGTCGTCGAAATTGATTCGCTTCGAAAATGTCGGCCTCCGCTATGGCATGGGTCCGGAAATCCTCCGCGACATCTCCCTGCACATACCGGAGCGCTCCTTCCAGTTCTTGAGCGGGCCTTCGGGTGCCGGCAAGACGACATTGCTGCGCCTTTTGTTCATGTCGCTGAAACCGACGCGTGGACTGATCACCATCTTCGGCAAGGACCGCTCGCGCATCTCGCGCACCGAACTGCCGCATCTGCGCCGCCGCATCGGCGTGGTGTTCCAGGACTTTCGCCTGCTCGACCACATGACCACCTATGAGAATGTCGCGCTGCCGCTGCGCGTGCGCGGGCGCGAGGAAGCGAGCTACCGCACCGATGTCACCGAGTTGTTGAAATGGGTGGGGCTGGGCGAGCGCATGCATGTGCTGCCGCCGGTCCTGTCCGGAGGCGAGAAGCAGCGCGCCGCGATCGCGCGCGCCCTGATCGAGCAACCGGAGATCCTGCTCGCCGACGAGCCGACCGGCAATGTCGATCCGCCGCTGGCGCGGCGGCTGCTGCGGCTGTTCATCGAGCTCAACCGGCTTGGCACCGCCGTTGTGATCGCCACGCATGACCTTGGCCTGATGGAGCAGGTCGACGCGCGCCGCATGATCCTGGCCGGCGGAAGGCTTGATATCTATGACTGAGCTGTCGGCCGACCATTTCGAGGAGCAGGATGCCGAGGCGGTGGAGGCGAGGCCGCGCGCGCAACGCAAGATGGCGCCGATCGTGCCGGCGCAAAACATTGCCGGCCGCGCGCTGGTGCTGGTCATCGCCATCATGACTTTCCTGTCCTGCCTGACCTTCGGCGCGGTGACCCTGGTGCGCGACACAGCCTCGGTTTGGGAAAACCAGATCTCGCGCGAGGCGACGATCCAGATCAAGCCGGCCGACGGCCTCGACATGGAGGCGGCGCTTACCCAGGCGTCACGGATCGCCGGTGAATTCCCTGGCGTGAAGTCGACCCGGATCATCGACCGCGAAGCGACCGCAAGGCTGCTGGAGCCCTGGCTGGGTTCGGGCCTCAACATCGACGACCTGCCCGTGCCGCGCCTGATCATCGTCACCATCGACGAGAGCAGCCCGCCTGACTTCGCCGCCATGCGCGCCGCGATCACGCCGAAACTGCCGAGTGCATCGCTCGACGACCACCGCACCTGGGTCGACCGGCTGGTGGCCATGGCCCGTACCACGGTGACCATAGGCGTTGCCGTTCTGGCCTTGATGCTGTCGGCGACGGTGCTGACCGTGGTGTTCGCGACCCGTGGCGCCATGGACGGCAACGGCCACATCATCGAGGTGCTGCATTTCGTCGGCGCCGAGGCGCGCTTCATCGCACGCGAATTTCGCCGGCATTTCTTGGTCACCGGCATGAAAGGCGCAGCCGCCGGCGGAGCGGCGGCGGTGCTTGTCTTCATCGTGTTTTCCTGGTGGTCGTCACGCAACATAGCAACGCCGCAGGCCGATCAGGCGACTGCTTTGTTCGGTAACTTCGCCATCGGCTCGGCGGGTTACGCAGGTGTCGTCCTGATGGTGCTGGTGATTGGCGCGCTGACGGCGGCAACCTCGCACGTCACCGTCGTTGCCTATCTCAGCGACATCGACGTTCGCCAACCCGATGCATGAAAGGACCTCGTCTTGGCTTGGACGGAAACAGGGCGATCACGGAGAAAGAATTCGCGTAACGCAAAGTGCGTCTTTTACCTATCAAAGGCCGCATTTGAGGATTAACTATATGACCATGGACGTGCGGGATTCGACCGGGACGGCTGGACAGTTGCCAGTGGTGGTTGACCGTTGGCGCGGCCGTGGCAGGGTTAGCCATCTAAGGACCGCCCTGCGCTTCTCCGCTCTCTCCCTGCTTGTGCTTGCAACAGTGTTCGCTGGCGGCTTTGGCTGGTTCGCCAGCAAGGTCAGTCATCTGACCACGCCCGCCAACCCGGCCAAGGCCGACGCCATCATCGTGCTGACCGGCGGCCAGTCGCGCCTCGACGCCGCGATGGAGCTGCTCGCATCCGGCAAGGGCGAGCGGCTCTTGATCAGCGGCGTGCACCCCTCGGCCAGCCGGCGCCAGCTTCAGGCGGCGACCGGCGGCGACAAGAAACTGTTTTCCTGCTGCGTCGACATCGATCGCGCCGCGCTCGACACGATCGGCAATGCCGAGGAAAGCGCCAAATGGGTGGAATACCATGCCTATGGCACGGTGATCCTGGTGACCAACAATTATCACATGCCGCGCAGCCTTTTGGAGATGGGCCGGCTGCTGCATGGCGCCAAGCTCGAACCCTACCCGGTGGTCAATTCCAACCTGGATAATGGCAGTTGGCTGACCAAGCCGCGCGCGGTGCGCGTGCTGTTCACCGAATACACCAAGTACCTGCTGGCGCTGGCTCGCGGGTTTATCCCGGTGAAGCCGACGCCTGAGGGAATCGCCCTGGCCGAGACCGCCGCCGGCGGCTGAGCCGCGTCATTGCTTGGCGACAGCCCCTGAAACGCCCTTGAGGCGCGCGATCTCTTGTTCAAGGTCTTGGATGCGCCGGTCGCGCTCGCCAAGCGCGGCTGCCACATCAGCCGCCTCGAAGCGCTGCGGTATATGTTGCGGGCAATTGGCATCCCATGCCGAGACGGTGAACAGGATGATCTGCTCGGGACGCGCCTTGTAGTCCGGCGGCATCAGCCTCGCCGTCAACTCGGCATCGTCCTCGACAACGCGCGCCGTACCCCAGATCTTGATGCGCTGGCGCATCATGTAGTCGATCAGGAACAGGAAGGCCCTCGGATTGTCGGCCAGATTGCCCTGCGTGATGAATTGTCTGTTGCCGGAAAAATCCGCGAAGCCGATTGTCTTCTCGTCGAGCACCTTGAGAAAGCCGGCAGGGCCGCCGCGGTGCTGGATGTAGGGCTGGCCATCGCCATTGGCCGTCGACAGGAAGATGCTGGTCTGCATTTCGATGAATGCGGCGAGGTCCGGTGTGATCGCCGACTGCCAGCCGCCGCGCTCCTCGACGCGGGCGTAGGACTGGCGCGAGCCCTTGCGCGCCTGGATCGCCTTGACCGTCGGCGTGAAGGCGACATCGCTGGTAAAGGCGTGTGCGTTCATCGAAACCTCCTTGCCTGAATGCTTCTAAAGACCGAGCTCCGACAGCGTCGGATGGCCGTCCGGCCGCCGGCCGAGCGGCCAGTGATATTTGCGCTCGGCCTCGGCGATCGGCAGGTCGTTGATGCTGGCGATGCGCAGCCGCATCAGCCCGTGCTCGTCGAACTCCCAGTTCTCGTTGCCGTAGCTGCGGAACCATGAGCCGCTGTCGTCGCGCCATTCATAGGCGAAGCGCACGGCGATGCGGTTGCCGTGAAAGGCCCAGACCTCCTTGATCAGCCGGTAGTCGAGTTCGCGGCTCCATTTGCGCGTAAGGAACGCCTGGATGGCATCGCGGCCTTGCAGGAACTCGGCGCGGTTGCGCCAACGGCTGTCCGCCGTATAGGCGAGCGCCACCCGCGCCGGATCGCGCGAGTTCCAGGCATCCTCGGCCATGCGCGCTTTCTGGGCTGACGTCTCGGCGGTGAAGGGCGGAAGCGGCGGGCGGCTCTCAGACATGGGATTTCCTCTGCGGCATGAAGGGTGGGGACCGGCGGGCACCGCCGCTCCTATCCGGATTCAGGCAGCATTGCGGGCGGAAACAACCGGAAAATCGATCTCGGTCTGGGCAACTTCATTGATATAGTTGGTCCAGACGTTCAGGGCGACATGCTGGACAATCTCGATGATCTCTCCGTCGTCATAGCCCGCGAGCCTGACAGCGGCGATATCCTCCTGGGCGATATGTCCGCGGCTTTGCGCAACCCGGGCTGCAAAACGCACCGCCGCGGCTGCCTTGGGGTCCATGGAGCCGCCATGGCGATTGGCCATCATCTCGGCATCGTCAAGGCTTGCGAGCGTCTTGCCGAGATAGGTGTGCGCGCACAGACAGTAGTTGCAGCCATTGATCTCGGCGATCGCCAGCGCGACGCGCTCGCGTGTCGGCGCCGGAAGCCGGCCCTTGGCCAGCGCGCCCATCATGCCGAGATAGCCTTCCAGCGCCGCCGGACTGTTGGCGACCATCCGAAACAGGTTCGGCACGACACCAAGCTGTTTTTCCACCACTTGCAGCATGGGCTGCGCGGCGGCGGGAGCGGCAGCGATGGACGAAGGCGTAGCGATGCGGGGCATAGAGATTTCCTGGTTGAGGTGTGCCCCCGTTATATGCAGCCTTCCATGTTGCGGATGTAGATGCCATATCTGCAACCAACCCTTCCATTTTCTGGAAGAAATGATGGATCGTCTCGAAGCCATGTCCCTTTTCGTCGCGGCGGCGGAGGGCGGCAGCCTTTCCGCCGCCGCGCGCCATTCGGACGTTCCGTTGGCAACAGTCAGCCGCAAGGTCTCCGAACTGGAGCGGTACCTGAAGACACGCCTGTTGAACCGCTCGACGCGGCGGCTGACACTGACCGACGCCGGCCATGCCTATCTCGCTGCCTGCCGCCGCATCCTCGACCAGGTCGGCGACGCCGAACGCACCGCCGGCGGCGAATACAGCGCCCCGACAGGGGAATTGATCATCACCGCGCCGATCGTCTTCGGCCGTCTTCACGTGCTGCCAGTCGTCACCGACTTCCTCGCCGCCTATCCCCTGGTGGATATCCGCCTGACGCTCGGCGACAGGATAAGCCAGTTGGCCGAGGATCATATCGACCTCGCCGTCCGTATCGGCAGGCTGCCGGATTCGCGCATGGTCGCCATCAGGGTCGGTTCGATCGGTCATGTTGTCTGCGCAAGCCCTGCCTATCTGGCAGGACGCGGCATTCCAGAAACTCCGGGAGATCTCGAGGCGCACAGCTGCATTACCTTCGAGGGCCTTGGCTCGCTTGCCACCTGGACCTTCACCGTGGACAAGGCTGATTTTGTCGTGCCGGTCCGATCAAGGCTCCGGGTCAACACCGCCGAGGCGGCGATTGATGCGGCGATCGCCGGTGTCGGAGCGACGCGGGTGCTTTCCTACCAGATCGTCGCCGCCGCACGCTCGGGAACACTGCGCCCCGTACTCAGGGATTTCGAACCCGAGCCTTGGCCGGTAAACCTGGTGCATGCGGGCCAGGGCCGGCTGCCAGTGAAACTGCGCGCCTTCCTCGACTTCGCCGCCCCCCGCCTGAGGGAACGCCTGGCGCAGGCGACCTGGTAAGACGGGCAGTATCGCACCGTTTCCTTTTTCTCCGCGCTTGGTGTAACCAACGCACACTTCCTCACCGGACCTCCCCCATGCTCTATGTCAGATCGCTGGCGTTCAATTTCGTCTTCTACGTCAATCTGATCGTCCAGATGATCCTCTGGACCCCGTACTATTTCCTGTCGCCCCGCCACCGCGCCTGGTTCGTGCCGAAATTCTGGTCGCGCACCTCGATGTGGCTCTATGACAAGATCGCCGGCACCAAAAACGACATCACCGGGCAGGAAAACCTGCCCGAGGGTTCCTTCATCCTGGCGCCCAAGCATCAGTCTTTCTGGGACGCCATCGCCTTCTTCCCCTTCCTCCAGGACCCGCTCTACATCCTCAAGCGCGAGCTGACCTGGATCCCCTTTTTCGGCTGGTACATCTTGAAGATGCGGATGATCCCGGTGCATCGCGGCAGCCGTTCCAAGGCCTTGAAGGCGGTGGTTGCGGCGACCAAGGAAGAAATGGCGCGCAACCCGCGCCAGCTGATCATCTATCCCGAGGGCACGCGCCGGGCGCCGGGCGACGAGCCGGCCTATAAATACGGCATCGTCGAAATCTATTCGCAGCTTGGCGTTCCGGTCGTGCCGGTCGCCCATGTCGCTGGCCTCTATTGGCCGCGCCGCAAGTTCCTGCGCTATCCCGGCACCGTCAAGGCGCGCTTCCTGCCGCCTATACCGCCTGGCCTAGGCAAGGACGAGTTCATGGCGCGGCTGATCGGTGAGACCGAAGCTGCCTGCGACCAGCTTCTCCTCGAGGCATCTCGCGCATCCAACCCGCCGGCCCTGCCGCCAACGGCGGTGAAACGGCTTCGGGAGCTCGGCGCGAAGGCCTGAAGCCTCCTGACCACGGGCCGTCAGCCGTACACCGCCAGCACCGTGGTCAGCACCAGCGTCGCAGCCTCAGGCGCTGGCCTTGTCGAGTTCGGCCATATCGTCCGCGGACAGCTTCAGCGACGCCGCGCGGATCAGGCTGTCCATCTGCTCAGGCTTGGTCGCACTGGCGATCGGCGCGGTGACGCCGGGCCGCGCGATAACCCAAGCAAGCGCCACTTCCGCCTGTTTGGCCGAATGCCTGGCCGACACCGCGTCCAGCGCCGCCAGGATGCGCATGCCACGCGCATTGAGGTAGTCTTTCACCCCGCCGCCGCGCTCGCTTTGGCCGAGATCGGCCTCGCTGCGGTACTTGCCGCTGAGAAAGCCCTTGGCCAAGCTGAAATAGGTGATGACGCCGATATCCTCCGCCACGCAGAGATCGCGCAGCGGGCCATCGAAGGAGGAGCGGTCATAGAGATTGTATTCCGGCTGCAGCACCTCGTAGCGCGGCAGGCCGCGCAGGCTTGCCACGTCAAGTGCCGCGCGCAACTGGCCGGCGTCGAGGTTGGAACAGCCGGCATAGCGGATCTTGCCCTTGGCGAGCAGTTTCTCATAGGCGCCGAGGGTTTCCTCATAGGGCGTGGTCGGATCCGGCCAGTGCGACAGGTAAAGGTCGATGAATTCGGTCTGCAGCCGCTTCAGCGATGCATCGACAGCCTTTTCGATATAGGCGGCCGACAGGTCCTTGTGGCCCTGCCCCATGTCTGAGCCGACCTTGGTGACCACCACGACCTTGTCGCGATTGCCACGATCCTTCATCCATTTGCCGATGATGGTTTCCGATTCACCGCCCTTGTTGCCGGGAACCCAGCGCGAATAGGCGTCGGCCGTGTCGATGGCATTGAGGCCGGCTCCGACAAAGCGATCGAGCAGATCGAAAGAAGTCTTCTCGTCGGCGGTCCAGCCGAAGACATTGCCACCCAGAACCAGCGGCGCGATGGAAAGGTCGGTGCGACCGAGACGGCGTTTCTGCAAGACGGATCTCCGTGGTGATTGGGACCGGGCGGATGCCGCCCGCTGGCTGGGTTCGGAGCCTAACCTAGGTCTTGCCGCATCGAGGTCAAAGGCCTGGCCACCCTTTTCCGCGGAGCCAGCGCTTCACAAAGTCGCTATCCGGTGCGCCACATCCTCCAGCCAGTGGTCGCGAATCTCGAGCGCTTCCAGATGCTTCAGCGTGCTCAGCACATAATCCTCGTTGTCACCGGATCGGCCGACCGCGCCGCGCACCACGGCCGCCGCCTCCGCCGCGTCCAGCGCGCCCGCATATTGCTCATGCTTGCGGTCGACGACGTAGGCCACGGCTTCCACCGTGCCACCGCCGTCGAGGCGAACCTTGAGCGTCCGCTCGAGATAGACGCTGGTGACGAGTTCGCGCTCGCGCAGATAGGCAATGACCTCGTCGCGCAATTCGCCAGGGACGCGGTACGCAAGGCCGACGCAGGAGCCGCCATGGTCGAGGCCAAGCACCAGTCCGGGCCGCTGGCGCGTGCCGCGATGCACGAAGGAATAGACGCAGAGCGAGCGGCGATAGCCATGCAGGCGGGCGCGTCGTGTCTCGACATGAGCGAAACCCGGTCGCCAGATCAGCGAACCGTAGCCGAACACCCAAAAATCGCCCATATCACCGCGCCTGATTGCAAAAAGAATGGCAGCACCGCACCGGTAACCGGTGTTTTTTCAATCCGTCTCTGTCTACCTAGTGTTCGGAACCTGAGAATCCGTCCACACCATCCATGCGTTAATGAGAGCCAAAGCATGACGTCAAGTGACGAACGCCAACCGGGTAACCGTCGCCGTCTGTGGTGGCTTGCCGCGTTCATCCTCGTGCTGTTCGCCATTTACAGCGCCGGCTGGTTCTATCTGGCCAACAGGGTCCGGTCCGAGGCCGACAAGGCGGTTGCCACGCTCAACAAGAGCGGCATCGAGGCCGGTTGCGCCAACCTCCAGGTCGGTGGCTATCCACTGAGCTTTGCCGTCTCTTGCGACAACCTCGCCTACGAGGACGACGCCAAGAGCATTGCTGCCTCGGCCGGCTCCTTCAACGCCGTCGCCCAGATCGTCCAGCCCTTGTCGCCTGTTGCCAATCTACGCGGTCCACTCCGGACCTCCGTCCCCGGCATGATGCCGCTCTGGATCGACTGGGACAATCTGCAGGCCAACGTCAAATTGTGGTACCCGCTGCCCCGGCGTGTAGCGCTGCAGGCCGAGGGCCTGTCGGGCCAGACGGACCCGGCCGACGACACCGATCCGGTGGAACTGTTCAGTGCCGGCAAGGCGTCAGGCCAATTGCAGCCCAACAACGGCGATCTCGATTATGTCGGCAGCTTTGGCGATCTCGAGATCGATGCCGACGCGATCGGCGGGCGGGTGTTGCCGGCGCTCGATGCCAGCGGCGACGTGACACTGAAGAACGGCGTGGCGCTGATCGGCACGCAGGTGAAAAGCCTGCGCGGCCAGCGGATCGAAATCCGCAACCTCGATCTGTCGTCCGGCACGGCGCGCGTCACCGTTTCCGGGCCGCTGTCAGTCGATGCCGAGGGTCTCGTCGACGCCGACCTGATGATCAGGATCAAGGATCCCAAGGCGGTGGCATCTATTCTTGCCGGCGCCATACCCGAGCAGAAGAATGCGATCGAGCAGGGTTTTGGCGCCCTGGCGCTGCTTGGCAGCGAACCGTCCATGCCGCTGAAAGTGGTCAAGGGCAAGGCTTCCCTCGGCTTCATTCCGCTGGGCAAGATCAAACCGGTCAACTAACGGATGGCGGGGCCGGCAAAGCTGCTGAGCGTCGGCGCACTGACGCTTGACACCATTCTTCGTGTCGAATCACTGCCCACGCATCAGGGAAAATTCATCGCCTCGGACGGCATCCAGATCGCCTCGGGCATGGCCACGAGCGCGGCCTGCGCCGCGCATCGCCTGGGTGCCGAGGTGTCGCTATGGGCTAGCGCCGGCGACGATCCGGTCGGCGATCTGCTGATTGCCGGGATAGAGGCCGAGGGCGTCGATTGCAGCCATGTACGCCGCGTCAGCGGCGCCCGCTCGGCACTGGCCTCGATCCTGGTCGATGCGCATGGCGAGCGGATCATCGTGCCTTTCTACGACGCGCGCGCGCAGGCCGATCCCGAGGTTTTGCCGTTCACCGACATAACGGCATTCGACACCGTACTGGCCGACGTGCGCTGGCCGGGCGCCGCGGCGCTTGCCCTTAAGACGGCGCGGGCCGCCGGCCGCCCAGCCATACTCGATGCCGATACCGCGCCCCTGGCGGTGCTGGAACGATTATTGCCGCTGGCCTCGCACATCGTCGCCTCGGAGCCGGCGGTCCGCATTATATGCGGCCACGCGCTGGATCTGGAGACCGCCTGCATCGATTTGGCGTCCCGCACCGATGCGTTCGTCGCGGTCACCGGCGGCGCGGCGGGTACCTGGTGGTTCGACCGAAGCGCCGGATCGTCCCGCCATGTCGAGGCACCGAGGGTCAAGGCGGTCGACACGCTGGCCGCCGGCGATGTCTTTCATGGCGCCTTTGCCGTCGGGCTGGCGGAAGCCATGGCGGTCGAGCACGCACTGCGCTTTGCCAGCGCGGCCGCCGCGCTCAAGTGCCTGCGCTTCGGCGGCCGGCTGGGCGCGCCGGATCGAGCGGAGACGCTCGCCATGATGGCAACGGCCTGGCCGGTTGAAATCACCTAGCTCTTTGCCGGATGCTCGACCGCCTGGCGGCCAAAATCGGGCGCGTCGATATCCTGGCCCGCCTCGATGATCGAGCGGCGCACGGCGCGGGTGCGGGTGAACAGGTCGAAGAGCTTGTCGCCGTCGCCCCAGCGGATGGCGCGCTGCAGGAACGCCAGGTCTTCCGAGAACCGCGCCAACATTTCCAGGATGGCATCCTTGTTGTGCAGGCACACGTCCCGCCACATGGTCGGATCGGAGGCAGCCAGACGCGTGAAATCGCGAAAACCGGAGGCGGAATATTTGATCACTTCCGTCTTGGTCACCGATTCCAGATCGTCGGCGGTGCCGACGATGTTGTAGGCGATGATGTGCGGCAGATGCGAGACGATGGCCAGCGTCATGTCGTGATGCTGCGGGTCCATAGTGTCGATGTTGGCGCCGCAGCGGCGCCAGAATTCCGACAGCCGTTCCAGCGCTTCCGGATCGGTGCGCGGCACCGGCGTGAAGATGCACCAGCGGTTGTCGAACAGGTCGGCAAACCCGGCATCCGGGCCGGATTTTTCGGTGCCCGCCAGCGGATGGCCAGGAATGAAATGGACGCCTTCAGGCACATGCGGCTGCATCTGCGCGATGACCGAGGCCTTTGTCGAGCCGACATCGGTGAGGATCGCCCCCTTTTTCAGCGCCGGCGCGATTTCCTCCGCTACAGCGCCGGATGAGCCGACCGGCACGGAGACAATGACCAGATCGGCATCGCGCACCGCGTCCCCGGCATCGGTGGTGTAGGAATCGCCAAGGCCCAGTTCCTCGGCTCGCTTGAGCGTTGCCGCACTGCGCGTCGAGATGGCGACATGGCGAGCCAAACCCTCGCGTCGGATGACACGGGCCAGCGACGAGCCGATCAGGCCGATGCCGACCAGCGCGATCTTTTCGAACATCGGTGATGCCATGGTGTTCCAGCTCTTTAGACGTTCTAGCTTTTCAGGAATGTCGTGAGCGCGGCGACAACGCCGCGATTGGCCTCTTCAGTGCCGACGGTCATGCGAAGCGCGTTGGGAAAGCCGTAACCTGAAACGCGCCGCAGAATATAGCCGCGCGCGCTCAGATAATCGTCAGCCGCCGCCGCGGAATGCTTCTGATCGTCGGGAAAATGAATGAGCAGGAAATTGCCGACGCTCGGCGTCACGCGCAGCCCAAGTCTGGTCATTTCGCCGCTCAGCCAGGTAAGCCAGGTCTCGTTATGCGCCACGCTACGCTCGACATGGGCACGGTCGCGGATCGCGGCGATGCCGGCCTCGATCGCTGTCGCATTGACGTTGAAGGGGCCGCGCACACGATTGATGGCGTCGACGATATGCAGGGGACCATACATCCAGCCGATGCGCGCGCCGCCGAGCCCGATCTTGGAGAAGGTGCGGGTCATCACCACGTTCTCGGCGCTGCCGGCCAGCTCGATGCCGGCTTCGTAGTCGTTGCGGCGGACATATTCGGCGTAGGCCGCGTCGAGCACCAGGAGCACGTTTCCCGGCAGTCCGGCATGAAGGCGGCGCACCTCCTGGAACGGCACATAGGTGCCGGTCGGGTTGTTGGGATTGGCCAGGAACACGATTTTCGTGCGCGGCGTGACGGCCGCCAGCATCGCGTCGATGTCGGCGCGCTCGTCGGTCTCCTTGACCACGACCGGGGTGGCACCTGCCGACTGGATGTAGATCTTGTAGACCATGAAGGCGTGTTCGGTGAACATAGCCTCGTCGCCGGGCGCGAGATAGGTCTGCGCCAACAGGCCGAGGATCTCGTCCGACCCGTTGGAGCAGATGATGTTTTGCGCGTTGAGGCCATGCACCTCGGCGATAGCCTCGCGCAACCGCTTGGCGCTGCCGTCGGGATAGATGTCGAGTTTGCCGGCGACCTCGCGCGCGGCCTCGATCGCCTTCGGCGAAGGCCCAAGCGGATTCTCGTTCGACGACAGCTTGTAGACCTTGGCCACACCGGCGGCCGCCGAGCTTTTGCCGGGCACATAGGCCTCTATGTCCATGATGCCCGCGCGCGGAGTTGGACGTGCCTGATCCGGTGTCTGGTTCATATCTTGCAAAATCCGTCGAAAACGCCTCCATCCGGAGGCCGCTGCGGAAATACAAGCCATGGCACGCAATGTCGAGAGGTGGCAGTGGTGCCAGCCGCCGCCATTGACGGCGAGGCAGGCGGGTTCTAGAAAGACGATTGACAGTTCCGTGGTGATTTGGCCGGTCGGCTTGCAGCCACGTTAAACAATTCGCTAAAGGGCCGTTTGCGTGACGTAACCGGCTTTGCGAAGGCAATGCCGGTTTTTTGTTGTCCGCGACCGGCCGGACGGACGCATCGGCGGCGGAGATCGGCAGCGATTTCCACGAGCGCACGGTGCAGCAAGAGAGACGTGATGGCCGCTCTGCGTGCAGGAAAGACCAACAACGAGGCCGACCAACCGTCGAGCCCGGTGTTACGTTTCGGACCCGACAAGCCGCTCAAGCTCGACGCCGGCACGCTGCTGTCGCCGTTCCAGATCGCCTACCAGACCTATGGCACGCTGAACGATGCCCGCTCCAATGCCATCCTCGTCTGCCACGCGCTGACGGGCGACCAGCATGTCGCCAGCACCAATCCGGTAACCGGCAAGCCCGGTTGGTGGGAAGTGCTGATCGGACCGGGCAGGATCATCGATACCAGCCGTTTCTTCGTCATCTGCTCCAATGTCATCGGCGGCTGCCTGGGTTCCACCGGCCCGGCCTCGACCAACCCGGCCACCGGTAAACCCTATGGCCTCGACCTGCCGGTCATCACCATCCGCGACATGGTGCGCGCGCAGCAGATGCTGATCGACCATTTCGGCATCGAGAAACTGTTCTGCGTGCTCGGCGGCTCGATGGGCGGCATGCAGGTTCTGGAATGGGCGTCGAGCTATCCCGAGCGCGTGTTCTCGGCGCTGCCGATCGCCACCGGGGCGCGCCATTCGTCACAGAACATCGCCTTCCACGAAGTCGGGCGGCAGGCTGTGATGGCCGATCCGGACTGGCATGGCGGCAAATATTTCGAACACGGCAAGCGCCCGGAGAAAGGGCTGGCGGTGGCGCGCATGGCCGCCCACATCACCTATCTGTCGGAAGCCGCCCTGCACCGCAAATTCGGCCGCAATTTGCAGGACCGCGAAGCGCTGACCTTCGGCTTCGATGCCGACTTCCAGATCGAGAGCTATCTGCGCCACCAGGGCATGACCTTCGTCGACCGCTTCGATGCCAACTCCTATCTCTACATGACGCGGTCGATGGATTATTTCGACCTCGCCGCCGACCATGGCGGCCGGCTGGCCGACGCCTTCGCCGGCACGAAAACCCGCTTTTGCCTGGTGTCCTTCACATCGGACTGGCTGTTCCCGACCGAAGAGAGCCGCTCCATCGTCCACGCACTCAACGCCGCTGGCGCCTCGGTATCCTTCGTCGAGATCGAGACCGATCGCGGCCACGACGCCTTCCTGCTCGACGAGCCGGAACTGTTTGCCGCCATCAACGGCTTCATCGGCTCGGCCGCGCGCGCCAGGGGGCTCAGCGCATGACCCCGAAAAGTTGCAGACGTTTCGGATCAAGGTCATGCGCCAAACAGGACGGCGAAGCCATGACCCCGAAAAGTTGCAGACGTTTCGGACCAAGGCCATGCGCCGTCCACGAGGCGAAGCCATGAGCGTCAACGGCAGCCAACGCGTCGACCTCGAGGTCGTCGCCAACCTCATCCCGCCGCAATCGCGTGTGCTCGACGTCGGCTCGGGCGACGGCTCATTGCTCGAATTGCTGCAGGACACCAAGCAGGTCGACGGTCGCGGACTCGAGCTGTCGCAGCGTGGCGTCAACGAATGCGTGGCGCGCGGTCTCAGTGTCATCCAGGGCGACGCCGACACCGATCTCGAATTCTATCCCGACAAGGGCTTTGACTTCGTTGTCCTGTCGCAGACCCTGCAGGCCACCCGCAACCCGAAGCTGGTGCTCGACGAGCTGCTCAGGATCGGCAACCGGGCAATCGTGTCTTTCCCCAATTTCGGTCACTGGCGGGTGCGCCTGTCGCTGTTCGTCAAGGGCCGCATGCCTGTGACCAGCGACCTGCCCTATTCCTGGTACGACACGCCCAACATCCACTTCTGCACGATCCGAGACTTCGTCAATTTGTGCGAAGAGCTTGGCGCGACAGTGGAGAAGGCGACCGCGCTCGACGCCAACGGCCAGAAGATCGGCCTGTCGATGCCATGGTGGTTCTGGAATTTCTTTGGCCAACAAGCAGTGTTCCTGCTGAAGCGATAATGAAATGCGCGACGCCCGCAGGCGCGACTGCCAATCCTTGAGGGTGGCCGCGCGCCTTTCAGCAGGTGCGAAAGTGTTGCAGTTGAAGCGCCATGAGCTGGAATTCATCATGCCTGGTCGGTCGAACGACGGCACGACGGGGTGACATGGCAGGTTGTTTTTTGTAGCGTCGCACCGAATCCGATGAGGCCCATCCAGGGGGAAGTCCGATCCATTTAGCCATCCCGATGATCAAAGGACCTGGCGCGAAGGGTGTTTACGCGCTGGAGGCGACCGACGTGATATGATCGGGAAGACCGAACAGGCGCCCCTCGTCACGGTGATCACGCCGACTCACAACCGGCGCGAAACGGTGCTCCGCGCCGTCGAAAGCGTGCTTTCCCAGAGCATGCCGCGATTTGAACATATCGTCGTCGACGATGGTTCGACGGACGGGACCGAGGCGGCGCTCGCCCGCATCCATGACCCCCGGCTGATCTATGTCGGCGCGAAGTGGCGCGGCGCCAATGCCGCCAGGAATGCCGGCATCGAGCTAGCCCGGGCGCCCGTGGTGACTTTTCTTGATTCGGACGATCTCTTCCTGCCGCACCGGCTCGAACGGACGCTGGCATGGTTCGACGACAATCCAGCGCTCGAAGTCCTGCTCTCCTCATATGTCTCGGTGAAGGGTGGCCGCGGCACCGCCTGCGTTAACCGCGGCGCTTTCCTGAACCCGCCAATGCTGGAGCGGGCGGTGGTCGCGCAGACGGCCTTCATAGCCGGATCGGCTATAACAGCCAGACGCGAGGCTTTGCTGGCCATCGGCGGCTATGACAGCGACATTCCCCGGATGCAGGACCGCGAGCTTCTGCTGCGCTTCGCACAGCGCTTCGGCGCGCAATTATCGGAAGATATCGACTGGACGAAGCACAATTCGCAGAATTCGATTTCAGGCCGCAGGGACGGCTATGTCGAAGCCTACGCGATCCTGATGAGTAAGCATCCGCACATCGCTCGCTCCTACCCCCATGTCCCTCCCTTTATGATCACGCGGCAGATCATCGCCGATATTCTCCGGGGGCGAATACCACAGGCATTTGCAGGATACATGGCCAACCGCTCGTCTGATGCGCTTGGTTATTCATTGCCGGAACTGATCAACGGTTATCTCCACGGCCGCCGCTGGCGGCGCGACCTCTACGACGAAGTTCGTGGCAAGTTTGGAATTCCACCGGCCTGACCGGCGACAGCTCAGCGATCGAGCACGGAGCGTTGCAGGGCGCATTCCTTCTCGTCCGGCAGCGAGATGCCGACCGCCAGGGCCTTGGCGGCCAGGCAACGGGCCGCAACGGGGGAAAAACTGCTACTTCCTGTGGTGGAGGCTTGCCGCGGCTGGCGGCGGCTCGATGGCACCCGCCCTGACGTGGGCAGGTTTCAGCGCGGGCGCGTCGGAATCCTTAACGATCGTCAGGGAACGCGGGAAGAACTGATTGTTGTGCTGGCCGCGCCCGATGTTGATGATCGCGGCGCCGGGCAGGCGCTTCTCCAGCAGCGACAGCACGCGCCGCAGCGAGGGTCCGTCGAACGCATCCATGGCTTCGTCGATGATCACCCATTTTGGCTGTCGCAAGGCGAGCCTGGCCACGCCAAGCAATCGCTGTTCGTCATCGCCCAACTCATGGTCCCAGCGTCCGACGCGGTCGAGCGACGACGACAGCCGTCCAAGACCGACCTCGGCAAGCACCGCTGAAATGTCGGCGTCGTTCGCCGGCGCATGCCCGTTCGGGTGATTGAGGACCTCGCGCAGCGTGCCGGCTGGCAAATAGGGCACACGCGGCACGAAGATGATGGTTTCCCCCGCCGGCAGGCCGATCCGCCCGCTGCCCCACGGCCACAGCCCGGCAATGGCGCGGAAGAACAGCGTCTTGCCGGCGCCCGGTTCACCGGTGATCATGACGCGCTCGCCGGCATGGATTTCGACATGCTGGTCGGCGAGCTTGGTGCATCCGTCCGGCGATGCCACCTGAAGCTTCTCGAACGTCAGGTTGCCATTGGCGTTGTCGGCGAATTCGATGCGCTTCTCCTTGTCGTGCAGCACATCGGTTTCATCGAGCGCGATGCGGAAGTCGGCGACACGCATCAGCGTGGCGCGCCAGTCGGCAATGCTGCCGATGTTGTTGATGAACCAACGCAGGGAGGAGTGGACCTGGTTGAAGGCCCCGACCGCCATCATCAGCCCGCCAAAGCTGATATCCCCCGAGAAATAGACCGGCGAGGCGACCAGGATCGGCGCCACGACCGTGATCCAGCCATAAGTATCGGTTACCCAGGACAGATTGATCTGGGCGGTGTAGATGCGCCGCATGGCGCCCAGCACCGTGCCGAGGTCGAGTTGCAGCCGTCGCTTGGCGTCATCCTCCCCACGGTACAGCGCGATGGCATCGACATTCTCGTTGACGCGCACCATCGAGGAGCGCAGCTCCGCTTCGCGCGTATAGCGGTCGCTGTTGAGGCTGATGAGCGGCCGCCCGACCAGCCAGCTCAGCCACGAGGCGGTACCGGCATAGAGGAATGCGGCCCAAACCATGTAGCCCGGTATCGCCAGCGACCAGCCGTTGACGTGGAAGACGAAGCCCGAAGACAGTTCCCACAGCACACCGACAAAGGACACGAGCAGGATGAACGACTGCAGCAGGCCGACACCAAGATCGGTCGACAGGTCCGAGAGATGCGCGGCATCCTGTTGCATGCGCTGGTCGGGATTGACGCCGATGGCGCCGGCATTGGCCAGCCGGAAGGCGCGCGCCGGCCGCATCCATTGGTCGATCAGGTCCAGCGTCAGCGCCTCGCGCAACTTCAGCCGGATCATCTGGTTGAGCCAGGTCTGGCCGATATTGAGCACCAGCAGTCCGCCGGCGATCATGGCAAAGACCATCAGCTGATGCAGGAAGGCCGCCATGTCGCGGCGCGCGAGGGCATTGTAGAAGGGCTGGTTCCAGCGGTTGAGCAAGACCTGGCCGATCGACGTCGCGATAATGACGCCCATGATGCCGAGCGACGTCCACAGCAACCACTTGCGAACCGGCGATCCGATCAGCGCCCGCTTGATCGTCGCCACCTGATCGCGCAGGCTGCTGGCGACGGCGACCGGCTGAATGGTGGCCTGATTGTCCAATTGATCAGCCATGGCCGAGGTCCTTGCGTTCAGTAGCGAAGCTGAAACCGGATGAAGGGAGCCGACGGCGGCAGCCCCTCAACCACTCCGCAAGCCCAGCACGACAGATAGGTCGGAAAGACGCGGCGCGATGCAAGTTTCCATCGCGATCACGAAGGTGTCACTTGCCGGGGCGATGCCACACCCCTTGCCTCGGCCCGCCGGCCGAGCCGTGTCGCGCCATGCGGCGACAGCACCGGCACGAAGACGCGGCGGGACGCACGCTGGGCCACCGGCACGCCTTGATAGAGCCGTTTCTGCGCTTCGACGACAATGACGCCGGAAAAGATCGGCCACAGCCTCCGGCCGGCGCGCTCCAGCACATTGTGGAAGCGCATCATGAAACGCCGCCGCGATGGCGGGAAGAACAGCGCATCCGACCAGGCGGCGGGCGTGAAATTCGCCTCACGCAGCAATTCGGTGAGCTGCCCGCGTGAGAAGGGCCGCCCATTGCCGAACGGCGTATGTTCGAAGCGCGCCCAGACACCGCGCCGGTTTGGCACGACGATGACGACGCGCCCGGCCGGCGACAGCACCCGCCAGATCTCGTTCAGCGTTTCACGCGGGTTTTCGACGTGTTCGAGCGAATGGACGAGCAGCATGCGGTCGATGCAGGAATCGACCAGTGGCAGTTCCTCGTCGAACACCAGGGCCGTCGCCGTTGGCCCGGCCGCCGGCCAGACCACGGCGCCCTGGGTCGCCGGCATGAAGGCGAAGACCCGCTCGGCGTCGGTGCCGAAGCGTTCCAGCCAGGGCAAGGTATAGCCCAGGCCGACCAGCCGCTCATTGGGCACCGCGGCCCATATCGACGACAGCGCCATGGTGATCGAGCGCTCGGCGAACCGGCCGAGCGTTGTCGAATAGAAGGAACGAAGGTCGACGATGTCGGAATGCATGTCAGGGATGTAGCCGTGATGTCAGCCGGATTCAACAAAAGGCCAAAGCGGCCGGCACGGCGGATGTCAATTTGACATCCCACGATAACATTCGCTTTGCTTGTCATCCGGGATGACATTCGCTTTCTCATCCGGGATGACATTCACGCAGCGGCGCCCTATGTCTGCGGCGGCAAATGGAGAAATGCGATGCCGGTCGAAATCGAACAGTTCATGTGCCGCACCGACAATTTCGGCGTGCTGGTGCATGACCCCGAAAGCGGCCAGACCGCGATTATCGACGCGCCCGAGGAAGCGCCGATCCTGGCCGCGATCAAGCGCACCGGCTGGACGCCGACGATGATCCTGACGACGCATCATCATATGGATCACGTCGAGGCCAATCTGGCGCTCAAGGAGCGCTTCAAGCTGCGCATCGTCGGCCCGGAGGCGGAAAAGGCCAAGATCCCCGGCATCGATGAAACCGTCGAAGAAGGCTCCGTCCTGCATCTCGGCCATGAGCGCATCGAAGTGATCGCCACGCCCGGGCATACCGCTGGCCATGTCTCCTACCATCTGCCGTTATCGAAAGTGGCGTTCACCGCGGATACGCTGTTTGCGCTGGGTTGTGGGCGGCTGTTCGAATGCAAGCCGCCGGTGATGTACGAATCGCTGAAGAAGCTCGCGGCTCTTCCCGCCGAGACGACAATCTATTGCGGCCACGAATACACGCTCGCCAATGCCCGTTTTGCACTGAGCGTCGACCCCACCAATTCGGCGTTGAAGGAGCGCGCTGCGCGGATCGAGGCGCTGCGGGTCGACAACAAGCCGACGCTGCCGACGACGATCGGCGAGGAACTGTCGACCAATCCCTTCCTGCGCTGGCACGATCCGGCAATCCGCAAGCATCTTGGCATGGAAAAGGCTGGGGATGCCGAGGTCTTCGCCGAGATCCGCAAGCGCAAGGACAATTTCTGATGCCAGCTTTCTGCCGATGACCAGTTCCGCGGAAATCATAGCAACACTCGCCCTGAACCCGCATCCGGAAGGCGGCTGGTACGCGGAAACCTTTCGCGACGAAGCCGGCGGTGCGCGCGGCCATTCGACCGCCATCTATTTCCTGCTGGAACAGCATCAGGTTTCGGCCTGGCATCGGGTCAGGGACGCCGCCGAGCTTTGGCACTTTTATGCCGGCGCGCCTCTGGCGCTGTCGATGTGGGAAGAAAGCGGCGCCATTATCGAGCAGGTGCTCGGCATCGAGCTCGCGGCGGGTGAACGGCCGCAGATCGCCGTGCCGGCGGGCTGGTGGCAATCGGCGCGCACACTGGGCGAATGGACGCTGGTCGGCTGCACGGTGGCGCCGGGTTTTGATTTCGCCGCCTTCGAACTGGCCGAGCCGGGCTGGCAGCCGAAGCCGATTTAGCCCAGCAGGAATCCCAGCGTGATCGCCAGTTGGGCGGCATAGTACAGAACCCACACGGTGAAACGCATCCAGGCGCGATGCGGCGAGACGGCCGACACTAAGAATTTCTCCATGGCGAGCAGCCCGTCCGATGCCATGAACAGCACGGCGCCACCGATCACCCAGACGTTGCTTGTCGTTAGCGCCGACATGCCCATCGCCAGGATCGCCACGACATAGACGGCAATCGGTATATGCAAGCCGGGACCAACGCGGGGCCAAAGCGCCGCCAGCATGACGATCGCGAACACCGCCATGGCCAGCGCGATCGCGCTGCGCCAGGGCTCGGCGCCAAGCAACTCCAATCCGGCACCGCTGCGCAGCAACAACGCGACATAGACGATGTGGGCGACGAGAAAACTGGCCAGTCCACCCAGAAAGGCTTTTTCGCCGTCGCGCGACAAGAAGGCATCGCCAATGGCGCTCAGCGCAAGGGCGGCGACCAGCAGCAGCGGCCCGCTTTGTATTGCGGCGAGTACGGCGAGCATCGCAACGGCAATTGTCTTTGCCGCCGAGCGGGCCAGCGTCGGCGGCATGCCAAGCGTGAAGGCATAGATCACCGCCGCCACCAGCGAAAAGATCAGCGTCGCATTGGCGTTGGCGTCGATGCCCCCAGCAAACGGCATCGTCATGCCCTGGCTTCGCCTTCGGATGCCCTGGCTCCGTCTTCGGATGCCCTGACTCCGCTCTCCGTGGCCGGCTTGCGCAGGAACAGCGATTTTGCCGCTAGCGCCGCGCCGCCGGTGATGAGCACACAGGCGGCCAGAATGCGCAGCGACGGTTCGGCGACGCCGGCCGCGATCAGCACCAGCGTCGACAGCAGCGGCGCCGCGTAGCTCGCGGCACCCAGCACCTGGATGTTGCCGCGCTTGACACCGATGTCCCAGGCATAGAAGGCCGCGCCCACCGGCATCAGGCCGAGCCCGAGCACGGCCAGCCACTGGCCGGCGCCGTCAGGCAGAACCGTTTGTTCCAGCGCCAGGTGGCAGACGAGCGACAGCACGGCGGTTGCCGCGCAGAACCAGGTGACGATGCTGGTCGGCACCGACGGGAAACGTCGAGACAGCAAGGAATAGGACGACCATAGCAGGGCGCAGACGGCGGCCATGGCGTAACCGAAGGCGTAGCGCGCATCGAAAGCCAGGCCGCCGCCCTTGGTGACGATCAGCACGGTGCCGGCAAGGCCGAGCAGCGCGCCGACGACATGGTTCCAGGCCAGCTTCTCGCCCGGCATCAGCGCCGAGCCCAGCACGATCAGCAACGGCCAGAGATAGGCAATCAGGCTCGCCTCGACCGCCGGCGCGTTGCGCAGCGCGGTGAAGTAGAAGAAGTGGTAGCCGAAGAGGCCGGCAATGCCGATCACCCAGACCTGAGGAGGGATCTTTTGGCTCCTGTCGGTGGCCGGCATGAACAGTCGCGCGACAAACCCTACGCCTGTGCCGATCGAGAAGGTGATGGCCGACAACAGGAATGGCGGCACCTTGCCGGACGCATCCGTCAGCAACGCCAGCAATGCCCACATGGCGACCGCCGAAAAGCCGATCAGTGTTGCGCGCCCCATTTTGTCTCCAGTGGCGCGCCCGTTCTGTCCCCGGTGGCGTGCCTTATTGTACCGCTTCGAACCGTCTGGCGCTGATGGTCAAGGTGCCGATCTGCGTTCCGACCGTGGCGTGGATCGGCGCATATACGCCGGTTTGGCCGAGCGGTGCAAACGTCACCATCATGCGGCTTTTGTTCTTGAGATAATTGAGCGCCTTGCGGCCCTTGCGATAACCCGCCACCGGCTCGAAACCCATCTGGCAGGTGACGGTGTCGCCCTTGTAGCCCGGCACCGAGATCGTTCCTTTCGAGGCGTAGGTCAGCGTCAGGTCGGCGCGCATCTCACCATCGTAGAACTTGACCTTGCGGCCACAGACCTGGTCGAGGCTGTCGGCATGGATGACGGTCGCCGCCATCGGATCGAGCACCGATGCCAGGTCGCCGGCGCCGAGCGGCACCCAGGCCTTGGGATCGCGCTTGCCCGGAGCGGGGATCACCCGCGTCGAGGTCACGTTGCCATTGCTAAAGCGAATGTCGATCGAAGACGCCTTCTTGCCGGAAGTGTAGTCGGCCCGAAACGCCTGCGGCACCATTTTCTGGCCCGAAATCGTGCCTTTTGACGAGATCGTGCCCCGCGTGTCGTCGAACAGCTTGGCCAGACCCGCCGCCGAGACACTGCCTTCGATCGCGTAGGCACCGTTCTCATAATGGCTGGAAAAGGTCGATCTGGCGATCGAGAGACCAAGGAACGACACCGTGTATTCGCCCTTGAACGACTGCGGCGAGGCAGCGGACGCAGCGGTCGGCAAGGCAATGACAAGCGCGGCAACAAGCGCGTGAGACGAACGAGGCATGGCGGGATCGGATCCTTGGTTTCGGCCGGAGGCGGGCGACTCCGGTCTGGCGTGTCCCTATGAGACCGCTTATACGGTGAAATCCGGCCTTAATATGAAAAGCCGGGCGCTTCCCTGCGGAAGCCGGAGCTTGACGACCCGGTGAAATGCAACTATGGAACGCCAACTTTTCCATAAGGCCGCCTGACCAGAACCGCGCGCCACCCGGCGCGGGTACAAAGGTTTGGCAGGCCCCGAGAGAACTGAAGGTTAGAACCATGTCCCGCACCTGCGAACTCACTGCCAAGGCAGTCCAGACCGGCAACAATGTGAGCCACGCCAACAACAAGACCAAGCGTCGCTTCCTGCCGAACCTCGTCAATGTGACGCTCATTTCGGAAGCGCTGAACCAGAATGTACGCCTGCGCATCTCGGCCAACGCGCTGCGTTCGGTCGAACATCGCGGCGGCCTCGACGCCTTCCTGGCCAAGGCCGACGTCAAGGAACTGTCGCAGCGCGCGCGTCTCTTGAAGAAGCAGATCGCCAAGAAGCTTGCCGAGCAGGTTGCTGCGTAACATCCAGATAAAGGCGGGGGACGACCGCCTGGCCAACCTCCTTGCTGGCCGCTGAGCATCGGATAGATCCGCAAGGTTCGACACTCCGATGCTCAAGTACCGAAGCGAGCGCTGCCTCGGCATGATGCTCCGCTGGTTCCATTACCCAGGATAAAAAAATGTCTTCTTTTTCGCGGTACCTGCCTTTCGTGGCTGCCATGGCGCTTGTCGTCGTGGCATCGAACGTCCTCGTGCAGTTTCCCATGCAAGGCCACATCGGTGGCCTGTCGCTCGCCGATGTTTTGACTTGGGGCGCTTTCACCTATCCCTTCTCTTTCCTGGTCACGGACCTCGCCAACCGCCGTTACGGGCCTGCCGTGGCGCGCCGGATCGTCTTTGTCGGCTTCATGACGGCGGTGGTCTGCTCGATCCTCGTCCCGCCCTTCCTGTTCCGCCATGGCCTGATCGAATTCGAGACATCAGCCGACCGGCTGGTGCGCATCGCGGCGGCTTCCGGAGCGGCGTTCCTGTCCGCGCAATTGCTCGATGTGACCGCGTTCAACCGTTTGCGCCGGCAGAGCTGGTGGCGGGCGCCGATCGTCGGCACGCTGGTCGGATCGGTGTTCGACACCCTCGTGTTCTTCGGCGTCGCCTTTTCAGCCGCCTTTGCCTTCGTCGGCCCAAGCGACGGTTTTGCGCTGGAGAGCGCCCCATTGATGGGCGTGTTTCATGTCGACGCCATGCGCTGGGTGTCCTGGGCGCTCGGCGACCTCAGCGTGAAACTGATCATCGCTGTCGTGGCTCTGATCCCTTACCGGCTGCTCGCCGCCCGCTGGAGCCAGCCGGCCGTTGCCGCGGCCTAGCCGTGATTCCCTGGATCCAGCTGGACTCCGCGAAAACGCCTGATGGCCGGCAGGAACTGCGGCTGAAACAGCGCGGTTCTGAATTCTCGATCATGCTTGGTACCAACGAGCTGATGAACAGCCGGCTGAGCGGCTCCGAGGAAGCGCTGGCAACACTGTCCTGCCAGCGGATTGCGGGTCATCGTCGGCCGAGAATCCTGATCGGCGGGCTCGGCATGGGTTTTACGCTGCGCGCTGCCCTCGCCGAATTGGGCGACAATGCCGAGATCGTCGTCGCGGAGCTGGTGCCGGCTGTCGTCGCCTGGGCGCGCGGCCCGATGGCCGAGATTTTTGCCGGCTCGCTCGATGATCCCCGCGTCACCATCCACGAAACCGATGTCGGTCAGCTCGTACGGTCCGCACCCATTGCCTGGGACGCGATCCTGCTCGACGTCGACAATGGCCCCGAAGGCATCGTCCACAAGGGCAATGACGCGCTCTACAGCGTGGCTGGCCTCGCCGCCGCACGCACCGCCCTAAGACCGGGTGGAGTCCTGGCCGTATGGTCGCAAGGGCCGGATGCCGGCTTCACGCGGCGGTTGAAACAGGCAGATTTCGCTGTCGAGGAAGTCAACACGCGCGCCAACGGCAAACGCGGTGCGCGCCATGTCATCTGGATCGCCACCAACAGCTCGCGGTCCTGACCAGAGCCGTCAGCAGCAGTGTTTGGATCTATCTGGACTTCTGGAGCCCCGCGCAACCCTTGGCTTGTCAGGGCAGGATTCTCGGAAATGGCCGACGCATAAAAACATCGCCAATGAGCGTCGCGAAGGGGCTGCCCCTCAATCCTGGTGCAGAATGAATTCCAGATAGAGATTGCGCTGCAGGATCGAGTGGTTGTCGTCGGAGATCAGCGACACCATCAACGCGCCGTCATCCCGGCTCCAGACATCGAGCCCTTCCATATTGTCGATCTGGTAGCCCATGTCGGCTTGCAGCAGCACCGGCCCGTCGGCGACCGCGCCCTTCTCGACGCTCTCTCCATAAATGCGCCGCAGCCGCATCTTGAGGCCCCCCGCCATCGTGAAACTGCGCTCCAGCAGCAAGAGGTCGCCATCCGGCAGGAAGGCGCCGTCGGTGATGTCGAAATCGTCGTTGCGCTTGACAGTGAAGACGCCCCTATGCGGGCCTTCGATAATGGCGGCGTAGATGTTGCCTGATTTGTCGAGGCTCTTCTCCGAGACCACGACCAGGCCGCCTTCATGCTGGCCATTGGCATTTGAATGGGTGACTGTCTCGAAGCCGCGGTTCTGCCGCAACTCCCACGCCGGCACCAGGAAATCCAGCTGCCTGAATGGCGCCTTCATGTTGTCCGGGTCGATCTTGAACTGGGAGACGCGGTGGTTGCGCTCGAAACCGACAGTGGCAATACCGTCCTTGACCGCGAGGCCTTCGGCGTCGACTTCCCATTTTTCGTCGATCGGCTGCCCGCTCTGGTTGGCCATCTGCTGCATGCGAAAATTCTGGATGCCGAGGGGGCGCCTGTCGGCGTCGCGGGCCACCGAGCCGAAGAACCAGTAACCGGTGTCGGCAACACCGATGAAATCGCTGCCGGCTTTCAGAAACCGAAAGGCCGACAACGCGCCGAAATCGCGCGATGGCGAGGTCATTTCCAGCCCACCGATGAATTCGAGCGGACCGAATTGCTTGTCGGCGCGGCCAATGTGGAATTCGGTGATCGGGCGTGCCGAGACGGCGACAGGTTCAACTGGAGCCGAGCCGGCCGAACCTGCCGGAGCCACACCGGCGAGCAGGACGATGGCGGCGAAAAGCGTTTGCCTAAACCCGCCTCGCGAAAAGATCATCCGGCGCGCCGCATGCCGCCGCGACGCGTATCCTTCGCGCTTTCCTCGGCAAACAGCGAAGCCAGCTGCTCGGTCATGGCGCCGGCCAGTTCCTCGGCATCGACGATGGTGACGGCGCGCCTGTAGTAGCGCGTGACGTCATGGCCTATGCCGATGGCCAGCAGCTCGACCGGTGAGCGCGTCTCGATCAATTCGATGACGGCGCGCAGATGCCGCTCGAGATAATTGCCCGGATTGACCGACAGCGTGGAATCGTCGACCGGCGCGCCGTCCGAGATCATCATCAGGATCTTGCGCTGTTCGGGCCGGGCAATCAGCCGGTTGTGCGCCCACAGCAGCGCCTCGCCGTCGATATTTTCCTTGAGCAGGCCTTCGCGCATCATCAGGCCAAGGTTGCGGCGTGCCCGCCGCCATGGATGATCGGCGGATTTGTAGATGATATGACGCAGGTCGTTGAGGCGGCCGGGGTTCGGCGGCTTGCCGTCCTTCAGCCACTTCTCGCGCGCCTGTCCGCCCTTCCAGGCCCGCGTGGTGAAGCCGAGGATCTCGACCGAGACGCCGCAGCGCTCCAGCGTGCGCGCCAGAATGTCGGCGCAGGTGGCGGCGACCGTGATCGGCCGGCCACGCATCGAGCCGGAATTGTCGAGCACCAGCGTCACCACCGTGTCGCGGAACTTGGTGTCGCGCTCCTGCTTGAACGACAACGGCTGCATCGGATCGATGACGACGCGCACCAGCCGCGCCGGGTCGAGATAGCCCTCTTCCAGGTCGAAATCCCAGGACCGGTTCTGCTGCGCCATCAGCCGGCGCTGCAGCCGGTTGGCGAGCCGTCCGACCACGCCCGACAGATTGGCAAGTTGCTTGTCGAGGAAGGCGCGCAGCCGGTCGAGTTCTTCCTCTTCGCAGAGCTCCTCCGCGCCGACCGTCTCGTCGAAAGCTGACGTGTAAACCTTGTAGTCGATTTCCTTCGGCAGATTGGTGAAGGGATTGTCGTTGCGCCTAGCCTCGCCGGGCGTCTCGGCATCGGCATCGTCATCATCGGACAAATCGTCGGCGGTGGCGTCGGAGGCTTCGGTCTCGGCCGCCTGCTCGTCGTCGGCCGATGCCTCGGCGTCCTCGGACTGGGACTGCTCGGAGCCGGAATCGTCTTCGCCGCCCTCCTCGCTCTGTTCCTCGCCTTGCGGCTGGTTGTCGTCATTGTCCTCGGAATCTTCGGTCTCCTGGTCGTCCCCGAGTTCCTCGGCCATTTCCATGGAGGCAAGCATCTCGCGCACGACGCGGGCGAAGGCCTGCTGGTCCTCGAGCTTTTCCGACAGGCCGTCGAGGTCGGCCTTGGCCTTCTCCTCGACCCAGGGCCGCCAGAGTTCAACCAACCGCTCGCCGCTCTTCGGCACCGGCCGGCCGGTCAGCTTTTCGCGCACCATCAGCGCCAGCGCCTCCTCGATGGGCGCGTCGGCCTTGTCCTTGACGTCGACGAGGTTGGCCTTGGTGTATTTGTCCTCCAGCATCGACCCGATATTGTCGGCGACGCCCTGCATGGCGCGGCTGCCGATCGCCTCGACGCGGGCCTGTTCGACCGCGTCGTAGATGGCACGGGCGGCCTTGCCTTCCGGCGCCAGTCTGCTGTGGATGCGCACATCATGGCAGGCGCGCTTCAACGCCATGGAATCGCCGAGCCCGCGGGTAATCGCGATGTCGGACTTCGATGCCTTCTTGGGCAATTCGGGCAGCCGCGCACGGCTGCCCGCCAGCGCCGGCCTGTCCTTGGCGAAGCCGACTTCCATTTCCTTGTCGCCGGCAATGGCGCGCATGCAGACGGTGACGGCGCGCTTGAAGCTGTCGGCTTCAGACCCCGTCTTGGACTTGTTGCGCGTATTGTCGCCCGGACCCGCCATCGAGGCTCTGCTTAGCCCAGCACCACATTGGCCGCGCTCTCGGGCAGATCCTGGCCGAAGGCGCGCTGGTAGAACTCGGCAACCACCGAACGCTCCAGCTCGTCGCACTTGTTGAGGAAGGTCAGCCGGAACGCCATGCCGACATCGCCGAATATCTCGGCATTCTCGGCCCAGGTGATGACGGTACGCGGGCTCATCACCGTCGACAGGTCGCCATTGATGAAGGCCGAGCGCGTCATGTCGGCGACGCGCACCATCTTGTTGACGATGTCCTTGCCCTTGGTGTCGCGATAATGCTTGGCTTTGGCCAGCACGATGTTCACTTCATTGTCGTGCGGCAGATAGTTCAACGTGGTAACGATCGACCAGCGGTCCATCTGCGCCTGGTTGATCTGCTGGGTGCCGTGATAAAGGCCGGTGGTGTCGCCCAGACCAACCGTATTTGCGGTCGAAAACAGCCGGAACGCCGGATGCGGGCGGATGACCCGGCTCTGGTCGAGCAGCGTCAGGCGGCCGGACGATTCCAGCACGCGCTGGATGACGAACATCACGTCCGGACGGCCGGCGTCATACTCGTCGAAGCAAAGCGCGACATTGTGCTGGTAGGCCCAAGGCAGGATGCCGTCGCGAAATTCGGTGATCTGCAGGCCGTCCTTGACCACGATCGCGTCCTTGCCGACAAGATCGATACGGCTGACATGGCTGTCGAGATTGACGCGCACGCAAGGCCAGTTGAGGCGGGCGGCGACCTGTTCGATATGGGTCGACTTGCCGGTGCCGTGATAGCCCGACACCATGACGCGGCGGTTGTAGGCAAAGCCGGCGAGGATCGCCAAGGTCGTCGCCTTGTCGAACAGATAGTCGGGATCGACATCGGGCACATGCTCGCTGGTGACCGAGTACGCTGGCACCACCATCTTGGACTCGAAGCCGAATTTCTCCTTCACCGACACCGTCGCGTCGGGCAGGTTGGCGATGTCGCGATCGACCTTGTTCATATCTCTCAACGTCTCCACGGGCGAAACGTCGCGTTTCGCCGGCAATCCATTTTGTTCGGGGGCGGTCTTAGAGCCTTTTCCAACCTTATGAAAGTTGGAAAACGACACGAACCATAGGGTCGCTCAGCACAGGCCCGCCTGTTTGAGCACGCGATAGGCCTGAAGCACATCGCGGAACCGGTCTTCCGAACCTCTGTCGCCGCCATTCGCATCCGGATGGTGACGCTTCACCAGTTCCTTATAGCGCGCCTTGATGTCCTTGCCAGTCGCCTTTGTGTCAAGGCCAAGCGTTTCCAGCGCCTTGGCCTCAAGCGGCTTGGCCTTGCGCTCGCGCGCCTCGCGCGGATCCTTCGGTCCCTTGAACAGGTCGAACGGGTCGCGCATGCGGTTGTAATAGCCTGCGCGGCCGGAGCGCATCTGCGCCATGTCGGGCGAGGACCGGGTCGAGGCGCCGTTGACGCCCATCTTCCAGGTCGGCCGGTGGCCGGTCATCGCTTCCTTCTGGAAGCGCGCCACCTCGGTGTCCGGCACGCCGGAGAAGTAGTTGAAGCCCTTGTTGTACTCACGCACATGGTCGAAGCAGAAGCGGAAATACTCGCCCTCCTTCATGCGGCCGACCGGCGCGCGATGCGTGCCCGCCTCCTTGCAGCCATCCCACTGGCAGATCGGCGCGTGCGCCTTCACCTCCGCGTCCTTGTCGGGGCGGACGCGAATCTTCTCGAAATATTTGGGATACGGCTTCATCTCACCCATTTATGGGGCGTTCGCAGATGCGAAACAAGAATTGACATTTTCGCGATGATCGCCCTAACCGCTGAATCGCGGCTTAAAGCAGGCGGATGACCGATTTTGTTGCGCGCCAACGGACCGGCGAAACCTATTTCGGGTTTTCACGGCGGCGCGCCAACCATATGTGGTGAAGGGAGAAGACGATGTCCATACAGGCGACCATGGAAGACAAGCTCAACAAGGCATTTTCGCCCGAGCGGCTGGTCATCCTCAACGAAAGCCATCTCCACGCCGGCCATCATCATGTGGAATCCGGTCACCACGCTGAGTTCGATGGTACCGGCGAGACACATTTCCGTGTCCGCATCGTCTCGGCGAATTTCGTTGGCATGAGCCGCGTTGATCGCCACCGCGCCGTCAACGAACTGCTGGCCGACGAGTTGAAGGCGGGCGTTCACGCGCTGGCTATCGAGCCCGCGGCGCCCGGCGAACAGACCCGCTGGTAAGCCAAGTCTTCGAGCTGGCCCGTAGCGCGTCTCGCGCTGCTCAGATTATCGCTTCGATCAGGAATAGCCCGCGCCGCGACAAGGCAGCATCGAGCAGCGCGTCGAACCGCTCGCAGGTGTCGGCACGCGCCGCCTCCACGCCCATGCCTTTGGCCAGCGAAACCCAGTCCAGCGCCGGATGGTCGAGGTCGAGCATGCGCCTGGCATTTTCGCCGATCGCGTTCACCCCGACATTGCGCATCTCGCCATGCAGGATCGCATAAGTGCGGTTTGAAAAGACGATCGTCACCACGTCGAGATTTTCCCGCGCCTGCGTCCACAGGCCCTGCACCGTGTACATGCCGCTGCCGTCGGCCTCCAGATTGATCACCTTGCGGCCGGGACAGGCGATCGCCGCGCCTGTCGCCAGCGGAATGCCGCCGCCGATCGACCCGCCCGTGCCCATCATGTAGTCGTGCGGCGCGGCAAAGGCCGACATCGCGAAGAAACGTCGCGCCGAGGTGACGGCCTCGTCGCAGACGATCGCGTCGCCCGGCAGCTTTTTGGCCACCGAGAGTGCAATGGCATCTTCCGTCAAGCTGCCGGTTGGCGTTGCTTCCTCGGGAAAGGCGCTTGCAACCAACGCCGGCTGCGATTGCCTGACGCCCAGTTCGTCGCCAAGCGCCTCCAGTGCCGCATGCAGATCCTGACCATGGGCGGCGAGCGTCAGCACCTGGCAATCGTCACGGACAAGCCTTCCCGGTTTTCCCGGATAGGCGAAGAAGGCGACCGGCTCCTTGCCGCCGACCAGCACAAGGACATCGATATCCCTGAGCGCTGCCGTCGCCGCGTCGACCGGATAGGGAATGCGCGTCGGCGCGACACGCCCGCGCCCGCGCTGCATACGCGCAATCAAAACCTCGCTGAACAGCCTGACATCGCAGGCCGCTGAAATCTGGCCGGCGATCTCGAGGGCATCGGCCCGCGCCGCCCGTCCCCGAACGATCATGCCGGCGCGCCCGGGAGCGGCACGGATCGCGGTAGCCACCGCTCGCACGGCGTCGATGTCGACGGCTGGCGGCGATGCGAGTTCCACCTTGCCGGGCGAAACCGGGTCGGCGTCGCCCCAGGCCGCGTCCGCCGGCAGGATCAGCGTGGTGACACCCGGCGGTGTCAGCGAGGCGCGAAAGGCCGCCTCCGTGGCCGGTTGGACATCGGCGGGCCCTCCGATGCGGCGCACCCACTTCGACATCGGCGCCGCCAGCCCCTCGATATCGCTGGTGAGCGGCGCGTCGAGCGGCAGATGGTAGGAGGCATGGTCCCCGACGATGTTGATCATCGGGCTGAAGGCGCGCCTTGCATTGTGCATGTTGGCCAGCCCATTGGCGAGGCCCGGGCCGGTGTGCAGCAGCGTCGCGGCGGGACGATCGGTCATGCGCGCATAGCCGTCGGCCGCACCCGTCACCACCCCCTCGAACAGGCCGAGCACGCAGCGCATCGACGGCTTGCGGTCGAGGGCCGCGACAAAATGCATTTCGGATGTGCCGGGATTGGCGAAGCAGACGTTCACGTCATTGGCCAACAGCACGTCGCACAGAACATCGGCGCCATTCATGCGAATTTTCTCCCATTCACGAAGAGCAATTGCACCCGCGGATATCGGCACGGCAATATCCCGCCGCCGTTTTTGGCATGATCCAGCCACGGAATGGGCGAGCGACGGTCGGCAGGATCAGGCGACCGTCGATTTCAGGAACGCTGGCGCGGCGGCGTTCGGCGCATTGCCGTCATCTCCGCCGAAATCGCGGTTGATGGACGGCCATTCGGGCCGGAGCGACGGAACAAACAATGCCTTCCCGCAGTTGAATATGCGAGCCCCATCAGAATGGCTCCGAAGGCAACGATCATGCGTGAGAACCAATCCGACGTCTTCCATCTCTTTTCGGAAATTTATGCGAACGCCGCCCAGGAAGAGATAAGTCTCCAGCAATATCTGCTCGCCTGCCGCGAGGACAAATCGATGTATGCCTCGGCGCCGGAACGAATGGTCGAGGCGATCGGCGAGCCAAACCTGGTCGACACCAGCAAGGACGAGCGGCTAGGCCGTATTTTCTCGAACCGGACCGTCAAGATATATCCCTCCTTCTCCGACTTTTACGGGATGGAAGATACGATCGAGCGCATCGCCGGGTATTTCCGCTATGCCTCCCAGGGCCTCGAGGAGCGCAAGCAGATCCTCTACCTCCTGGGTCCGGTCGGCGGCGGCAAATCCTCCTTGGCCGAACGGTTGAAGAAATTGATGGAGGAGCGCCCGATCTACACGCTCAAGGTCGGCAACCAGATCAGTCCGGTTTTCGAATCGCCGCTTGGCCTGTTCCATCCCGATCGCATGAGCGATCTCCTGGAGGACAAATACGGGATAGCCAGGCGCCGCCTGAACGGACTTATCTCGCCATGGGCGGCCAAGCGCCTCGACGAACTGTCCGGCGACATTTCCAAATTCAGCGTCGTCAAACTGATGCCGTCGCGGCTGCGCCAGATCGGCATCGCCAAGACCGAGCCTGGCGACGAGAACAACCAGGACGTCTCGGCCCTGGTTGGCAAGGTCGACATCAGGCAATTGGAAAATTTCAGCCAGTCCGACCCTGACGCCTATTCCTACAGCGGCGGGCTGAACCGAACGACGCAAGGCCTGCTCGAATTCGTCGAGATGTTCAAGGCGCCCATCAAGGTGCTGCATCCATTGCTGACGGCGACCCAGGAAGGCAGTTACAACGGCACCGAGAATTTTGGTGCCTTTCCCTACCAGGGCATCATCGTTGCCCATTCCAACGAATCCGAGTGGCAACAGTTCAAGAACAACAAGAACAATGAGGCGTTTCTCGATCGCATCCTCGTGGTCAAGGTGCCGTATTGCCTGCGCATCACCGAAGAGAGGCAGATCTACGAGAAGCTGCTGCGCGAGAGTGAATTGGCCTCCAGCCCTTGCGCGCCCGAGGTGTTGGACATCCTCAGCCGGTTCAGCGTCTCGACCCGCCTTGCCGAGCACGACAATTCGCCGCTGCACACCAAAATGCGCGCCTATGATGGTGAGAACCTCAAGGAGGTCGACCCGAGGGCGAAGTCAGTCCAGGAATATCGCGACGCCGCCGGCGTCGACGAAGGCATGACCGGCGTCAGCACGCGCTTCGCCTTCAAGATCCTGTCGCAGACGTTCAACTACGATACCAACGAGGTCGCGGCGGACCCCGTGCATCTTATGTACATCCTGGAAGAAGCGATCAAACGGGAGCAGTTTCCGAAGGAGACGGAAGCCGCCTATCTCGAATTCATCAAGTCGGAACTGGCCGCCCGTTACGCCGAGTTCATCGGCCATGAAATCCAGAAGGCCTATCTGGAATCCTATAGCGAATATGGCCAGAACCTGTTCGACCGCTACATCGCCTATGCCGATGCCTGGATCGAGGACCAGGACTACAAGGACCCCGACACCGGCCAGATCCTCAACCGCGAGGTGTTGGACAACGAACTGTCGCAGGTCGAAAAGCCGGCAGGCATCGCCAATCCGAAGGACTTCCGCAACGAGGTGGTGAAATTCACGCTGCGTGCCCGGGCACGCAACCATGGCCGCAATCCGTCATGGACGAGCTACGAGAAGCTGCGCGAGGTCATCGAAAAGCGCATGTTCGGCCAGGTCGAGGACCTCCTGCCGGTGATCAGCTTCGGCTCCAAGCAGGATAGCGTCACCGAAAAGCGGCACAATGAATTCGTCCAGCGGATGGTGGAGCGCGGCTATACGGAACGGCAGGTGCGCCGGCTGGTCGATTGGTACATGCGGGTGAACAAGGCGGGCTGAGCGCAGTCCGAATGGTTGCATGCCGATCTTTATCGACCGCCGCCTGAATCCGAAGGACAAAAGCCTTGGCAACCGCCAGCGCTTTCTCAGGCGTGCCCGCGAGGAGCTCAAGCGCAGCATTCGCGACCAGATCCGCGCTGGGCGGATCGCCGACGTGGACGCGGAGCACGTCGTGCCGATGCCCGAAAGAGGCACTGGCGAGCCGACCTTCAACGACGCCAGGGACACCGGCCGGCGCCGGCACATCCTGCCGGGCAACAGGCAATTCTCCCAAGGCGACCTGATCCCCAAGCCCGGCCAGGGCGGAGGCATGGGCGGTTCGTCACCGGGAAAAACCGCGTCCGAGGACGACTTCCGTTTCGTGCTTTCGCGCGAGGAGGTGCTGGATCTCTTTTTCGAGGATCTCGAACTGCCCGACCTGGTCAAGCTCAACCTCAAGGAGATCCTTGCCTTCAAGCCGCGCCGGGCGGGTTTCGCCGCCACCGGTTCGCCAACCAATATCAATGTCGGCCGCACGATGCGCAACAGCCACGGCCGCCGCATTGCGCTCAGGCGCCCCAAGCAAGCGGCGGTCGACGCGATCATGCAGGAACTCGCCTTGCTGGAGGCGGCGCCGCCTGATGCTCAAACGCGCGAGCGCGTCGTGGCGCTCAAAGAAGAGATCGAGCGGCTGGAGCGCCGGCGCCGGCGGATTGCCTTCGTCGACCCGGTCGACATCCGGTTCAACCGCTTCGACCAGCGCCCGGTGCCGAATGCGAAAGCGGTCATGTTCTGCCTGATGGATGTGTCAGGCTCGATGGGCGAGCGCGAGAAGGACCTGGCCAAGCGCTTCTTCGTGCTGCTGCACCTGTTCCTGAAGCGACGTTATGAACGCACCGAAATCGTCTTCATCCGCCACACGCACGAGGCGCAGGAGGTGGATGAGGAAACCTTCTTCTACTGCGCGCAAAGCGGTGGCACCGTCGTTTCCACCGCGCTCGAGGAGATGCATCGCGTCATCGAGCAGCGTTACCCCGCGAGCGAGTGGAACATCTACGCCGCCCAGGCCTCGGACGGCGACAATTTCGCCACCGACTCCGAGCGCTGCATCGCCCTGCTGAACGGCAAGCTCATGCGCCTGTGCCAGTATTTCGCCTATGTCGAGATCATCGACGAACGCGAGAGTCACATCTTCGGCGCGACTGAAAACGGGACGTCGCTCTGGCGAGCCTACAGCGCCATCGAATCGAACTGGCCGAACTTCCAGATGAGCCGCATAGCCACGGCCGCCGATATCTATCCTGTCTTTCGTCAGCTCTTCGCCAAACAGCCCGCGCTCCGGAAGAGCGCCTGAGGGGAAACCATGGCCAGGACAGCCAGCAAACCGGGTTTGCTCTTTTCCGGATCCGACTGGGATTTCCAGAAATTGTCGCACGCCTACGAGGCGATCGCGGCAATTGCCATCGAGGAACTCAAGCTGGACACCTATCCGGTGCAGATGGAAATCATTTCCTCGCAACAGATGCTCGACGCTTATTCATCGGTCGGCATGCCGCTGATGTACCGTCATTGGTCGTTCGGCAAGCATTTCCTGTACCAGGATTTTCTCTACCGCAAGGGTGGACGGGGCCTGGCTTACGAACTGGTCATCAACTCCAATCCCTGCATCGTCTACCTGATGGAGGAAAACACCATGGCCTTGCAGGCCCTGGTGACGGCGCATGCCGCGCTCGGACACAATCATTTCTTCAAGAACAATCATCTGTTCCGGCAGTGGACCGACGCCGGGGGGATTCTGAGCTATCTGGAGTTCGCCAAGGGCTACATTGCCCGATGCGAGGAGCGGCACGGACTGTCGGCCGTGGAAAGCATTCTCGACTGCGCCCACGCGCTGATGGAACAAGGCGTGTTCCGATATCACAGGCCGCCAAAGCTGTCGTCGGAGCGGCAGCGTGAAGGGCTGCGCGAGCGCCTGGAATATGAAGAACGCTCCTACAACGACTTGTGGCGCACGCTGCCTCCCTCGCAGGACAGCAGCAAGACCGAGAAGAAGGACGAAGGCTTGGCGGAGCGGAAGAAATCGCTCAACCTGCCCGAGGAAAATCTGCTCTATTTCCTCGAGAAGAACAGCCTTGTCCTGGAGCCCTGGCAGCGCGAGATCATCCGCATCGTGCGTATCGTCGCGCAGTATTTCTATCCGCAGCGGCAAACGCAGGTGATGAACGAAGGCTGCGCCACCTTCGTGCACTACACCCTCATGAACGCATTGTTCGACCGCGGCCAGATCAGCGAGGGCGCCATGCTCGAGGTCCTGCGCAACCATTCCAATGTGATCTTCCAGCCGGCCTTCGACGACCCCCGGTTCTCCGGTATCAACCCATACGCGCTCGGCCTCGACATGATGCAGGACATACAACGCATTTCGACCGCGCCGACGGCGGAGGACCGCGACTGGTTTCCCGACATCGCGGGCCGCGGTGACTGGCGCGATGTGCTCCTGGACGCCTGGGCCAACCACCGCGACGAATCCTTCATCCGCCAGCACCTCAGCCCAGCCCTGATACGGAAATGGCGGATGTTTGTCCTCGCCGATCAGGCCGACGACGCACATTACGAGGTGGCCTCGATCCACAATGAGCGCGGCTACCAAAAGATACGTGCCGCGCTGGCCCAGAGCTACGACATCGGCGCGAGCCGGCCGGATATCCAGGTGGTGGATGTCGACCTGCTCGGTAACCGGCATTTGCGGCTGCAGCACAAGGTGAAGGAGGGCGTACTGCTCGACAGTGGCAGCCGCGACGCGACCCTGCGCCATGTCCGAAGCCTCTGGGGCTATGAGGTCAGCCTCGCTTCGGTCGACGCCGAAACCGGTGCGACGCTCAGCGAACGGTCAAGCAACGACTTTTGAATTTCCGCCCGGCGGCATCGGCGGCTGCCAGGCACAACGAGTGGAACACGCCACGGACAGCCGGTGCGCTCAACCGACCGTCGATTTCAGGAACGCCAGCGCGGCAGCGGTCAGCGCGTCGCCGTCCTCGCCGAAATCGCGGTTGATCGACATGTGCGTATAGGCGGTGCCGTCGAACAGCGTCACCTCGGTGCCGCTGGCGCGCAGGCGCTCGGCAAAGGCCGTGGACTGCTTGCCGCGACCGTCGGCGCGGGAATAGGCGATGAAGGTCGGCGGATGCTTGCGGCCATCGACATAGCTCGCCGGTGACAGTGCCGCCCACTGCGAAGGATCGGAAAAGACACGCGAATAGGCCCGCACCATGCCGCCACTTCCGGCAAGGGCGGCGAGATCGTAAGCCCTTGTATCGTCGAGAAGCAGGCCAGCGACGCCGGGCAATCCGCCGCGCATGCCGGTCAGGGCGATCAGATGGCAGCCGGCCGAATGCCCCATGCCGACGATGCGGTTGGGATCGCCACCATGTTGGGCGATGTTGGTCCTGACATACGCATAGGCCTTTTCCACGTCGCCCGCCTGGGTGGCGACATCAGCCTGCGGCAGCATGCGGTAGTCGATGGAGACGAAGCAGAAGCCGTTGGCAAGCAGGAAGGCCGGCTTGGCGTTCACCTGGCTGCGTTTGCCGGTCCGCCAGGCGCCGCCATGGACGAAGAAGACCACTGGCAGGTCTTTCGCACCATCGGGCGCATAGATATCGAGCTTGGCCGGACCGTAGTCGACAGTTTCGGCGGATGGCGTATCTCGCGCCGCTCTCGTGCCGGTTGGCAACAAGGCAGCCACCGAGGCCAGGAGCAAGGTTCGCCGATCGATCGTCATCGGCGAAGAATGCATCCCGGCGGGCGGGAGTTCCAACGAAGGATTGGCAAGGCGACGGCTCGATGGCAATTCCAGGAAAAGTGCGCAGCGGTTTCCCGTCTGGAATTGCCTAAGAACAAAGAGTTAGAGCGGCTCGGAGAACCTACCAACACTGAAACGCTTTAACTGTCGCCGGCCGGCCGGATCCTGACCCTGGCAATCCGGTTCTTGTCGCGTTTCATGACGACGAAGCGCTTGCCGTGGAAGGTAAAAGCCTGCTTCTCCTCGGGGATCGATTGCGCCTCGTGGATGACGAGGCCGGCGATGGTCGTCGCCTCTTCGTCCGGCAGGTTCCAGTCGAGCGCCCGGTTGAGGTCGCGGATCGGCACCGTGCCTTCGACGACGACGGAGCCGTCCGCCTCCTGCTTGACGCCCTGGATGTCGACATCGTGCTCGTCGGCGATCTCGCCGACAATCTCCTCGATAATGTCCTCCAGCGTCACCAGCCCTTCGACCTCACCATATTCATCGACGACGACGGCAAAATGCGTCTTGCGGCGCAGGAAGGCGTTGAGCTGTTCCTGCAAGGTCGTGGTGTCGGGCACGAACCACGGTTTTGACGCGATCTTCATCACGTCGATCCGCGAGAAATCATTGCCGACTTCGTTCAGCGCGCGCAGCAGATCCTTGGCGTGCAGCACGCCGACGATGTTGTCGAGTGAACCTTTCCAAAGCGGCATGCGGGTGTGCGGGCTCTGCAGGATCTCGCGCACCACCGCTTCCGGCGCATTGTCGGCATTGACCGAGCGCATATTCGTGCGGTGGACCATGACGTCGGAAACTTCGAGCTCTTCGAGGTCGAACAGGCCGCCGACGCGGTCGCGATCCTCACGCACCACCTGGCCGTCGCGGCGAAAATCGTCGACCGCGCCGCGCAACTCGTCCTGGCTCGACCGCTGCGGCTCGATGCGCGACAGTTCATAGCCGAACATGGCAAGCAGGCGGGTGCGCACGGCAACGACCAGGATGACGAGGATGGCAAGAACGGCGAAGACGACCCAGCCAGTGTCCATCTCAGCCGGCTTTCCCGTTGCCTGGATGGTTTTCCCTGAGGAACGCCAGCACTTCCGAGGCCGGCACATCCTTGGCGATGAAGGCCTCGCCGATGCCGCGCGTCAGAATGAAGGTCAGCGCGCCGCGCGACACTTTCTTGTCCTGCGTGATGAATGAAAGCAGCGCATCCGCATCGGGCAAGTCGCCCGGAATGTCGGCCATCCGCCACGGCAGCCCGACGGCACGCAGATGCGCCTCGACGCGGGCCGCGTCGTCGGGGCTGGCGAGATTGAGCCGAGAGGAGAACCGGTACGCCAGCGCCATGCCGATGGCGACCCCCTCGCCGTGGACGAGGCGCGTCCCGTCATACTGCGTGGCGGCTTCGAGCGCGTGCCCGAACGTATGGCCGAGGTTGAGCAGAGCGCGGTCGCCGGTCTCGAACTCGTCGCGGGCAACGACATCGGCCTTGGCACGGCAGGCTTCGGCAATGGCCTCGACCCGCTCCGGTCCGCCGGCGAACACCTTTTCCCAATTCGTTTCCAGCCAGGCGAAGAAATCCGGCCGGTCGATCAGCCCGTATTTGGCAAGCTCGGCATAGCCGGCGCGAAATTCGCGGATCGGCAGCGTGTCGAGCACTTCGGTATCGGCCAGCACCAGCTTGGGCTGGAGGAAGACGCCGACGAGGTTCTTGCCGCGCGGGCTGTTGATGCCGGTCTTGCCGCCGACCGAGGAATCGACCTGCGCCAGAAGCGATGTCGGAACCTGCACGAAATTCATGCCGCGCCGCACGATCCCGGCGGCAAAACCGGTGAGATCGCCGATGACGCCGCCGCCAAGCGCGATGACGACGTCGCCGCGCTCCAGCCTGGCGGCCAGGAGGCCGTCGACAACCGCCTCGAGATGGGCAAAGCTCTTGGTTTTTTCGCCGGGCGGCATCGTAATGATCGCGGGCTGGATGCCACTCTTCTCGAGCCCGGCTCTCAGCGTATCGAGATGCGCGGCGGCGACGTTCTCGTCGGTCACCACAGCGGCGCGCGTGCCCGGCAGCCGGCGCGAAATCTCAACGCCGGCGCGCGACAGCAGGCCGGAGCCGATCAATATGTCGTAGGCGCGGTCGCCCAGACCGACTGTGACTGTGACTGGCTGATCCACGCTCATGATTCGACCTCGCCCGTCGCGGCTATCGCATCGATGCCGAAATGCCGGCAGAGCGCCTCGATCACCTCGGCCGCGATGACCTCCTTGCGATCGTCGCGGGTCGGCACGGTGACGTCAGAGGTGGCATAGACCGGATAGCGTTCCGCCATCAGCCGCTCCAGCACGGCGCGGGGATCGGCGCTTTTCAAGAGCGGCCGGTTCTGCTTCTTGGAAACGCGGTCCATCAGAAGGTCGAGCTCGGCCTTCAGCCAAACCGAGACGCCATGGGCGGCGATGGCCTCGCGCGTCTGCGCGTTCATGAAGGCACCGCCGCCGGTCGACAGAACCTGCGGGCCGTTTTCCAGCACGCGCAGGATGACACGCTGTTCCAGGGCCCTGAACTCGGTTTCGCCATAGCGCTCGAACAGCTCCGGAACCGTCATCCGCGACACGCTTTCGATCTCCTGGTCGCTGTCGATGAAGGGCAGCGAAAGCATGGTCGCCACCTTGCGGCCGATCGCCGTCTTGCCAGCGCCCATCAGCCCGACAAAGACGATGGACCGGCTGCCCAGCCGGCCAAGCAGCGCGGCATGGGTCTCGCCTGGGGGATTTGCCTGTAGCGCGTTCATCGGCTGTTTCTTCGGCCCTCTTTGCCGGCGTATCGACATGAAAAGCCGGTTTGCGTCAAGCGTGCCAAGTGCCATGGGCCGATATGGACAGAGCGACGCTTGCATCGGAAGTTGCTAACAGGGCTCCGCTTCTTCCTTGAATTGGCCGGATAGGCGTCCCATAAGGGCACAGGGTTTGGAAACGCAGAACAAGAAGACGGGCGAGAACTGAATGCCGACACTGTTTCGCTTTGTCGTGACCCTCGCGATTCTGGCCGGCATTGCCTATGGTACGATGTTCGCGCTGGTGATGTTCGTCGAGCCGAAAAAAGCCGAGATGAGCGTGCGTATTCCGCCGGAAAAGCTCAATCCGAAGAAAAACTGAACCCCAAGAAGACCGACTCGGAACCGCTTCAAGGACATGAACAGCGCCGCTCGCATCGAGGCCTTCCTGGAAATGATGAGCGCCGAGCGGGGAGCGGCGGAGAACACGCTTTCCTCCTATCGCCGGGATCTCGAGGATGCTTCCGGCGGGATCGATGGCGGACTTGCCCGCGCCGGCGCCGCCGACATCAGGGCCTATCTCGACGATATCGCCGCGCGCGGCTTCGCGCCGACCTCGCAGGCGCGCAAACTGTCGGCGATCCGCCAGTTCTTCAAGTTCCTCTACGCCGAGGGCCTGCGCGCGGATGACCCCACCGGCACGCTGGACAGCCCGAAAAAAGGCCGTCCGCTGCCCAAGACGATGAGCGAGGCCGAAACCGGCCGGCTGATCGATCGCGCCGCGCAGGAAGCCGGCGATGACAGACTCGGCCACGCCGACAGGCTGGCGGCCTTGCGCCTGCATGCGCTGGTCGAAGTGCTCTACGCCACCGGACTGCGCGTTTCCGAGCTGGTCGGCCTGCCGGTGACGGTGGCGCAGCGCGATGACCGTTTCTTCATGGTACGCGGCAAGGGCGACAAGGAACGCATGGTGCCGCTGTCGGCCAAGGCGCGTGCGGCGATGCGGAGCTGGCTTGACGCCCGGGCCAAGCTGCCCGGTTTCGCCAACAGCCCGTTCCTGTTTCCGGCGGCATCCGACAGCGGCTATCTCTCGCGCCAGGTCTTTGCCCGTGACCTGAAAGGATTGGCCGCGCGCGCCGGCATCGCCTCGGCCAAGATCTCGCCGCACGTGCTGCGCCATGCTTTCGCCAGCCATCTTCTACAGAACGGCGCCGACCTGAGAGCCGTTCAGCAACTGCTTGGCCATGCCGACATATCGACGACACAGATTTACACCCATGTGCTGGAAGAGCGGCTGGTGCGGTTGGTCAACGATCATCATCCGCTTGCCGACTAGGCCTCATATCGCTATGTGAGGACGACATTTCACCGCCCGGAGCCTTGGTTTCAACGGTTCCGCGGTCATTGCCTTCCGACGTATCGGTCCGCCCAAGCATGTACAATTACCTCGATTTCGAAAAGCCGGTGCAGGATCTTGAGCTCAAGATCCTCGAGCTCAAGAAGCTTGCCGAGAACGGCGAGGCGGTCGATGTCGCCGATGAGATCACCAGGCTCGAGAAGCGCTCGCGCGACGCGCTGCGCGAACTCTACAAGGCGCTGACGCCGTGGCAGAAGGTGCAGGTGGCGCGCCACTCCGACCGGCCGCACTGCATCGACTACATCAAGGGCCTGTTCAGCGACTTCACGCCACTCGCCGGCGACCGCAATTTCGGCGAGGACCAGGCGATCGTCGGCGGCTTTGCCCGTTTCCGCGGCGAGCCCATCGCGATTCTCGGCCAGGAAAAGGGTTCGGACACGGCGAGCCGCCTGAAGCACAATTTCGGTTCGGTGCGCCCCGAAGGCTATCGCAAGGCGGTGCGGCTGATGGAACTGGCCGACCGTTTCAAGATCCCGCTTTTGACACTGGTCGACACGGCCGGCGCCTATCCCGGCGTTGGCGCCGAGGAGCGCGGCCAGGCCGAAGCCATTGCCCGATCGACCTCGGCCTGCCTTGGCCTGAAAGTACCGTCCATCTCGGTGGTCATCGGCGAAGGCGGTTCGGGCGGCGCCATCGCGATTGCCACCGCCAACCGCGTCTACATGCTCGAACACGCCATCTATTCGGTGATTTCGCCCGAGGGTGCCGCCTCCATCCTGTGGCGCGACACGACGCGCTCCAAGGACGCGGCGACCAACATGAAGATCACCGCGCAGGATCTTTTGGAACTGAAGGTCATCGACGCCATCATCCCCGAGCCGATGGGCGGCGCCCAGCGCGCGCCCGAAACGGTGATTGCCGCGACCGGCGATCTCATCGCCAAGACGATGAAGGAATTCGCCGGCGCCAACATCGATTTCCGCGAACAGCGCCGCGAGAAATATCTGGCGATGGGCCGCAGCCTCTGACGCCGCTTGGGCGGCGGAACAGGGCTGACGGAAGCTGTCTGTCCACCCCAAATGTGGCGGCGATGAGCAGTTTCGCCACAAAAATGCCGCCCCATTCGGTTCAATGAAATCACCGCGGGAGATTGGCCGAGCTTGCGGTAAGGAATTTTCAAGGTTAACGGGCTTACGGTCCGTCAGTGTTCAGCATGCGGGTGTGGCCGTTTCGAAGCCATTGGCCCGAAAGAAAAGACATAGCCTTATCCATGTTTGTCAAGCTTGCTCGTACTGGAGTTCTTGCCGCCTCGATTGCCGTCGCGGGCTGTAATGATTCGTCGATGAAGGACTTTGCCCCGGAAGCCAACAAGCCGCTGCCCGACAAGATCCTTGCCGATATGAGAGCCAAGGGCATGGTCCGCACCTCTTCGGTAATGGCGCGCATCTTCAAGGAAGAAGGCAAGCTCGAGATCTGGAAGGCCAAGACCAACGGTCGCTACGACATGGTGGCGAGCTACGACATCTGCAAATGGTCGGGCAAGCTCGGGCCGAAATACACCGAAGGCGACCGCCAGGCGCCGGAAGGTTTTTACACGGTTCGCCCGTCGCAGATGAATCCGCGCTCGAATTACCATCTGTCGTTCAACATCGGCTTTCCCAACGCCTATGATCGTGCCAATGGCCGCACCGGCCAGAACCTGATGGTCCATGGCGCCTGCTCTTCATCGGGCTGCTATTCGATGACCGACGCCCAGATCGAGCAGATCTACGCCTTCGGCCGCGACGCCTTCCAGGGTGGCCAGACCGAGTTCCAGATCCAGGCTTTTCCGTTCCGCATGACAGCCGCCAACATGGCGCGCTACCGCAACGACCCGAATTACGAATTCTGGAAGATGCTCAAGGTCGGCTACGACAATTTCGAGGTCACCAAGGTGCCACCGAAAGTCGACGTCTGCGAGAAGCGCTACGTCTTCAACCAGGTCGCTCCCGATGGGCAGACCTTCAATCCGACCGGCCCCTGCCCGGCGACCACGCAGCCGGAGTCGCTTAAGAGCGCCTATAACGCCTATCAAAGCACCTATGACGCGGCCTTCAACAGCGCGCTCAAGGCCAGCGTGCCGCCACCCAAGCCGACGATTGCCGGCATCAAGGAAGCCAGCATCGTCTCCGACTGGTCCAAGCGCCGGGCGCGTGGCGAGCGCGTGCCGATCGATCCGCCGTCGCTCAACACCGACGGTTCGGTCACCGAGACGGCGCGCATGGGCCGCATCGATTCGCCCGCCGGTCGCAAGATGGCCGCGCTCGAGGCCGAAAAGGCCGCCAAGGAGAAGGCCGAGCGAGAGCGGGTGGCGGCCATAGAAGCGGCAAAAGCGGCGAAGGAGGCCGCCAAGGCGCAAGCGTTGGCCGAAAAGGAAGCTGCCAAGGCGCAAGCCGTGGCTGCGAAGGAAGCGGCCAAGGCCGCCAAGGAAGCTCCGGTTGCCACCGCGACCATCGCGGCTCCGGCGGAGGCCGCGCCGGCAGCCGAGACGCAGGCTGCGAGCGCCGATGAAAGCCGGGTTACGAAGCTGAAGAACAAGCTGCTCGGCATGTTCGGCGGCTGAGGTTTTTACCTTGGCCGAACTGATAGCTATCTACGACCTCAAGGGGCTGAACTGCCCTTTGCCGGTCCTCAAGGCGAAAAAGCGCCTGGCCGGGATGCAGCCCGGCAGCAGGCTCTGGCTCGAAACCACCGACCCTCTGGCTGTTATCGATATTCCTGCCTTCTGCGCCGACAGCGGACATCAATTGATCGAGACGGCGGCGATGTCCGGTGGCCATCGCTTTCTGGTCGAACGCGGCGAATACCAATCGTAGGAGGCTAACGTCCGGCGATCGCCAGCGGATTGTTTTCCAGCGCCGCGCGGTCGGGCGTGTCGACCGACGGCCGGTTGGTGAAGGCGGCGAACAGCCGGCGCACATAGTCTTCCGGCATGTCGAGCGTAATCAGCACCAGCCGCGTGCCGCGCTGGCTGTCCGGCCAGGACGGCAATCGCACCGGCGGATGCAGGATCTTCTGGACGCCATGCACGACCAAGGGCCGCGACGGATCCTCCTGCAATTCGATGACGCCCTTCATCCGTAGCAGATGCTCGCCATGTGTGGAACGCAGGAGATCGAGGAACATCTCGATGGCTGAAAACGGCACCGGCCCGTCATGCACCAGCGAATGGGTTTTTACGCGCTGATCGTGGCGATGGGCATGGTCATGCCCTTCATGGTCATGGTCATGCCCTTCATGGTCATGGTCATGGTGGTGGTGATCATGCGCGGCTTCTTCGCCGAGCCAGCGCCGCACGTCGGCGGACTTGGTCGCGGGATTGTAGAGACCGCAGTCGAACAATGCGGCCACCCCGGTTTTCGTCTCCCCGGCATCGAGCAGTCGCGCCCCGGGATTGATCTGCCGCAAGCGCGCCCTTAGCATGGCGAGGTCGCCGTGATCGGTGGCCAGATCGGCCTTGGAGAGCACGATGCGGTCGGCCACGGCGACCTGCTTGACCGCCTCGGCATGCGCATCGAGCGTAGCATTGCCGTTGACCGCATCCACCAGGGTGATGACGCCGTCGAGCCGAAAGGCCTGGACCAGCGCCGGATGGGCCATGATCGACTGCAGCACCGGCGCCGGGTCGGCCAATCCCGTGGTCTCGACGATGACGCGGCCAAGCCGGGCGATACGGCCGGTCTGCAGCCGGTCGACCAGGTCGGCCAGCGTGTCGACAAGTTCGCCGCGCACCGTGCAGCACAGGCAGCCGTCGGAAAGCTGGATGATGCCGTCGGAGGCCTGCTCGACCAGCAGGTGGTCGATCGCCACGTCACCGAACTCGTTGATGATGACCGCGGTGTCGACGAGCGCCGGATCCTTCAGGAGCCGGTTGAGCAATGTCGTCTTGCCGGCGCCGAGAAAGCCGGTTAGCACCGAGACTGGGATCGGGAAACCGCTCATCTGGTTCTGCCTTCTAATTTGGGCATGATCTCTCGCGAAAGCCGGATTTCACTTTTTGGATCGTGCTCTAATTCGCGACCTTGGCCGGCTGGTCGCCTTGGGCGGCGGCACCCACGACTTTCGGGCCCGTGCCGGCGGGTACCGGCTTGTCGGGCCGCCAGGTCGGGATTGGCACGTCGGCATATTCCTGCGCGCCCTCGTCAAGGATCGCCTTCGGCGCCGGACCCGTGGCGCCGCCAAGGCCGACGGCAACCAGTGTCGGCACATGGTCGAGCTTCTCCCGATAGGGCGATTTAGGCTGGTCCTTGGCGGCGGCCGGCGGCGGCGCCTCGGACTGCTCCGCCTTCCTCTTCTTCTTGCAGACTTCGTCATGCATGTCGTTGGGCGAGATCAGATCACCGTAGGGAGCGAGCGTGGTGACGGTGGTGGACCCGGCGGCAGGTGCGTCAAAGCCCTGATCGAGCAATTTGGCCGCGGCTTCGGCGCGGCTGACCGCCGACTTCTCGCCAAGCACGACCGCCACCAGCGTACGTCCGTTGCGGGTCGCCGACCCGATCATGTTGAAGCCCGACGGGCAGACAAAGCCGGTCTTCATGCCGTCGGCGCCGGGATACCGGCCGATCAGGAGATTGTAGTTCGGAATGGCCCTATTGCCGACCGCGAGCCCCTCGATCGAGAACCACGGCGCATATTGCGGGAACTCGCGGCGGATCGCCATCACCAGGATCGAAAGGTCGCGTGCCGTCGTGTACTGGTCGGGCGAGTAAAGGCCGTTCGGGTTGACGAAATGGGTGCCGTTCATGCCGAGCCTGGCCGCCTCGGCATTCATCCTTTCAGCGAAGGCGGCCTGCGAGCCGCCGACATTCTCGCCGACCGCCATGGCGATGTCGTTGGCCGACTTGACCAGCATCATCTTCAGCGCATTGTCGAGCCGCATCACCGAGCCGGGCTTGAAACCCATCTTGCTTGGCGGTTCGCCGGCGGAATGTTTGGTCACTTTGATCGGCGAATCGAGCTGGACTTCTCCGGCCGCGATCGCCCGGAAGGTCACATAGGCGGTCATCAGCTTGCTGAGCGAGGCCGGATACCAGCGCTTGAACGCATCCTGGTGCTGCAGGATCTGGCCGCTCTTCAGGTCGAAGACCACCACCGGATTGGCCAGCGCTGGCCCAGCCAGGACGGACAGCATGATTGCGCCAGCCGGGAATAGTTTGAGGAAATGCCTGTACCGCATGATCGAATCCGAAATCGCCTCTTGCCCTGATTGCCCCTGGCTCCGTAAGATTTCATTACGTGACCGCCAGCATAAGGATCCGACCCTCAAAAACCGGACCGCATTATTGCGGTGCTATTTACCCTATGTGACGCCAACATGGCAAAGCGCCTGACAATCACAATTGCAAGGCACCCCGGGCCCAATTGCAAACCACCAGGCTGAAGCCGGCTGCACCAATAACGAAATGGAACCATCATGCCAATCCTCAACCGCGCCGCCGAAATGCAGGACGAAGTCGCCGGCTGGCGACGGCATTTGCACCAGACGCCAGAACTGAACTTCGATGTCTTCAAGACGGCGGCCTTCGTCACCGAAAAGCTGAAAGAGTTCGGCTGCGACGATGTGGTGACCGGCCTCGGCAAGACGGGCGTCGTCGGCATCATTCGCGGCCGTCAGGGGGAAGGTCGCACAATCGGGTTGCGCGCCGACATGGATGCACTGCCGCTCAAGGAGATCACCGGCAAGCCCTACGCGTCGACCGTTCCGGGCAAGATGCATGCCTGCGGCCATGACGGCCACACCGCGATGCTGCTCGGCGCGGCGAAATATCTCGCCGAGACGCGCAATTTCACGGGCTCCGTGGCGGTGATTTTCCAGCCGGCGGAAGAAGGCGGCGGCGGCGGCAACGAGATGGTCAAGGACGGCATGATGGAGCGTTTCGACATCGCTAAAGTGTTCGGCATGCACAACATGCCCGGCCTGCCGGTCGGCCAGTTCGCCATCCGTCCGGGCCCGATCATGGCGGCGACGGCCGAATTCACCATCACCGTGAAAGGCCGGGGCGGCCATGCGGCGATGCCGCACGGCACCATCGATCCGATCGTCATCACCAGCCAGTTGGTCGGCGCCTTGCAGACGATCGCCTCGCGCAGCACCGATCCGGTCGAGGCCGTGGTGGTGTCGGTGACCAAGTTCCACGCCGGCGACGCCTACAACATCATCCCGGAATCGGCCGAGATCGCCGGCACCGTGCGCACGCTGAAGAAGGAAGTGGCCAGGAAATCGGAAGAGCGGATCCGCGCCATCTGCGCGGGACTTGCCACCGCCTATGGCGCGACGATCGAGGTCGACTACGACGCGAACTACCCAGTGACGTTCAATCATGCGGATGAGACGGTCTTCGCCAGCGATGTGGCCGCCGACGTGGCGGGCGATGCCCAGGTGCACCGCGAGATCCAGCCGGTGATGGGCGGCGAGGATTTCTCCTACATGCTGGAAGCCCGGCCTGGAGCCTTCATCTTCATCGGCAATGGCGAGACCGCCGGTCTCCACAATCCGGCCTACGACTTCAACGACGAAGCCATCCCGCACGGCATGAGCTATTGGGTGAAACTGGCGGAGACGGCGCTAGCCGCCTGAGGCCGGTCTTATAAAGCGCCGGCCGAATTGCGTTCGGCCGGCCCTCTTGGCGAAACGATCCGAAGCGGCTATGTGTCGGGCCGCGTGGTCCCGTAGCTCAGTAGGATAGAGCGGCAGATTCCTAATCTGTAGGTCACAGGTTCGATTCCTGTCGGGATCACCATGCTTTCAATTTTACGATGGCTACGTGCAGTAAGCTGCCCGGTTGGCGACCCGCTTTCTACACGTCACTTGCCGACATAGGCGGCCAATTCATCGGGCGTCCCCATCGGGAATGCCTGCTTGAGGTAGTCGAGGAACGCGGACACCCGAGCGCTTAGCAGCCGCCTGGACGGGTAGAGCGCCCACAAGGTGATGTCGCCTCCCTCGACATCACCCCAATGGGTCAGCGAGCCGTCGGCTATGTCGTGGCTGACAAGCGACACGGGGAGGCGGCCCGCACCGACCCCCGCTCGCACCGCACCCCGGACCATGATCAGCGATGACAGGGTCAGAACTGGCTGGATCGCGATAGTTGCCCGGCCAGTGGGCGTCTTCACGGCCCAGATCGGTCGATCGCCGGCCGTGCGCACGACCGCGGGAGCGGGGTGGTGCCCGGGCGGCCGCGCGAGGTCAGGGCTTGCCACGACCACCAGCCGATCGCGCAGGAAGACTCGTCCGACGAGGCTGTCATCCGGATCGGGATTGACCCTGATCACCAGATCAAATCCCTCCTCGATCATGTCGACGGAGCGGTCTTCCGTCGACACATCGAGCCTCACTTCCGGATACTTCAGGGCGAACCCGGCGGCGATCTTTCCCATCGCGGTCTGCGAAAAAACCAGTGGCGCGCTGATCCGCAACCTGCCTCGCGGCCTTTCACCTCCCGAGGAGATCGCTGCGGCTGTCTCGTCGAGTTCGGTAAGCAGCCGGCCCGCACGTTCGTATAGCGCGCGCCCTTCCTCCGTCAGCTTGAGCATGCGTGCGCCGCGTTCGAACAGGCGCAGACCAAGGCTGGCCTCAAGCTCCGCGACCCGACGCGACAGCGTCGCCTTAGGGCGAGCGGCAGCGCGGGCGGCACGCCCGAAGCCGCCGTGGCGCGCCACGATGACGAAATCAGCGAGAGCAAGCAGATCTATGTGTTCCACCAGTGATACGCTGAGTTCAAATATCACACCTATTGGCCCATGTGTGAACCACTCATATTGGGGTCGTCAAGCAACCCAACTCGGAGAAACAATCATGACTATCCTCGTTACCGGCGCCACCGGCCGTGTCGGCCGGCAGGTCGTCCAGCAGCTCGTCAAGCGCGGCGCCGATGTGCGCGTCCTCGTTCGCGACATCTCGAAGGCTGACTTTCCGGCCGTTGTAGAGGTCGTGCAAGGCGAGCTGCTCGATATCGACTCGCTGCGCAAAGCGTTTGCCGGCGTCAACACACTGTTCCTGCTCAACGCGGTGTCGGGGGACGAATTCACCCAGGCGCTCATCACCCTGAACATTGCCCGCGAGTCGGGCGTCGAGCGGGTTGTCTACCTGTCGGTGATCCACAGCGATCGTTTCGTCAACGTGCCGCATTTCGCCGTGAAGTCCGGCGCGGAGCGGATGATCGAACAGATGGGCTTCAGCGCCACTATCCTGCGCCCGGCCTACTTCATCGACAATGAACTCATGATCAAGGATGTCATCTTCAACCATGGGATCTATCCGATGCCGATCGGAGCCAAGGGCATCGCCATGGTCGACGCCCGCGACATTGCCGAGGTCGCAGCCGTCGAGCTGGTCCGTCGTGACCAGGCCCCGGGCAAGCTGCCGATCGAAATCATCAATCTGGTCGGCCCCGATACGCTGACTGGCTCAGATGTAGCGGCGATCTGGTCGGATGTCCTGGGCCGCCCGATTGCCTATGGCGGCGATGATCCTACCGGGTTCGAGCAGAATCTGGCGAACATCATGCTCAAGTGGATGGCCTATGAAATGCGCCTGATGGCCGAGCGCTATGTCGCCGACGGCATGCTTCCTGGGGCCGGCGACGTCGAGCGTTTGACAGGGATCCTGGGCCGCCCGCTGCACTCCTATCGCAACTTCGCGACTGAGCTTGCAGCATCGGTCTGAGGCCAACCGCATTCGCACTCAGCCTCAAGCAGCTGACAGTTCTATGGCTGGAATCAATCCCTACTTGGGCTTGTCGCTCGGCGTCCATTTGAAGTGGTCGCCGTCTTTCTCGATCTGCCCAATACCGGGGAACGGAAAGTGCGGTGCGAAGATCATCTCGTGGTCCTTGGCCAGCGTGGCCAAGGTCTTGGCCCTGTTCTGCTCACCTTCCGGCTTGTCGCCGTCGAAGGCCACGGCCCAGTCCGGCTTGGCGAGCGAGATGATTGAGCTGTGCACCGTGTCGCCAATATCGAACAGCCGTTCTTTTCCGGACTTTATCTGATAGCCGACATGACCGGGTGTGTGTCCCTTGAGCGCTACCGAGGTGATGCCAGGCGCGACCTGGGCGCCGGCCTTGAACGGTTTCACATGGTCGGCGATGACCTTGACGATATCGGCCGCATCCTTGTTGGACTTGGCAAAATCCCACTCCACGTCAGACATCCTTATCGTGGCGTTGGGAAAAGCCAGTTTGTCGTCCTTGACCAGCCCTCCAATGTGGTCGGGATGAGAATGGGTGATCAATATCTCGCTGACGTCAGCGGGTTTGATGCCGGCCTTGGCTAGGCTGTCCTGCAGCGCGCCGCCGACACCCGTGTCGATCAACACGACACTGGTCTTCGATTTGACCAGTAGGGCGTCGACGCTCAGCGTGATGGTATCGGTCGGCGCTCCCGCCGCCTTGAGCAGCTCGCCGACTTCCGCGGGGCTGTGATCGAGGCCGAAGGTCTTGCCGTCGTTGGGCTTGACGAACTGGGCGTCGTGCAGGGCGACGATGTCGAGTGTGCCAAGTTTGAATGACTTGGCATCCGGCTGCTGCGCCGGCATCTGCGCCATTGCCAGCCCCTGATGGAGCAGCACCAAAGTCGTTGTGGCCAACAGCCTGGTGGAATTGAACCTTGTCATGCGGGTATCCTCTGGCCGCGGAGGCGCGATCGGTCGGAAGACAGCTGGTGCGGCGGACAATTCCGGGGTCGGGCCGAATTCCGGGGCCGGGCCGATCGCAAATGCGCTAGGGATATAGGTCTCGGGCACGGTCCGGCAATGGCGACCCGTGGCCGATAGCCGCTTGGGCATGGCGCATAGCCCAGAGGGCCCTGTTCGTCCTCAAAAGCATCCCGAGCACCGAAGAATAGGCCGCGCCTCAGTGTCGGCTTACTTCGCCGGGACCATCGGCGACGCCCACGCGATGACGGTAGACCATTTCCCAGCCCTTCCAGCCCGTGAACAGAAGAATGAGAACCACGATCAGCGAGAGGACCAGGCCGGTGGGTACCACCGCCGTCTCGCCATGGGCATAGCGAGAGTACCAGTTGTAGAGTTCGATCAGGACGACGAGCACATTGCCGCCGGCGTGGAGCCACGCGTCACGCAAATTGCGGATTTGAACATCGCCCAGGACATCGGTCAGCCCGGCAAGAGCTGCCAAGGCGGCCATTATCAGGCCCGCCCCAAGCAGCCAGAGACTGGCGCTCACCCATCCCGGATTGCCTGTTCGCCAGAAGATCAGGTCGCAAACGAAGGTGGCGACGAAGAAAGCGATCGGGAAGGGGATCAGCATGGGATGGATCGGGTGGCCGCCAATGCTTGCCGTGCTTTGCGGGTTGCGGGCCATGGTAATGCCTCCAAAGGCAGTCGCGCGCGACTGCGGTGCATCTCTGAAAGACAGTGTGACGTAAAACGCCGGCTGCAGCTGAATGTTCCACAACCCAAAGCGGCAGAGCTCCGAAGCGGAAAGGCGCGCGGGAACAAACCGGTCAGGTGGCGGAGCTGGTTGAGTGAAGTCGTGGGCGCATAGCTTGCCGTAATAGGCGCAAAGCAATCCGTACTTACCCGCCATGGCGAATCATGGCGGGCTTGCTTCGGCTGTGATCGGGCCGGCTCAGCCGACCCGCACGACAAAATGCTTGGTCACCGGCTCGATGATCTTCCAGGTGCCCTTGAAATCGGCTTCCACCACGAAGGCGTCGCCGGGGCCGACCTCGACCGGCGTGCCGCCGTCGGGCGTGATGATGATGCGGCCGGCGATCATGTGCACGAACTCATAATCGGTGTAGGTCGCATGATAGGTGCCTGGCGACGCACGCCAGGTTCCCGATATCACCTTGCCATCCGAAGTCGTGTGCTGGACGGCGGTCTGCATGGTCGGTTGGCCCTCGACCGCGATCCAGCCAGGCAGATCGCCGGCTTCCGCGTGCTCGACCGCGCCGAATTTCAGGATGGTCTTGTTCGTCATGCCGGGCTCCGTTTGCTTCATGTGTGCTGCGGGTCGGATAGCCGATGCACATGACGGGGGCAATGCCGTGCCATGCGAAACAGGCACGGCCGCACATTCGGGCTGACCGGCGCGAGCTGGAGTGGTTATGGCTTGTGCCGTGCCGAGACCAGCTCTGCCTTGCGTTGCGCCGTTTCCAGCCCAAGGCCGATGAAGGCACGCGCGTGCTTGGCGAGCGCCATGTTGTCGGTCCACAGATTGCGCCAGATCGCCGTCTTCTTCGACAGGTTCTCGTCGACAATCTCCGAGGAGAAGGATTCGAAGCTGAGATCGTCGGCATAGCCGATTGCGGTCAGCGCATCGAAAATCCCCGCGAAATCGATGTTGCCGGTGCCGAGGAAGCCGCGATGGCTCTCGCCGATATGGACATAGCCGATCTTGGCGGCGGCGTGGCGGACGGCGAGCCCGACATCGGCTTCCTCGATGTTCATGTGGAACGTGTCGAGATGCAGGAAGATGTTGTCCGACCCCGTGTCCTCGATGAAGGCCAACCCTTGCGCGGCGGTGTTGAGCAGGTTGCTTTCGAAGCGGTTGACGATTTCGAGGTTGAGCGTGACGCCGGCTGCCTTCGCCGTCTCGGCGACCTTTGCCAGCGTTGCCGCGCTGCGGTTCCATTGATCGCGTGTCGGTGCCTCGATCTGCAGGCCATGGCTGGTCGAAAGAATGCCGGCGACCTTGCTGCCGCCAAGGTCGCGCGTCAGCGCGACGGTGTCGCTGAGGATCTCGACGCCGCGCGCGGCGATCGCCTTGTCGGCGCTCGAAATATCGCCGTCACCAGGCAATCCGATGCTGATCGCGACGCCGAGACCAAGATCGGCGATGCGTTTGGCAAGCCCGTCAATATCGACATTGGCGGGGTCGAGATAAGAGAATTCGATCAGGTCGAAACCGGCCTCCCTGGTATTGGCCAGCGTGCGTTCGAGTTCGCCCTGCGCCGAGCTTGCCGACCAGACGAAGGAATGGATTCCGATGCGCGACATGATCGTCTCCGGTTAAAGCAATTCTCCGTCCGGAATTGCGTAAAACAAAGAGTTAAGCGGCGAGGAGAATGGTGCGGCCGGATCGCTCCGGCCACACCGGCCTTGGGAGGCTTAGCGGGCCGCGGTCCAGCCCTTGTAGTCCTTCAGGTTCTCGGCCGTGATCAGCTTCGGGTCGAGCAGTACGGTGGCCTCGGCCGGCTTCTTGCCGGCGAGCAGGTCGGCCGCCATGGTGAGCGACTGGCCGGCCATCACATAGGGATCCTGCGAGGCCGAGGCCTTGATCATCGATTTGCCGGAAGAAAGTTCCTTCTCGATATCCGGCGCCCCGTCGACCGCGGTGAAGATGAACTCCGAACGGTTGAGCTGCTTGGCGGCGAGCTCCGCGCCGATCGCCGTCGGATCGTTGATGGCGAACACCGCGTCGATCTTGTCGAAACGGGTGAGCAGCGACTGGAACACTTTCAAGCCGCCATCGCGGGAGCCTTCGGCGTTCTGGTCGTCGGACAGGATCTTGATGTCGGGATGCTGGGCAAGCACGTTCTTGCAGCCTTTCACCCGTTCCAGGATCGACGACGACGCCGGCCCGTTGAGGATGACGTAGTCGCCCTTGCCGCCGGTGTGGTCGACCAGGTATTGGCAGGCTTCCTCGCCGGCCTTGACGTTGTTGGTCATCACCGTGACGTCGGCACCGGGCGCCGAAACGTCGAAGGCCGCGACGATGATGCCGGCTGCCTGCGCCTTCTTCACCGCCGGAGCGATCGCCTTGGCATCGACCGCGTTCAGCATGATCACGTCAACGCCGGCGGCGATGAAGGAATCGACCTGCGAGACCTGCTTGTTGAGGTCGTAGTCGGCCGATACCGACGTCACCTCGACCTTCGGATTGATCTTCCTGGCCGCGTCCTCGATGCCCTTGATAGTGGCGACAAAGAAGGGGTTGCCGAGCAGGCCGACCGAGATGCCGACCTTGTTGAGGTCCTTGGCCGATGCCGGCGCGATGGCGACGGCCGCAAGGGCGGCGCCGCAGAGCAGTTTGGCGATGGTCTTCATTACGCTTACTTCCTCCTGATGCCCCGCGCCTCTCACGGTGCGTTACACAAGCCGGTCGTTGATGCCGGCGACTAGGTCACTCACGTTCTTGCCCCTGCCTGGAGCCGGTAGCGGTCGAGGGCGACCGCCACGATGATGACCAATCCCTTGATGATGTACTGCCAGATGTCAGAGACACCGGCCAAGATGAGGCCGTTGGAGAGCACCGCGATGATCAGGCCGCCGATCAGCGTGCCCCAGATCGAGCCGACGCCGCCGACGAAACTGGTGCCGCCGAGAATGACGGCGGCGATGGCGTCGAGTTCGTAGCTTTGCCCGAGCTGCAGGCCGTTGGCGGCGTAGAGCCTTGCCGCCGACATGGCGCCGCCAAGGCCGGCCAGCAGGCCGGAAACGCCATAGACGAAGAGCAGCACCAGCGGCACCTTGATGCCGGTCAGTCGAGCTGCCTCGGCATTGCCGCCGACCGCATAAATCCAGGTGCCGAGCACCGTGCGCTTCAGCACCAGCCAGGACAGCACCACCACCGACAGGGCGATGACGACGAGCCAGGGAATGCCGAGTACCGAGCCATTGCCGATGAAGTCGAACGGCAGGTCGGAGTTGAACACCGTCGTGTCCTGCCCGAGCAGGCGGGCAATGCCGCGCACGGCTGTCAGCGAACCCAGCGTGACGATGAACGGCGGCAGCCTGATATAGGCGATGAGCAGCCCGTTGATGAGCCCGAAGCCGAGCCCCGCCAGAATGGCCGCCGGCACGCCGAGCAGGCCCCAGTCCGGCACCAGCGACACCAGCACCGCCACCATCGCGGCCGCTGCGAGGATAGAGCCGACCGACAGGTCGATGCCGCCGGTCAGGATGACGAATGTCATGCCGGCGGCAAGCACGATGTTGATCGACGATTGCTGCGTGACGATGAGCAGGTTGGTGCCGGTGAGGAAGCGCGGGTTGATGAACTGGAAGCCGGCCGCCAGCAGCACCAGCACGGGCAGCATGCCAAGGGCGGCAAATGTGGTGCGCAGCCGCCGGCTCCTGACCGCCGCCTGATCCACACTCTTCGTCGCGGTCGTCCTGTCTGTCATCGCTGAGACGCTCCCGTCGCAAGTTCCATGATCGCTTCCTGACGAAGCGGCTCGCCTTCGGATGCCGTCACCTCGCCTGATATGGCGCCGTCGCGCATCACCAGCACGCGGTCGGCGACGCCGATCACCTCGGGCAATTCGCTTGATATCATCAGGATGGCGATGCCCTTGTTGGCGAGATTGTCGATCAGCCGGTAGATTTCCGATTTGGCCCCGACATCGACGCCGCGGGTCGGCTCGTCGAGGATGACGACCTTCGGCTCGGTCTCCAGAAGGCGCGCGAGCAGCACCTTCTGCTGGTTGCCGCCCGACAGCGAGCCGGCATTGGCCTGCGCCGAGCTGGTGCGGATCGACAGGTCGGCAATGGCCTTTGCCGCACGCCTGTCGGCGGCCGTGAAATCGCGAAGGCCGCCGGCTCGCGCGTCCCTGACAAGTACGCCCATGCTGATGTTGTCCGAAATGGACATATCGAGGAACAGGCCGAGTTCCTTGCGGTCCTCGGTGAGGTAGGCGATGCCGGCATCGAGCGCCTCGCGCGGCGAGCCGATGGTTATGGGCTTGCCGTCGAGCTCCATCGTGCCGGCGCTCCGTTTGTCGGCACCGAAGATCAGCCGGGCAAGCTCCGTGCGGCCCGAGCCGACGAGGCCCGCCAATGCCAGCACCTCGCCGTGATGAAGATCGAACGAACAGTTCTTCAGCAGGTGCGCGTCGGACATGCCGCGCACCGAGAGCGCGATGGCGCGTTTTCCGTCTGGAGGGCGATGATCCTTCTTGTAGAAGGCGGAGAGATCGCGGCCGACCATCATCGACACCAGGCGCGAGGCATTGAGGTCGGCGCGCACGAGCGTACCGACATAGCCGCTGTCGCGCAGCACGCTGACGCGGTCGGCAAGTTGGTAGACTTCCTCCATGCGGTGGCTGATGTAGATGATGGCGATGCCTTGCGCCTTCAGCGTCGCGATCACCTCGAACAGACGGTCGGTCTCGCGCGAGGTGAGCGATGTGGTCGGCTCGTCCATGACGATGATGCGCGCATTGGTCGACAGCGCCCGTGCGATCTCGACCAGTTGGCGCTCGCCGAGCGACAGGCCTGAAACCAGTGCACGCGCCGAGAAGGAGACACCGAGCCGATCGACGATCTCTGCGGCGCGCCGGTTGCACTGGTCGCGGTCGACGATGCCGAAACGGCGCGGCTCGTTGCCGAGGAAGATGTTCTGCGCCACGGTCAGATTGGGCGCCAACGACAGTTCCTGATAGATCACCGCGATGCCGGCAGCACGCGCCTTGATCGGATCGCCCGTCGCGGCGGGCGCGCCATCGATCAGGATCTCGCCGCCGGGATCCGGCCGATAGGCGCCGGACAGCACCTTCATCAGCGTCGACTTGCCGGCGCCGTTCTCGCCCATCAGCGCATGCAGTTCGCCGGCGTGGACGCTGAGCGAGACGTCCTGCAGGGCACGGATCGCGCCGAAGGTCTTCGAGATGTGGCGCATCTCCAGCACCGGCTGGCGCGCCGCTAGCGTCCGCACCGCCGCGCTCATCGTGCACCACCCGCCGCCTTGGCGGCGGCACCATGCCCGGCAATGAGATCGCGCCAGGCGTCGCGATAGCCGGCAAGCCCGCCGAATCGTGTCGCCTGCACCGGCTCCGGCAGCTCGGCGGCGAAGTCGCGCCCCACGCTCTCGAAGGCGAGCGCGGCGGCACCCGTGGCGCTGCCTTCGAGCGAAGCACCTTGCAGGAAACGCTGGCCGGGACGCAGCTGCGCCAGCAACCCGGCGAGCAAGCCGCCAGTGTTCAGCCCGCCATCGACGATGACGGTATTGTCGGAATGGATGAGGTCGAGGCAGAGATCGATCATTAGCGCCACATAGAGCAGCGCCACGGCAGCGCGTTCACCGGCATCGGGCATGCGCCCGGCCAACCGGCCGGGGCGATCCGGCATCGGCCCGCCCGCCGCGAAGCTCGGCAGCGCCATGAGGCCGGCATCGATCGCCTGTTGGATCGAGCGATGCGGGATCGCGCCTTGCCAGTCGCAGCTTATGACGGCGAATTCGCGCCCGCCCATGAAGCGGATGGTCGGCACTGGACCACCGTCGACATCGACATTGACCAGCATGTCGCGCTCACGGTCGAGCGCTTCGAGCGGACAGTCGGGGTTGAGCACGACGACCCAGGTGCCGGTCGACACGACAGTCAGCGGGCCGAGCTCCTGGCGACGATAGGCATGCAGCGCCGCATTGGAGTCGTGAACGCCGTTGCGGATGGCGACCGGGCGCCCGGCACCACCGAAGCGCTGCTCGCCGATGACGGCGCCGGCACGTTCGAAAGCCGGCATCTGGCCACGCCAGCCCTCGGCGTCGACCAGCGAGGAGAAATCACGTTTGCGCGGGGCCCACAAATGCGAATGGCAGCCGAGATAGGAGACCTCGCAGACCGGCCGGCCGCCAAGGCGCCAGCTCCAGTATTGGGGATAGCCGAGGATCCATTTCGCCGCCGCGAACGCGTCGGGATCGACTTCCTGCAGCCATAGCATGTGACGGCCATAGTTGAAGCCGAGCGGCAGGCGGGGAGAGAACGTCTCGCCGAAATCCGGGATGCGGCGGTCGATCCGCGCGGCAATTTCGGCCGGTGGCTCCTGTTCGTAGTCGAGGATCGGATGGGTCAGCGCCTTGTCGTCGACAAGAGCGAAGGTACAGCCATGGCCCGACACCATCACCCCTTCGACACGATGGTTTTCGACCGCGTCGGCGACGGCACCGAACGCCCAGCCATGGAGGGCGGCCTCGTCGAGCACGCTGAAGCCGCCTTGGCGCGCCCATTTCGGTTGCGTCCGGCGCTCGTCGAGAATGCGTCCGTCCTGGCCGAAGACGAACAGCTTCGAATTGGTCTTGCCGAAGTCGAGAACTGCCACGTTCACGCGAGGGCTCCCGAGGTTGAAGCGATCCGCACCATGACGCCGGCGTCCTCCAGCATGCGCGCATCGGCATCGGAGAGCCCGTCATCGGTCACCAGCGTGCCGATGCGCGACAGCGGCAGCGCGACGTTGCGCGCGTGGATCGACAGCTTGCGGCTGTCGGCCAGCACCACGATCTGGTCGGCGCACAGGCTGAGCTCGACGATGGACCGCACCAGCAGCGGATGCGATTCCAGCAGCCCTTCCTGGTTGAGCCCTTGTGTGCCGAGAAAGAATTTCGAGGCATAGAAGGACGTCGCCTGGGTCGGCGAATGGATGATGCCGGGTTCACGGTGCAGGTCGCCGCCGGCAACCGTCAGGCTGCAATGGCCATGGTCGCTGAGATAGGCCGCGAGCGGCATCGAATTGGTGTAGAGCCGGATGTTGCGGTCGGCAAGCTTGACGCCGAGATGGAAGCAGGTCGAGCCGCCATGGACGATGACCGCGTCGCCATCGCGCACCATGGTCGCGGCGACCGCCGCGATCTGCCGTTTGGCCTCGACGGCAAGGTCGCGGTTCTCGTCATAGGGCCGGGCATAGGCGACGCCCGCATGCGAGGCGCCATCGAGCGCCGAAATGCCGCCATAGACCTTGCGGGCCTCACCGGCCTCGTCGATCCGGTCGATATCGCGCCTGACCGTCGCCGCCGAAACGCCGAGCCGCTCCTGCAACTCGCGCACGGAGGCAAACGGGCGATCCCGCAGCAATTCGACGATCTGACGCTGGCGGCCGAGGTCGCTCAACCTTTCCTCCCTGACGCCATTTCTATGGCAATTGGTGCAACTTACTCAACATTAGTTGGATTGCAAGCTGCTTTTGACGATAGTAGATCACTATTGACGCAGATCACTCACATCTGCGATACCAACGCCAACACCGGTCCCGACGATGGGATTTTGTGCAAGCGTTGGAGAAAAGGGCCATGGCAACCCAAGCTGATGCACAGGAACTGGCTGCCTTGCGGGCGCTTTCGGCCAGCATCGGGCTGAACCCGCATATGACGCAGGCGGCGGGCGGAAACACCTCGCTGAAGGCCGGCGACACGCTGTGGATCAAGGCTTCGGGCACCTGGCTGAAGGACGCGCTCAGCGACGACATCATGGTGCCGGTGGCGATGGCGCCGTTGCTGGAGGCCGTCGACCGGCGCGACCCGGCCGCCGACAAGCCACAGGCTTTCGCCATCGAAGACCTCAATCCGCGTGGCCTGCGTCCGTCGATCGAGACCACGGTGCATGCCTTGATGCCGCAACGCGTGGTTCTGCACGTCCACTGCGTCGACACGATTTCGCTGGCCGTGCAAGCCGATGCCGAGGCCGAGGTCGCCAAGCGGCTGGGCGGCATCGAATGGGCCTGGGTGCCCTATTTCCGGCCGGGCCTGCCGCTCGCCCGTGGCATTGCCGAGAGATTGCGACCCGGCGTCGACGTACTGATCCTTGGCAATCACGGACTGGTGGTCGCCGCGGAAACCGTCCCCGACGCACAGGCCTTGCTGCACCGCGTCCGGTCGCTGCTGGCGCGGCCGGCGCGCGCGACCGCCGCACCCGACATCGCCGCCCTGACGACGCTAGCCGGCGACTACCGGTTACCGGCGGATATCGAAGCGCATGCTGTCGCGATCGATGCGGAAAGCCTGCACATGGCCGAGGCCGGCAGTCTCTATCCGGACCATGTCATATTCCTTGGCCAGGGCTCGGTCCTGGCGAGGCCGGGCGAGGACGTGGCCGGCGTCGTCGCGCGGCTCGGCGCGGCGCCACCGGCGATCCTGTTTCCCGGCGCCGGCGTGCTGATGCGCGGCGACGCCAGCGCCGGTGCCGACGCCATGCAGCGTTGCCTAGCCGACGTGACCGCGCGCGTCGATGGCAAGGCGCGGCTGAACTATCTCACGGCCGCCGAGAATGACGAACTGGTCAACTGGGACGCCGAGCAGTATCGCCAGAAGCTCAACGCCGCCGGCACGGCCTGACAAGGAACGGACGACATGACGCCACTTGTCGTCGGCATCGACATCGGCACCTCCGGCGCCCGCGCGGTCGCCATGCGCCGGGATTTTTCCATTGCCGCCCAATCTGCCGTGCCTCTCGACAGGTTCGGCCCGAACCCCCGCGATCCCCGCACATGGTGGCAAGCGGTCCAGGCGGCGCTGGCCGGGCTGCTTTCAAGCATAGACCGTGCCACGGTCCGCGCCATCGCCGTCGACGGTACATCGGGCACGCTGCTGCCGGTCGACACTGATGGGCGGCCCCTGGCCGAGCCGCTGATGTACAACGACAAGGTCGATGACGGAGACATCCTGGCCATTGTCGCCCGCGAGGCGCCGGAAACGAGCGCCGCCCACGGGCCGACTTCAGGCCTCGCCAAGGCGCTCCGATTCCAGCGTCTGCCTGGCGCGGCGGCCGTGCTGCACCAGGCCGACTGGATCGCCGGCAACCTGTCCGGACGCTTCGACGTCAGCGACGAGAACAATGCGCTCAAGACCGGCTATGACGTCGAGGCCCGCCGCTGGCCGGATTGGATCGCGGCCACCGGCATGCGCATGAATTTACTGCCTGATGCCGTCGAGCCGGGCGAGGTCAGCGGCACGCTTACCACGGCCGCCGCCGCGCTTTTCGGCCTGCAGCGCGATGTGGTTGTGGTTGCCGGCACCACGGACGGCTGCGCCTCATTCCTGGCGACGGGCGCTACGGCAGCCGGCGACGGCGTCACCGCATTGGGTTCCTCGCTGACCATCAAGATCCTGTCCGACCGGCCGATCTCGGCGCCGCGCTTCGGCATCTACAGCCATCGTCTTGGCGACACCTGGCTGGCCGGCGGCGCATCGAATTCCGGTGGCAAGGTGCTGGCGCGGCATTTTCCGCTCGCGCGGATCATCGAGCTCAGTGCCATGATCGATCCCGCAACGGAGACCGGCCTCGACTATTATCCGCTCGCCACATCGGGCGAACGGTTCCCCATCGCCGATCCGGCGCTCCCCCCGCGCCTCGTCCCGCGCCCGGCGGATGATGCCGACTATCTCAAGGCGATGTTCGAAGGCATGGCCGCGATCGAAGCGCTCGGCTATCGCCGGCTTGGCGAGCTCGGCGCGCCGGCGCTGACTTCGGTGCGCAGCGTCGGCGGCGGCGCGGCAAATCCAGCGTGGAGCGCGATCCGGCAGCGTAAGCTCGGCGTTGCGTTCTTGCCGGCTTTGTCGGACGAGGCCGCTGCCGGAGCGGCGCGCCTGGCGTTGAAGGGTGCGAACGAGGTGGGGCTGCTATGAGCGGGAAACTGGCTGAACGCCTCGACGGCATCGGACCGCTGGAGGAGCGCTACCAGGTCTTCCTGGTCGACCAGTTCGGCGTGCTGCATGACGGCTCGGCCCCCTATCCCGGTGCGGTGGTGGCCTTGGCGGCACTGAAGCGCGCCGGAAAGACCGTGGTGCTGGTCTCCAACTCCGGCAGGCGCGCCAAGCCCAACGAAGATCGTTTGCTGAGGCTCGGCTTCGAGCCCGGAAGCTGGGATCATTTCGTTTCCTCCGGCGAGGTGGCGTGGCGATCCTTCCACGAAATGGCGGCGACCGGAGCGTTGCGGCCCGGCACGAACTGCCTGTTGATCAGCCGCGATAATGACCGCACAGCGATCGAGGGCCTGCCTTTTGTATTGACCGGAACCGGCGATACCGCCAACCTGGTACTGATCGCGGCCAGCGAGGGCGACCGCTACGACCTCGAGCATTATCGCCGCTTGCTGGCCCCGGCGGCGGCGCGAAAAGTGCCATGCTTCTGCACCAATCCCGACAAGATCATGCTGACGGCGGTCGGGCCCCGCTTCGGCGCCGGCGAGATCGCCGATCTTTACGAGAGCCTGGGCGGCAGCGTCACCCGCATCGGCAAGCCCGGCCCGGCGATCTTCGAAGCGGCGCTCGCGCTCGCCGGCGAACCGAAGCGCGGCAGCGTGGTCTGCGTCGGCGACAGCGTCGAACACGATATTGCAGGCGGCAATGGCGTCGGCATCGCGACGGCACTGGTGACGGGTGGGATATTGGCCGACACGCCTGACCTCGCTGCTGTCTTCGATGAGCATAAGGCCTGGCCGGACTATACGATGGGGTCCTTCAGCTTTCGCTGACCGCCGCCAGAATCCGCCTTGCACTCTCCTCGTCGGTGATCAGGATTGTGGGCGCAATCAGGTTCATTGCGCCGAGCAGGGCGTCGGTCTTCTCCGCGCCGCCGGAGGTCAGAATGCGGATTGGCGCCTTGCGCAGCCGGTCGACATCCACCGACATCACATGGTTGTTGACGGGATGGTCGACCAGATCACCATTGCGGTCGTAGAAGTGGAACAGGAGGTCCCCGACGGCGCCGCGCGCCAGCAGCGCCTCCCGGTCCGCTTCCCTGAGGAAGCCGCCGCGCGAGAAGGTGGTGGCCGAAGCGATCCCGCCGACACTCAGCAGAACGGCGTCGAGCGCGTCGGCCATTTCAAAAACCTCCTGCAGGCCGCAGCGTTCGATCAGCGCGATCTTGGTCTCGACGCTGTCGACGACGGCTGGCGTCGGCATCAGATAGCCGTCGCCCTGGAAGATCTGGGCGAAGCGCCAGGCGAACTCGGCCGGGTTGACCCGGCGCGCGACGCCGACGCCGCCAAGCAGCGAAATCACCTTGAAATCGGTCAGCGATTTGGCGCTGATGAACGGCAAGGTGTGGAACAGCGTATTGCCCCAGCCGACACCGACCTGCATGCCGGATTTCATAGCGTCGGACAGGAACATGCCGGTCTTGGCGGCTATTGCCGGGATCGGATCGGCACTGGCCGCCGTCAGCGGCGCCACCAGCGCCTGCTGGAGGCCGAAGGTCTTTTCCAGCGCGCGCTCCAGCCGCACGATCTCTAGAAGCTCGCTCTCGATGGTGATCTTGACCTCGTTGCGCGACCGCGCCTCCGCCAGCATGCGCACGATGGTGACGCGGCCGACGCCGAGCACATCGGCGATCTCGTTCTGCGTCATCTGCTCGACGAAATACATCCAGGCGGCGCGGATCCTGAGGCGGTCCGTGCGGCTCTCGCTGACGATCTGCTCGGTCGCTTCCGCTCCTGCCCGCCTTTCGTCGGTCCGCCTTTCCTCGGGCCGTCTTTCCACGATTTGTCGTCCCCTGGCCAATCATCCCTCCCCCGCGGCGGACGAGTGCGCCGTCGCCGATTCTGCATGCTGGTCTAGTATCGCCTATTGATCTACCAATCGATAGGAACAATGTAGAGTCGGTGGTGCCCGTCGCAGGTGGCGCCGCACGGCACATTCGAGGCTAACCGCGATGCTCCGACAAATCTCCGAAGATGTCCGCGTCAACCTCAAGGACCGGCTGCGGGAAGTCCGCGACATCATCCGCCAGAGCCGCCATGACGGCGCCAGCGAGGCCAGCCTGCTGCGCGAAGCAACCAGCCATCTGCCGCCATTTCCGGGCAAAGGCATCGAAGGCCTGCTCAGCCATGCCGCGAGTGCCGTCGACGAAGCGCTGTCGATCGCCGAATCCTTCGTCCCGCGCGAGCGCCCGATAAGGGTGGACGGGACGACCGTAAAAGGCCTCGCCACCTATTTCCCGGCCGGTGACGAAGACCAGCAATTGAGCGCCGAGCGCCTGTTCCGGCGCGACATGTACTATCTGACCAAGGCGGTGCTTGCCGGGCTGAAGATCGACCACGCCCGTATCCATGAAGCCGGGTTCGCCGCCGTCCACGCGGCCATGCGCAAGCGCCATGGCGAATTGTTGGCTGCGCTGGCCGCGCCGGGTGCCGGACTGCAGGCCATCGCGGCCATCTGCGCGGCACTGCTGGTCGAGTTGCTCAACCAGCGTCCGGTCCGCTTTGGCGAAGCCGCGCCGGAAACGAGCGCTGCCGGCGGCCAGGCGCTCGACGTAAGCTGCCTGGCGCCGGTCGTCCTGGCCTGCGGCCTGGCGACCACCGGTCGTGACGGCGCGCCGGAGCCCGACATGCTGGAAATCGCGATTCTGGCGGCCGACATACGTCATGAGCGCATTGCCCAAGCCTGCGCCAAGGCGAGCCCGGTCGATGAATTGGCACCTGTGTTCGCCACCTTGCTTGCGCATCTGCCGTAAGCTCCAGCGGCGATTGCGGGAACTACTCCCCGGCTGCCATCGCCGTGATCGTCTTCTTGACGCGCTGGATCGAGGCCGGGCTCATCGACAGCTCGGTCAGGCCCATCTCCAGGAAGGCCGGAATGAGATCCGGCCGGCCCGCCGCTTCGCCGCACATGCCTACCATGATGCCGGCGGCGACGCCGGCCTTGGCCGTCAGCTCGATCGCCGACATGACCGCCGGATTGGTGACGTCGTTGAGCTTCGCAACGGTCGGGTTGAGCCGATCGGCCGCCATGATGTACTGGGTCAGGTCGTTGGTGCCGATCGAGAAGAAAGCCACTTCCTTGGCCAGTGCCGGGGCGATCAGCACGGCGGCCGGGGTTTCGATCATCACGCCGAGATCGAACGTCGCATGCGGCACGCCTTCGGCCTTGAGTTCAGCGGCGCATTCGGCGACAAGAACGCGCGTCTGCCGCACCTCGCCAACATCGGAGACCATCGGCAGCATCACCTTGATGTTGCCGTGCACGGCGGCCCTCAGCAGCGCCCTGAGCTGGCGCTTGAAGATATCGGGCCGGTCGAGGCACATGCGGATGCCGCGCCACCCGAGGAAGGGGTTCTCCTCGTCGGGGAACTCGATGCCGGCAATCGGCTTGTCGCCGCCGATGTCGAGCGTGCGCACGATGACCGGATAGGGTGCGAAGGCCTTGGCCAGCGCCGCATAGGTCTCGGCCTGCATGTCCTCCGACGGAAGGTGCATATGGCGCATGAACAGGAGCTCGGTGCGGAACAGGCCGACACCCATGGCGCCGGCCTCTTGCGCTGCCTCGATCTCTTCCAGCGAGCCGATATTGGCCGCGACCTCGATGACCCTGCCGTCCGCCAGCTTCGGCGTCACCGTCTTGAAAGCCGCCAGGCCGGCACGCTCCTTCGCCGCCGCTTCGACACGACCGGCGAAATCGGCGCGCGTCGCCGCGTCGGGGTCGATGATCACCTGGCCGCTGTTGCCGTCGAGCGCCACCTCTTGCGCCGTGCGCAAGAGGTGGATCCGGTCGCCAAGGCCGAGCACCGCCGGAATGCCATGCGAGCGGGCGATGATGGCGATGTGCGAGGTGGCGCCGCCATGGCCGCACACCACGCCGCCGATGCGTTTCAGCGGCGCCCGCGCCAGATCCCAGGCGCCGATATCGTCGGCGATCAGGATCGCACCTTGCGGGATGTTTTCGAGACTGACGTCGTCCTGGCCAAGCAGCACCAGGCTGATCTGCCGTCCGACCGCATGGACATCGTCCGCCCGCGCATTGAGATAATGATCGTCGACGGCGCTGAAATCGGCGGCGATGGTGGAGGCGGCGGTGATCGTGGCCGAGACCGCGTCGTTGCCGCCCTTGATTGCCTTCTCGGCCTCGCCGGTCAGGCTGTCGTCGGCGGCGATATCTCTCAGTGCCGCGACGATGCCGCGGTCACCGGCCGACAGACCATCCTGTGCCAAAGCCCGGTCCATGCGGGCCTGGACGGCGGCGACGGCGGCGCGAAACCTGTCGATCTCGCCGGCGATCTCATCGGCCTGCAGCATGCGGCCCTGCCCGGCGATGTCGGGCGGGAAATGTGCAAAAGCCGGCCCGATGGCGACGCCCTCGCTTGCGGCGACACCGCGCAAACCACTGCTTGCTTCGCCTGATGCGGCCGTCGCGGACCGGGGCGCTGCCGCAGGCGCCGCTTCCTTGCCCTGGTCATTGGCTGGAGCGTGGGAGTCTTCATCGTCGAGACCCGCCTTTGGGTTCTCGAGATAGCCGATCAGAGCCTCGATCGCCTCGATGGCGTCGGCGCCGTTCGCCCGCACGGTGACTTCCTGGTTTTCCTTGACCGCCAGCAGCATCAGCTTGACCGAGCTCTTGGCACTGACCGCCTTGCCGTCCTTGACCAGTTCGACGTCGGATTCGAAAGCCTTGGCGAGCTTGACGAAGCGCGTGGCGGGACGGGCGTGCAAACCTTCATGCACTCTGACGATGGTCGAGCGTTCCATGGCAAATACTCTGCTTTTTTGGGCGCCAAAGCCAGACTGGCTGGGCGCGAATGCTTTCAGGCGGCGATGGTGATGATCGCGCCTGTCTTCAGCGCAGCCACGAGGGCTTGCGTATCGACCTGCGATGCGCAGATCTCGCCCGGCCTTTCGGCCTCGCTGGCGCCGTTGAACGAGATGACGACGTGGCCCATCTCGAGCACCTTGCTCCAGGCGCTGGAGCCGACGGCGGTTATGACAGCCGAAACCGGGCCAAGGGTGATCGACGCGCCCTTTTCAGGCGCGCCGTCGCTAGGTCCGATCTCGGCCTTGTGGAGCACCGAGACCTCGGCAAGCTCCGGTGGCGAGCCATCCGCGAACAGGATGACCACGCCGCCCTCGGCGAGGTCCGCCACTTCGGGTCCTATTGCCGTGACCCGTGTCTTGAGAAGAACCGACATATGGCGAACCTCGTTATTTCTGGTGTTTAGAACACGATCAGGGAGACGACCCAGGCGATCAGCACCGAGACCGGACCCATGATCTGGCGGCTGATGAGCACCGCCGGCACGCCGATTTCGATGGTTTTCGGCTTGGCTTCACCCAGTGCGAGGCCGACGGGAACGAAGTCGCAGCCCACCTGGGTGTTGTAGGCAAACAGAGCCGGCAGCGCCATCGCCGGAGAGATCGTGCCGTTGGCAATCTGCGGGCCGATGATGGCGACGCCGATAACCTGCGCGATAACAGCGCCTGGCCCCAGGATGGGCGACAGGAACGGCAGGCCGCAAATAGCCGAGATGATCAGCAGGCCGACGATATTGTTGGCCAGCGGACCCATCGGCTGCGCCAGCACGTCACCGACGCCGGTATACAGGATCAGACCGATGAGCATGGTCACGAAGGCCATGAACGGCAGCACGTTGCGGATGACCTGGTCGATGGTGCGGCGGCCGGCGTTGAAGAAAATGCCGACGACACGCCCCATGACCCGGCCGATCGTGCTGATGAAACCGATCAGGCCACCCTCGCTGGGCAGCGCCGTCGGCGTCGCTGTGTTGTTGGTCGAACCCATCGATGCTGCTCCCCCTGCAGTCGTGACCGCCTCGGACCCGTCCGCCATTGTGACGTCGGCCGGCTTGACGCCCGAAACATAGATATCCTCGGTGATGAACTGGGCGAGCGGCCCGGACTGTCCGACCGGCGTCAGGTTGACGGTCGGGATACGCTTGCGCGGATAGACGCCGCATCGTGCGGTGCCGCCGCAGTCGACGACGACAACCGCCATTTCGCTTTCGATCGGCGGCGCCTTGAAGCCGTCGACGGCTTCAGCGCCGGTCATATCGGCGATGAGCTGCGCCACCGGATGAATGCCACCACCGGTGACGGAAACAACCTTGCTGCGCTGTTCGGTCGGCTCGATCACAAGCGGACCGCCCCACCCTGTTTTGCCCCGGGTGATCCGTACGGCTTTGTATGTCTTGGCCATGATGTCCTCCCCGCCCTTACAGCTCGACGCCCTGGCGGCGTGCCATGATGGCGGTGATGCGCTCGGTCAGCATGCCCTTGAGCAGGATGACGACGAGGCCGACGATGGCGTACCAGATGGCAACCTTGACATGGTAGCCGGCGGCGATGACGCCGCGCTTCTCGAGATCGAGCAAGGCCACGAGCATGCCTCCCCAGACGAAATATTCGCCAGGGTTGATGTGCGGAAAGAGGCCGAGCGGCGGATGCACGTAGGACACGGCCGCGTCATAGAAGGCCGGCTTGTGCTTTTCTTCCAGGAACGAGCCGAAGGTGTAAGCCATCGGGTTGGTGAGGAAGAACACCGCCAGCAGCGGCAGCACGGTGTAGCGGGTCAGCGCGATGCGGCCAGCGCCACGCGCCAGACCGTGGACCCGCTCTTCGCCGACCAGTTCGGTGACGGCGTAAAAGGCGGTCATCAGCACCACAAGCGTCGGGATGATGCCGGTGACAAAGCCGGCGAAAACCTCGCCGCCCTTCTGGAAAATGCCGATGAAGTACTTGCCGATGGCAGTCAGCCAGCCAAGCTGCTCTTCCTGCTGCACGTTTTTCAGCTGCTCCTTCAGCTGATCGGCGGTGACCGGCCCGCTGTCGGTCTGCGCCTGCGCCAGGACCACGAGATGATCGGAAGCATGCTCGACGGCGAGCTTGCCATGCAATGCAGCATCCGAGACCATGGCACCCGCGACATGCAAATTGTGCACGGCCATGTCGGCATGCTGCGCCAACAACGAAAATACAGACATTTCTCCTCCTTATGCCGGCCCGCCGGTTGATCCCAGTCGGCGCACGGCCTCCTCTATGCCCTTGCTACATTCAAGCCGGCCAAACCCGGCTTCTTCCCCGGCTCCGACCGTGCTTTGTCGATCTGTTCGATCGCCCGCTTCACGGCCTCGGCCACACCGGGTTCCCCCTCCCCCATGATCGCAGGGTTGGACCGGAGTCGATCGAGGGGAACGCCCTCGAATTCTTCATGTCGCTTGAATTTGGTGAACACGGAACGGCCGCTCATCACCATCATGCGGCGCACGATCAAGTCGGGCGTAACCACGACCAGCGCGATCGTTCCCTTGGCAAATCGGCCGCGAAAATTGCCGGCTCCGACGAAGCCGTCCTTGTACTGGTCGGTGACGCCCCGGAAGACATCCGAATAGTGCCGCATCTGCAGCCAGACGCCGAGCGACTGCAACGCCCACACAATAACCAGCAGAAGCAGTCCCCACTGCCAAATCGCCATTCGGTTCTCCTCCCGAAGCCTCAGTCGAGGCGCACCTTGGACCGGCGCGCGACAACAGCAAAGTGAGAACATTTGTTTCCGCGAATGTCAATATGTATGATATTGACCTCAACCACGGTCATCCACAGGGCCGCCGCGCGATTACGGCGGGGGCACGATTGTGCTAACCTGGGGGAAACGGGATACAGGAAATGGAACTGCCCTTCAGGGATGAACTGGCCCTCATGCCCGACCTGCGCCACCGGCTGCGGCAGTTGCGCTGGTTCCGCGCCACCTTCCGCGGCAGCGCCAAGGTGGTCTCGGACACATTCGGCGTACGCTTCGAAATCGACGAGGCGAAGCTGACCCGGGCTTTTCTCGACTGGGTCGAGGTCATGGAAGCGCAGAAGCGCTTTGCCGCGATCGACCGCGCCGATTTCATCGTCTTTGCCGCCGGCCTCGTGCTGCGCGAACTGATCAAACAGGCGCCGGCAAGAGAAATCTCCGGCCTCACCCAGCTCATCGAAACGGATCAGAATGCCGGCACGCTGGACATCATCCGTTTCTGGCCGGAAGGCTTTCTCTACACCAACTACTGTGTCTCGGTGATTTCGGCGATCTACGAGCAGGAGTTTGGCTCGGCGCCCAGTATCGACAAATGCGCCGACGACCTGCGCACCTGGTGGTCCTATCGCGAGAACGTCACCGAAATACCGGCCTATGCCGTGGCTTTCCTCGACCGCTTCCTGGGGGCGGAACCGAACTGGATCACGCCCGATCGCGCACAGTCGCGGCAGGCCATGCAGCGGGCGCTGGGGTCCTCCCGCGCCAGCGACGTCTTGCGCCAGCTTTGAATCGGCCTCTATTACCTCCTATCCACGAGGCCGAGCGTGCCCGCTATTGAACATTTGACTTTTTGTCGATAGCGATGTGCGAATTCTGACAGAGGCCGGGAGAAACGCGTGGCGCCGTCAAGACTGATCATTTTCGATTGCGACGGCGTTCTCGTCGACAGCGAGCCGCTGGCCGCCAAGGCCTATGAACGTGTCTACGATAAGCATGGCATGCCGGGCGTTCACGGCGGCATCATCGCCCAGTGCGTCGGCATGAAACAGGCCGACATCATCGTCAGGATCAAGGAGTTGACCGGCCATCAGTTTCCCGCGTCGGCCGACGACGATATCTGGGCCGAGACCAAGGTGCTTTTCACCGAAGAGTTGAAGCCAACGCCTGGAATAGGCTCGTTTCTAGAAACGCTTGCCGGCGACCGCTGCGTTGCCTCCTCATCCTCCATCGAGCGTATAAACCACAGTCTGGCGGTGACCGGATTGGCACGCTTCTTCGGCGATGCGATCTACAGTTCCTCGATGGTCAAGAACGGCAAGCCAGCGCCGGACATCTTCCTTTTCGCGGCTGCCAGGATGGGCGCCAAACCAGCCGACTGCATCGTCATCGAGGATTCGCCTTTCGGCATCCAGGGCGCGGTCGCCGCCGGCATGACGGCGATCGGCTATACCGGCGGCGGCCATACCTATGCCGAGCATGCCGCACGGCTGACGGCGGCCGGTGCCGATCTCGTCTGCGCCGACTGGCATGAAGTTAGCCGGCAATTGGCTGGACTTGGTGTGCCAGCCTAAGTGGGAGAGGCTAAAGAGGATGGTTTGGCGGCCATTCGCTGCGTGGAATCTCGGAGCCCACACGGAAGCCGAACGACAGGACCCTGGTCGCATCGGCATCCACCTCGCATCGGAAGCTCAGTTGGTACCATGTGGTTGTCGTGCTGAAGGCCGCTTCGGGGCGGTCGAGAACATTGCCGGCTTTCAGCGGGATCGTCGGCAGCCATTTGGGAGAATAGTCGGCACCCTGCAGCTCCTGGTCCAGCACGTTGGCGCAAAGGGTCGCAACGCGCTGACTGCGAGGTACGCCGCTCATGGAACTCGTGGCCAACGCGTCGCCGGTAGCGCCCTGCGAGTAGAGTTTCCGAACCCCCGGAAGACCGGAATACATCGGTGATCCAGCACCTGCGTCGTTCGTGGAATTTGAGGCGGTGGCTTTTCCGGCCCGGGATTTCAGGGCTTTTTCGGACTTGAACTTCATCGTCTTGACGACTTTGGCCTTGGGCTTTTCGGTCGCGGCCCCGGTCTTGGCGTCGCTCTCGGCTGTCGACGGCTTTGGCTCTACGGCTGCTTGCTGATCGGCGGCTTTTGGCGCAGCCTGCTGTTGATCAGCGTCCTCCGTGACCTGCTTTTCCTCGCTCGGCGTGGGCTTGGCTGCAGTCGGCTCGGTTGGCGGATTCTCATCGGCTTTGCTCGCATCCGGCCGCTGCTCCGCGTTTGCCGTCGCTGCAGGCTTGTTCTCGGCGGACTTGGGCACGACCGGAGGCTTCGAGGCGTCATCCTTTGCAGGCGACGGCGCATTGTCCTTGGCCGCCCCCCCATCCAGGGATTTCTTCGGTCCGGTATCTTTGTCGCCATACTGAAAAACGCGCTTCAAAGCGGTGTCATCAGGTTGTTTGCGCGGCTGTTCAGGTGGCTTTTCAACCTTCTGCTCGGGGGGCTTATCAGCCTTAGGTTCCGGCGGCTTCTCGGCTTTGAGCGGCTGCGGTTTTGGCTTGTCGGGCGGAGGCACGAGCGCGACGCTTATCGGTTGCTCCTGCTGGGGCTCTTGTGAGGCTTTTGACAGGCCGTAGATGAAGAACGATGCGACAAGCGCATGCAGGACCAGCGATGCGGCCAAGGCCCACAGCAGATTCCGGCGCCATTCGCGTGTCTCATCCTTCATCTCTTCCGATGTGGAATGAAATAGCGGCGGCTTCAAGCATAAGCACCGGATTGACGCCATTTAGCCGCTGACAGCTTGGTGATCTGGAGGATGCCGCGCAGGGAGATCGGCTAGCTTTGCCGCCAGCGTGGGATTCCGTCCAGAAATCCCTCGTCCAGCCGCGTTTCCCCAAACCAGTTCAGCCGGTTGATGCTGACGAAACCCGCATCGATCGCGGCGTTTTCATCCCCCGGTTCGCTTGCATGGGCTCGGCCACGCGGCACCGTGATGATCGTGCGATCCCCGGCGCTTTCCACCACCTCGGCCGTGCGGCCGATCTTGTCGCGGCCGATGCGCGGCTGGCGGATTTCGGCCGGCAGCGCGGTCGGCAAGTTGACGCTCAGCCAATGGCCCTCTGTCGCCCAATCGGCACGCGCTTGCCAGAGCGAGGCGATCAGCTTGCCAAGCCATTCGTCGTCGGCAGCGCCGAAGTCAGGATTTTTCACGCGCGAAAAGCCGATCGCGGGTATGCCCCAGAAAGTCGCTTCGCGGGCAATACCCAGTGTGCCGGAATAGGCGATATCCTCGGCGACGTTGCGGCCGTCATTGATGCCCGACAATACGAGGTCAGGCTTCGGTTCATCGGCGAATAGCCAAGTCATGGCGCTCACCACGCAATCGGCGGGCGTGCCCGAGCATGCATACCAGTTCGGCTTGACGCGCCGCATCGTCAGCGGCCCGGCGATGGTCAGCGACGAGCCGGCGGCGGTGCGCTTGCCGTCCGGCGCGACCACCCAGACATCGTCGTTCAACCCGAGGGCGGCATTGACGAGACGGGCAAGACCCGGCGCTTCGATGCCGTCATCGTTGCAGATCAGGATTCTCATGATGCGCTTCCTTGCCCCACCGTGATGCGTTGGCCGGTACGGCATTGCGTGAGCAACGACGGAATATGGCTCTTCAAGTCGCCAAGAAGATCGGGGGCGCAGGAATGGCCCAGCGCCGGGGGGCGTCCCGCCTTCTCCCAGATGCCGACATTGCCCGACAGTGTCGGGTGGGTGGGCATGCGTATCCAGTCCGCCCGGCCGGCCTTGTGCATGAGATCGCCCGGAGAGCCCAAAGGCAGATGCCCGGTGAGCAGCACCGGAAACCCGGCATCGCCGGCGCGAGGCAAAAGGCGCGACGACGGGCCAGCCTCGCCCATGCCGTCATTGGCCAGCAGGGGCAGCGAAGGCAGCGGGTCGGCATCGCTCCAGTCGGCCGCGCTTCGCAGGCGGGCAAGCAAAAACTCGGAAATGCCCGGCAACAGGGACGCGGTCGCGCCGATCTGCGCTTCCAGCGACGAACGCATGCCGGCATGGACGGCGAACGACCCCGGCAAGGCCGCGATCAGTTCCAGCGATCGGCCAGACAGCGGCGTCGGCAGGAGGCATCCCTGCGGATGCCGCGCCACCCATTCGGAAATTTCCTGCGCCCGGGCAGCCCCCGGCATGGGATCCGCGCCGTAGGAGGCATCGAGGACCAGGAGATCGCAATGCGGGATCGTGTCCATGACGAACACATTGCTGTCAGGCACCACATCGGCCGAATAGGCGATGCGGCTTGTCCCGTCGTCGACGGCGAACCAGACCCCGCCGACGACATGACCTGAACGTCCCGTGCTGACTACGAAATTGCCGCTAGTGAGTGTGTCGCCTGGTTCGAAGAGTTCGATGCGGTTTTCAGGCAAGGGAAATCGCCTGAAATCCTCCGGCTCGGCATAGGCGGCAAGCGTGGCCGGCGCCTCGGCACGGGTCTCCGCCGTCATGAAGATCGGGCCGCTATAGCCCCGCGACAACAGCCAGCTCAGCGCGCCGACATGATCCTCATGGGCATGCGAAACAAAAACAGCATCGATGTCGTCGCTCGACCCGTTGAGCGCTGGATAGTATTCCGCCCCGGAAGCGCCGACCTTGATGCCGACATCGAGCAGGATGCGATCGTCGCCGCTGTTGACGGCGAGGCTGGTGCGGCCCTTTTCTCCGAAGCCGCCGGCAAGGTCCAGTATCATCACGAGGCTGTCCCCGCCGCCGGGATCAGCCAGCCGGATTTTATGCGCAGGCGCGCTTGCGCCCCGTTCTCCAGCACAACCGGATCGGGTTGCTCGAAATGCAAGGTGAGGTCGGGACCAGCGGTCGGCGCGAATTCAATCCGCGCCGCGCCGCCCTGGTAGATCGCCCGCTTGACGAGACCATCGAAGCCCGAGGCATCGGCCGAAAGCTCGATATCGGCGGGGCGGCAGCAGATCTTGGCGCCGGCGCGCGGCCGCTCGCCAGGCCGGCAACGGACCACCAGCTCGGTTCCGAGAACCCGGACCTTGCAATGGCCGTTGTCCTCGCTGGCCAACACGTCCGCCGGAAGCAGAATGCCTTGCGAAATGAAGGAGGCCACCATCTCATTTGCCGGCTTATGATAGAGTTCACGCGGGGTGGCGAGCTGCGCCATGCGTCCATGGTCCATCACCGCGATGCGGTCGGCCAGCGCCATCGCCTCGGCCTGGTCATGGGTTATGTAGACGATGGTCGTGCCGGTGCGCTTGTGGAAGGCGGCGAACTCGTCCTCCATCGAGGCCCTGAGATGGACGTCGAGATTGGCGAGTGGCTCGTCGAACAGCACCAGCGAAGGTGTCGCCACCAGGCAACGCGCCAAGGCCACCCGCTGGCGCTGGCCGCCGGAAAGATTGGCGGGCCGGCGCTCGCCCAGACCCTGAAGATTGACAAGGGCAAGCGCGTCTTCCACTTTTTGGCGCGCAACCGCCTTGTCGAGCTTGGCCACCTTTAGCGCATAGCCGATATTCTCGGCGACGCTCATATGCGGCCACAGCGCGTAATTCTGGAAGACGATGCCGACGCGCCGCTTTTCCGGCGCGACGCTGCCGCCGCTGTTCGACACGACATCGCTGCCGATGCGGATTTCGCCCGAGGTCACCTTTTCGAAACCGGCGACCAGCCGCAGCAATGTCGTCTTGCCACAGCCGGAGGGGCCGAGCACCGCCAGAAATTCGCCGTCAGCGACATCGATCGAAACGTCCTTGACCGCATCGAACTCGGCGAAGCTCTTGGTCACATGGTCCAGGGTCAATCGCGCCATGGCAGAACTCCGCTCGGAAGATGAGGGGCAAGCAGGTTGGTCACCAGCATCAGCACGAAGGTGACCGCGACCGTGATGACCGACATCGCCGCCGCGTAGTTGGAATCGCCGCCCTGCTCGAAGGAAAACATGACAACGCCGATGGTCTCCGAGCCCGACGACCACAGCAGCGCCGAGACGGTGAGTTCGCTGAGCGCCGTCATGAAGATCAGCAGGCCGCCGGCGATCGCCGCCGGCGCGACCAGCGGAAAGACGATGGTGCGCATGCGCGTGAACAGGCCGGCGCCCGCAACTTGTGCGGCTTCTTCGAGTGCCCGATCGATCTGGTGATAGCCGCTGATGGTCGGCCGCAAGGCCAGCACCAGGAAGCGGGCGAGATAGGCATAGAGGATGATCCAGACGGTGTTGTAGAGCTGGACGCCGGTCAGCGGGATGGGGCGCAGGAACAAGAGCAGCGAGGCGATCGCCAGCACCACGCCGGGCAAGGCATACGGCAGTTCGACTGAAAGATTGAGCAGCCGCACCCAGCGCTGCTTGCCCCAAGCGATGAGATAGCCGATCGGCACGGCGACGAGGACCGCGAAGAAAGCGGCAGCGATCGACAGCCAGAAACTGTTGAAGAAGGCGCGGCTGGCGGCATCATGCTCGAACAGCACGAAACGGTAATTGTCGAGCGTCGCCGTCTTGGCGGTGAGCGCGATGCCGTAGCCCGGCACCAGCGACGTCAGCACCAGCCCGAACAGCGGCAGGACCAGCACCAGCACGATGAGCAGCCACATGCCGGCCTGGACGACCGGCCGCCAGCGGCCCAGTTCATAAGGTTCGGCCGGCAGCGATGTCGAGGAGATGCGGTAGTCGCGGCGGCGGCTCATCACCTCCTGGGCAAGGATGCCGGCCATGGCGATGATGCCGATCAGCACCGACAGGAACGCGGTCTCGCCGAGTACCGCCGGGCCCCCGCCGGCCAGCTTCTGATAGATGAGCGTCGGCAGCACCAGGTAGTTGGCGGGGATGCCGAGAAAGGCCGGAATGCCGAAATTGCCGACGCAGGAGACGAAAGCAAGCGCGGCCGCCGCCATGATCGACGGCGTCATCAAGGGCAGCACGATGGTGATCAGTACGGTGAACCAATTCGCACCGCCGGCGCGCGCCGCTTCGACCAGTTCGCGCGGCAGCTTGCGCAGGCCAGCACGCACCAGCAGGAAGACCAGCGGCCCGTATTGGACGCCAAGCAGCAGGATGATGCCCGAGGTCGAGTAGAGCGGGTTCTTCGTGCCGAGCGGCGGCGCCGCCCCGAAAAGCTTGAGGAATGGGCTGGCAGGGCCGAACAGTTGCAGCCAGGCCAGCGCCGTCACCTGTGGCGCGATCATCAGCGGCATGACGTAGCAGAGCACCAGGGCGCTTCGGCCGCGTATGTCGGTCAGCGATACAAGCACGGCCACCGACGTTCCCGACAGCACCGCCAGAAGAGTGCCGCCGATGCCGACGACCAGCGTATGCCATGTCGCGATCCAGGTTGCCGGGCTTCTCAGCCCGGCCTCCACAGCCACCGTCGACAAGACACCGCCGGGTGCCACGATCTCCTTGACGAGGCGCAGCATGGGCAGCAGCGAAAGCAGGACGATGACGACGGCCACCACCGCCGTCAGGACCATTTCCTGGCCCCGGCTCTCCCTGATACGTGTCGGCATGATTGCGTTTCCTGGGATCGGTCAGCGGGGCGGCCGGGCTCACCGGAACTGACGAGATGCCGTCGAGACGGCATCTCGCGGGGATCGACGGCTCAGCCGCCGAACAGGTCCTGGAACTTCGCCTTGTCGGCGTCGGTCTCGGCGACGATCGCCTTGGTGTCGAACGGCATCACCTTGACCTTGACGCCTTCCGGCAGCCAGTCGGGACGACCGACCGAGGCGCGTGCCGGCAGGTAACCCATCGACAGCGCCAGCTTCTGGCCTTCATCGGACAGAATGAAGTCGACGAATTTTTTCGCACCGTCGACGTTCTTGGCGGTCTTCATGATGGCCACCGGTTCGGTCACGGCGGGCACGCCCTCCGAGGGGAACACGAATTCGACGGGCGAACCCTTCTTCTTGGCGTTCATCGCCATGAAATCGACGAGGATGCCATAGGGCTTCTCGCCCGACGCCACCGACTTCAGCACCGCGCCATTGCCGCGCACGCTGACGGTGTTGTTGGTCTTCAGCTTCTGGAAGAAATCCCAGCCATAATTGCTGTCGCCGGCGAAGCCCGAAAGCAGGTAGGCGGCGGCACCGGAATAGAGCGGGCTCGGCATGACCAGGCCATCGGCATAGGCCGGCTTGGCGAGGTCCGCCCAATGCTGCGGCTTTTCGGCGGCAGCGGTGTTGTAGACGATGCCGGTAGTGATCAGCTTGCTGCCGAAATAAGTCTTGTCGGCGTCATAGGCATCCGCCTCGATGCCGTCGAGCTTGGCCTCGGGATAGGCCAGCAGCCGGTCGTCCTTCTTCAGCAGTTCCATCGACACCGCGTCGGCGATCAGCAGCACGTCGGGCTGCGGGCTGCCTGCGGCGAACTCGGCCGCCATCTTGGTCAGGATGTCGCTGGTTCCGGAGCGATAGATGGTGACGTCGATGCCGGGCTGTGCCTTCTTGAAGGCATCCACGGTCTTGGCTGCGTCTGCCTCGGGCTGGGATGTGTAGAGCGTCAGTGTTTCGGCATTTGCCACGCCGGCAAACAAAGTTGCCGCGAGCGCCAGCTGACTGGCCAGCAGCTGGATGAATAGCGTCTTCATGAGACCTCCTGTCTTGTCTGTGCATGACCGGTCTGGCCCCTGGCCAGCACCCCGTCTCTTCCTCCCTGCACGGCGCATATGACTGGTGGATGACACAGCGCGTGAAACCAACAAAATATGTTCATATGTACGATGTCAATTACAAATGATCACAGCTGTGCGATAATCGGCCTGCCGCGAACCCGGCATCCGATTGACGTAAGAGCGGCCTTGCCCGGATGAGGACAACCGTCGGCCATGACACATGAGGGACGACATCCATGCCCACGCAAAAGCCCGTACCGGCTCGCCTGCCGATGGTCTCGTCGGACCTCAGCGTCAAGACGGCATGGCTCTATTATGTCGAGGGCTTCACGCAGGAGCAGATTGCCGAAAAGCTCGATGTCTCCAGGGTGAAGGTCATGCGTACGCTGGCCGCCTGTACCGCCGAGGGCATCGTCGTTACCATGATCAACGCGCCGACAGCCGAACAGGTGGCGCTTGAGCGGGAACTGGAAAAACGCTGGGGCCTCAACGCCGCCGTCGTCATCCCGACACCTTCGGTTCACGACCATCTGGAGAAGGCCATCGGCCACGCCGTGGCGGCCTATCTCGGCGAGCAGATGCAGGATGGCATGACGCTGGCGATCGGCGGTGGCGCCACACTGCATGCCAGCCTGGGTTTCCTCGCCCGCCGGCACTTGAAGCGCGCCTCGGTGGTGGCGCTTGTCGGCAGCCTGCCGCATTCGCAATGGATCAACCCGTCGATCGTGGCCGCCAAGGTCGCCGATGTGTTCGAGGTGGACAGCTATCAGATCACGGCGCCGGTGATGGTGGACGACCCCTCGCTGCGCGATCTCCTGTGGGCGCAGCCGACGCTGCAGGATGTGCGCCGGCGCGCCGCGGCGGCCGACATCGCATTGCTCACCGTCGGCGACATGTCGCCCGATGCCACCATCTTCCGGCATGGCATCGTGCCGTCATCGCTGATTACACCCTTGAAGGCAAAAGGCGCGGTCGCCAACATGCTATGCTATTTCGTCGATGCCGCCGGCAGGCTCGTCGACCACGAAGTCAACGGGCGCGTCATGGCGATCGATCTCGATGTTGTCGCCCATGTGCCGAATGTCGTGCTGGCCGCCGGCGGAAAGCGCAAGGTGGCGGCAATCCTCGCCGCGCTCAAGGCTGTCAACACCAATGTGCTGATCACCGACAGCGACACCGCTATGGCGCTGCTGGCCAAGGCCGGCTGAGATGCCTGGGTTTAAATCAACCCGCGCTCGCGCAAAAAATCCTCGACGCCGACATGGGTCATGGATTCGAATTCGGCGATCGCTTCGGCCACGCGTCTGCGCTGCCCCGCCAGCAGGGTGAACACCTGCTTCATCTCGCCCGAAACGCCAAAACGGCTCCAGCGCTCGGCGATATGCGCGGGCAGGCCGATATCACTGCAGAACGCATCGAGGCTGTCATAACCGAGGCTGACAACAAGCTGCCTTGTCTCTTCCGCCGACATGCGTGGCTCGAAAGCATGATCGTGCAGGCGCTGCGCCACCAGCTTGATGTCGGAAGGCGACGCGCCCATGACCCTGCCGAACAAGGTTTTGACGTCAGACGGGTCGAATGCAGGCATGTTGGCCTCCCTTGGTCGCGATCACCAGAGAACATGGGTCAAGGTTCGGAGCCTGACAAGTCGTTTCATCATAAGCCGGCGCATCATTGGCGCCGGCTTACTGCAGGAGCCTAGACCAGCATGCCCATCGGATTCTCGATCAGCTTCTTGAAGGCGACCAGCAGTTCGGCTCCCAGCGCGCCATCAACCGCACGATGGTCAGTCGACAGCGTCACCGACATCACGGTGGCTATTCTGATCTCGCCGTTCCTGACCACCGCCCGCTCCTCGCCGGCGCCGACCGCCAGGATCGTCGCATGCGGCGGGTTGATGACGGCGGCAAAGTCCTTGATGCCGAACATGCCGAGATTGGAGACGGCGGTCGTGCCGCCTTGATATTCCTCCGGCTTCAGCTTGCGGCTGCGCGCGCGGCTGGCCAGGTCCTTCATCTCGTTGGAGATGACCGACAGCGTCTTTTCATCGGCATGCCGGATGATCGGCGTGATCAGGCCACCGGGGATCGAAACGGCGACGCCGACATCGGCATGCCTGTGCATGACCATGGCGCTCTCGGTCCATGAGGCATTGGCATCCGGCACCGCCTTCAAGGCCATCGCCATCGCCTTGATGACCATGTCGTTAACCGACAGCTTGTAGACGGGCGCCTCACCCTTGTCGGTCTTTTTCACCGGTGCCGCGGCATTGAGCTGAGTGCGCAAAGCCAGCAGCGCGTCGAGTTCGCAGTCGAGCGTCAGATAGAAATGCGGGATGGAGGTTTTTGCTTCGACCAGACGCCGCGCGATGGTCTTGCGCATATTGTCGTGCGGGACGAGTTCGTAGGAGCCTTGCTCGAACAGGCGCAACACATCCCCCTCCCCCTTGAGGGGAGGGTGGCCGGCCGCAGGCCGGTCGGGTGGGGTCGGTTGGACCGGACTCGGCGCAAAAGCGGTGCCTCCTGAGGCGACCCCCTCCGTCCGCTTCGCGGACACCTCCCCCTCGAGGGGGGAGGAGAGTACCGCATCGATATCCGCCTTTACGACGCGGCCATGTGGGCCTGTGCCTGATATGCCGGAGAGATTCAGTCCTGCTTCACGAGCCAATCGACGCGCCAAGGGTGTAGCGCGGGTTTTCCCCTCCCCCTCGAGGGGAGGGTGGCCGGCCAATGGCCGGTCGGGTGGGGTCGGTTCGACCGGACTCAACGCGAGGGCGGTGCCTTCTGAGGCAACCCCCTCTGTCGACTTCGTCGACATCTCCCCCTCAAGGGGTGAGATTGGCGCCTTGTCCTTATAAGCCTCGCCGTCAGCATAAATCCAAGCCACCGCCGATCCGACCGCGATATCGACTCCTTCCTTGCCGGTCACGTCGCGCAACACACCACTGGCCGGAGCGTCGATCTCCATCGCGGCCTTGTCGGTCTCGATCTCGAACAGCACGTCGCCCTTCTTGACCGTGGCGCCTTCCTCGGCGAACCAGCGCGAAATCTGTCCGGTCGCCATATCCATGTCGACCTTGGGAAGAATGACTTCGGTCGGCATGGATCAGCGAACCCCTTTGACGAGGTCGCGCGCGGCGGTGACGATGTCGGGAACCTGCGGCACCGTCGCTTTTTCCAGCTCCGGATTGTAGGGGATCGGCGTTTCCGCACCGCCCAGCCGCACGATCGGCGCATCGAGATAGTCGAACGCCTCGCTTTCGGCGATCATGGCGCTGACCTCGGCGCCGATGCCCAGCGTCTTGACCGCCTCATAGACGCACATCAGCCGCGAGGTCTTCTTGACGCTGTCGATAACGGTCTGCTTGTCCATCGGCCGAATGGTCCGGAGGTCCACGACTTCGACGTCGATGCCGTCGGCCTCCAGTGCGGCGGCGGCGTCGAGCGCCTTCTGCACCATGATCGAGGTGGCGACGATGGTGAGATCACGGCCCTCGCGGCGGATATCTGCCTTGCCGATCGGCACGGTGTAATAGCCTTCGGGCACCGGGCCCTTCATCTTGTAGAGCAGCTTGTGCTCGAAGATCATCACCGGATCGGGATCGGCGACCGCAGCCAGAAGCATGCCTTTGGCATCATGGGGCGTCGACGGCTGGATAACCTTCAGGCCCGGCACATGGCCAAGCCAAGCTTCCAGGCTCTGGCTGTGCTGCGCGGCGGCACCGGTACCGGAGCCGGCGGGAAAGCGCATCACGACGGGCACCGAAACCTCGCCGCCCAGCATGAAGCGCATCTTGGCAGCCTGGTTGACGATCTGCTCCATCGCCAGCGTGGCGAAATCGGAGAACTGGAATTCGAAGATCGGCCGCATGCCGGTCAGCGCGGCGCCGACAGCGACCCCCGCGCCGCCCAGTTCGGAAATCGGCGTGTCCAGCACCCGGTCCGCGCCGTAACGATCGACGAGGTCGCCGGTCACCTGGAAGGCGCCGCCATAGACGCCGATGTCCTCGCCCATCAGGAAGACGCGCTCGTCCATGTCCATGGCGATCGCCATGGCTTCCTGGATCGCCTGGGCGTAGCTTAGTTCACGCACCATCGCGTCCATCACGCCTGCTCCGTATACACGTAATTGCCGGTCTCGCTGACGTCAGGCGACGGGCTCGCCTTGGCGAACTCGATGCCGTCGGCGATCTCCCGCGCCACCACCTCGCGGATGGCTTCGATGCCCTTGTCGTCGATGAATCCGAATTCCCGCAATTCGTTCTCGAACAGTGTGATCGGATCGCGGTTCGACATCCAGTCCTCGATCTCTTCCTTGGTCCGATAGCGATTGCGGTCGCTCTTGGAATGGCCGCGATGGCGATAGGTCTTGGACTCGATCAGCGTCGGCCCCTCACCCGCTCGTGCCCGCTCGACCGCCTTGTACGAAGCCTCGGCAACCTCGGAAAAGATGTTGCCGTTGACGATGACGCCCGGCATCGAATAGGCGGCGGCGCGGTCGGCGATGTTCTTGACCGCGGTGGACCGGGCAGTCGACGTCGACATGCCGTAGCCATTGTTCTCGCAGACGAAAATAACGGGCAGTTTCCAGACCGCCGCCATGTTGAGCGCCTCGTGGAAGGCGCCTTCATTGTTGGCTCCGTCGCCGAAGAAGGAGACGACAACCTTGCCGGTCTTCATCATCTTGGCGGAGAGCGCGGCGCCGACGGCGATCGGAATGCCGCCGCCGACAATGCCATTGGCGCCGAGATTTCCCTTGGCGACATCGGCGATGTGCATCGAACCGCCGCGGCCCTTGCAATAGCCGGTGGTCTTGCCGAAGAATTCCGCGAACATGCGCTTCACCTCGGCGCCCTTGGCGATGCAGTGGCCGTGGCCGCGATGGGTCGAGGTGATCTGGTCGTCCTCGCCAAGCGGCATGCAGATGCCCATGGCGCTCGCCTCCTGGCCGATCGACAGATGCATGGTGCCGTGGATGAGGCCGCGCGTGTAGCTTTCTTCCGCGCCCTCCTCGAAGCGGCGGATCAGGTACATCTTGTAGAGCACCTGCTTCAGCTGCTCGGCGCTGTACTGGCGATAGACGAAGGGCAGGTTGGCGCGGCTGTCCGCGACGGCTTTGCTGGCTCTGGCCATGGTTACGCCTCCACGGTTCCGTAGACGAGCTTGTCCTGACGGGCGCGCAGTTCGGCGATCTTGGACCCCGCTGCCGGGGCGGCATTGGCGTAGGTGATGAGCTCACCCTTCTTGATCGGCGCCGTAACCGACCCGCCCTGCAGCAAGCCGCAGGGAATGGCCCTCGCGGCATGCGCTTCCGGTGCAGTCATGATCCACGCGCGGTAGCAATATTCGCCGATCGCATCGAGCTTCTCGCCGGGCTGCATGTCCTTCTTGGCCACGGCGGCCACTTCAGCTACCGGCTTGGCCAGCGGCACCATGTCGGCCTTGCCGTAGAGCACGACGCGGGCGCAGGTCAGCGGCACTTCGAGCGAGGTCAGGTGATAGGGACGATGGAAGGTGAAGTACGGGCCCTTGCCCATCTTCAAATCTTCCATGCGCTCCGAAATGCGCGGATGCGACATGTCGGCGACGACGAAGACACCGGGTGCGACACCCTTGCCGATCGAATAGTCGACGACACCGACCCTCGACAGCACGCCGCCATCCTTCTGCGGTACCAGCACCTTGTTCAATTCGCCGAGCGTCGCGGCCGGGCCATGCATGCCGGCTTTGTCGGGCACCAGCCCGGTGGCGTTGGCGATCGCCGCCATCTCGACCATGGTCTTGGAGCCGTCGACGAACTCCACCAGCATGCGCACATTCATGTGCCGGCGCCTGGCCTCTTCCTCATAGGCGGGCGGCGTGGCGTCGATGTTGAGCGGATTGTTCTTGCCCTTGCCGGCGGCGACGATCGGGTGGCCCATGGCCGAAACGAATTCGATTAGCTCCATGCAGGAGGAGGGTTCGTCGCCGGCGCCGAGCGAATAGGTGACGCCGAGCCGGTCGGCTTCGCTCTTGAGATAGGCGCCGATGGTGACGTCGGCCTCGACATTCATCATCACCAGATGCTTGCCGTGCTCCATGGCGCGCAAGCCGATTTCGGCGCCGACGGCGGGAACGCCGGTGGCATCGATGACGACGTCGATGAGATCGTTGTTGATGACCAGGCTGGCGTCGTTGGTCACCGCCACCTTGCCGGCCTCCATGGCTGCCGTCATCGCCGAGGCGTTCGACACCTCGCGCGCATGGCCGGTTTCCTGGAAGGCGATATCCACCGCTTTGCTGGCGGCGGGCAGGTTCAGCTCGGAGATCGCGCCGATCTCTATGCCCGACATATGGGCGACGCGGGTGACGATGTCGGTTCCCATCTCGCCCGAGCCGATCAGCCCGATGCGGATCGGCTTGCCCGATTTGCCGCGTTCCTCGAGATCGCGGGCAAGGCCCGTCAACGAAACATTGGACGCCATACCGCTCATTCCTCCCATAATGCAGGCTTGTTCAATTGCCTGACGGGTATTGAACATCTGTATTTCTGTCAAGACTAATGTCCAAATCTGCGTGCTTTTGCAACACTTACACAACTGGACAAAAGGCCGTTGCGGAGCCGGCAAATCGCGACTTTCCGCGTTGCCGTGGCGAGACAAGCACGCCAGCGGCGGCTCGACGCGCGGCGCACAGGACACTTGTTAGGGGCACTCACCCTGCGTAAAAGCGTTAGCAGTGAACATCCGTCGGTTAGGGGCTTTTCCGATGAACGTCCAACAACGGGTTAGACCTGTGCCACCGCCGGGCGATGGACCGGCCCATGCGATTGCCGGCATCTTCGCCGCGGAATTGAAGGTGCCGGCCGTCGGCTTCGACGACAATTTCTTCGATCTCGGCGGCGATTCGCTGATGGCGGAGACTCTAGTGCTTGCCGTGCAGAAGCGGTTCGGCGTGAGATTGCAGACTTCCGTCCTGCTCGAAGCGCAGACACCGCGCGAATTCGGCCGGTTGATCGCATCGCTGGTGCCGGAGCATCCGGCCCGTGAGCTGATCGTGCCGGTGTCCGGCAGCGTCGGCCAGGAGCCGATCGCGATGATCCACGGCATCACCGGCTCGGCCTTGTTCGCCAATCGCTTCAGCAGGCGTCTGAAAGAGAAATACGCGATCATGGCGGTGCGCGGCATGGGCACGGAACTCGGCGAGACGCCCTATTCCACCATGGCCGAAATTGGCACCAACTATTTTGAAGCCTTCACCTCGGTAACAGGCAGGCACCCCGAAGTCATCGGCGGCATATGCGTGGGTGGCCTGCTCGCGATCGAGGTCGGCCGGCTGAGCCATGAGGCAACGGGCAAGCGGCCGGCAATCGTGCTCATTGATCCGCCATCGCCAGGTTCGGCCTGGCTGAAGCCGATGCCCGACGATCGCCTCACCGAGAGGAGGCGGCGCGATATCGTGCGCAAGGTGGTCTACTGGCGCCTGTTGCGAGACACGCTGAAGGCGGTCGGTCTCGGACAGACACGCCTGGGGCGCCATCTGCGCAAGAAGGCATACAAGAGCGCGCTGCTGCAGGCCGCAGCCGGTTTTGTGCCCTCGTCCTACCCCTGCGACATCCTCATCCTCGCCAGTTCCGAATGGGGAGCCACCACCGTGAAGGACTACAAGGGCTGGGCGTCTAACGAGGCCAGCGTGAAAACGGTCGTCATGCCGGGTACGCACAACAAATTCCGCAAGGCCAACATGGACGCGATCGACGCGGAGATCTTGACGTTCCTCTCCGCCCGAAGCGAGGCCCCACGCGAAAACCCGCATCGTCAATGAGTTTTGGTTGGCAGATACTGGAGGCCTTCGCTGCCCATGGCGACAAGGTCGCGATGGTCAGCGGCCGGTCTGATATCACCTATTCCCAGGCCCTGACGCAGAGCGGACATCTTGCAGCCAATTTCGGCGCATCGGGCATCCGACCGGGCGACCGCGTCGGCCTCGCCATGCTCGACAACATCGACGTGATCCTTTCGATCCTCGCCTGCTGGAAAATCGGCGCGACCCCTGTTGTCGTCGACTTTCGAACTCCCAGGAGTCAGCGAGCCAGGCAGGCCCGCGACTTCGATCTGAGAATGGTTTTTGAAAGCCGCGCCATGCCGGGCGATGAGGTCTATCCGAACGCCCTTTTCGAGGCTGGCTGGAAATCGGCTTCGGCGCCGGGATCCGACGTCCGCCCCCCGGCGAGCGATGCCGTCCCGGCCTTTTTGATCTTTTCGTCCGGCACGACGGGCGATCCAAAGGCCTACACCCAGTCGCATGAGGCACTCGCCAGGCGCATCGCGGCGCGCCGCGGCGTGGTGGAGGGAACCGCAAAACGATTCCTGACGCCGATGGCCCTGTCATACTCGGCAATGCGTCACCAAGTCTTCGGCTATCTGCTTTACGGGGGAATCGTTCGGTTCTTTCCTCCCTTGTTCACCCCCTCGGAGCTCATCGAGGCGCTGCTCTCGTTCCAGGCAAGCGGCACGGCGCTGGCGCCATCAGTCATTGCCCGGATGGTCAAGGAGGTGGGCGAACGCGCAACCCACCTGCTTCCCCAACTTTCCGTTCTCTACAGCGTAGGCGGACCGGCCAGAGGCGAAGACAAGATCGCTGCCTACCGCTATCTCTCCTCTGGATACCGGATAAGCTACTCATCGAGCCTTACCGGCATCATATCCTCGCTATGGGGTAAGGATATTCTGGCAAAGCCCGAAAGCGCAGGCCGTCCGGTCGCCGGCGCACAGGTCGAAATCCTCGGTGCCGATGGCCGCGTGTTGCCGCAAGGTGAGCGCGGGCTGATCAAGGCATGGACGCCGACCATGGCATCCGCGGTCCTGATGCCCGGCAACCGCCTGTTCGTCGATCCGCAGATCATGAGCTCCGACTGGGGCATCCCCGGTGATATCGGATTTCTGGACGCCGACGGATTTATCACGATCGTCGATCGGGAGGCCGATATGATCGTTCGCGGCGGCGTCAGTGTCGCGCCGCAGGAGCTTGAAAAACTGATCCGCACCCATGCCAAGGTGCAGGACGTCGCCGTGGCCGGCTTTCCAGATGAGACCATGGGGCAGGAAATCGCCGCCTTCATCGTCTCCGACCGCGGAACCGTCGAGGAATTCCAGGCTTTCATGCGCACCAACATCGCGCCCGACCGGCGGCCGCGCGAGATCAGGCTGGTCGCCTCGTTGCCTTACAGCGGCAACGGCAAGCTGCTACGCCGCCAACTGGTCGAAACGCTGGCGCCGCATAAGGGTTCTTAGAAAATTCCGCTAATGCCTGTGAGCCACGGAGTCGGCCAGGGCTGGGATGCCAGCATGTCGAAGACCGAATAGACGAAGGCCGTCGCGGCGGCAGCGATCACCAGGGATGACCGCCTCGACTTCGTCCCAAGCACCGTGATGCTGCCGGCAACGAAGATGAAGGTCGCTGCCAAGTGACCGACCAACAGGATGAGAAAGGCGAGGGCCAGGCAAAGGCCGATGATCGCGAGATTGCCTTTCATGGTGGGTTCCGAAACCGGAGACCATTCGCCTGGTATCGCGGCAGGCGCGGATAGGACAGGCATGGCCCGCCTGCGCCATCGCAGCGACGCCTGCACTGTGGTCACCAGCGAAAACACCATCAGGAATCCAGCCGTGATGACCGGGAAAATGGCGGCCTCGAAGGGAAAACCGGTCACGGCCGTCACCAACGCCGCGAACGCCAGCAATGTCATGGTGGCACCTGCGACAATGTCGGGCAGCGCGGGGGGCAGCGGCCCGCCGGGATTTCTGGCCCTGATCCACGACAGCGTCTGCCTGACGAGACCGACCACGGCCAGTCCAAGCAGGATGAGCACCAGCGGCTGGGCAAGCCACGACCAGCCGGAAATCTGATAGGCGAGAAAGAAATAGTTCTCGAGGCTCGGGCCGAGCACGAATCCCAATGAAAAGGCCGAGCGCGGCCAGTTGAGTTCCTTCATCGCCATGCCAACGGCGCCGACGCCGATGACCAGCGCGAAATCGAAGGCGCTCATATTGGTCTGGTATGCACCAACCACGATGAAGGTGACCACCAGCGGCACCAGTATGGCGGCCGGAACCTGCGCGACGCGCGCCAGAGGCCGGGTCAGCACAAGGCAGGTCACCGCGCCTACGATATTTGCCACGGCGATGCTGAACACCATCGACATGGTGAGCGCGGCATTCTTGCCCAGCATGTCGGGGCCGGGAACGAGCCCATGGACGACAAAGGCGCCGAGCAGGATGCTCATCGAGGCCGAACCCGGCACGCCGAAGGCGATGGTCGGGATGAGCGAGCCGCCTTCCTTGGCATTGTTGGCGCTCTCGGGCGCGATGACGCCCCTGACATTGCCTTCGCCGAATTTCGGTCCCGAGCCAGGCCGCCGTGACGCATGGCCATAGGCGATCCAGTCCAGCACCGCGATGCCGACACCGGGAACTGCGCCCAGCAGCGAACCGATGCTGCTGCATCGCAGCACCAGCGGCCACTCCCGCAGCGTGTCCCTGATGCCTTGCCACATGCCCGCATAGGTCGGTCGCTCCGCATTGCCCTGGATGGAACCGCGCAACAGGAGCGAAGCCAGCTCCGGTAGGCCGAACAGGCCGAGAAACACCAGGGCCACCGGCAGACCGTCCCAGAGATAGATTTCACCAAAGGTCCACCGGTCGATGCCGGCGATCTTATCGATGCCGACAAATGAGGCGAGCATGCCGAACATGGCCGCGGCCAGCCCCTTCAGCGGCTGGCTCCCGGCCAGCATCGCGACGATGGAGAGCCCGAAGGCGCAGATGGCGAAGAAGTCCGGCGTCTTTAGATAGAGGACAAGCGGTCGCATGATGGGAATAGCCGCGGCAAGCACCAGAGCGCCGAACACGCCGCCAATCATCGACGCCGAATAGGAGGCGCCGAAGGCGCGCGCGGCTTCGCCTTTCTTGGCCAAGGCATGGCCGTCGAGCACCGTCGCCGCCGCTCCGACCGAGCCCGGAACCCCAAACAGGATGGCCGGGATCGTATCGGAGGTGGTATTGACCGATCCCATACCGAGCAGGAGCGCGAAGGCGGCATAGGCGTCCATGTTGTAGGTCATCGGGATGAGCAGGGCCATCGCGAACAGCCCGCCAATGCCCGGGACAACGCCGACGACGAGGCCGACGAAAACGCCGGTCACCAGCATCAGCATGCGAAACGGCTGGGCCATCTCGACGACGGCGGTGAGTATTAGATCCACCGTTGAGCCTCGCCGGGAATCTACTTCACCAGATTTCTGGCGGTCTCGAACACATCCGGATCCACCTTCAACTGCTCCGAGACAAGCCGGCTTATGTCTTCGCCGCTGGTGGCGTTGACGGTCATTTCGCTAAGCTTTCCGATGTCGGCCAGGAACGCCTTATCCCTGACCATCTCCATATATCCCTTGCGCAGCGTTTCGACCGTCTCCTTGGGCGTGCCCGGCGGGACAACCAACGGATGATGGAACTGCAAAGCCGTCTCGATCAGCGCGGCCGCTTCCCGGACCTTCGGGTTGTCGATCCTAGCAGTGAACTTCTCCTGGCCTGCAACGATGCCCTGGCCGAAGGTACCAATGAGGTTGAGCGCATCGCGGTTTTCGGAGATGTTGTAACTGGAGACTCCGCACATTCCGGCGATCTCGCCTCGCTGCATCGCCAGTTCGATATCGGCTGTGCCTTCAAAGCCGGTGACGACCTTGAACTTTGCCTTCAAGCCGTTCTTGACCAGCGCCGCGAAAATATAGGTCACGCTGCTCTTGCCGGTCGCCCCAATCAGGAAATCGGACTGCAGGAACTTGTCCATCGTGTCGATGCCGGAACTCTTGGCCGTCAGGCAATAGGCCGGCTCGTTGACGAGCGAGCCAATCCATTGCAGGGCAAGCGGATCGAAATTGGCGTTCTGGGGATCGAGCACCGGCGCATATGACATGGCTTCGCTGACGGAAGCGATGACGCTGCCGTCGGCCGGCTCGCTGCCCAACACCATCTTGGTGAGCTTCAGGCTGCCGCCCCCGGGCACATTCTGGACGACTATATCCGGATTGCCGGGAAGGAACCGGCCGAAGTGGCGAGCGATCAGCCGCGATGTCTGGTCATAGCCCCCGCCGGGGCCATAGCCGACCTTGATCGTGATTGTCTTGAATTCGACCGCTTGCGCCCGGGCGCCCGTGGCAAAGATAATGCTGGCGGCAACGAAGGGAATGGCGCGCAATGCGCGGAAGATCGCAACCAACATATCAACCCCGTGCAGAACCCGGATGGCGTTTTAGCGCTACGATGTCGCGATTGATAGCGCCCGCGACCAGATCAGGTTGAAATATAGCATGCGTGTACGACAAGCCGGTGGTCGCAAAAATTCTGGCGGCTCCAGGCCGGGGTTGTGGGAAGATGAGCTTCGCCTTATGGGAGCATGCATCCGATTTGGAGCAATGGCGAAGTTTGTAATGAGCTGGAAGCCGGCCAAGGGCCTTGTTGATCTGCTGAACCACAACTGGCCTGTCAGAAAGGCCAAGGCTTTTCGCAACGCCTTGATTGAGCGTGATTTTCGCGGGCGCGGCGTTCCCGAAGGCCTGAAATTCACCGAGGAGCTGCTGCAAACCGGTTCCCGGCGCTTCTGCTTTGTCATAGCCTTCAACACGCCCTGGGTCATCGATGCGCTCACCCGAGCCTGGCAATTGTACTCCTCGGGGATGACGCTGGTGGTCATCGACAATTCATCCGATCGATCGGCAAGGGTGCGTATCGCGGACATCTGCCGGGCGCGAAAAATCGCTTATTTCGGTCTGCCCCGGAACCGGGAGAGCCATCCCAACCGATCGCACGGGATATCCATGAACTGGATCTTCCACAACATCGTTCGGCCTTTGCGGCCGGAGCTTTTCGGATTTCTGGATCACGACTGCTTTCCGACCGTCCCCGTGGACATCGCCGCGACGATGGAGGGAAAAATCGTCCACGGCTCAAAGCGCCCAGCGCAAGCGGACCCCGAGGCCTGGTTCATGTGGGCTGGGTTCTGCTTCTTCCGCTTCAGCGCCGTGCAAGGACTGGACCTGGACTTCACACCGCGTTTTGTCAGCGGAATGGACACCGGCGGCGGAAACTGGAGCCTGCTGTATCGCGGACTTGGCGAGAACGATGTTTCCGATGCGCAAAAGACGGCAGCCGATCTCGATGTTGATGGGATGGAAGCGGACCATCGGATGCTGGGCGGCGCCTTTTTCCACGTCGGCGGCGCCTCGCACAGAAAATTGGTCATGACCCCACACTATCGGCGGCTGATCTCCGATCATGTGTGGGAGACCCATCTTGGCGGCGGCGAAAGCCGCCTCGTCAAGGACCCTTGACCGGCTCGCGGCGGCCAGCCTCAAAATCGTGGAAATGGACGACCACTCCATCCGCATCGATGAAGATGACGGCATAGGCGGGCGGCTCGTGGCCCAGCCGCCAGCTGTCCGAAAAATCGAGGGCGCTCTGATGATTGGTGCTGCGCAGCGTGCTGACCGGTATGCCGCGCCAGCTGCCGGCGATCAGCCTGTGGACATGGCCGGCAAAGATGTGGCCGACATTGCCGTGGCGCCGGAGAATGTCATGGAAGGCATCGGCGTCGGCGAGCCTGACCTCGTCGAGCACCGGCATGTGAATGCGGGACGGCGGGTGGTGCATGAAGAGGAAGACCGGCCTGTCGCGCGCTTCGTGCAGCTTCTCGTCCAGCCAGTCGAGACGGGCCGCGCACAGCCTGCCCTCGACATGTCCGCTGTCCAGCGTGTCGAGCAGGATCAGGCGGCCATCGCTGCCATCGAAAACGCTCTGGACAAACCCGCGCTCGGCCGGCGCTTCCGGGAACATTTCGAGAAAAAGCGCCCTGTCGTCGTGGTTGCCGAGCATCAGCCGGCAAGGCGGCACGAACCGCGCCAGCGCCTCTCGCAACGCCGCATAGGCCGCGCGCTCGCCATCATTGCTCAGGTCGCCTGATATCACCACCAGGTCGGCATCGGCATGGTTCCTGCCGATATCCGCCAGGCAGGCTTCCAGCCGCGCGAGCGGATCCGAACCGTAGAGATAACCACCGAGCGCCATCAGATGCGGATCGGAGAGCTGGATGATTTTCATGGGCCGCGCACTGCCTTCCCGCCGGCGCCCTGGCGTTGGCCTGAAGGCGGCATGTTTCGACCAATTTTACTGTGCCGTCCAGCCGCCATCCATCGGTAACGTCGTGCCGGTGATCTGCCTGGCCGCATCCGAGCACAGGAACAATGCCAGTGCCGCAAGCTCCTCGACAGTAACGAATTCCTTGGTCGGCTGCGCGGCCAGCAGCACGTCGTGCTTGACCTGTTCCTCGGTCATGCCCCGCGCCTTCATCGTGTCGGGGATCTGCTTTTCGACCAGCGGCGTCCAGACATAGCCAGGCGCGATCGCGTTCACGGTGATGCCGTCCTGCGCGACTTCCAGCGCCACCGTCTTGGTCAGGCCTGATATGCCGTGCTTGGCCGAGACATAGGCCGACTTGAACGGCGAGGCGACCAGCGCGTGCGCGGAAGCCGTGTTGATGATGCGGCCCCATTTGCGTGCCTTCATGCCGGGCACCACCGCCTTGATGGCGTAGAAGGCGGCCAAAAGGTTGATGCGGATGATGGCTTCCCATTTGTCGTCGGGAAACTCCTCGATCGGCGCCACATGCTGGATGCCCGCATTGTTGACCAGTATGTCGAGGCTGCCGAGCGCCTCTTCCGCGTCATGGATCATGGCGGTGACCGCGGCGCCATCCATCATGTTGGCATCGGAATAGCGGCACTTGACGCCGAAATCCTTCTCGATGCCGGCGCGCTCCCGCTCGATGGCGGCAGCATCGCCAAGACCGTTGATGGTGACGTTGGCGCCCTCGGCGGCAAAGGCGCGGGCGATTGCCAGGCCGATACCGCTGGTCGAGCCGGTGACGAGGGCATTCTTCGAAGACAGGGAACCCATGGGAGATCTCGCGCGAGGTGGGAGGGAACATGACGATATAATTGTGCGTCGCAGCATGACAATGGCAGAGCCATATGTCGATGCGATTACAGCCAGACGACAACGCCTGCTTGTCCTCGCCCGGTTCGGAAACCATGGTCGTTAGGCTGACACGGCACTGTCATGGTGCCGTGCAACATAACCGTTGCGCATTCGCGCGGTCCTTCCTGAATGAATTCGTCCGACAGAACCTTGGGGCACCAGCATGGAAATCGCCGATGTCGTGAAGCGCGCCTATGCGATGCCGCTCACCAATCCCTCATTCCCGCCGGGTCCCTATCGCTTCTTCGACCGCGAATACATCATCATCACCTATCGCACGACACGCGAGGCGCTCGAGGCCGTCGTGCCGGCGCCGCTGGAAATCGACGAGCCGCTGGTCAAGTACGAATTCATCCGCATGCCGGACTCCACCGGCTTCGGCGACTACACCGAGACCGGTCAGGTCATCCCGGTGCGCTACAAGGGCCAGCATGGCGGCTACGTCCATTCGATGTATCTCGACGATGACGCGCCGATTGCCGGCGGTCGCGAGCTGTGGGGGTTTCCAAAGAAGCTCGCCAATCCCAAGATCGTCCATGAAGGCGAGGTGATCGTCGGCACGCTGCACTATGGCAGCGTTCTGTGCGCCACCGGCACGATGGGCTACAAGCATCGTGAGGCTGATCATGACCAGGTGCTCGCCTCGCTCGCCGCCCCCAATTTCCTGATCAAGATCATCCCCCATGTCGACGGCACGCCGCGCATCTGCGAGCTGGTCCGCTACTACCTCACCGATATCACGCTGAAGGAAGCATGGACGGCGCCCGCCGCGCTCGATCTGCGGCCCCATGTCATGGCCGACGTGGCGAAGCTGCCCGTGCTCGACATCGTGTCGGCGGTTCACTTCAAGGCCGATCTGACGCTCGGCCTGGGCGAAGTCGTGCATGATTACCTCGCTGACCACAGCCGATCCGCTGCCAGCGCAACCCAGCTGGAGAAAGTCAGTGCTTGATCGTAACCGCAACAAGGCAGCCGCCGCCACCATCGAGGAAATCACGGCGCAGTATGACCGTATCGCGCTGGTCTTTCAGGGCGGCGGCGCGCTCGGCGCCTATCAGGCAGGGGTCTATCAGGCGCTGGCCGATGCCGGCTGCGAGCCGACCTGGCTATCCGGCGTCTCCATCGGCGCCATCAATGCCGCGATCATCGCAGGCAACGAGCCGAGCCGCCGGCTGCAGCGGCTGGAACAGTTCTGGCAGACGATTTCCGGCCGCAAGATCTGGTCCTATACGCCCGAAGGCGACATCTACCGCGATATTCGCAACCAGACCTCATCGTTGATGACGATGACGATGGGCCAGCCCGGCTTCTTCAAGCCGCGCAATCCCAATCCCTGGTTCCAGCTGTCGGGCGCCGAAGGCGCCACCAGCTTCTACGACACCGCCGAATTGAAGGACACGCTGGAGAGCCTGATCGACTTCGACGTGCTGAATGACGGCAAGAAGCGGCTGAGCGTCGGCGCGGTCAATGTCAGGACCGGTAACTTCGTCTATTTCGACACCGAAAAGGTGCGTATCGAGCCGGAGCATATCATGGCCAGCGGTGCGCTGCCGCCGGCCTTTCCTTCGATCCGCATCGAGGGCGAGTACTATTGGGATGGTGGCATCGTCTCCAACACGCCGCTGCAATACCTGCTCGACCAGGAAGAGGACCGTTCCTCGCTGGTCTTCCAGGTCGATCTGTTCAGCGCCCGCGGCGTGCTGCCGCGCGGCATGGCCGACGTGCTGTCGCGCCACAAGGACATCATGTATTCGAGCCGCACGCGGCAGAACACCGACAATTTCGAGCGCATCCATGCGCTGAAGATGAAGCTGCTCGATGCGCTGAAGCGCGTGCCGTCGGAGCAGCTAAGGGAAGGCGAGCAGGAGTTGATCGCCGACTATTCCAACGCCGGCGTCGTCAACATCGTCCACCTGATCTACCAGCATAAAGGCTATGAGGGCCACGCCAAGGACTATGAGTTTTCGGGCACCTCGATGCGCGAGCATTGGGAAATGGGCCTCGAGGACACGGAGCGCACGCTGCGTCACAAGAAGTGGCTGATGCTGCCGACCAATGCCGACGGCGTCACCATCCACGACCTGCATCGCGAAGATCCGACCTGAGCGACCCAAGAGCGGTTTTCCGCTTCCTCGGAACGCAGAGCCGCTCTGTCTATTTTGGCTCAGAACCTAAGATTGGCGCCGGCTCTCAGCAGGAGCCAGTAGAACAGGCCGGTCGCGCCCGCCGCGATCAACAGCGCCAGTTCGAATCCGCCCGGCGTTTGCGTAAGCGGCAGCCCGGCGGTGTTCATGCCGAACATGCCGACGATCAGCGAGCCCGGCAGAAGCAGCGCGCTCATCACAGCCAGCGCCTTAAGGCTGCGGTTGGATTCGTCCGCGAGCTCGGCGGCGACCTCCTCCTGCAACAGCCGTGCACGGTCGTTGACCATGACGACTTCGCGGTCGAGCCTTTCCAGCCGCATGGTAAGCCGGCGCAGGATCTCGTGCGCCCCCGCCGACAGCTTCCAGTCCGAGCGGTCCTCGTCCTGGAAAAGTGCCGCCAGCGCCGAGATCGGGCGGTGCAGGGAGACCGCCAGACGGCGAACATCTTTCAGCCGCCGCCTTTCGTCGGCAAGCCGCTCGGTCACTAGGTGATCTTCCACTTCGTCGAGCCGCTTGGTGGCGGCTGCGAGCCGCAGGCTGGTGCTGCTGCAGAACGCCAGCACGATCGCCTCGAAAAGTTCGAAGGCGGTGGCGGGCCGCAGCCCCGCGGCCAGCGCCTCGTGCACCTCCTCGACCGCTGCCAGCGAATGGCGGCGGCCGGTCACCAGCAGCCGCTCCGAGACCGCGAAGCGCAATCTGCCGATGGTGGTCGACTGACGCGCGATTTCGCTGTGCAGGTCGGCGGAAATGCCATGGACGACACCATCCTCATGCGCCAGCGCGGGGCTGTCCTCATGGCCTTCGAGGATTGCATGGGCAGAGGCCGGCAAGGCGCAGGCGTGGCTGACCCAGGAATGGGCGCGCTGGTCGACGAGATCGACATGCAGCCAGACCCAGCCTTCACGCATCGCCAGTGCCGCGCCGATATCGCGCGGAGCAAGCGCCACCGGGGTTTTGCCTGGCAAGCCGTGATAGGCCCAGACCAGGCCAGGCGCCGGATGCTGGTCGTCGACGGCAAGCAAGGCCAGATGCGATGCGTCGTTCATGACTGCCGCCCGAAATCGTCGCGAACCTCTCGCCGGAAAACGAGACGGCGCCAACGTGGCGCCGTCGGTAGTGTTGTCGCTTCTGACGCTCAGAACACCTGGCGGAAGAGGATGAACAGCACGAAAGCCAGCGTGATCGAGCAGGGCAGGGTCAGCACCCAGGCGAGCAGCAGGTTGCGCACCGTCGACCATTGCAGGCCCGAGCCGTTGGCCGCCATGGTTCCGGCGACGCCGGACGACAGCACATGGGTCGTCGACACCGGCAGACCCAGACGGTCGGCCATGCCGATGGTGACCATCGCCACGAGTTCGGCGGCAGCGCCCTGGCCATAGGTCAGGTGGCTCTTGCCGATCTTCTCGCCGACCGTGACGACGATGCGTTTCCAGCCGACCATGGTGCCCAGGCCAAGCGCCAGGGCCACCGCGACCTTCACCCAGATCGGGATGAACTTCGTCGCGTTGTCGACGGCCTTGTGATAGTCGGTCACCGCCTTGAGATCGGCGGCCTCCATCGGCAGCAACTGCTTCTTGTCGATCAGTTTCAGCGCCTCGCCGATCAGATAGATGTCGTTGCGGGCGTTGCTGACCAGATCGGTCGGCACGGTGTCGACCGAAGCGTAAGGCTGCAGCTCGGCCGTCGTGTTGTGGATGTAGCTTTGCAGAGCGACGGTCGTCTTGTCGCTCCAGCTCCGGGTGCGCACGGCATCCTGCACGGCAGCCTTGGCATCCTTCGCATCGGCGACGGTGACACCAGGCTTCACATATTTGCCCAGCGCGGTCTCCACGCCGACCGAAGCCGACTTGTAGGCTTCGAGATAGTTGATATCGGGGGTGCGGTTGAGCGCATAGGCTGTCGGCACCACGCCGATCAGGATCAGCATGATCAGGCCCATGCCCTTCTGGCCGTCATTGGAGCCATGCGCGAAGCTGACGCCGGTGCAGGTGAAGATCAGCAGCGCGCGGATCCACCAGGGCGGCGGGGCATTGCCTTTCGGCGCCTCATAGAGCGCCGGATTGCGGACGAGAAGCTTCATCGCGTAGAGCAGGATCGCCGCGGCGAAGAAGCCGATGATCGGCGACACCAGCAGGGTCACGCCGACATTGGTCGCCTGCGACCAGTCGACGCCGCTGGTGGCGCTGCCGGCAGGTGCCATGAACTGGTTGGCGAGGCCGACGCCGATGATCGAACCGACCATCGTGTGCGAGCTCGACGCCGGCAGGCCGAGGAACCAGGTGCCGAGGTTCCACAGGATGGCGGCCACCAGCAGTGCGAACACCATGGCAAAGCCGGAGGAAGAACCGACCTGCAGGATCAGCTCGACCGGCAGCAGCGACAGGATGCCGAAGGCGACCGCGCCGCTGGAAGTGAGAACCCCGAGGAAATTGAAGGCGCCCGACCACATGACGGCGAACTCCGCCGGCAGCGAGCGTGTGTAGATGACGGTCGCCACCGCATTGGCGGTGTCATGGAACCCGTTGACGAATTCGAAGCCGAGCGCGATCAGCAGGGCGATGCCGAGCAGGATCCACGGCACCGTCTTGGCCACCGCCAGATCCTGGCTCAGTGCATAGCCGACATAGACCACGCCGACCAGCACCAGCGCACCGAAGACCGGCAGGAACCACTTCGCGCCGCCCGAACTATCCAGCGGATGATCCGGCCTTGGGATGCCCGCCTCGCTAGAAACTATGTCCACCATGTCCCACTCCTATTGCATTGCAGCAAAGAACTGGAAAAGACGCTATGTCCGGACGATGAACCCTGTGTGACGCCGGGAGAGGCCTGGCCTTACGCGCGGTCTCCTTCAGGCGGGACCGGAGCGTGTCTTCAGGATCGCCGAGAACAGCGGATCGAAGGCGCGGCTGATCGGCGCCGCCGCGGCTCCCAGCGCGATCGACCAGGGATCGGTGGTGCCGAGCTGCAGGCGTGGCAAGGTCCGGCCTGGCCGGTCGGCGATCGACGAAAGCAGCGGATGCATGGCCTCGACAAGCCGGCGCGCCAGCGCTTCCGGCGCGCCGCTGGTCAGGATGACTGTCTGTGGGTCGAAGATGGTTTCGATGAGATGCACGCTCCAGCGCAGATCATGGGCCGCGCCCTCGATCCAGCGCATGATCTTCACATCACCCGCCGCGGCCAGCGCGCCGATCTTTCCGTAGAGGTCCTCGTCGGCGGGATCGAGGTCAAGATGCTGGTAGAGCGAGGCGAGCGACGCGCGATGTTCCAGCGGCGTCGAGCCCGGACCGGCCGGCGACAGCAACGCCATGCCGATTTCGCCGGCATTGCCATGGCCGCCGCTGTACAGTTCGCCGTTGAGGATCAGTCCGGCGCCAATGCCATAGCCGACATAAAGACACACTGCGTGGTCGACGCCGTGCGCGGCGCCGACGATGCGCTCGGCCGTCGCACAGGCGGCGGCATCGTTCTGCAGGCCGACATTCAGTCCCGTGCCCTTGGCCAGCATGTCCAGCAGCGGAAACTTCTGCCAGGCCGGCATCATCCATTTGTCATCCGAATTCTTCAGCCCGAATGGTCCGGGCATGGCGACACCCAGACCGACGAGGCGTTTTTCCGACTGCGAGGAGATACCGGCCAGTTCGCGCCGGACGCCATCGATCAGGCCGAGGATCACCTCGACGCCCCTGGACGGCTCATCGAAAGGCAGGTTCGCCTCGGCCCGGGCCAGCACGCGGCCCATCAGATCGACCGCGACCGCCCGCGTCAGGTGACGGTCGATCTGAAGGCCGATAGCGAAAGCGCCTTCAGGCACCAGCCTGTAGGGGGTCGACGGTTGCCCCCTGCCCTTGCGCACCGCATCGAGCGCAACGACGAGGCCGTCGCGTTCCAGGTCCTCGATGATGTTGGAAACCGCCTGCTTGGTAAGCTGCGTCGCCCGCGCCAAATCGGCCCGCGACAGCGCGCCATTGAGACGCAGCGCCTCGACCATGACACGGCGGTTGTGCGCGCTCGTGCCTTCCTGGTTGGTGCCGCTCTTGGCACGAATCGGGCTGATGTCGTCCACCGGCGTTTCCCCTCTTGACACCATTAAAATATTGATCGACTAATTAAGTCAAGCGAGTTGACTTAATGTAACCGAGCACCGCAAAACAAGATGGCCAAGGCTTCCGCCTGCCGCCACTGGTCAGCCGGCACCATCAGGTCACGCGACATGGATCCGGGAAGACGACGCCAAACGTCTGGCAGCGCCGGCCCGTCAACGCTGCAATGGGAGAAGAAAATGCTTAAGACGATCACCAAGACACTGGTCGGCGTGGTTTTTGCCGGAGGACTGTTCGTCCCCCACGCTTTCGCCGAGACGACGCTCAACGCGCTTTTCATGGCGCAGGCCGCCTACAGCGAGGCCGACGTGCGTGCGATGACGGATGCCTTCACCAAGGCCAACCCGGACGTCAAGGTCAATCTCGAATTCGTGCCCTATGAGGGCCTGCACGACAAGACCGTGCTCGCCCAGGGGTCGGGCGGAGGCTATGACGTCGTCCTGTTCGACGTCATCTGGCCGGCCGAATACGCCACCAACAAGGTGCTGGTCGATGTTTCTTCCAAGATCACCGACGACATGAAGAAGGGCGTGTTGCCCGGCGCCTGGACCACGGTGCAGTATGACGGCAAGTCCTATGGCATGCCGTGGATTCTCGACACCAAATACCTGTTTTACAACAAGGATATCCTGGAAAAGGCCGGCATCAAGGCCCCGCCGAAGACCTGGGAAGAACTCGGCGCACAGGCCAAGATCATCCAGGACAAGGGCCTGCTGAAGACGCCGATCGCGTGGAGCTGGTCGCAGGCGGAAGCGGCCATCTGCGACTACACCACGCTGGTCAGCGCCTATGGCGGCGACTTCCTCAAGGACGGCAAGCCGGACTTCCAGAATGGCGGCGGCCTGCTGGCCCTGAAATACATGGTCGACAGCTACAAGTCGGGTCTCACCAATCCCAATTCCAAGGAATTCCTTGAAGAGGACGTGCGCAAGGTTTTCGAGAACGGCGATGCCGCCTTCGCGCTGAACTGGACCTACATGTACAACATGGCCAACGACCCGAAGGACTCGAAGGTGGCCGGCAAGGTCGGCGTCGTGCCGGCGCCGGGCGTTGCCGGCACCAGCGAGGTGTCGGCCGTCAACGGTTCGATGGGTCTCGGCGTCACCGCGGTCTCGAAGCATCCCGACGAAGCCTGGAAGTACATCACCTTCATGACCTCGCAGGCGACGCAGAACCAGTACGCCAAGCTCTCGCTGCCGATCTGGGCCTCGTCCTATGACGACCCTACGGTCACCAAGGGCCAGGAAGAACTGATCGCCGCCGCCAAGCTCGGCCTGGCCGCCATGTATCCGCGTCCGACCACGCCCAAGTACCAGGAGCTGTCGACCGCGCTGCAGCAGGCAATCCAGGAATCGCTGCTCGGTACGTCTTCGCCGGAAGACGCCCTGAAGACCGCCGCGCAGAACAGCGGCCTCTGAGACAAGCCAGTCGTTCGATACGGGCGGCACTACAGCGTTGCGTCCCCTTATGACGCGCAAAAGACGCTGTAGCACTTTCTATCTTGCGCATGATCCTTTCCGGAAATCGGTCTCCGATTTCCGGGGTCATGCGCGAGTGCCGCCCGTGCTATGTCCAGATCACAGATGAGAGAAGAGAGGCTGCTCTGATGTCGAGCACCTGGATGACGACCCGCGCATGGTTTTTGATGCTGCCGTTGCTCGTGGTCATGGTCGCCGTCATCGGCTGGCCGCTGGTCGATACGGTCGGGCTCTCCTTCACCGATGCCAAGCTGGTCGGCACGGCTGGCGATTTTGTCGGCTTCGACAATTACTCCAGCATGCTGTCGAGCACCAACTTCTCGCGCACACTGATCACCACGACCCTGTTCGCGATTATTTCGGTTGCCGCCGAAATGGTGATCGGCGTCCTCGCCGCCCTGCTGCTCAATCAGGAGTTTCGTGGGCGCGCGCTCCTGCGCGCCCTGATGATCCTGCCCTGGGCATTGCCGACAGTGGTCAACGCTACGCTGTGGCGGCTGATCTACAATCCCGAATATGGCGCGCTGAATGCCGCCTTGACGCAGTTGCACCTCATCGACGCCTATCGGTCCTGGCTCGGCGAGCCGGGAACGGCGCTGGTTGCCCTCATCGTTGCGGACTGCTGGAAGAACTTTCCGCTGGTGGCGCTGATCGCGCTCGCCGCCCTCCAAGCGGTGCCGCGTGACATCACCGCCGCCTCGCTGGTTGATGCAGCAGGACCGTTCAACCGTTTCCGCTTCGTCATCCTGCCCTATCTTGCCGGCCCGCTGATGGTGGCGCTGGTGCTGCGCACCATCGAGGCCTTCAAGGTCTTCGATATCATTTGGGTGATGACACGCGGCGGTCCGGCAAACACCACGCGAACACTCTCGATCCTCGTCTACCAGGAAGCGTTCTCCTTCCAGCGCGCCGGTTCGGGCGCGTCGCTGGCGCTGATCGTCACCTTGCTCGTCACGCTGCTCGCCGTCGCCTACGCCGCCCTGGTGCGAAAGACCGCCGGGAGCGCCGCCTGATGGAGCGCAAGAGCCTCGCCTTCACCGTCTTCATTTATGGCTGCGCGCTGCTGCTTGCCGCCATCATCCTGGCGCCTATCGCCTGGCTGTTCATCATGAGCATTTCGCCGGCCGCCGATCTTGCGGCCAAGCCGCTGCGCTGGTGGCCGCAGGCAGCCGACTTCTCCCGCTACCGGCAATTGCTGTCGACGGCCGAAAACAGCGCCGGCGCCGCCTTCACCTCGTCGCTGCGCAACAGTCTTGAGATCGCCGCCATGGCGACGCTGGCGGCACTCGCCTTGGCCATCCCCGCCGGCTGGGCGGTTTCGCGCACACCCGCGATCGGCTGGTCGCTGTCGATGGTCATCGCCACCTACATGCTGCCGCCGGTGGCGCTCGCCGTGCCGCTCTATATGGGCCTGTCGCATCTTGGCCTGCTCAACAATGTCTTCGGCCTGGCGCTGGTGTATCTCACCATGCTGGCGCCCTTCACCACCTGGCTGATGAAATCCGGCTTCGATTCCATCCCGCGCGAGATCGAGGCGGCGGCGATGATCGACGGCGCCGGCCTATTCCAGACACTGCGCATCATCACATTGCCGCTGGCCGCGCCCGTGATGGCGACATCGGCGTTGTTCGCCGTGCTGCTGGCCTGGGACGAATTCTTCTACGCGCTGCTGTTTACCTCCGACCAGCGCGCCAAGACGCTCACCGTCGCCATCGCCGATTTGGCCGGCGGCCGTGTTTCCGACTATGGATTGATCGCCACGGCCGGCGTGCTGGCCGCCTTGCCGCCGGTGCTGATCGGTCTCGTCATGCAGCGGGCACTGATCTCGGGCCTGACCAGCGGCGGTGTGAAAGGATGACCATGACTGTAACAGGAACTCGGCCGGCCGGACTGACCGCCATCGACCGCGAAATGGCGCGCCAGCACGCCGATGCGCGTGCTTCGTTCGAGAACAACGCTGCCATGGCGGCAGACGTCGCCGCTTCGATCAGGAAGAGCGGCCGCCTGCTTCTGCTTGGCATGGGCGGCTCGCACGCGGTCGGCCGTGCCGTCGAGCCGCTCTATCGTGCACTCGGCATCGATGCGCTGGCGCTGCCACTGTCCGAGCAGCTCGGCCAGCCATTGCCGCTGGCGGACCGGACGGTGCTTGTGACTTCGCAATCCGGCGAGAGCGCCGAAGTCGTCCGATGGTTTGCGCAGGCCGGCGGCAGCTCGGACGTTTTCGGCCTGACGCTCGAAGGCGGTTCATTTCTCGCCCGCACCGCGCCTTGCCTGGTCGGCGCCGGCGGCACGGAGCTGGCTTTCGCCGCGACCCGCAGCCTGACCGTGACCCTGGCCCTGCACCTGGCCATCCTCGCGGCTCTGGGCGAGGATCCGGCTCCTGCCCTTGCCATGCTCGAGGCTCCGCAGGATTGCGATATCGCCCAAGCACTCGTCGCGCTTGGCAAGGTGGCCACGATCGTCACCTCCGGCCGCCGCCTGCAGGGCGTGGCCGAAGCCCTGGCGCTTGGCTTGACCGAACTGTCGCGGCTGCCCTGCTTTTCGCTCGAAGGCGGCCAGTTGCGGCACGGGCCGATGGAGATGCTTGGCCCGCAGATCGGTGTTGTCCTGTTTCGCGGCGCCGACCCGACTTCGGAGCTGGTGACCGCGATGGCACTTTCGGTGGTCGAAACCGGCGCGCCGCTGGTCATCTTCGACGCGTCCGGACAAGCGCCGGTCGCCGGGGCCGTCACGCTCACGTTCAAACCAGCCGCGGGGATGGCCGCTATCCTCGCAATGCTGCCGGTGGCACAGCGCCTGATGATCGCCTTCGCGGACGGTCGCGTCGACAATGCGGGCACGCCGGTGCGCACCACCAAGATCACCAGGAGCGAGTGATGCGCCCGCTGGCGGTGATCGGCAACGTCAATGTCGACCTGATCGTCGGCCCGGTCGCGCCATGGCCGAAGGCGGGAACCGAGACGGTCGTCGACCATGACGAATTGCGCGTCGGCGGCCAGGCCGGCAACACCGGGCTCGCCTGGCAAGCGCTGGGCGTCGACTTTGCGATTGCCGCCAATGTCGGTGACGACCAGTTCGGCCGCTGGCTTGGTGAGGCTTTTGGCGTCCGCGCCGCGAAATGGGCTATCCGGCCCGAAGGCACGACATTGTCGGTCGGGATGACCCACCCCGATGGCGAACGGACCTTCTTCACCACACGCGGGCACTTGCCACGCTTCGGCCTCGCCGATGTCTTGTCGGTTCTCGACGGCCCCGCACTCTCCGGTGGCTACGCCCTGCTCTGCGGCTCCTTCCTGACGGAAGACCTCACGCGCGACTACAATGCTTTTTTCGACTGGGCCGACAGCCACGGCGTTGCTGTGGCACTCGATACAGGCTGGCCGATCGATGGCTGGACCGCGGCCAATTGCGCCGCGACGAGGACATGGCTGTCGCGCTGCGCGCTGGCGCTGTTCAACGAGGTTGAGACGGTGACCCTGGCGGGGTTGCCAAGTCCGGCGGAAGCGGCGCGTGAAATCCGATCCAGCATGAGGCAAGGCGCGACCTTCGTCGTCAAGCGCGGGCCACGAGGCGCCATCGCCATCGGCCCGGACGGCACTCTCGTCGAAGCCGCCGCGCCCGACGTCAGGGTGGTCGACACGATCGGTGCCGGCGACGTCTTCAATGCCGCCTTCCTGGCCGCATTGGCACAGGAACGGCCGCTGTCCGCTTGCCTCCGCGCCGCTACGCACGTCGCCTCGCGCGCCATTTCCACCTTGCCCCGCAACTATGGCGGGCCGATGCAGTTTGAGGGTCCCATGCATGAGCGCGCTTGAAATCCGCGGCATCCGCAAGAGCTACGGCAGCGTCGAGACGCTGAAAGGCATCGACATCGCGCTGCAGAGCGGTGAATTCCTGGTGCTGCTCGGCTCGTCGGGTTGCGGAAAATCGACGCTTCTCAACATCATCGCCGGCCTTGCCGAGGCGACCAGCGGCGACGTCCTGATCGGTGGCCGCTCGATCCTCGGCGTGCACCCCAAGAACCGCGATATCGCCATGGTCTTCCAGTCTTACGCGCTCTATCCGAACCTGACCGTGCGCCGCAACATCGGCTTTGGACTGGAGATGCGCGGCGTCGCGGCCGACGAGCGCGACAGGGCGGTGAACGAAGCGGCAAGGCTGCTGCAGATCGAGGCTCTGCTCGATCGCAAGCCGATTCAGCTTTCCGGCGGCCAGCGCCAGCGCGTCGCCATCGGCAGGGCCCTGGTGCGCAAGCCGCAGGTCTTCCTGTTCGACGAGCCGCTGTCCAATCTCGACGCCAAACTGCGCCTGGAAATGCGCACCGAATTGAAACGCCTGCACCAAATGCTGCGGACGACCGTCGTCTACGTCACCCATGACCAGATCGAGGCGATGACGCTGGCCAGCCGCATCGCCGTCATGCGCGACGGCAGGATCGAGCAGCTCGGCACTCCCGAGGAGATCTATAACGACCCGGCGACACTCTACGTCGCCGGCTTTGTCGGCGCGCCGTCGATGAACATGCTGCAGGCCACCGTCACCGACGGCAAGCTGGCCATTGCCGGATCCGATGTATGGATCCCCGTGCCGGCACGCTATGCGAGTGCGGCACGTGAGGGTGCACAAATGGTCGTCGGCATCAGGCCGGAAGCGCTGCGTGCGGCGACCGGAGCCGCCGCGGAGCTATCACTGCCCGTCGAGATCGAGGTCGTCGAACTGACCGGCCCCGAGCTGGTCACCACGGCGCGGATCGGCACGCAACGGCTGACGGCCAGCTTGCCGCCGCGGGCCCAATTCGCCAAGGGCGAACAGCGCAGCCTCGCCTTCGACGAGGCCGCGCTTCGCTTGTTGGATCCTTCGACGGGCAAGGCCCTGTAAGCGCCGTCGATTGAACGATCGCGGCAGCGTCGTCCTCCTCGCGCGCAGGCAAGCCTATTTGGCGATATCGAGAAGTGACGACACCAGCAGGTCCCGTTCGTCCTTTGACAGCACGTCGGAATCGAACAGGTTCATGCTGCGCAGTCCTTCGATGGCGAGATAGCAGACCAGAAGCGATTTGAGGTCCGGCGCCTCGCCCTTCAACCGCTCGAAAAGCTGCCGCTTGAATGTTTTGATCGGCATCATGAAATCGGGATCCTCGGCGATCGCCGAGAATATCCAGGATGCCGACGGCTGCTTCTCCTCGCAATCCTCGGCTGACAGCCTGATATAGACGGCGAGGGGATTTTTGCCCTTGTCGTTGCTGTTGGCGGATTCCAGCGCTTGCTCGAAATCGCGCAGATAGCCTTCGACCAGGCCTTGCATCAATTTCGCCTTGGTGGGGAAGTTGTAGAGCAGCCCGCCCTTCGACACGCCGGCGCGGTTGGCAACGGCATCGAGCGACAGGCTGCCGGGCCCGGATTCCCGGGCAACATCAGCCGCCGCGGCGAGAATCTTCTCGCGCGAGTTCGGTCGTTGGGCTCTCATGGCGCCTCCCATCGCAAGCTTAGGCCCAATTGACAAGACCGTCCAGACGGTACAGTAAGACCGCCACTATTTGAAATCGGGACCCGCAGTCGATATGTGTCCCGATGTCCGCGCTTCGCGCCGGATTTTCGACTGAGGGGACTTCCTTGTTCAAGCGCATACTCCGTGTCTTTATCGTTATTGTGGTCCTTGCCGTGCTCGTCATCGTGGTCGGCGGGATAGTCGGTTTCAACTTCCTGCGCGACAACGGCATCAAGCAGTATTTCGCCACCATGAAGCCGCCGGCGGCGACCGTGTCGACAACCATCGCCAAGCCGTCGAACTGGACACCGGGCGTCGAGGCGATCGGTACGGTGCGGGCCGTGCGCGGTGTCGACCTGACGGTCGAGACCGCCGGCATCGTCAAGGAAATCGCCTTCCATGCCAACCAGAAGGTGGCGGCCAACGCAGTGCTGCTGCAACTCGACGACGCCGTCGAGCGCGCTGATCTCGATGCGCAGAAGGCGCAGGCGGCACTCGATCAGACCACGCTGACCCGCGCCGTCGAACTGACAAGGCGTGGTGTTGGCTCCGACTCGACGCTGGACACGGCGCGTGCGGCGGCCTCCGCTTCGGCGTCCCAGGTGACCAGGCTGCAGGCCGTGCTCGACCAGAAGCAGCTTACCGCACCTTTCGCCGGCACGGTCGGCATTCCGAGGATCGACCTCGGCCAGTATCTGGCACCCGGCACCGCGGTGGTGACGCTGCAGGACCTCGACACGATGCGGGTCGACTTCTCGGTTCCCGAACAGCAGCTGCCGCTGCTCAAGATTGGCCAGACGGTCCGCCTGGGCCTTGGCGGCAGCGACGACATGCCCTTTGCCGGCGCCATTCGCGGCATCGACCCCAAGATCGACCCCTCCAGCCGGCTGGTGAACATCCGGGCGGAAGTTGCCAATCCCGAAGGCAAATTGACCCCAGGTCAGTTCGTGCAGGTGCGTGTCGAACTGCCCGAGGAGCAGAACGTGCTGTCACTGCCGCAGACGGCACTGACCACCAGCCTCTATGGCGACTACATATTCGTGGTGCAGCCGGCGAAGCCCGCCGGGGCAGCCCCGGCGCAGCCAGCCAAGCCGGACGAAAAGCCGGCGGCGGCCACCGACAAGCCCGCGGATGCCAAGCCTGCGGATGCCAAGGCGGCAGACGCCAAGCCGGCCGACGCAATGAAGCCCGCCGCCGATGCCATGAAGCCGGCCGCTGACGCAGCCAAGCCAGCGGACAAGGCCGCTGCCGATGCCGCCAAGCCAGCAGCGGCCGATCCGGCCAAGCCGGCGGCGGAAGGCGACAAACCGGCGCTTGTGCTGTCACAGGTCTTCGTCAAGCCGGGCCGCCGCAATCAAGGCATGGTCGAGATCGTCGAAGGGCTGAAGGCCGGCGACGAGGTCGTCACCGCGGGCCAGAACCGCCTCTTCAACGGCATGACCGTCAACGTCGACAACACGATCGACCCGACCAAATCGGCGAACAAGCAGGCCGACCAGCAATGAGCTTTTCCGATCTCTTCATCCGCCGGCCCGTCCTTTCGACGGTTCTTGCCTGCATGATCCTGCTGCTCGGTTTCCAGGGCATCTTCAACCTGTCGATCCGGCAGTATCCGAAGGTCGACGAGACCGCGATCACAATCACGACAGCCTATCCGGGCGCCAGCGCCGACCTGATCCAGGGCTTCATTTCCGCCCCGATCGCGCGCGCCGTCGCCTCGACCGAGAACATCGACTACGTAACCTCGTCCAGCCGTCCGTCCTCCAGCACCGTGACGGTGCAGATGAAGCTCGGTTCCAACCCAGACGTCGCGTTGACCGAAGTGCTGTCCAAGGTTCAGGGCGTACGCGGCACCTTGCCGGACGCCTCCAAGGACCCGGTCATCGTCAAGGGTACGGGTCAGCAGTTCGCGATGATGTACATCTCGATGCAGAATCCGAACATGACCAAGGAGCAGCTGACCGAGTATATCGAGCGCGTCATCAGGCCCCGCATGTCGACGGTCGAAGGCGTCGCCGACGTGCAGATCTTCGGCGCCCAGGAATACTCGATGCGCGTCTGGATCGACCCGGTCAGGCTTGCCGCGCGCGGCGTGACGGCGGCCGAAGTGCTGGCGGCGATCAACAATTCCAACTTCCTGTCGGCGCCCGGCAACACCCAGAACGAATATGTCGTCTCGTCGATCACCGTGCGCTCGACGCTGCAGACACCGGAAGCCTTCGCCGCACTGCCATTGCGCTCGACCGACGGCAATGTCGTGCGCCTGCGCGACGTCGCCCGCGTCGAACTGGCCGCCGCGAACACCGACACCAGGGTTTCCTTCAACGGCAAGCCCGGCACCTTCCTCGCCATCTTCCCGACCCCGGCAGCCAATCCGCTGACAACGGCGGCGGCACTCACCAAGCTGGTCCCGCAGATTCAGGAGACGCTGCCGAAGGGCATGACGATCGAAGTCGTCTACGACGCGACCGGACAGATCAGCGCCTCGATCGACGAAGTGTTCAAGACCATCGGCGAGGCGGTCGCCATCGTCGTTGTCGTCATCCTCCTCTTCCTGGGTTCGTTCCGCTCGGTGCTGATGCCGATCATCACCATCCCGCTGTCGCTGATCGGCGTCTGCTTCCTTTTGTTCGCGGTAGGCTATTCGATCAACCTTCTGTCGCTGCTGGCTATGGTGCTGGCGATCGGCCTTGTGGTCGACGACGCCATCGTGGTGGTGGAAAATATCCACCGCCACATGGAAGAGGATCACATGCCACCCATGCAGGCGGCCTTCAGCGGCATGCGCGAGATCGCGTCGGCCATCGTCGCCATGACCATGACGCTGGCCGCCGTGTTCGCGCCGCTGGCCTTCACCGGCGGCCTGACCGGCGCCCTGTTCCGCGAATTCGCGGTGACGCTCGCCGGATCGGTGGTGCTGTCTGGCATCATTGCCATCACCATCACGCCGATGATGTCGGCGCGCCTCCTGAAGCCCGGCAATGCCGGCCGTTTCCAGCGTATCGTCGACGGCACTTTCGCGCGCGTCGAGCATGTCTACGAGCGCGCCGTCACCGGATCTCTGAACTATCGCCCGCTGACGCTGCTCATCGTGCTGGCACTTGTCGGTGTGACCGGCTTCATGTTCACCAAAACCTCGACGGAACTGGCGCCGGAAGAGGATCAGGGCTTCCTGCTCTCGCTGGTGACGGGGCCGCGCTATGCGACCTCCGATTACACCGAGACTTACGTCAATCAGATCCTGGGCCTGGTGAAGGACATTCCCGAGACCCGGGCGCAGTTCTCGGCCGTCGCCTTCGGCGGCACGACCAACAGCGCCTTCGTCGGTTTTGCCTTCAAGGATTGGGCGGAGCGGAAGCGCAATTCGAAGGAGCTGCAGGCCGACATTACGGCTCGTATCGCCAAGGTGGCGGGTGTCCAGGCCTTCGTCTTCGCGCCGCCGACTCTGCCGGGCTCTGGCGGCGGCTTGCCGATTTCCATGGTGGTGCGCTCGACCGGCGATTCCGCTCAGGTCTACGAGGAAGCCGAGAAAATCAAGAACAAGGCGCAGGCCTCGGGCCGCTTCATCGTCGTGCAGAATTCGATGGCCTATGACGCACCGCAGGTGACGGTGACCATCGATCGCGACCGCGCCGCCGCGCTCAACCTGCCGATCGCCGATATCGGCCGGACGCTGACGCTGCTGGTCGGCGGTGCCGAAGTGGCGCAATTCGACCGCGACTCCAACTCCTATGACATCATCCCGCAGGTGCCGCAGGAATTCCGCGACAACCCTGAAAAGCTCGGCGAATACTTCGTGCGCAGCGTGACGGGAGAGATGGTGCCGTTGTCGGCCGTGGTGACGATTTCGAACAATGCGTCGCCGGCGGCGATCGAGCAGTTCAACCAGCTGAATTCGTCGACGATCTCGGCGCTGCCGCTGCCCGGCGTCACCACGGGCGACGGTTTGAAAGTGCTCGAGGACATCGCCAGGGAGAGCCTGCCCGACACTTTCTTCATCGATTATTCCGGTCAGTCCCGGCAGGAGAAGGAACAGGGCAACACGATCCTGATCGCTTTCGGCGCGGCCGTCATCGTCATCTACCTGGTGCTGGCGGCGCAGTTCGAAAGCTTCCGCGATCCGCTGATCATCATGATGGCGGTGCCACTGTCGATCTTCGGCGCGATCGTGCCGCTCAATCTGGGCCTCGGCACACTCAACATCTATACCCAGGTCGGACTGATCACGCTGATCGGCCTGATCACCAAGCACGGCATCCTGCTGGTCGAATTCGCCAACCAGCAGCGAGAACTGCATGGCATGCGGCGGCGTGACGCCATCATCGCCTCGGCCAAGGTGCGCCTGCGGCCGATCCTGATGACGACGGCGGCGATGGCGCTGGGCGTGGTGCCGCTGATCGTTTCCAGCGGCGCCGGTGCCGCGGCCCGCTATTCGATGGGCCTGGTCATCTTCACCGGCATCCTGGTCGGCACCATGTTCACACTCTTCGTCGTACCGATGTTCTATACCTTCATCGCCAGCAAGGACCTGCCGCATCTGGCGGAAAAGCCGGATCCCAAGCTGATGCCGGCGCTGCCGAGCTGAGGCACGGGGCGCAAGACACAAAAAGAGGCCGGGATTTCTCCGGCCTTTTTTTGGCGATCGCTCCAGCAACTCCGGCACATGGCCGAATGCGGCAACCTGCCTGCTACTTGACGATGACGATGCTGGTGTTGGCCGCTCCGAACGTCTCGACGAGCTGGTAGAAATCGGCGGCGTTGTCCGGGTGCAGCCGTACGCAGCCATGCGAGGCGGGCTGGCCGAGGCGCTTGATGGCATAGGTGGCGTGGACCGCGTAGCCGCCGCTGAAAAACACCGAATGTGGCATCGGCGCGTTGTCGTATTTCTTCGAATACCACATCTCATGCATGCGCGTCGGCTTGAACGAGCCGGTCGGCGTCACGTGCGCCCTGTCGCCAGTGGAAACCTTCCAGGCGAAAGTCGGCCGGCCGTCGACCGAGACTTCCATGACCTGCTGCAACAGCGAAACGCGGGCAACGATGCTGTTGGCGGCATGGGCGGCGTTGGCGCCGAACAGAAGTGCACTGCCCATGAGCGCGGCGGCGGTGATGTTGATGAACTTTGCGGAAATGGTGGTGTGCATGATGTCCCCTCTCTCTGCCGGTCCGGCCGGCTCCAATTCGATGAGGCGGCTTATCCCGGCGGCATGTTTCGGAAAGATTTCGCGAAATGCTCGTTTGTGTTTCGAATGTGTTTCCATTGGTTAACAGGGTAATCACCCTGTTTGAGTGCGCTCCATTCTGGACACGGGGCCAAGGATGAAGGACACAGGCATTCACCCTGAAACGAAAGTTCGAGTTGTCTCCTACATGAAAGAGTTTGTCTCAATCCGAAACCAATCTGCAACAAAGTGCGGTTTTGGGCGGCATGATCCGGATACCGACCGGATGCAAAAGTTGACGCAACGAAAGCAGACGGCAACGACCAAGGGAACGAAAACGAACATACGCTCCTGGCTCTCCAGGATCAGCATCACGGCGGCGGCTGTCGGCGGCGGCACCATTGCCGGCGGCCCTGTGCGCGGCTGGCAGCGATGAGTTCGAGCGAGATTTCGACCCTACGTCGCCCTGTCTGCGCCACGGTCTGGATCGTTTCCAGCCTGCGCATCGCCCAGTTGAAGGCCCTCTGGCGGGTTGGCCTTCGGCTGCTGGCATTGCGCGGCCCCTCCGGCAACTTGCTGCCGAGAGGACCGAAGGCCCGCGCCGCGACGGGGGGCTCCGTGGGCGGCGCGGGCACTTCGGGAGTTCCTGAAGCGACCCGCTACACAGTCATCTTTTTGGGGAATTCAGATCATGAAGACAAAATTCGCGGCTTCCGTGCTTTCCGCACTGCTCTATGCGCAGGGCCTGCTCGGCTTTGCCGCACTCGCCAGCGTGCTGCTCAAGGAACGCGCTCACGCAAGCGAGTTCGCCGTCGGCGGCGAAATGGCCTCGGGCCCGTCATTGCTGGTGGTGCGCTGAACCTCGCGGGCATCGGCGCGGGAAAATGGAAAGTCCGATGCTCATCCGACGAACCAGCAGGAAAACACAGCCGTCAGTCGGCGAATTGCCGTGGCGGATCGAACCTGTAGCCGGCGCCGCGTATGGTGGTGATGGTCTCGGTGTCGAGCTTGCGGCGCAGTCGCACGATGCGCGAGTCGATCGAGCGATCGAAGGCGTCGGCATTCTCGGCCGGTGCGGCTGCGATAATGTCGTCCCGCGTCAGTACCTTGCGCGGGCTCGCCAGGAACAGCCTGAGGAGCGCCACCTGGCCGGGCGAGAGCTGCTCCTGCGTACCGGAGCGATGCATGACCATCGCCGATCTCAGGTCGACGGTTGCGTTCTCCAGCACGATCAGCTCCTGGGTACCCCTGCCGCGCCGCGAAAGCAGGCCACCGACACGCGCGGCGAGTTCCCTGACATTGAGCGGACTTTCGACGACGTCGGCGGCGCCGAGCTCGAGCGCCAACACCTTGTCGAGGAGATCGGCCGGCCGGCATATCAGGATGAAATCCGGTCCATGCTCCCCACCCCCAGTTTGGCCGCCAAAACGCCTGAGCAGATCCCGCCCTTCCGCCTGGCTGAGGCTGTCCCCGACGACGACAACGTCGATGCCGCCGCCCGCCAGCAGCGATTCCGCCTCCCAAGGCTGCCGCGCCCGGCGCACGTCGTGGCCGCGCCGCTCGAGATGGTCGGCAAGCTCGCTCGCGACGACCTCGGCGACGGAAACAAGCGCAATGACGGCTCGTGCGGCCATGTTTTCCAACCGTTCCCTGGCAACCGGATATGAGTGCTGGACATCATGTTTATACCCAATCTACTTTCCACTGAAAGTGGGAGCGAGAGCATCGTGCGGGCAAGAATTGTCATCGTCGAGGATGAGCCCGACCTCAGGGACGCGGTCGCCGAATATCTCGGCGCCGCCGGCTATGATGTTTCGACCGCTGAAACCGCGGCCGCCGCGCGCGGCCTGATCGAGACGCAGTCCTTCCATCTGGCTATCCTCGACATCGCCATGCCGGGCGAGGATGGCTTGTCGCTCGGCCGCTGGCTGCGCTCGAAAATGCCGATCGGCATCATCTATGCGACCGCTGCCGGCACCGCGCTCGACCGCATCGTCGGACTGGAACTCGGCGCCGACGACTATATCGTCAAGCCGTATGAACTGCGCGAGGTGCTGGCCAGGGTGCGCAGCGTGCTGCGCCGTGTTCCCCAGCCGACGGAGCCGCGGGACAGGAAAGCCAGCACGGATCGCCGCTCCGTCGCTTTCGGCCCCTTCCAGGCCGATCTCGACGGGAGGATGGTCACCGGCGCCAACGGCACGGTGATCGACATGGCCAAGAGCGAATTCGACGTGCTGGAGGTTTTCCTGACCCGCGCCAACCGGCTGCTGACCAGGGCTGCGATCTCCGAGGCGATCGGCTTCACCGAGGATCCGGAATCGTCGCGCGCCGTCGATATCCGCATCATGCGCCTGCGCAAGAAGATCGAGACGGACCCGGCCAACCCGAAATTCCTGCGCACGGTGCGTGGCGAAGGCTATATTTTCTCGCTGCCGGCCGGCGACGGCAGCTGAGCGTCAGACCGAGGAAGTCCGCTCCGCAGCCGTTGCCAGCCGATCGATTGGCGTGACTCTGGACTAATGGCTGACAATGATGGGCGACACGGCAAGCACGGACATGCAGGGTTTCAGGCAGGGCGCGGCGATGGCCGCCGTGCGTGTCGTGCGCCGGCTGCGCGAGGCCGGCGACTGGCAGCGCGAAATGGACGGCATACTGGAGACGCTATGCCACGCCATGGAGTGCCAGCGCGGCATCCTGTTCCGCCTGCGCGAATTGCCCGGCCAGGGTTTCGCCCAGTCGGTCGCTGCCTACTGGATCGATCCTGACTTCGGCGGCGAACTGGCCTCACCGACCGTCATCATGCAGTCAATCGTCAATTCGGATCCGCTGCTTGAGCGGCTGGCCGAGGATGAGCGGCAGGGCAAGATTTTCGCCGGCCATACGCGCGACCTCGAAGGATTCCTGAGGGCCGATTTCGAGAAGCAGAACATCAAGTCGTTCCTGTCGGTGTCGGTCTTCGCGCACGGCCATTTGTGGGGGACGCTGGCCGTCAATGACTGCGTCGAAGAGCGGGAATGGACCGACGAGGAGGAGGCGACGCTGCACATCATCGCCCTCGCCATAGGCGACGCCATCGAACACTCCCCCTCGGACGCCCATGCCAGCGAAGTGATCCGCCGCACCATGCTGCAGGCCTCGCTCGACGCCATTATCGTCATCGACGAGGCCGGGTCGATCATCGAATTCAATCCGGCCGCCGAGAAGATGTTCGGCTTCCTGCGCAGCGATATCCTCGGCAAGGACCTGCTCGACACGGTCGTTCCTGAATATTACCGCAAGGGCTATGCCTCGGGCGCCGACTACATGTCCGGCCGCGGCGCCCCGATGGTCGGCCAGCGACTCGAGACCGTGACGCAGAATGCCGCCGGCGAGGTGTTTCCGATCGAACTGACGGCGACCGAGATGCGGGTCGCCGACCGCCGCCTGATCTTTGGCTCGATCCGCGACCTGCGCGACAGGCTGCGGGCAGAGGAAGAGATCAACCGGCAGCGCGAGAAGCTGCACCAGAACGAGAAGATGGCGGCGATGGGCTCGCTGCTTGCCGGCGTCTCGCACGAACTCAACAATCCGCTGGCCGTCGTCGTGGCCCAGTCGACGCTGCTGCATGAATTCGCCTCGGATCCGCAGACCAAGGTCCGGGCCGAAAAGGTTCGTGCCGCCGCCGAGCGCTGCGGGCGCATCGTCAAAAGCTTCCTGTCGATGGTCCGCCTCCATCCGGCGGCGCAGGCCGAGACCGATCTCAACCAGGTGATCCGCGCCGCTCTCGAAGTGACCGCCTACGGCGCGCGATCGAGCGGCATCGTCATCGATACCGATTTCGCGCCGGGTCCGCTGCTCGCCATGGCCGATGCCGACCACGTGACACAGGTGGCGGCCAATTTCCTCATCAACAGCCAGCATGCCCTGGCCGGCGTCGCCGGCGACCGCCTGATCAAGGTGCGGAGCTTCCGCAGCGATCGGGGCAATCCCGGCTTCTCGGTCGAGGACAACGGGCCCGGCATTCCCGAAGCCATCCGTTCGCGCATTTTCGAATCCTATTTCACCACCAAGCCGGTCGGCGTCGGCACCGGCATTGGCCTGTCGATCTCGAAATCGATCATCGAACGGCACAACGGCAATGTCTGGTTCGAGGAGGTGTTGCCGAGAGGCGCGCGTTTCGTCGTCCAGTTGCCGGCGATCTCGGCGGGCATCGCCGCCGCCGGCGAAAGCCAGCCGCGATCGAGCGGCCTGCGCCATGCGCTGATCATCGATGACGAGCCTGACGTCGCCGGTTCCCTGTCCGATATTCTCGAACTGATGGGCATCAAGTCGCGGATCGCGCCGCTCTGGGAATCGGGCGCCGCCACCTTGGGTGGCCACATGCCCCCCGATATCGTCTTTTCGGATCTGCGCATGCCCGGCATATCAGGCATTTCGATCTACCGCGAACTGCTCGCCGAACGGCCCGACCTGGCGCAGCGTTTCGTGCTCGTCACCGGCGACCTGATCGGCGCGAAGGCGGAAGTCGAAGCCTTGCCGGCGCAGCAGCGGCCACAGATCCTCGAAAAACCGTTCAGCACGCTGGATGTACGCAGCGTGCTTTCGACCATCGCCGAGCAGGCCGCGTTGAAAGCATAAAAAAGGCTCCCGGCCGACATCGCGGCGGGAGCCGAAGCGAGCGCGAGAAGCGCTCGGGGAGGTAGGGCATGATCCCCAAACGGGAACCGGTTTCGGGATCATGCCCCGGCAGAAACGCAGAGGCAGAAATCAGAAGATGTTGGGCGTGCTGGTCAGCGGCGCGGCGTTGGCGATCATGCGGATCGCGCGGGTCTTGTGCGTTCCGGACTCCTCGGCAATGGCGCGCAGGCAATCCACGCTCTCGGCGCCCCAGGCCTGCCCCCTGCAGGCGAAATCGATTGTCGGCATAGGCAGGCGGGCGGTCGTGGTCGTGGTCGGCGCGCCTTCGATGACGTTGGCGGGCGGGTTCAACGAAGCGAAGGCTGGGCCGACCGTCGGCGTGAACGCCATGCCGGCGAAGGCGCAAGCAGCCAGCGCCATGAACATTCCCATCGGGTGGTCGCTGGCGCGCTGGCGAAGGGCCAGCTTCGGGCGGCGGCCAGCGCGCTCTGGAGCTTGAAAGCGGTTGCCGCTGGTGATCTGGACTTTCGCATGCATCATCATCCCCTTCGTTGATTTTCTTTTTGCGATTAAACGAATTTAATCGCGCCTTGTAACGGTGCAAAGGTGACGAGAGCTTGGCAATGTAACCGGATTGAAACATCGATACGGGCAAAACCGGGCAGCGTCGGTCATTGGCTGTTTTGGCCCGGGGGGTGGCGGTTGCAAGACGTGCACGACCGGTAGCCGCGTGAACGATTGGCGGCGCGAGCCAGCGATCGGGGGCAGTTACGGAACTCTGGCTAAGATCCGGATTTTCCGGGGTTTTCGAAGCCCGCAACGGCGCGGGATTCCCATGGAACCAGCGCCGACATTTTCGCTGCGGAACAGTCACATTTCCACAAGCCATTGCATTTCAATGCAAAATATGATTATATTGAATGCATATTCAATAAAAGAAGAGACGTTTTATGAACCCGCACCTCCGTGACGTGGCAATCCCGAACGATTGGGACCGGCGGGGACTGCCGGGCTGGAGCTACCATTCCGACGCCCTTCTCGAACTGGAGAAGGAGCATGTGTTCCGCAATCATTGGCAAATCGTCGGGCATGTCTGCGACATCCCTGACGCCGGCGATTACCTCACCATGGATGTCATTGGCGAACGCGCCCTGATCGTGCGCGGCAAGGACGGCGTGGTACGCGGTTTCAACAACATGTGCCGCCATCGCGGCAGCCGCGTCGTCGCCGACAGCCAGGGCAATTGCAAGAACGCGCTGATCTGTCCGTTTCACGGCTGGGTCTACAATCTCGACGGCACGCTGCGCGGCGCCGCCCGCCCGCGCTCCTTCCCCGACCTCGACAAGACCGAGTTCGGCCTGATGCCGCTCGACCTCGAAATCTGGATGGGCTTCATCTTCATCCGCTTCCGCAATGGCGGGCCACAGCCCTCCGTCGCCGAGCTGCTGAGGCCAATCGAACCCGAATTCGCGCATTACAAGGCCGCCGACATGGTGCCTTCCTGGGGCATTTGGACCCAGAAGACGCCGGTCAACTGGAAGTCGGTGCGCGACGTCGACAATGAAGGCTATCATGTCGCCATGGCGCATCCGGCCTTGCAGGATCTCTATGGCGCCACCTATTTCGACGAGCCCTTCGTCAACGGCGTCTCACGCTCCTTCGCCACCTACAACCCGCATGCCGGCCGCCGCTGGAGCGTGAAGAACTACGTCAAGATCGCGCCGGAGCCGACGCATCTGCCTGACCATCTCAGGAAGGCCTGGGTCTATTACGGCATCTTCCCCAACGCCGTTCTGTCGGTGATGCCGGAATCAGTGCAGTTCTATCAGGAGTTCCCGCTGTCGACGGGTGAGACGCTGCTGCGCGGCGCCATCTATCGCTACCGCGACGAGAGCCGAGAGCAGGCCGCCGCCCGCTACCTCTCCTTCCGCATCGATCGCGACACCATGTCGGAAGATGTGCAGCTCTCGGTCTGGTCGAACGAATCCATGCTGTCCGAGGCTTTCGAGGGCTTTTATCTCTCCGACCTCGAATATGGCGTGCGCACCCACCACGACCACCTGCGCCAGCAGGTTCCGGTGCTCGGCCTGGAAACAGCGCCGGAAGAAAAGGACATGTGGAATTTGAACGACGCGCTGCGGAGCCGGGCGTAACAACCCTGCTGATTGGCGAAGCCGCCGATGACAGCGCCCCTCTCCCCGTCAGCGCTGCTCCTCATCCGCCTTCGAGCACCTTCTCCCCGTAAAAACGGGGAGAAGGAGAAACTCACCCCTGCCACACACCCTCTTTCCTGAGATCTTCCATCGTGCGTGAAATACCCTCGCGCAGGATGCCGACCATGTCGTCGATCTGCTCGCGCGTGATGACGAGCGGCGGCGACATAACGCACATGTTGATCAGCGGCCGCACCAGCAGGCCAAGCTCGTGGCAGTGGGCGTCGATGCGTTTGCCGACATCCTTGTCGAGCTGCAGCGGATCCTTGCTTTCGCGATCGGCGACGCATTCGACACAGCCCATCAGCCCGACGCCGCGCACTTCGCCGACCAGCGGCAGCTCTTCCAGCGTCTTCAATTGCGCCTGGAAATAGGGCGCGACCGCCTGCGTGTGAGCAAGCACGCTCTCTTCCAGCAGGTCGAGATTCTTCAAGGCCACGGCACAGCCGACCGGATGGCTGGTGTAGGTCAGGCCATGGCCGAACATCGCGTCGGGATGGTTGGAACGGCGTAATTCCTCCAGCAGCCGCTCCGAGATGATGACGCCGCCAAGCGGGAAATAACCCGAGGTGACGCCCTTCGCGAAAGTGATCATGTCGGGGTCGATGCCGAACACGTCGCCCGAGGCAAAGACATGGCCCAGACGTCCGAAGCCCGTCACCACCTCGTCGGAGATATAAAGAATATCCTTGGCGCGGCAGATCTCGCGGATGCGCCTGAGGTAGCCGTCCGGCGGAATGATGACGCCACCGGACGCCTGTATGGGTTCGCCGACGAACGCGCCTATTCTGTCGGCGCCGACACGCGCGACCGTGTCGCGGAACTGGTCGACAAGGAAATCGGTGAAGGCGGCGATGCTCATGCCTTTCGGCCGGCGGAACGGGTCGGGGGAGGCGAGCTTGACCACCAGTTCGTCGGCGCCATCCATCCAGTCGCGGTCGCGCGGGCGGCCGTTGAGCGAGGCCGAGAGATAGGTTGAGCCATGATAGGCGCCGCCACGGCTTAGGATCAGCTTCTTTTCCGGCCGGCCGCGCACATTGTTGTAAAACTGCATGAAGCGCAGCGCCGTCTCGACCGCCGAGGAACCGCCCGTGGTGTAGAAGACGTGGCTGAGGTCGCCTGGGGCATGGCCGGCGATGCGCTTGGCAAGCTCCGCCGACGGCGCGTTCATCGTGTACCAGGGCGTGTTGTAGGACAGCGCCATCGCCTGGTCGTACATCACCTTGGCGAGTTCCTCGCGACGATGCCCGACATTGACGCACCACATGCCGGCCGGGCCGTCGATCAGCCGCTTGCCGGTGCTGTCGGTAATGTAGATGCCATCGCCCTCGCCGATCAGCGCGCGCGCCTCCGAACCGACGGAGCCGGCGTAGGGCCAGGGCTGGATGAGATGACGCCTGGCCAGCTCGACCGCATCGTCGCCGCCAGAACCAGCCGTTTCGCGTGCCTTCAGATCCCTCACAGCCGCCATTATCGCCTCCACATCATCCCCGAATTTTCCGGGCATCAATCCGGTCCGCCACGGCCGAAATCGCCGCCCCGCTCGCATGATTTTGAATGTCCGTTCAATCAATATTGCAGAATTAGCGCTTGATTTCAATCCGCGGATGCGCGCATGATGAAAGAAAGCCGGCAAGGGGAACAATAGCCGGCGCCAGCCCAATGGGATGCCGTATGGCGGGACAGTCCAGGCCAGCAATCGAGATCACACCCGGAGCCAGTCCCCCCGGAGTCTGGCAATGACGGTGGCTGCGGAAGGGTCGCCCCCGTTGGGCCTGACGCGGGCCAGACGAAATGCCCTTCTGCAATCCGAGCCTGTACAAGGCTTTGCCCTGATCAGCCCGACCTTTCTCTACGCTCTCATCCTTCTGGTCCTGCCGATCCTGGTGGTCATCGCCCATTCCTTCTGGACGCAGCACTACCTGACCATCGACCGCACCTTCACGCTGGAAAACTATCGCGTCGCACTGACCGAGCCGATCTACCGCGATCTGTTGTGGCGCTCGCTCTACATCTCGCTGACGGTCAGCCTGTTCACCGTCGTCCTCGCCTACCCGATCGCCTATTTCATTTCCTTCCATGGCGGCCGTCACAAGAGCCTGTGGCTGTTCCTCATAACCATCCCGTTCTGGACCAGCTATCTCTTGCGCGTGATGTCGTGGAAGGTCATCCTGGGCTATAACGGCGTCTTGAATTCCGGCCTGATGGGTCTGGGCATCATCGACGAACCGTCGACCGCCCTGCTCTACAATTCGAGCGCCGTCATCATCACGCTCACCCATGCCTGGGCGGCCTTCGCCATCCTGCCGATTTTCGTGTCCCTGGAGAAGGTCGACCGCACGCTGGTCGAAGCGGCCACCGACCTTGGCGATGGACCCTTCCGGTCGTTCCTGCGCGTGACCTTGCCGCTGTCGGCGCCAGGCATCATTTCCGCGGCGCTGATCGTCATGATCCCGACTGTCGGCGACTATGTCACGCCAAAGCTCGTCGGCGGCAAGGATGGCGTCATGATCGCCAATGCCATCCAAGCGCAGTTCGGCAAAGCCGCCAACTGGCCGCTCGGTGCCGCACTTTCCGTCACCACCATGCTGATCGTCTCTCTGATGGCCGGCGGCACGGTGCTGATCATCCGCGGCTTGCAAAGGATGGCGCGATGAAGGCGCGGCGCTTCCTGCCGGGCGGCTGGCTGTCGGCCTATGCGTTCCTCTATATCGTCTTCCTCTATCTGCCCGTCATCTTCCTGCCGATCTTCTCGGTCAACACGGCGGCGACGCCGAAATTCCCGCTGACCGGCTTCACCCTGCAATGGTACGAAGACCTGCCGCGCACGCCGGCGCTGCTCGATGCCGCCTGGAACAGCCTGATCGTCGGCGTCTCGGCAGCCATCCTCTCCACCGTACTCGGCATCCTCGCCGCCCGCTCGATCACCCGCTACCGCTATCCCGGCCGCCGCGCCATCAACGGTCTGATCATGGCCCCGCTTGTGCTGCCCGAAGTGATCGTCGCCATCTCGATGCTGCTGGTGATGCTGCAGTTGGGCCTCGGTCTTTCGCTGTTCACTGTCGTGCTCGGCCACGTCCTGGTCTGCATTCCCTATTCGATGACGGTGCTGACTTCCGGCTTCGAGGGTTTCGACCGCAGCCTCGAGGAAGCCTCCGCCGATCTCGGCGAAAGCGCCTTCGGCACTTTCCGGCGTGTAACGCTGCCGATGGTGGCGCCGGCGATCATTTCCAGCCTTCTGGTCTGCTTCACCATCTCGCTGGACGAATTCATCATCGCCTTCTTCCTCACCGGCACCGAGGCGACGCTGCCGATCTACATCTGGGGCCAGTTGCGTTTCGCCTCGAAACTGCCCGGCGTGCTGGCGCTGGGCACGCTGCTTTTGGTTGCCTCTTTCCTGTTGATGACAATTGCTGAAATCCTGCGTCGCCGCGCGGCCAGACGCACCCAGAACGAGGGAGGCCTCTATGCCTGAGCAGCCGCGGATCGAGCGCCCTCACGCGGACAGGATCCAATCCGAAAGATCGATGATCGAGATCCGCAATGTCACCCGCAGCTATGGGGCGTTCAAGGCGCTGGACGACGCCTCCCTGACCATCAGGGAAGGCGAGTTCTTCTCGCTGCTCGGCCCGTCGGGCTGCGGCAAGACCACGCTTTTGCGCATGATCGCCGGCTTCGACAATCCGACCAGCGGTTCGATCGCGGTTGGCGGCCAGCCCATGGAAGGCATACCGGCTAACCGCCGGCCGACCAACATGGTGTTCCAGAGCTACGCGATCTTCCCGCACCTCAATGTCGAGCAGAACGTCGCCTACGGGCTGAAGCGGTTGAAGCTGCAGGGTGACGAAGAGAAGCGCCGGGTCGAGGAGGCGCTGGCGCAGGTCTCGCTCACCGGCCTCGGCAAGCGGCTTGCCACGGAGCTTTCCGGCGGCCAGCGGCAGCGCGTCGCGCTCGCCCGCGCCCTGGTGATGCGACCTAAGGTGCTTTTGCTCGACGAGCCGCTGTCGGCGCTCGACAAGAAGCTGCGCGAGCAGATGCAGGTCGAACTGCGCCGCCTGCAGCAGGCCGTCGGCATTACCTTCGTCCTGGTCACCCACGATCAGTATGAAGCGCTCGCAATGTCCGATCGCATCGCCGTGATGTTCGGCGGCAAGATCGCGCAGGTCGCCTCCCCGAAGGAAATCTACCAGCGCCCGGTAAACCGCCAGGTCGCCGACTTCCTTGGCGGCATGAATTTCGTCAAGGCCGAGATCGTCGAGGAGAACGGCGCCTCGCTGATCGTCGACACGCTGGGTTTCGGCCGTATCAAGACCGACAAGCCGAAGGCTTTCGTGCGCAATGGCGGCGGCGCGACGCTCGGCATCCGACCGGAGCGCCTGCGCGTGCTGTGGGACAACGCGACAGCCAAGTTCGAGGTCGCCGGCAAGGTGGTGGAACGCCACTATTTCGGCGAGATCACCCATCTGATCGTCGAAATCCCTGGCCTGGAGAAGCCGCTCTCGGTGACCGAGACCAACGATTTCGGCGCCGATGACATTCCAGTCGGCACCTCGATCCGCCTCGCCTATGATCCGGAAGCGTTGGTCGCGATGGCCGACTGAACTCCGGCGATGATCCTGCGCGCCGCGATACGCCCGGCCACGATCGCGCCCTCGACATAGCCCGGGAATGACGGCGCCAATTCCGACGACGCGAAATGCACCGGCGGTGCGCCGGCAAGAACGGTGGCCTCGGCACCCCTCGCCGACACATCGACGATCAGGTCGCTATAGGCACCGCCGCTCCAGCGATCATGCGTCCAGTCACGGCGGTTGAAATCGAGAACATCCGCCGCCTCCGGACCGAGCGCCTCCACAAGCTCCGTCGTCACCTGCGTCCGCAGATCCGACTCGCCGAGTTCGTGCCAGCGCAGCGCCAGCGGTCCGCCAACGAAGACGACAAGCGCCGCATGATCGGGATCCCTGCTGGCGTCGCAGGCAAACAGCCCCGGCAGATCGCGCCACATCACCATCCCGCTCAAATCCCGCTCGCGCCAGAACGGCTTGGGATAGCGCACCAGGACCTTGATCACCGCGCCGCTTTCCCAGGCGCCGAGCGCCGCTTCCAGGGCTGCCGGCAAGGCGGGCGTAAAATCGAGCTTCGCGGCTGTCGCCGGCGGCACGGCGACCAGAACTTCTCGCGCTTCGATCACGCTATTGCTCGAGACGACACGAACCCCTGGCGGACCGTATTCGATGCGGGTGACAGGTTCACCGAGCCTCACCCGGCCGCCGAGGTCCTCCGCCAGATCATCGGCCAACGACTGCATGGTCTCGCGTAGGGAATATTGCAGCTCCGGCACCTCATTGGTGATACGCCGGTCATTGTCGATCAGATACCAGAGCGGCACCCTCTCCAATGCCAGGCACCACAGGCCCTCGATCATCGACCGGAAGGCCGCCTTGACCTCGCCCACGTCATCCTGCCGCTCCAGCCACTCGGCAACGGTCAATCCCGCAATGGCGGGATCGTTGGGCTCGATGCTGTTCATGCGTTCGCGGATCGCCATCGAGGCGTGATAGGTCCGTTCGGCCCGGCCGACCGACATTGACGGGCAAGTGATGAAATCGCCCTCGACATAAGTCTCGACGAAGGTCTTGCCGCGAGCCTGGGCCAGTTCCATCAGCTGCGGCATGTCCTCGCACAGGAACTGGCCGCCGCTGTCGATGCGCTCGCCAAGCCCGTTCCACATAGCCTCGACCCGCCCACCGACGCGGTCGCGTGCCTCGAGCAGCAGGAAGCCGACGCCGGCCCTCTTCAGCTCGAGCGCCGCCGACAGCCCGGTGAAGCCGGCGCCGACGATGACGACGTCGGTTCTTTCTGTCTTGTCGTTCAATAGCCAGCCTTGATCTTCTCGAACTCGGCGATCATCTTGAGCTTGAGATCTGACGGGAGCGGCTGCTGGAACAGCGTCTTGTCGACGAATTTCTGCACGTCGTCATAGCCCTTTTCCTTCAGGATGGCCTGATCGACGCCGGCCATGCCCTTGGCGTTGGCCTGGCCGTAGCCCCAGTCCTTGACCAGCACCTTGGCGGTCTCCGGATCGTTGACCGCGTTGAGATAGTCATAAGCCTTGTCGGTATTGCCGGGCGCATCCTTGAACAGCACGTAGCCGCACACCCAGGTCGAGATGCCTTCCGCCGTGTCCTTCTTAGACTTGATCGGCACGCCGGCAGCGACCGACTGTACGGTCGCATCGTTCCAGGCCCAGGCGAGATCGACTTCGCCACCGCTCAGAAGCTGGACGACGTCGGTGGTATCAGTCCAGTAGGAGCGCACGTTCTTGTGCACCTGGCGCAGGAAGTCGGAAGCCTGCTTGAACTGGTCGTCGGTCATCTTGGTCCAGTCCTTCAGGCCGATGGCGAGGCTCGCCAGCGCATAGGCATCGTCGACATTGTCGCCGATCGAAACCCGGCCCTTGAACTTCGGATCGGCGAACGCCTTCAGCGACTGCACGTCCTTCTCGTCGATCTTGGAGGAGTTGTAGGTGAGCTGCGTGTTGCCCCAGTCCCAAGGCATGAACCAGGCTTTCCCGTCCTCGGTCGTGGCGAGATTTTTCATCGCCATGATGCCGGGATTGAGGTCTTTCCAGCCCGTGATCTTCGAGGTATCGAGCGGTTGCAGCAGGCCCGCCTCGCGCCACTTCGTCACGCTCTGCGAGCAGGGATGGCCAAGGTCGGCCTTGAAGCCGGAACGGACCTTTTCGAACGCCTCGTCCTCGTCGCCGAAGAAGGCAAAGGTCGGCGAATCGCCGTTCTTCTCGACATATTTCGGGTGGAAGCTCGGATCCTCATAGCCTGACCAGTCGAACACGATCAGATCCTTGTCGGCCGCGATCGCCAGCGCCGCAGCCGAAGCCGCCAGTGTTCCCGCCAGCGCGAGCGTCAGCGTCAGGCGTCTTGTCAGTGTCTTCATTGCCGTTCCATCCTCTGCGGTTTTCTTATGGTTTCGTCTTTTCTTATGATCTCGTTGGGCCGGCGGCCTTCAGCGGGTAGTGTTTCGGAAAAGCCGCCGACAGGAATTCATTGGCCGCCTGCAAGGCGGTCTCGCGCGTGGTGTCCTCGGTTCCCATCATCAACCGCAGCCACAAGCCTTCCAGCATGGCGCTGAGCGCCAGCGCCATGACCTGCGGCTCATAGGCGTAGTCGCCGCTCTGTTTCAGAGCCGCGCACAGGTCGATGAATATATTCTGGTAAACGGCATCCCGCGCGCTGCTCAGCGCCTGGTAGGTCGGCCGCGACTTGGCCTCTCCCCAGAAGGCGCACCATGCGGCAAGCTTGCGCTTGTTGCAGATGGAGCGGTCGAAATCGGCCGCGACGAGGACTTGGAGTTGCCGCGCGGGGTCGTCTCCTGCCTTTTGCAAGGCATTGCGCCAGTGCGCGGAATACTCGTCGTACATATATTGCAGCGTCGCGACGAGCAGCTTTTCCTTGCTCTCGAAATGGAAATTGACAATGCCGCGCGACAGGCCGGCGCCGTCGGCGACATCGGCCATCGTCGTTTCCGAATAGCCGCGCTTGGCGAGCGAATCGATCGTCGCCTCGATGAGCTGAAGCTGCCTGACCTCCTTCGAGGCCTTGCGCCCGCGCTTCTCGGATTCGGCTTTCCGCGCCGGTTCAAGAAGCGCGTCCCTGGCGTCTGCCGTTTTCATGCGTGTGATGGTCTCCAGCATCGCCGGCTATCCCTTTGCATCCGGCTTCCAACCGCGAAGATGAGTGGGACGGTGCTCGCACTGTCAAGCACCTTCTGCATGGCCTCCCAGCTCATGATGGCGGCCTCGTCATATTCCGGGGTGGCGTCTGCCATTCAAATCATCAGCCTCGGTTCCCAATAGACGGATTACTGGGTTCGAACGTCGGCAAAGCGTAACTCATGTCCGGAAAAACGCAACATCGTTTGTTGAACATTCATTCAGAATGGCTGGACACAATGGCTGGTGCCGTGCCAAATTCCACGCATTAGGGGACAGATCACGCAGAAATGAAGAGCGGGACGCAGATGAGCACTGGGCCACAATGAAAGCTTGGGATGCGATCATCATCGGCGGCGGACACAACGGCCTGGTCAACGCCTGTTACCTGCAGCGCGCCGGCCTCGACGTGCTGGTTGCGGAGAAGAACGACTGGGTCGGAGGCGCCGCCACAAGCAGGGAACTGACGCCGGGCTTCCTCTACTCCAACTGCTCCTACGTCTGCTCGCTGTTCCGACCCGAGATCATGCGCGATCTGGAGCTCCCCCGCTTCGGCCTGCAAGTCATCTCCTATGAGGGCGGCGCGGTGTTCACCCGGGATGGAGATTACCTCGCCAACTATCGCGACCACGACGCGCACCGGCGGGAATTCGCTCGTTTCTCCAAAAGGGACGCCGAGGCCTATGACCGCTACGCCCGCGACGTGACGCGGCAGTGCCGCTTCATCCAGCCGCTGTTGATGCGCACCGCGCCGGATCCCACCAGTCTGCGCCCGCGCGACCTCGGCGAACTGCTCTATCTCGGCAAGAAATTCGCGGGTCTCTCCGCCGAGGAAATGGCGCTGACGCTGCGCTTCTGGACCATGTCGATCTCGGAGTTCCTCGACGAATATTTCGAGACCGACGTCATCAAGGCGAACTTCGCCCTGTCCGGCATCATCGGCACGGCACTCGGGCCGATGTCGCCTGGCACCGCTTACGTGCTGCTGCACCACTATATGGGCGAGGTCGACGGATCGGTCGGCGCCTGGGGCTATGCGCGCGGCGGCATGGGCGCCGTGACCAAGGCGCTGGGCGCCTCGTTCAAGGCCTCGGGTGGAACCATACGCACCGGCGCCGAGGTCGACCATGTGCTGGTGAGCCGTGGCAAGGCCAGGGGCGTCGTGCTGGCCGGCGGCGAGGAGGTTTACGGCAAGCTGGTCGTCTCCAATGCCGACGTGAAGCGCACCTTCCTGAAGCTGGTCGAGGAGAAGGAACTGCCCGACATCTTCCTGCGCCGGGTGAAGAACTTCAAGATTCGCGGATCCTCCGGAAAGGTCAACATAGCACTCGATTCGCTGCCGGAATTCCCGGCGCTGCCGAAGGATTCGCCGGTCTATCGCGGCGACATGCATTTCACCGACTCGATGGAGCGCATGGAGCGCGCCTATGACGACTGGAAGGCCGGCCGCTGGTCCGCCGATCCGTTCCTCGACATGGTCATCCCGACGACGCTCGACCCGACCATGGCGCCGCCAGGGAAGCATTTCATGAGCTGCTTCGTGCAGTACGCTCCGCCCAAGATCGCTGGTCGCGAGTGGACGGACGTCGATCGTGACGGTTTTGCTGAAAGCGTGATTGCGCAGATATCGGACTATTCACCCGGGTTCCGCGACCGCATCGTCCATATGGAGGTGCGCACGCCACGCGAGATCGAGGCCGAGGTCGGCCTCACCGAAGGCAACATCTTTCAGGGCGAGCTGACCTTCGACCAGCTGCTGTTCAACCGCCCGGTGCCCGGTTACGCGCAGTATCGGTCGCCGGTCGGCGGCCTCTATATGTGCGGCTCCTCAACCCATCCCGGCGGCGGCGTCATGGGTGCGCCCGGCCGCAACGCAGCCGCCGAAATCCTGCGCGATCTCGCAAAATCCACCTCGCATATGAGCCCCGCCCATGACGTCATTTGATGCCATCGTCATCGGCGGCGGCCACAACGGGCTTGTCGCTGGCGCCACGCTGGCGAAGGCCGGCCGCAAGGTGCTGGTGCTGGAAGCAGGAGCCGAACCCGGCGGCGCCGCGCGGACCGAGGAATTTGCGCCCGGTTTTCGCGCTTCGTCCATCGCGCATGTGTTGAACCGGCTGCATCCCGATGTGGTGAAAACGCTGGAGCTGGAAAAGCACGGGCTGCAGATCGCCCGCGCCGACTTCCTGCCGTCGGTCGCATTGTCGAAAGATGGACCGCCGCTTGTCCTGCATGGCGCTTATGGCGAGGTGCTGACCGGCGCCAGTTCGTCGGAACAGTCCGCCTGGAAGGAATTGCGCGCACAACTGCTGCGCTATGCCGGCATCCTGAAGCCCTTCCTGTCGCGCCGGCCGCCCGATCTTGGCGGCATGTCGCTGCTGGAGGCCGCTTCGCTCGGCCAGACCGCGGTGGCGCTGAAGAAACTTGGCAAGGAAGACATGCGCGACTTCCTGCGCGTGCTTTTGATGAATGTTGCCGACCTGCTTGACGAACAGCTCGCCGATATCAGGCTGAAGGGGCTGCTCGCCTTCGACGCCACGCTCGGCAGCCATCTCGGCCCGCGCTCGCCGACCTCGCTGCTCGGCCTCTATTATCGTCTGGCCGGAGAGAGCGGCGGTGCTGCCGGAGCGCAATTGCTGCCAAAGGGCGGCATGGGCGCGGTGGTCGCCGCCATCCGCGCAGCTGCCGAAAAGGCTGGCGTCACGATCCGCGCATCGGTGCCCGTCGCCAGGATCATTGTCGAGAAGGACCGCGCCGTCGGCGTTGCCCTCGACAATGGCGAGGAGCTTCGCGCCCGAACGATCGTCTCGGCCATCAATCCGACGACCACCTTCCTCGACCTCGTCGGACCGCGCGAGATCGACACCGGCTTCGTGCGCAAAGTGAAAAACATCCGCATGAGGGGCGATGCCGCCAAGCTCCATCTGGCGCTCGACCGGCCGCCGCGGTTTGCCGGTGTCGACGCCGCCGGCCATAAGGGCCGACTGGTGATCGCGTCCTCTCCCGACCACGTCGAACGTGCCTTCAATCCATCCAAATATGGCGAGTTCTCGCCCGAGCCGGTGATGGAAATCACGCTGCCCAGTCTCGCCGATCCGTCGCTCGCGCCCGACGGCGCCTGCGTGCTGTCCGCCGTGGTGCAATACGCGCCCTATCGGTTGAAAGAGAGCTGGGATGCCGGCAAGCCGAAATTCCTCGAGGCAATCATGGCCCAGTTGGAAGCCTATGCGCCTGGCATCGGCAAGACGGTGATTCATGCCGAACTGCTCACCCCTGCGGACATCGAGAAGCGCTACCGCATGCCGGGCGGCCATTGGCACCACGGTGAATTGCAGGCCGATCAGATGCTGATCTCGCGTCCCGTGTCCGGCTGGTCGGGCTACGACACGCCGCTCGACGGGCTGTTCCTGGCCGGCGCGGGTTCGCATCCTGGTGGCGGAGTTTCCGGTGCGCCAGGATTGAATGCCGCGCGGCGCGTCATTGCGATGAAGGGGTGACTTGATGTCTCAACTGGCCGACGCTGCACTCCATGGCGCCATCATGACCCATCAAGCCTCCATTCCGTTGACAGCCCGCATCGCAGCCCAATCTCACTTCCGCACGCTGCGCCTCGGCACGCCGTTCCAGCCGCGCATCGATGCGCTGGCCAAGACCCAGGACTGGTACAATTGGGCCGGTTACCGCGCGCCGCATTCGCTTTGGGACGAGGAGCTCGAATATTTCGCCATCCGCAGCCAGGCAGCACTCTTCGACATCTCGCCGATGACCAAATACCGGATCGAAGGACCGGATGCCCAGACCTTCCTCGACCGCGTCACCTTGCGCGACGTCACCAAGCTCAGGACCGGCCGCGTTCATTACACCGCTTGGTGTGACGACGAGGGTTTTGTGCTGGACGACGGGACGCTGTTCCGACTTTCGCCGACCCGCTTCCGGCTGTGTTCGCAGGAGCGGCATCTGCCGTGGCTGCTGGACAGCGCCCTTGGTTTCGACGTCCTCGTCGAGGAAGAGACCGAGGCCGTCGCCGGGCTCGCCTTGCAGGGGCCCACATCCTTCGCTGTGCTGCGCGACGCCGGTTTTGCCGGTGTCGAGAGGCTGAAAATATTCGACCTTGCCGAATTCCCGCACGACGGCGGCACGGCCATAATTTCACGCACCGGCTTTACCGGCGATCTCGGTTACGAACTGTTCGTTCCGGCCGAAAAGGCGCTGAGCCTGTGGGACCGGCTGATGACAGCTGGGGAACTGCGCGGCATTAGGGCGATCGGCTACACCGCCCTCAACCGTGCCCGTCTCGAGGCTGGGCTGATCGTCGCCAATGCCGATTTCACCACAGCCGAACATGCCATCCGCGCCGACCGCCCGCGCATGCCCGACGAGATCGGGCTCGGCTTCATGATCGATCTGGAGAAGGGCCATTTCAATGGCCGCCGCGCCATCCTCGAGGCCCGCGCCAAAAGCAAGCTTCGGCATGTCCTCGTCGGACTGGAGATCGAAGGCAACATCCCGGCCGAACACGCGATCGTCTATCACAGAAAGAGCCAGGAGGTCGGCCTGGTCAGCGCCGCCATGTGGTCGCCGATGGCCAAGCGCAACATCGCCATCGCCTCGCTGGCGCGGCCCTATGGTGATACTGTCGTGGAAGATCTCTGGGTCGAGATCTACGCCATGCGCGAGCTGCAGTACCAGAAGCTGATGAAACGGGCCAAGGTGGTGGCGCGCCCCTTCATCAAGCTCGACCGGCGTACCGCCAATCCGCCGGCGGATTTCTGACCATGACCGAGGAAGCGGGCAAGCAGCAGGAAGAAGGTGAAGCCGCCGAACAGTGGGAGCTGGTCAACACGCCGCTCGGCGAGAAATGGTCTGGCCGCACGCGCTATGCCGCCGCCATGTTCTTCTACAAGCGCGGCGAGATGAGCGCCGAGACGCTGGAGGTCTATCGCATTTGCGCTCGGCTCGATGCGGAAAACCCGCTGCCGATCATTCGCGATCGCGGCGTCGGCAAGGACTGGCTGAAGCGCATGGGCTTCGAATAAGGCGTCCTAACCTATCGTTCTTTCCAGCATGCTTAGCCAGTTGCGGTAGGCAATCTTTTCGATCAGCGCCCGGCCAAAACCGCGCGCCGCCAGCGCATCGATGAGTTTCGGCAGACCGGCGACGTCGCCGATGACGGCCGGGATCATGGCGCCGTCGAAATCCGAACCGAGACCGACGCCATCCTCGCCCAAAGCCTGCAGCAGGGAATCGATATGGCGCACCATGATGTCGAGGCTGGTATCGGCATTCATGCGGCCGTCCTCGCGCAGGAAGCCGGTGGCGAAGTTCAACCCGACCATGCCGCCGGAGTCGCGGATCGCGCCGAGCTGCCAGTCGGTGAGGTTGCGCGAATGGCCGCAGATCGCATGCACGTTGGAATGGGTGGCGACCAGCGGCGCATCGCTAAGCGCTGCGACGTCGCGAAAACCCTTCTCGTTGAGATGCGAGAGATCGATCATGATCCTCAGTTCATTGCAGGCCTTGACCAGCGCCTTGCCGGCATCGGTCAGGCCCGGACCGGTATCCGGCGAGGACGGAAAGCGGAACGGCACGCCGTGACCGAACGCATTGGGCCGGCTCCAGACGATGCCGAGCGAGCGCAGGCCCGCGGCATGCAGCACGTCGAGCATGGTGAGTTCGGGATCGATCGCCTCGACGCCTTCGATGTGGAACACCGCGGCAATCGTGCCTTGCGCCATGGCATTGCGCACATCGCCGGCGCTGCGGCAGATCGCCAATGCACCGGCACGCTCCAGCCGGAACAGGATGGACGCCATCGCGATCGTCGAGTTGAGCGCATCGGCGCGCGGCACCTCGGGCGGCAGCGGTTCGCTGTCGCTCGGCGCCGAAGGCACGGCGCTGCGCCGCGCTTTCTCGACCGGCGGCGGGAAGATGGCGAACATGCCGCCGGCGAATCCGCCGGCCCTGGCGCGCGGCAAGTCGATATGGCCGCCCGATTTCCCTTCGATGAACAGCTTCTCGACGTCCGCGTCTTTCGCCTGGTGCAAACGCAGCAGCGTGTCGTTGTGGCCGTCAAAGACGGGGACGAGGTCTGTTTCGGTCATATGGGGGATCATTCGGTCTGTTTGTCGGCAGGGCGATATATCATATCTAGGCAAGATGTGCCGCCGGGGCAAATTACAAAGCCAACAGGACGGCAATGGCCGCCCGTTTAGCTCTGTTCCTACACATCCGCTTTGTGCTTGCGGAACCTACTGCTTCAGCACATCCGCCCATTCCGGGTGACGGCGGAACTGGGCGTTGGCGAACGGGCAGAGCGGGATGATCTTCTTGCCTGCTGCCCGCGCGTCCTCGACGGCGCGGGTGACGAGCCGAAGCCCGGCGCCCTGGCCGCGAAAGGCGTCCGGCACTTCGGTGTGATCGATGATCAGCTGGTGCTCGCCGATCTTGGTGAAGGTCATCTCCGCCTCGGCACCGCCTGCACCGCGCAGGACGTAGCGACCCTTGGAGCCGCGATCTTCAAGTTCGATCTCTGGCAATTGATCGGGCATCTCTACACTCCTTGGGCGATGGTGGCGAAAAGCCGCCGCGCCGCTTCGATTTCGTTTGGCCGCACCTCGTGCCCGCCTTCGTGCCACTCCACTGTGACATCGGCTCCGTCGGCGCGCAAATAGGCTTCGAGCCGCGCCGTCAGGTTCGGCGGGCAGATCGGATCGCGCCTGCCGGCAGTCACCAGGATGTGACGACCGGCAAGGCTGCCCTTCACCTGCGGCTCGAACGGGATCAGCGGATGCATCAGCACTGTGGCGTCGAACAGGTCAGGGGTTTCGAACACCAGCGAAGCCAGGACGTTGGCGCCATTGGAATAGCCGAGGCCGAGCACGGCCGATGGCTTCGCCGCCTCGACATGGGCCTGGACAAAGCCCGCCATCTTGGCCGTGGCCCGCGCCAGGTCGTCCATGTCATAGACGCCCTCGCCGGTGCGGCGGAAGAAGCGCGCGGCACCTTGCTCCGACACATCGCCGCGCGGCGAGACGATGGTGGCCTGGTGCGCGAGATCGCGCCCCAGCGAGACAAGCTGGCTCTCGTCGCCGCCTGTGCCATGGAAGACGAAAAGCAGCGGACCACCCGGCGAACCAGGCAGCACCTTGTGGGCGTAAGCGTCCTTGCTCATCGTCTCAACCCTCCAGCTTCTGCAGATGCTGTTCGAGATACGGCCGCAGATGCTGATGCTGCGTCGGCAGCTTCAGCGCCTCGCCGAGATGGGCGGTGTCCTCGTCCTTGTCGAAACCCGGCTCATTGGTGGCGACTTCGAACAGCACGCCGCCCGGCGTGCGGAAATAGATCGCCCAGAAATAATCGCGGTCGATCACCGGCGTCACCCCATAGCCCGTATCCATCAGCGCCTTGCGCACTTCGAGCTGCTTGGCGCGATTCTCGACGGCGAAGGCGACATGATGAACGGAGCCGGCGCCGAGATCGGCGAAGGGTGCGGTCGGCAGCGTTTCGATATCGACGAAATCGGCGCCATTGCCGTTCTTGACGGCGAGCCGCCTGACATTGCCTGACTTGTCGACCTCCTCGTAACCCATGAACTTCAACAGCTCCTCGGTGGCGCCGCCATCCTTCAGCCTCAGCGAAACCGAGTGAAAGCCGCGGATCGCCTCGTCCGCGGCAATACCGCCCTTCACCCACGGCGCTCTGCCGTCGGTCTTGTCCTCGACCAGTGCAAAGCCATCGCCATCCGGACCGGCAAATGCGAGCCGCTTCTCGCCAAAGCTTTCCTCGCGGGCGACATTGGTTACGCCTTCGTCGATGAAGCGTTTTTCCCAAGAGGCGAGCGTGCCTTCCGGCACGGAATAGACCGTGGTGCCGACTTCGCCGACGCCAGGACGGCCCTTGCCGATGTTGGGAAACGGGAAATAGGTCATCACCGAACCGGGTGTGCCGGCCTCATCGCCATAATAGAGATGGTAGACGTCGGGCGCGTCGAAATTGACGGTCTTTTTGACCCGGCGCAGGCCGAGCTTGTGGGTGAAGAAATCATTGTTCTGCCGTGCATCCCTGGCCATCGAGGTGACGTGATGCAGGCCCTTGATTTGGTCGAGCATGGTCTCTGCTCCTTCCCTTGGTGTTTGTGCGGCCCTCGCCGCTCTCCACGCCAATATGAGGATACGAGCGAGTATGGCAAAGGCGGCAAACACAGGATGGACTGTGCCTTAAAAGTGAACAATCGAAAGATCCTTGTTCACCGTTTAGCAAACAGCCCTGGTCTTGCGCGGTGGATGGAATCGGTTCCATGTGCGCATTCGAACGTGCTGGAGAGGGGTAAGCGCAAGTGACTGGAAAAGGCAGGCGGCCAAATGTCCTTCTCATCACTTGCGACCAGTGGCGCGGCGATTGCCTGTCGGCTGTCGGCCATCCCCAGGTGAAGACGCCGAATGCCGATGCGCTGGCCGCCGACGGCGTGCTTTTCAAGCGCCATTACGGCGGCGCGGCGCCTTGCTCACCGGCCCGTGCCTGCCTCTACACCGGCCTCTATCAGATGAACAATCGTGTCTGCCGCAACGGCACGCCGCTCGACGCCCGCCATGGCAATATTGCGCTCGCCGCGCGCAGCGTCGGTTACGATCCGACCTTGTTCGGCTATACCGATGTGTCGCTCGATCCGCGCCAGCTTGCACCGGCCGATCCGCGGTTGCACAGCTATGAGGGTGTTCTGCCCGGCTTCACGGCGCGCCAATTGCTGCCCGAACATCAGAAGCAGTGGCTGTCCTGGCTGAAGCAGCAAGGCATCGATGCCGGCGCTGGAAGTCCTGACATTCATCGTCCGGTGGGCGAGGTCGACGGTGCGGTGACCGAAGCGCCACCCGTCTACTCCAGGGACCAGACGCCGACGGCCTTCCTTGCCGGCGAGTTCATCCGCTGGCTGGGCGAGCAGGACGAGGCCACGCAGTGGTTTGCGCATCTTTCCTTTATCAGCCCGCATCCGCCCTTCATCGTACCGGAACCGTACAACATTCAATACGATCCCGCGGACGGCCCCGCTTTTCACCGCGCGGAAAGTTGGCGTGCCGAATCTCAGGGCCACCCCTACGTCGCCTATGATCTCGATCGCCAAAAACGAGCGAAGTTCCGCCCCGGCGCCACGGGGAAAGTGCACGACTGGAGCGAGGATGATTTCCGCCGCATCCGAGCGATCTATTACGGCATGATCTCGGAGGTGGACGCGCAGCTCGGCCGCCTGTGGCAAGCGCTGAAGACCGAAGCCGCGTGGGACAACACCATCATCGTGCTCACCTCCGACCATGCCGAAATGATGGGCGACCACTTCATGCTGGGCAAGGGCGGCTATTTCGACGGCAGCTACCATATCCCGCTGATCATCCGCGATCCACGCCACCGCAAGGCTGCCGGCAGCGCTGTCGATCGCTTCACCGAAGCGGTGGACATTTTGCCTACGCTCATCGACCTGCTCGGCGTGGCTCCCGAACCGCACCTTGACGGATGCTCGCTGAAACCCTTCCTGAGCGGTGGAACGCCCGCCATTTGGCGCGACGCCGCGCACTGGGAGTTCGACTTTCGCTCGATCGCCGGCGGTGAAGCCGAACGGCACTTCGGCATCACCTCGCGCCAGTGCAACCTCGCTGTCATCCGCACGAAGAAATTCAAGTACGTGCATTTTGGCGGCGGCCTGCCGCCGCTGCTTTTCGATATGGAGGACGACCCTGGCGAATTGAAGAACCTCGCCGGCAGCCCAGCACATCGTTCCACCCGGCTGGAATTCGCCGAAAGGCTGCTCGCCTGGCGGGCCGAACATCTCGACCAGTCGCTTGCCCTCTTGGAACTGACGGAAAACGGAGTGGCTGGATATTCCACGTCGCAAGCAGGGCGGTAGGGGATTACCCTACCGCCCTGTATCCTTCCCTATCGAAGTATCCTTGTCTGTCGAAGTATTCTACCGGACGATCAGACGCTGCTCGTCGCGCTTCTGGGCGTAGGAGCCCTTGTCGTAAGCCGCTTGCTTCTCGAGCTGCTCCTTGGTGAAGGTCGTATAAAGATATTTCTTACCGTTCTTGTCGGTCATGAACTTCAAATTATCCATGCCGACCGCGACCTCCTTCTCGCCAATGCCGAGGAAGCCGCCGACATCGACGATCACGGCGTCGGGTTTCTTGTCGGGGGTCAGCACCACATCGCCGATCTCACCGACCTTGGCGTCGTTGGCGCCATAGACCGTCGTGCCCTTCAGGTCGTCGCCCCTGATCTCTCCAACCGGCATCTCGGTAAGCTTGGACTTGTCGATGGCCGCGGTCTGTGTCTGGTCAGGAGCCGTGGCGTCAGCCGGCGCCGCCGCGGTCTTGTCCGCCGGAGCGGCGGCGGGAGCTGTCGCGGCGGACGGCGCCGCTGCGGGCGCGGTTGGCGCCGGTTCATTGGATGCCGTCGTTGCCGGCGCCGGATCATAGGCCTTGCGGTTGAAATCCGGCTGCGCCTGCAGCTCTTCCTTGGTGGTCTGCGCCACCAGCCAGCGGTCGCCGTTCTTCTGTGCCCACTGCGCCTTGGCGAAATCATAAGCCACGTTCTTTTCGCCCATGCCCAGGAACCCGCCGACGCCAATAATCAGCGACTGCGCCTTGCCTTCCTTGGTCAGCACGATGTCGTTCACATCGCCGATCTTCTGGGCGTCATCGCCGGTGCCGTTGTAGACATTTTCACCGATGATGTTTGTGGCCAGGTTGCCATCAGCCTGTTTGACCGGCTCGGCGTTCGTGGACTGCTGTGCGGTGTCGGTCGATGTGGCCGGCGCTTGTGCGGTCGTTGCTGCGGCCGGGGCCGGCGCGTAAGCCTTGCTGTCGAACTCCGGATGCGCCTTCAGTTCGTCCTTGGTGGTCTGCGCCACCAGCCAGCGATCGCCGTTCTTCTCGGCCCATTGCAGCTTGTCGTAGTCGAAGGCGACATTCTTGGTTCCCACGCCAAGGAAACCGCCGACGCCGATGACGACGGATTTCGCCATGCCGTCCTTGTCGAAGACCACGTCAGTGACCTTGCCGATATTCTCGGCATTGTCGCCAGTGCCATTGTAGACGGTTTCGCCGATGATGTTGGTGACGATGCTGCCTTCAGCGCGCGGTACCGGCGCCGTCGCGGCCGGCTCCTGGGCGGCGGGCTGGTTCGCGGGGGCTGGGGTTGCAGCGCTCTGCGCGAAGGCGCCGGTTGCAACCATTGTCGCAAGGGCGGTCGTCGCTAAAAGGGTGCGGATCATGATAGTCTCTCCTCGTGCCTGATTTCGTCATGCCGCGCCCGGTTGAATCCCTCGCTGGGGATCGGACGCGACATCTCTGCAGGTTCACAACGTCGTGACCATGCTGTTGTTCCGACAAAAACCGCGATGGCCGAAGCCAAAACCCAAGAAGCGGATCTGACTGCCCATTGCCGAAAACCTGGGTCTGGCCGGAGTTTCCGCCCTGCCGGAACTATTCCCGGTTTGACGCGTTTCAGCCGTCGGCTGGGGTACCCCGGCCGGTTTGAAGTGAGCAGCGGAGCGGGGCATGAAATTCGCAGCGGTGCTGAACCGGGACGGCGGCACCTTGCGCACCACCGATCTCGCCGCCTTTTCGGACCGGATGCGTCAGACGCTGGAATCGGCGGGCCACTCTCTCAGCATCGACATCGTTGCCGGCAAGGACGTCGTGGACACCCTCGACAGCGCTGCGTCGCGCCGCACCGTCGATGTCGTGCTCGCCGGAGGCGGTGACGGCACCATCTCGGCCGCGGCCGCCAGGCTGATGGGCAGGAAAAAGGCGCTCGCCATATTGCCGGCCGGCACCATGAACCTGTTTGCGCGCGGCCTTGGTATTCCGCAGTCGCTCGATGCGGCGCTGAAATCCTTTGCCGACGGCGAAATCATCGCAGTCGACATGGCTACGGCCAATGGCCAGCCTTTCGTTCATCAGTTCTCGATCGGCATGCATGCCAAGATGGTGCAGCTGCGCCAGGGCATGGAATTCGGCTCACGCCTGGGCAAGATCGGCGCTTCCGCCAAGGCAGCGTGGGCAACGATCAAGAACCCGCCGGCAATGAAGGTCACGCTCGGCATCGGTGAAGCGGAGATGACTGCCCGCATATCCGGCCTCGGCGTGACCAACAATCTCTTCGGCGAAGGTCACCTGCCCTATGCCGACAATCCGGCCGGTGGCGTGCTCGGCATTTACGTCACGGTAGCGCAGCAGCGCGCCGAACTGGTCAAGTTTTTGTTCAACGTGGCGCGCGGCAAGTGGCGTGACAACGAACATGTCGAAATCCACCAGGCCGACAGGGTGACCCTCAAAATCCATTCCGGCGGCAGGAAATTCCGCGCCGTCATGGACGGCGAACTGGTCAGGCTCGATCGTGAGACGACGATCGAAATCAAACCTGGAGCGCTCAATGTGCTGGTGCCGGCCAGCGTCGCCCAGGTGAAGGCCGCCTGATGCTGTGTGAAGTCATCAAGGGACTGACTTCAGCCGGAGGGCGCCGGACTGGTGCTCGGCGGCGTGGGGACATGTTGCTCGTCGCTGTTCGGCGCCTTGATCAACACGCCGTAGATCTCGGCGACGCCCCAGGCGACGAGCACCAGGAGCAGTCCGGCGATCAGGATTCGGAACCCATGCCAGCCCCACCGCCCCTGACGCGCTTTGTTTTCGGGAATGTTCCTGGCCATGGCGGGTCCTCGTCTGGTTTCGCGTCGGCTGACGCGATCGGCAAATCACGCTCGGGTAACGGTCCCTCGCAAGGATGGTTCCGGCTGCAGGGCTGTCCCGGGCCGGCGACGGTGAGGACATCAAGGCAAGCCACGGGAACTTGGTTTGAATAGCAGGGTGGAAACAGCAGCCGATCTGCCGGCCGAGGTTGCGCGCGCCGTGCAGGACGAGCACCGGCTGGCCGTGTTGCACTGGCTTGAGATGCTTGATACGGCGCCCGACCCGGATTTCGACCGCATCGGCGGCTTTGCCGCCGCCGTGATGCGCGCGCCGATCGCGCTGGTCACACTTGTCGACCTCGATCGGCAATGGTTCAAATCCTGTTCTGGCATGGAAGAAACACAGATTACGACAGCCATCTCCTTCTGTGCGCACGCCATCGCCGCTGGCGATGAGCCGATGGTGGTGACGGACGCAGCAGCCGACCAGCGTTTCCATGCCAATCCGCTGGTGACCGGCAAGCATCATGTGCGCTTCTATGCCGGCGTCCCGATCATTGTCGCGGGAGCGCGGATCGGAACCCTTTGCGTCATGCACCGCAAGCCGGGTGCCCACCCGTCCCGCTCCAGGCTCGACCAGTTGAAAACGCTCGCCGGCCTCGCCGGCAGCCTATTCACCCTGAAGCACGCGACCCGCACCGGCGCTGTCGCCGAAGCCGCGCTCGCGCGCGAGGAAAAGCGGCGCGCCGTCGCCCTCGATGCTGCTTCGCTGGCAAGTTGGGCCTGGGACGTCCGCACCGACGTCATCGACTGCGACGTCCGATTGCCGGAATTGTTCAACCTGCCGCGCTCGACAAGGTTGCGGGCCCGCGACGTTCTGACAGCCATCGATCCCCGCGACGTCCACCAGACCGAAACCAGCTTTCGTGATGCCTTGACCGGCAGTGACGACTATTTTGGCGAATACCGGGTGAATGGCTTCCATCCACCGCGATGGGTGGCCACGCGCGGCCGTGTCATCGAGCGCGATAGCGAAGGCAAGCCGACGCTGATTTTCGGCGTCAACTACGACATTTCGGAACGCAAGCTCGGTGACGAACGGCAACGGCTCCTGCTGCGTGAACTCAACCACCGGGTCAAGAACACGCTGGCGACGGTCCAGGCGCTGGCGACACAGACCGTGCGCCATGCCCGCCAGCCGAGCGAATTCCTCGAAGCCTTCAGCGCGCGGCTTCAGGCCCTGGGTATCGCCCATGGTCTGCTGTCCGACCGCGAGTGGCGCGGTATCGGCATCCGCGAACTCGTCCAGATCGAGATCAGGCCTTTCGACAACGCCGCCCAGCCGCGGCTGGCAATCTCGGGCGCCGATCTGCTGCTGTCGCCCGATCAGGCCGTCGGCCTCGGGCTGATCTTGCACGAATTGGCCAGCAACGCGCTGCAGTATGGGTCACTGTCGGTTGCGTCAGGCAAGGTTGATCTCGACTGGAAAGCGCAAGGCAAGAATGGTGACAGGCGCTTGGTGTTCACCTGGCGCGAAAGCGGCGGTCCTGAAGTCGCGCCGCCCGAGCGGCAAGGCTTCGGCTCGATCCTCATCCGGCGCAGCCTGGCCAAGGTCATTTCGAGCGAAGTAACCCATGAATTCCGGCGCGATGGGGTCTTCGCCGAAATATCGATGCCGCTGGAAGATCTGTCGAGATGACGTGAGCATGGCCGCCGGCGCGACTACCCCTCGCCGGCATCCGGGTGGTGGTCGGTGTCGGACTTCACATTCTCGCGGTAGATGGCATAGGCCGCGAGTGCCACGGCCGGACCAAGAATAACCCCGAGCCCACCTTTTCCCTTGAGCCCACCTTTGAGCCCACCTTTGAGCAATGCCGGAAGCACAGCGAGCGCGGCCGTAATGCCGATCGCTTTCATGTCGGTCTTGCGCCGCCTAGCCTCGCGGCGCATCCGCGTGCCCGACATCAGCCGATGGGTCAAAAGAACAAGGCCTGCGATGACCAGAAAGCCGACACCGAAACCAATCGCCGCCGCCAGCGATCCATAGCGGGCCGATGCCCAGATATAGGCCGCGCCGACCAGGAAGCCGATACCGCAAAACACCGCCAGCGCGGCAAGCATATAGACGATGGCCGCCGTCCGTGCTCGACGTATGGCGGCCACGGTTTCGCCCGAGGCGAAACCCGAGAGCAACGATGCCAGCAGTCCCATCTCGGCGGAACTAGCGACGCGTGAGCAGCGCGAACAGGAAGCCGACGCCCGCGGCGATAGCCAGCGACGTCACCGGCTTTTCGCGTACGCTTGCCACCATCTGCGCCTCGATATCCCTGGCATTACCGCGCAAGCTGTCGAAGGCGGCCTCCCCTTGGGCGCGCAACTGTTCGACGCCTTCGGCCGCCGCGCGCCGCGCCGTGCCGTAGCCGTGTTCACCGGTCTTGGCCAATTGTTTGGTGAGCTTGTCGATATCGGCCTTCAGCTGCCTGATGTCGGCTTCCAGATCCGGATTCGTCCGCGCTTCGTTGGCTGTCTTCCCTGCGACGGTGGCCATTGCTTAACTCCTTGTGATTGCTCGATTTCAAACGCGCCTTGCGTCTCAAGGTTCCGATGTCGGGACAAACTACCCGAAAACCCGGTCACGCGCACCCGATCCGCCCCGGCAAGGTGTCGGTCAGATCAGCGGCCGGCGGCCCTCGGACAGCCCCTCCCAGCCGGCGAGCTGTTTCAGACCTTCAATGTCGACGACACCGCAACCGCCGTCGCGCCAGACGATCAGCTGACGGTCCATCAGCTTGCGGATTGTCTTGTTGGTGTGAACCAACGACAAGCCAAGCGTATCGGCGATGTGCTGCTGCGTGATCGGTATCTGGATGGACTGCGTGCCGTTCAGGCCCACGACCTTGGCGCGGCTGGCGATGAAGGCGACAAGATAGGCGGCGCGTTCGATTGCGCTGCGGCGGCCGACACTGAGCAGGTTCTCGTCCAGCATACGCTCTTCACGCGAAGCGATCCAGGTGATGTCGTAGGCGAGGCCCGGATGGTTGCGGTAGATCTCGAGCAGATTGTCGCGTTCGAACACGCAAAGCAGCATTGGCGACAGCGCCTCGACGGAATGCTGCATTTCCCCCATGACGCTGCCTTGCAGACCGATGAGATCGCCGGGCATGAGGTAATTGAGGATCTGCCGGCGGCCGTCCTGCAGCAGCTTGTAGCGGAACGCCCAGCCGGACAGCACCGTGTAGAGATGCGCGCTGTGGCTTCCTTCCACGAGAACCGTGGCACCCTTGTCGACCGCGAGTTCTCCCTTCTTGAACTTGCTGATGAAGGCCAGCTCCGGCTTCTCGAACTCCCGGAACACCGGCAGGGCCCGCAACGGGCATTGCTCGCAGGGGTATTGACGGCTTGAGGAAGAGCGCCCGGTCTGGCTCGGCATTTCGGCCCCTTGCGAATGCCTGCCGTGAGCAGGTCTGTTTTAGCGCGTTGCCGAGATCGGCCTGTCGGCGATGTCTTTTTTAAATGACAACACACCAAATTACGATCATGACTCCCGGCGTTTCAAGGAGCAATTGCCTGTGCCCCAATTACTTGATGGATTGCGCATTCTTGTCCTGGAGGATGAATTCCTCATCGCCATGGATGTCGAGCAACTCTGCCGTGACCACGGTGCAGGCGAGGTGGTGGTTGCCCGCGATTTGGCCGAGGTCGATGGCCGGAAGGTCGCGAAGGATTTCGACGCGGCCATTGTCGACCTGATGCTGGGTGGCGCCTCGACGCTCGAATTTGCCGCGGGCCTTCGTGAGACCGGCGTCCCGTTCGTGTTTGCGTCCGGTTATTCGGATGCGGATGAGATCAAGGCGTCTTTCCCGGGGGTAAGGCTGGTCACCAAGCCCTATTCGGGCGAAGACCTCGTCGAGGCCGTGGCGCTGGCCTATGGTCGCGGCTCCCCTGGCTGAGACTGACGCGACAACGTCCGAATCGCCGTTATGCGGCTCCGCATTTCAATGCGCGGCCGTTCCCGTGACCTGAGCCGAAATCGCGTCGGGGCCATACTCGTCCTCACCTGAGATTTTCAGGATTTCCTGCAGGCGCGTGCGGGCCCTGCTGACGCGGCTTTTGATCGTACCGACCGCGCAACCGCAGATTTCGGCGGCCTCCTCGTAGGAGAAGCCCGATGCACCGATCAGGATGATGGCTTCGCGCTGGTCCTCCGGCAATTGCTCGAGTGCACCCCGAAAATCCTTGAGGTCGAGCTGGCCGTGCTGGGCCGGGTGCACTGCAAGCCGGGCCGTCATGATGCCGTCGCTGTCCTGCACCTCGCGGCCGCGCTTGCGCATTTGCGAATAGAATTCATTGCGCAGGATCGTGAAAAGCCATGCCTTGAGGTTGGTGCCGGGCTGGAAGCTTTCATGCTTGTCCCAGGCCTTGACCAACGTTTCCTGAACGAGGTCATCGGCCTTGTCGGCATTCTGCGTCAGCGACACGGCAAAGGCCCGCAAGCTCGGGATCGCCCCAAGCAGATCGGTCTTGAAGCCTTGGGAGACCGCTGCCATGTCCCTAGTCCTTCTTCTGTGCGGGTTCGGCCTGTTCCAGTTGGCTGAGCAACTGGGCGAAGCGATCCGGCACATTGTCGGAGACCAGCTCGTCGTAATATTGTTTGAGTTTGCGTCCGATTTCGGAATTCGGCCCTAACGGATCGCCGTCGCCGTTCCGGCGCCTGCCCGTGACGCCAGCCAGAATATCTTTGGTCATGTCCTTCATTTCGCCCTTTATTTCCCAGAACTCAAGCCGCTCACAACACAACACAAGGCAAGCGGCACCCTCGTCTGGTTGCCCATCCCGGCACTAAAACGCCATTGCCGGTGATTCGTTCCATATCGGCGGAACTTTTTCAGAAAAGCGGCGTTGTTCCCACGGGGCTTGCAATCGGCATAGCCTGGAATCCGTTCAACGCGTCATCTGAGGGAGACGTCTATTATGAGCTTGTCCGCCACCATCGCTCCGCATCTGCCGTTCCTGCGGCGCTTTTCGCGTGCCGTCTCGGGATCGCAGGAGAGCGGCGACGCGCTGGTCGCCGCGATGCTTGAGGCGATCATTGCCGATGTCGACATCTTCCCCGAGGCGTCGAGTGACCGGATCGCACTATACAAGGTTTTCGCCAAGCTCTTCACATCGGTTGCCATCCGCGTTCCGCAAGAGCAGACACAGGCGGGCTGGGAACAGCGCGCGGCCGCCAATCTCAATGCAATCGCGCCGCTTCCCCGCCAGGCCTTCCTGCTGGTTGCCGTCGAAGGTTTCAGCGAGGACGAGGCGGCCGAGATCCTCGATGTCGGCGACCAGCAGTTCTCCGAGCTGCTTGCCCAGGCAAGCAACGAGATTTCCCGTCAGGTGGCGACCGACGTGCTGATCATCGAGGATGAGCCGCTCATTGCCATGGATATAGAGGAGATGGTCGAGAGCCTCGGCCATCGGGTGGTGGGCACGGCGCGCACCCATGCCGAAGCGGTGACGATGTTCGGCAAGACCCGACCGAAGATGGTGCTGGCCGACATCCAGCTCGCCGACGGCAGCTCGGGCATCGAGGCGGTGAACGAAATCCTCTCGTCAACATCGGTGCCGGTAATCTTCATCACCGCTTTTCCCGAGCGTCTGCTGACCGGAGAGCGTCCGGAGCCTGCTTTCCTCGTGACCAAGCCGTTCAATCCCGACATGGTGAAGGCGCTGATCAGCCAGGCGCTCTTCTTCGACCGGCAGGCCAAGGCCGCTGCATAAATCGCGGCCTCCGCGAGCCGGACAAGGACATAAAAGGCCACTGGGTGCGATGCATTCGGTGGCCTTCTTGACAAGCCGGATCGGCCGCCAGCGAATTTCCAGCCCGCGCTGCCTGGAACGGTTTGCAAGCATCGGCTTTTTCGGCGAATGGTGGAACAAACCGCATTTACCCACGTTTTCACCATATCATTGGAAGGAGATGAACCATGCTTTACTGGGCGCTCGTATTTCTCGTCGTGGCGATTATTGCCGGCGCGCTTGGTTTCGGCGGCATCGCCGGCACATCCGCCGGTATCGCGCAGATATTGTTCTTCATCTTCCTCGCGTTCCTGGTCATTTCGCTTTTGGCCGGCCTTTTCAGACGGGCGTGAGCCTGGCGACTGAATAGAGGAACACTGGAAGCCGCACCCCTCAAACGGTTTCCAGCCACCGCCGGGCGGTGTCCTTTACTGGACGCCGTCCGGCGGACCGCTTTAGGAAGGGTGGTTGTCCCGATTCATTTGGAACCGATGTGGCAGGTGAGCGGTTCAGTCTGAGTTGGGGTGGACAGGTTGACCGATGCGCTCGAGGACTTCAGATAGAGAGGAAGGCGCACGGGGCGATGAAGTGATCGCCATGCATCCGGCCGAGAGCGGCATGCAGCTTGGCCGGGCTCTTCTCCACGCGCTCCACAATGCCGGCATTTCCGTCCTCTATCAGGATCGTGAGATGAAGACCGTATGGGCCCGCAACATGCGCGCCCCTTGGGCCTCCGACGATGTCGATGGCAACGGCATTTTGCCGACGGCGCAGACCGACCGCATCGGCGCCGCCAAGCGCGATGTGATCGCGACCGGCAATCCCCAGCGCCTTGAAATCAGTGTTCCGGTCGAGAATGGCGTTCGCTGGTTTCAGATTTGGGTCGATGCCGACCGAGGCGACGATGGCGATGTACAGGGCGTCGTCACCACCATGGTCGAGACGACCGAGCAAAAGCGGCGTGAACAGACGTTGACGACGCTGCTGCGGGAAGTCAGCCATCGCTCGAAGAACCTCCTGGCGATCATCCAGAGCATCGCGACCCAGACCGGCCGCTATTCCGACGGCATCGGCGATTTCCTGACGCGCTTCCGCGGCCGGCTGCAGTCGCTGGCCTCCTCGCAGGATCTGGTGACATCCTCCAATTGGCGAGGGGCAGCCCTTCATGAACTGGTGGCGGGCCAGGTCGGCCGCTATGGCGCGAACCCGTCGCATAGCCTCCGTTTTCGTGGCGCCAATCCTTACCTCAATCCCAACGCCGCGCTGCATATCGGGCTGGCGATGCATGAACTTGCCGTCAACTCGGTGAGCTACGGCGCCCTGTCCCGGCCGGATGGCTTCGTCGAGGTCACCGCCCAACTCGACGCTGCTGCCACGGGGGAGGTTGCGCTGTCGCTGACATGGGCCGAAACGATAGAAGCCAATCGCGGTGGCGGCGGTCAACGGCGCTTCGGAAGCGTTGCGTTGGAGCGGGTGGTGCCGGCATCCCTGAACGGAACCGCGAACCTGGATATCGGCGAGGGCCACCTCGAATATCGCCTTGTCGTGCCGCACAGCAGTTTCGAGACGCAGTGAGAGCCTGGCAAATAACAATCCTTAACCGGCTGTTCACCATAAGCGCGGATGCTGTTTTTCCCAGATACCGTCGGAACCTGCCCCGCCTTCGGAGATTGTTGGCAGGCTCGAAGCACGGTACGGGAGGAATGTCTTGACGATTGCCGACATGAACAGATTGGAACAAGCCGCCCGTATTTCGATGGGCGAATTTCTGGAATCCGAACCCTCCATGGAGGCACTCCCTGAAGCAGGTAGGGGGTTGATGAAGGGGATCGTTCTTGCCGCGGCCGCGATCATGGTGCTGGCCATTTTCTGGCAGTTGACCTGACTAAATCTGCTCTCCTCTCCGTCGCGCCAATTGAAGTCGCCGGGCAGGCCAACGCCGCAGCGTGAGGAGCCGCGGTTTTCTCCGAACTATTCGCGTAACGCCGTTGGAATGACAGGAACTTTTTGACGATGCCGGCCGTTAATGCGGCCAGAGGAACATCTGTCATGGAACACATAGCCGCGTTGTTGCTGGTGATCGGTTGCTCGAACACGATGGCCGAATGTCGGGAATTGCAGGTCCCTGTCAGTGTTTTTGCGACTGCTGACGAATGCACCGCTGAGCGCCCCTTCGCGATGGGCGACGTGCAGGGGCAGGCGCAGCATGTCGTCGCCAAATGCCTCGCGGTCGATCCCGCCTTGGAGGACGACTACGATCAGATTGTCTGGAAGGTGCGGCCAGATGGTAGTCTTGACGCTTCGTTGGCCGTATCCAACGTCGTCATGGCATCTAACACGAACCGCCCAGAAAAAGACCACCTTAGCCAACAATAAATTGCAGCAGCAAAGGCCTTCGTTTCGTGCTAAATGGCGGTTGGAGCTTACCAAAGTGTGGACACAAGTGAGGAGTGACTCTATGCGGAAAATACTTATTGCCATGGTTGCGGTGGTTGCCGTCAGCGGCTGTACCTCGACCGAGCAGGACGTCGTCGGCGGCGGCTTGATCGGCGCGGGCGTGGGTGGGTTGGTCGGCGGCGGCAAGGGTGCCCTGATCGGCGCGGCCGTCGGTGCCGGTTCCGGCCTGCTGGTTCGCAACCTGCGCAACGGCTACTGCCAGTATCGCGACCATCGCGGCCGGATCTACACGGCCCGCTGCAACTGATTCAGCGATAACAAGTCAAAATCCGGAGGCCCAGGGGCCTCCGGATTTTCGTGGCTGGGGGTCGGCCGCTAGGGCCGCTGACGGGTGGGTTTCAGCCGGCCAGTGGAATTTTGATTTCCACCTTGAGGCCATCGGCCTGAAAATCGCGTCTGATCGTGCCGCGCAGCTCGCGCGTGACATTGAGATCGATCAGCTTGGTGCCGAATCCCGTCCGCGATGGCGCCTCTACCCTCTTCTTCCCCGCCTCCCGCCAGTTCAGCGCCAGCGTCCGCTCGCGCCCCCGCCCTTCCAGCGACCAGTTCACCTTGAGAGCGCCAACGAAATTGCCGGCTTCGCCGTATTTCAGCGCGTTGGTGGCGAGTTCATGAAAGGTCAGCCCAAGCGCCTGCGTCGTTGTTTCATCGAGCAGCACCTCCGGGCCTGACAGGAGCCCGTCCGGCAGTTCCTTGCCGAACACTTGGCCAAGCTCGATGCGCAGCAGATCGGCAAGGTCGGCTTTCTGCCAGCGCGAGCGCGTCAACATGTCCTGCGAGGCGGCCATCGCCTGCAGCCTGGCCGAGAAGGAAGCGGAAAACTCATTGACGTCGGTTGCCCGCGAAGCCGTCTGCCGCGCGATCGCCAGCACCCTGGTGATGGAGTTCTTGATGCGATGCTTCATCTCCTGCAGCATCAGGTCCTTTTCGAGCAGGCTTTTTTCCGTCGTCTCGTGCAAGGCCGACACCGCGTCATAGGCTCGCTCCTGATAGCGCGCCACCAGCGCGATGGCGCCTGCCAGGAGCAGGCCGAACAGCCCCAGCATCACGGGGATGGCGCGCGAAGAGGGTTGCGAGAAGGCGCTGGTTGGCCTGAACAATACGGTCCACGGGCGTCCCGCCACGGTCATCTTGCGGGTGACCAGCAGCCGGTCTCCCAGGGATGAGGCCGGTGGCGTCTCCGAGCGGAACAACAGATTGTCGCCGTTCACCGCTCCATCATAGATCTCGGTGTTGACCGGCAGCAGCGGCGCACGGCTGAGCGCGATCTGGAACAGGTCCCGGGCCCGAAAGGCCGCATAGAGAAAGCCGGCGGTCGAGGACCGCGATGCGTTGATGACCTCCGGTGCGGTTTCCACATTGAGCCGCACATAGACCAGGAAGCCCGTGAAAGTCTGCGCCACGCCCGTGCCCTGGCCGAGTTGCACCAGCCCGCTCGCATGCTGCTGGTCATCGGCCATGGCTTTTTCGATCGCCGCACGCCGCACCGGCTCGCTGAACATGTCATAGCCGATGATGGTCTGGTTGGACGGATCGAGCGGCTCGAAAAGCGCGATCGGCGTGCGCCAGGCCTGCGTCGTATCCGGATAGACCGGATGACTGGCGCCGAAATCGTGGAGGGTGTCGCGTTCCACCGCTGCCTCGTCGCCCGTCCTGACCAGCCGCAGGAAGCCGATGCCTCGCAGGCCGGCGAAATTGTTGCCGACATCCAGCGCCTTGAAGAATGCCTTGAACTCGTTCTGGGAAATATCGCCGTTGCGTGCGTCGAACAGGGCCTGTGTCGAGCGCAGCAGCGACAGGTGCAGGTCGATGCGGCTCTCGATCCGGTTGAGGGCGTCATCGGCCGCCCCTTCGAACTTGATGCGGGCGGCTTCCTGCGTCGCGAAATAAGCGAACCCCGCCATGGTCATGCTGATCAGTGCAACGGCAATGAACGCGACGATTGGAAAAAGCTTCTTCAACGGATGATGCGGTCCATGAGCAAAACAGGACCTTTTATGGGCAAGTCGCCGGGCCAACACAATGGTCAGGCCACACCATCGTGATCACTGGCATATCACGTGACCGGCAACGGGGCGTGCCCGAAGCGGCCTGACCGGCCTCAGGCGGCGATCTTCAGCGCGCCCGGCCCCGGTATGGCACCTGGAGGACATTTGCCCAGGATGATCATCCCAAGCACCTCGTCCTGAGTGACGTCAGTCGTGCGGGCGGTGCCGACCACCTGGCCATTCTTCATCACGCAGACACGGTCGGCCAGCTCGAACACGTCGTGGATGTCGTGGCTGATCAAGAAGATGCCTATGCCATCGGATTTGAGCTGCCTGACCAACTCGCCGACCTGGGCGGTTTCCTGGGGCCCAAGTGCCGCCGTCGGCTCGTCCATGATCAGGATGCGGGCATTGAACAGGATCGCGCGCGCGATCGCCACCGATTGCCGCTGACCGCCCGACAGCTTGATCACCGGTTCCTTGAAGCGCTGGAAGCGGGGATTGAGCCGCCCCATCACCTTGCGCGCCTCGGCCTCCATGGCGACGTCGTCGAGCGTGCCCCAGGCGGTCATCAGTTCGCGGCCGAGGAACAGGTTGGCGGCGGCATCGACATTGTCGGCCAGCGCCAGCGTCTGGTAGATCGTCTCGATACCATATTTCTTGGCGTCGCGCGGGTTGGAAATCGCTGCCTCCTCGCCATTGACGAAGATCTGGCCCGCATCGCGTTTGTAGGCGCCGGACAGGATCTTGATCAGCGTCGACTTGCCGGCGCCGTTGTGGCCGAGCAGTGCCACGACCTCGCCGGGGAAAAGATCGATCGAGGCGTCGTCGACGGCGCGGATGCCGCCGAAGGCGATCGAGATGTTGCGCATGTCGACCAGCGGCGTGCCAGTGGGCGCAGTTGTGAGGGCCCTTACGGGAGCGGTTTTGTCAGCCATGGTCGTATCCCTAAACCCGCTTGCGATAGACGGTGTCGAGCCAGACGGCGATGACCAGCACGGCGCCGACGACGATGCTCTGCAACGGCGAATCGACACCGAGCAGCACCATGCCCGACTGCAGCGACTGCATCAGCAATGCACCGAGCATGGCGCCGATGATGGTTCCCGAGCCGCCGGCAAGCGAGGTGCCGCCGATGACGGCCGCGGCAATGACCAGCAGCTCATCCAATGTTCCCAGCACATTGGTGGACGAGTTCTGCCGGGCCGACGAAATGGCGGCGGCGATCGTGGCCAGCACGCCCATGATCATGAACACCTTCATGGTGATCCAGCGCGTGTTGATGCCGGCGAGATTGGCCGCTTCCGGATTGCCGCCGATAGCAAAGACATAACGGCCGAAACGGGTGCGGTTGGTGATGAAGGTCATGACCAGACCGACGGCGACCGCCATCAGCACCGGTATGGCGATGCCGTGGGCGATGAACAGCCCGCCCTCCGGCACGGTGATGTTGTTGGCGGCCGCGTACCGGTTCACGATCCCGATCGGCCATGGATAGGAGTTGGCTAGCCAGACCGCGCCCATGATGACGGCGCAGGTGACGACGCCGAGCAGCGTCTCGGCCCAGATCGGCCGCAGGGGGAAGCGGAAGCGCTTGCGCTGGACCCGCCCGTTGAACAGCGCGAACACGACGGCCAGGCAGGCGACGATGCCGACGACCCAGCTCCAGGTGGCGCCGATCGATCCGGCCGGTCCGCCGCCCATAAGCTGGAACGTGGCGTCGAGCGGTGCCACCGTCTGGCCTGACGTGACCCACCAGGCGGCGCCGCGCCAGACCAGCAGGCCACCCAGCGTGACGATGAAGGCCGGCACTTCGAGATAGGCGATGATGAAGCCCTGGAAGGCGCCGATCAAAAGCCCGAGCGCCAGACCGATGACCAGTGCCAGGACCCAGATCCATGGGTTGCCGAGTTCAAGTCCTACGAACCGAACCAGGAAATGTACCTGCGCAAAGCCCATGACCATGCCGATCAAGCCCTCGGCGGAACCGACGGACAGGTCGATGTTGCGCATGACGATGACCAGCACCATGCCGCAGGCCATGATGGCGACCGCGGACGTCTGCACCGACAGGTTCCACAGATTGCGTGGCGTGAGGAACGTGCGGCTGTCGAAATCGAGCGGATTGACACCAAGACGCAGGCTCGAAATCACATGCAGCGCGACCCAGATCAGCAGCAGCGCGCCGATCATGCCGAGCATGCGGGTATCGATCTCGGTCGCCTTCAGGAAACGCGCGACCGCGCCGAGTTCCGACGCACGCGCCGTATCGGCCTGCGAGGTTGAGGTCGTGTCGGTCATGATGTCCTCCCAGCGGCTTGCCGTCTGACGCGGAGCCGGACCAGAGCCCAGAAGTTAGCCGCCAGCGGCGGAAACACAAATCTTGTCGGGAAAACGCCGCGGCTTGGAAGCAATTCCAGGAAAAGTGCGTAAGGGTTTTTGTCCGGAATTGCGAAGACAAGGAAATTGGAACGGCCAGTGTTCAGAACACTGACCGTTCCACGCCGCGGCGTTTCCGACTTTTCAGGCGATCAAGCTCAGTTGCAGGCCGCGACGTTGCCCGCGGCAACGCCCGTGCAGACTTCGTCCTTCTTGATCCAGCCGGCGTCGATGACGAGGTTGAGATTGTCCTTGGTGATGGCCACCGGGGTCAGGAACAGCGACTTGACGGTGTTGCCGCCAGGCGTCGTGAAGTCCTTCACGCCGGCGATGTCGGTCATCTTCTTGCCGTCGGCGAGTTGCGAGGCGATCTCGGCGGCGTTCTTGCCGAGTTCGCGCGCGTCCTTCCACACCGACACGGTCTGGGTGCCGAGCGCGATGCGGTTGAGCGCGGCGTGGTCGCCGTCCTGGCCGGAGACCGGCACGGTGCCGGCGAGCCCCTGCGCCGTCAGCGCCGCGACGACGCCGCCGGCGGTGCCGTCATTGGCGGCGACCACGGCGTCGACCTTGTTGTCGTTGGCGGTGAGGAACTGTTCCATGTTCTTCTGGGCGTTGGCGGGCAGCCAGCCGTCCGTATAGGCTTCGCCGACATTCTTGATCTTGCCGCTGTCTATGGCCGCCTTCAGCACTTCCATCGAGCCCGAGAACAGGAAGTCGGCATTCGGATCGGCGCCGGAGCCCTTGATGAAGACGTAATTGCCCTCAGGCTTCACCTTGAACACTTCGCGGGCCTGCATGCGGCCAACTTCCTTGTTGTCGAAGGTCAGGTAGAAGACGTCCTTGTTCTCGATCAGGCGGTCATAGCCGACGACCGGAATGCCCTCGTCGAGCGCCTTCTGTACCGCCGGGCCGATGGCCGACGCGTCCTGCGCCAGGATGATCAGCGAATTGGCACCCTGCGAAATCAGGCTCTCGACATCGGTCAGCTGCTTGCCGGGATTGGACTGCGCATCGGCGGAAATGTACTTGTCGCCCGCGGCCTCGATCGCCTTCTTCATGGCCGCCTCGTCGGTCTTCCAGCGCTCCTCCTGGAAGTTGGACCACGACACGCCGATGACCTTGTCCTTTGCCTGCGCGACCGACGCCAGCGTCAGCGACATGGCGACACCCGCCAGAATGGCGACTGTGAATCTCTTCATGATATCCTCCCTGCGCCCGCGTGTGGCGCGACCAAACTGGCCCTAAGGCCGGCACAAAGGCCCTATTTTTTCGAGCCTCGAAAAAACACTGGTCCATCGCCTGAGCACTGTCAACATTGATTCTGACGCATTTTGAGGTGCCAGAAGCCTTTTTTCGAGCCCCGCAATAAATAAATGACAGCCCCAGCCGCTTCTGCCAGTATTCGACCCGTTGCCGGAGGTGTTCGAGGGGGCGTCAAGAACCACGGCGACGGGGAGGGAATGATGTCGGTCGGAATCCGCCACGACGATCTGCGCCGGCGCAACCGTGCAATGGTGATTGGAGCCGTGCGCCGGGGTGGCCAGCCCTCGCGCACTGAGATCGCCGCCACCACCGCCCTGAGCCACTCGACCATATCGGCGATATCAGCCGATCTGATCGGCGAAGGTATCCTGAGCGAAGGCAAGCCGAACGAGGCCGGCTCACTGAAACGCGGCCGGCCGCAGGTGGGCCTTTGTCTCAACCCCGAGGCCGCGGCGGTCATGACCGTGGTGCTGTCGCTGAATTTCCTCTCCGTCGCCGTCATCGACTACGCCGGCCAGGTGATATCGGAGGAGCAGCGCCGGCTGGACACGCTGACCATGTCGCGCGAGGCGCTGATCGGCGAATGCGTGGCCATCGTCCGGCGCCGCCTCGAGGATCCCGACCTCGATGTCGCCAGCATTGCCCGCATCGCGCTGGCGATCCAGGGCATCACCGACACCGAGGCGCGCGCCATGCTGTGGTCGCCGATCACGCCGCAGACGGACATTGCCTTCGCCGATATACTCGAAGCCGAATTCGGCATCCCCGCCACCATGGAGAACGACTGCAACATGATGGCTGTGGCGCTGCGCTGGCGCGACCCCGAGCGCTACCGCGACGACTTCATCGCCATCCTGCTCTCGCACGGCATCGGCATGGGCCTAGTGCTGAAGGGCGAGCTGTTCACCGGCACCCATTCCTCGGGCGGCGAGTTCGGCCACATGATCCATCGCCCCGGCGGCGCGCTCTGCCGCTGCGGGCGGCGCGGCTGCGTCGAGGCCTATGCCGGCAACTATGCCATCTGGCGTAATGCAGGACAGATGGGTGAGGACGCCAAACCGGTCGACGTCAGCGACGCCGACATGCGCGCATTGGCGGCCACGGCGCGCGAAAGAGACGGACCGGAGCGCGAGGCCTATCGCAAGGCCGGCGAGGCGCTAGGCTATGGGCTTGGCAGCTTGTTCGCGCTGATCGATCCGGCGCCGGTTGCGATGGTCGGCGTCAGCGCCGCCGCCTTCGATCTGATCGAGCCGGCCTTGCGTGAGGCCATCGCCCAGACCGCCGGCGGCCAGCATTCGAAATCGATTTCCTTCGATACAGAGCCGAACGAATTGCCGCTGATCCGCGAGGGCTGCGCCATGCGCGCGCTCACCTTCGTCGACCAGGAGATTTTCGCGCCGGGCGTGCAGGTGAGATCCGGCAAGAACGTGGCCTGATCTCAATCCTCGCGAATTGCGTAGCCTGCGCCACGGATGGTGCGTATCACATCGGGCATGCGGCCATTGTTGACCGCCTTGCGAAGGCGCCCGACATGCACATCCACGGTGCGCTCGTCGATGTAGATCGTCTCGCCCCAGACATTGTCGAGCAACTGGCTGCGCGAGAACACGCGGCCAGGATGGCGCATCATGAATTCGAGCAGCCGGAACTCGGTCGGTCCGAGCCGGATCTCGCTCTTCTTGCGATAGACCCGGTGCGATTCGCGGTCGAGCACGATGTCGCCGACCTTGAGCACGCTGGACAGCACTTCCGGCTTGGCGCGGCGCAGCAGCGCCTTGACCCGGGCCATGAATTCCGGCGTCGAGAACGGCTTGACCAGATAGTCGTCGGCGCCGGTCGAGAGGCCGCGCACGCGATCGCTCTCCTCGCCACGCGCCGTCAGCATGATGATCGGCAGTCGCTCCGTCTCGGGCCGCATGCGCAGGCGCCGACAGAGTTCGATGCCGGAAACCGCCGGCACCATCCAGTCGAGCACCAGGAGGTCGGGCACGTTTTCCTGGAGGCGTATCTCGGCTTCGTCGCCGCGTGTCACCACCTCGACCTGGTAACCCTCGGACTCCAGGTTGTAGCGGAGGAGCACGCCCAGCGGCTCCTCGTCCTCCACCACCATGATGCGTGGCGCGATCATCGGTCGATCATCCCTGCCGTCAAGCCGCCGGCACCGACATCGCCGTCTCGTCCTGCTTCGGACGGTTGGCGGGCAGTTGCGTGCCGGTCAGCACATAATACGCATTCTCGGCGATGTTGGTCACATGGTCGCCGATGCGTTCGAGATTCTTGGCGCAGAACAAAAGATGCGTGCAAGCCGTGATGTTGCGGGGATCCTCCATCATGTAGGTCAGGAGTTCGCGGAACACCGAGGTGTATTTGACGTCGATGCGTTCGTCGTCATTCCTGAGCTTGGCGAGGGCGGCGGCATCGCCGGCCGCATATTCCTCGACCACGCCCTGCACCTGGATCAGCACCAGCTGCGCCATGGAGTCGATGGAATGCGACAGGTCGCGCGGCGTGGCGGTGAGGCCGACGGAGCCGACGCGCTTGGCAATGTTCTTGGCAAGGTCGCCGATGCGTTCGAGATCGCCCGCCATGCGGATCGAGCCGACGACATGACGCAGATCGTCGGCCATCGGTTGGCGCTTGGCGATCAGGGTGATGGCGCGATCATCGAGTTCGCGCTGGCGTGCGTCCATGATGGCGTCGTCGGAGACGACGCGCTGTGCCAGCGCGTTGTCGGAATTCAGCAGCGCCTTGGTGGCGCCGCCGACCATCGTGCCGGCGAGATCGCCCATGTCGCTGATCAGCCTGCTGATCTGTCCGAGATCCTCGTCGAAGGCTGCGACTGTGTGTTCGGCCATGATCCTGGTCCTCGTATGCGTGAGATCAGCCGAAGCGGCCGGTGATATAGTCCTGCGTGCGCTTCTCGCGAGGCGACGTGAAGATTTTCTCGGTCTTGTCGAATTCGACCAGCTCGCCCAGATACATGAAAGCCGTCTGCTTCGACACGCGCGCGGCCTGCTGCATGTTGTGGGTGACGATGACGATCGTGTAGTCGGCCTGCAACTCGTCGATCAATTCCTCGATCTTGGCGGTCGACAATGGGTCGAGCGCCGAGGCCGGTTCGTCGAGCAGGATGACCTCCGGCTTGACCGCCACGGTGCGGGCGATGCAAAGCCGCTGCTGCTGGCCGCCCGACAGGCTGAGGCCGCTGGCGTTGAGCTTGTCCTTGACCTCGTTCCACAGCGCGGCGCGTTTCAACGCCTGCTCGACACGGCCGTCCATCTCGGCCTTGCCGATCTTCTCATAGAGCCTGACGCCGAAGGCGATATTCTCATAGATCGACATCGGGAACGGCGTCGGCTTCTGGAACACCATGCCGATCTTGGTGCGCAACAGGTTGAGGTCCTGCGAGCGGTCGAGAACGTTCTGGCCGTCGAGCAGCACCTGACCCTCGGCGGTCTGCTTGGGGTAGAGCTCGTAGATGCGGTTGAAGACGCGCAGCAGCGTCGACTTTCCGCAACCCGACGGTCCGATGAAGGCCGTCACGCTGCGCTCGGGCAGCGACAAGGTGATGTCTTTCAGCGCCTTCGACTGGCCGTAGTAGAAATTGAGGTTCTTGACCTCGATCTTCGCCTTGGCGGCTGCCTCTGTCGCAATCGTCATGTCTGGAGACAACATCTGGCTCATTTGTCCTCTCTGCGTCCGGTCAGGCTGCGCGCAAAGATGCTGAGCGCGAGAACCGTCAATGTGATTATGAGTGCGCCGGTCCACGCCAGTTGCTGCCACTCCTCGTAAGGGCTGAGAGCGAACTGGAAGATGGTCACCGGCAGGCTGGCCATCGGCGCATTGAGATTGCTCGACCAGAACTGGTTGTTGAGCGCTGTGAAGAGTAGCGGCGCCGTCTCGCCGGAAATGCGGGCAATGGCCAACAATATGCCGGTGACGATGCCGGACATCGCCGCGCGGTAGGCCACCGAACGGATCACCACCCAGCGCGGCGCGCCAATCGCCGTGCCGGCCTCGCGCAAAGCGTTCGGCACAAGGTTGAGCATGTCCTCGGTGGTACGCACCACGACGGGAATGACCAGGATGGCCAGTGCCACGGCACCGGCGATGGCCGAGAAATGCCCCATCGGCCGTACCATCAATTCGTAGACGAACAGGCCGATGATGATTGAGGGCGCCGACAGCAGGATGTCGTTGATAAAGCGCACCACGGTGGTGAGCTTCGAAAAGCGGCCATATTCGGCCATGTAGGTGCCGGCCAGCACGCCGATCGGCGTGCCGACGACGATGCCGATAATAGTCATCACGATGCTGCCGTAGATGGCGTTGAGCAGGCCACCGGCATCACCGGGCGGCGGGGTCATTTCCGTGAACACTGAGAGCGAAACGCCCGACAGGCCCTTATAGAGCAGCGCGCCGAGGATCAGCGCCAGCCAGGCAAGGCCGATGCCGGCGGCGACGACGCAGAGCGTCATCATCACGCCGTTCTTGCGCTTGCGGCTCTGGTGAAGCGATGCGGCTGTCGACATCGGTCAGACTCCGGTACGGGCATCGATGCGCATCAGCATGTAGCGGGCGATGGCAAGGATGAGGAAGGTGATGACGAACAGGATCAGGCCGAGCGCCACCAACGAGGAAGTGTAGAGATCGCCGACGGCTTCGGTGAATTCGTTGGCGATGGTTGCCGAGATCGTCGTTGCCGGCGCGAACAGCGAGGCGCTGATCCGGTGGGCGTTGCCGATGACGAAGGTGACCGCCATGGTTTCACCGAGTGCACGGCCGAGCGCAAGCATGACGCCGCCCATGATGCCGATGCGGGTGTAGGGGACGACGACCCGGCGTGTTACCTCCCAGGTCGTGCAGCCAATGCCGTAGGCGGACTCCTTCAGCACCGGCGGCACCGTATCGAACACATCCTTGGTGATCGAGGTGATGAAAGGCAGGATCATGATGGCCAGGATCATCGCCGAGGTCAGCAGGCCGATGCCATAAGGAGGCCCGGCAAACAGGCTGTTAAGGCCGGGAATGCCGTGGAACACGTTGATGATGAAAGGTTGCACTGTCGTCTGCAGGAACGGTGCCAGCACGAACAGGCCCCAGATGCCGTAGATGATCGAAGGAATGCCGGCCAGCAGTTCCACCGCCATGCCGATCGGGCGCCGAAGCGGACGCGGGCAAAGCTCGGTAAGAAAAATGGCGATGCCGATGCCGAGCGGCACAGCGATCAGGATGGCGATGGCCGAAGTGATGATGGTGCCATAGATCGGCGCCAGGGCGCCGAATTTCTCGGTGACGGGATTCCAGCTCTCGGTGGTCAGAAAGGAGAAGCCGAAGGTCGACAGTGCCTGCCAGGAACCGGCGAACAGCGAGATGGCGACGCCGCCGAGCAGCACCAGCACGAGAATGGCGGCGGCGCGGGTCAGCCCATGGAAGATCGAATCGGTCAACGCGAACCGTCTGACGGTGGCGTCGCGTGAACCTCGAATGGCTGGCAAGGCTTCGTGGGCAGCGCTCATGTCAAGCTCGGCTCTTTGTGTTGATTGAAAAGGAGCGCCGCGGGGCGGCGCTCCTCCAGAAAGATATTACTCGCCGGCGTAGACGGGCTTGCCGTCGGCCTTGATGTCGGCCTTCCACGAAGCCTTGATCAGGTCGACGACGCTATCGGGGATCGACACATAGTCGAGCGCCTTGGCGGTTTCCTTGCCGTCCTTGTAGGCCCAGGCAAAGAACTTGAGCGCTTCGCCGGTGGCTGCGGCATCGTCCGGGGTCTTGTGGATCAGCACCCAGGTCGAGGCAGCGATGGGCCAGGTGGCGTCGCCCGGCTCGTTGGTGATGATGACGTTGAAGTTCTTGGCGCCCTTGAAGTCGGCGTTCGAAGCAGCCGCGCCGAAGGATTCGAGCGACGGCTCGACGACCTTGCCGGCGGCGTTCAGCATCTTGGAGTAGGAGAGATTGTTCTGCTTGGCATAGGCATATTCGACATAGCCGATGCCGCCGTCGGTCTGCTTGACGGTGTTGGCAACGCCTTCGCTGCCCTTGGCGCCGACGCCCGTCGGCCATTCGACGGCCGTATCTGAGCCGACCTTGTCCTTCCAGTCGGGCGAGAGCTTCACGAGGTAGTCAGTGAAGTTGAAGGTCGTGCCCGAGCCGTCCGAACGATGAACGACGGCGATAGCGGTCGACGGCAGCTTAAGGTCCGGGTTCAGGGCCTTGATCGCGGCATCGTCCCAGGTGGTGATCGCGCCGAGATAGATCTGGGCCAGCGTCTTGCCGTCGAGGACGAGTTCGCCCGGCTTGATGCCCGTGAGGTTGACGATCGGCACGATGCCGCCCATCACCATCGGGAACTGCACGAGGCCGTTCTTTTCCAGATCGGCGTCGGACATCGGCTTGTCGGTGGCGCCGAAGGTCACGGTCTTGGCGATGACCTGCTTGATGCCGCCGCCCGAGCCGATCGACTGATAGTTGAGGCCGATGCCAGTATCCTTCTTGTAGGTGTCGGCCCATTTGGCGAACACCGGATAGATGAAGGTCGAGCCGGCGCCGGAAAGGTCAGCTGCCATTGCTGCGGAAAGGGTGAGGGTGGACGCCGCAGCCATTGCAATCGCAACGGCCGCCGAGCGGATGAAATGTCTCATGTGGCCTGCTCCTGTTCGGAAGATGGTCTCTCGGCGCCACTTCTTGCCGGCGCCGCTGAGGCCAATAGCCTTCGATTATAACAGTCGCATGACAGTTTCATGTCAGCCCGGTAACGCGTTGCCGGCAACGCGAAAGACGCTGATCTCGGGCGCTCGCGGCGCGGTCCGAGTTTGCCGCCGGAATCAGGGGCTTGAGCCGTCCGACGGCTGGAATCACCACGGACTCGACCAGGCTTTTCCCAAATGAAGAAAATCCGGACGGGAGCGCGTTGCTCGCAGCCAGAGCGTGTCATGGCCGGGCCATCGCCAAAAACAGGTCCGTTGGGGTAGAGTGACACTGTTTCTTGCAGGCGGTCGCTGCTCCCGCCCGTAACTGAGAAGAGCGGAATTCGATTTCGCTATTGTTCCGGCTGGACACGGCCTTTGATATGGCGCGATCGCACCATAGTCATTGCACGCAGCGGTAGCAGCGAATCTCCGCTGATTCCTTGTTGCCTCCCCGGATCCTGCAATTCAGGCGACGCGGGCTCTATCCCGCGTTGCGGTGGACCTGACGGCCGGCGCCGACCCAGCGCTCGACCTTCTCGAGCAGGGCCCTGGGGCTGATCGGCTTGGGCAGATAGTCGTCCATGCCTGCCTCCAGGCAGCGCTCGCGGTCGCCCTTGAGCGCATGCGCGGTGACGCCGACGATCGGCACATGCGTGCCGGTCTCCTGCTCCAGCAGGCGGATCGCGGCCGTCGCTTCGAGACCGCTCATCTCCGGCATCGAGACATCCATCAGGATCATGCACGGATTGAGCGTACCGAAGGCGTCGAGCGCCTTGCGGCCATTGCCGACGATCTCGAAGCCATAGCCGGTCTCGCCGAGGATTTGCGTGAACACCATCTGGTTCACCTCATTGTCCTCGGCCACCAGGATATCCAGCCTGTGCCCGCCGGCCGTCGCGGGCAGCCTGGGGCGAACCTGTGGCGGCTGCAATTGCGCGCGCTGCTCGGATGGTGCCAGGGGCGGCGGCCGGGACGCCTCGGGCGCCTCGCCCGTGAGCGGTTGAACGGCGTGGCCGCTGGTGGCGTGGCGATGGCGCTGGATGGTCGCGACCAGCGTTTCCAGGAGCACCGAGGAGCGCGCCGGCTTGATCAGCTGGGCGTCGATGCCAAGATCGCGGTAGCTGGTGTTGGCAAGCGACTGGTCGACCGATGTCAGCATGATGATCGGCGTGTCCGCGAGGCCCTCGGTGTTGCGCACGATACGCGCCATTTCGGCGCCGCTCATTTCAGGCATCTGGTAGTCGAGCACGACGCAGTCGACCGCCACGCCATAAGCTGCCGCGGCGATCAGCACCTTGAGACCTTCGGCGCCGCTTTCGGCCGCGCAGGAATCGAACGTCCACGAGGTCATCTGCTCGGTCAGGATGGCGCGGTTGACGGCGTTGTCATCGACGATCAGCACGCGTGCGCCCGTCACGTCCACCGGCGTGATGCGCTGCCCGCTCTGCTGCCCGGCCCCTGGCAACGTTACGGTGAACCAGAAGGTTGACCCCTTGCCTTCGGCGCTCTCGACGCCAATGTCGCCGCCCATCAGATCGACCAGCCGCGAGGTGATGGCAAGGCCAAGCCCGGTGCCCTCGTGGCGCCTTGTCGAGGACGTATCGACCTGGCTGAATTTCTCGAACACCAGTTTCAGTTTTTCCTCGGGGATGCCTATGCCGGTATCGGTGACCGAGATCGTCAGCCTGGTTCCCGTTGGAACCCGTTCGCCGGTCACGTCGACCAGCACGTGGCCTTCATCGGTGAACTTCACCGCATTGCCGAGCAGGTTGGTGACGATTTGCCGGATGCGGCCGACATCGCCGATGAACAGGCTTTCGAGCCGTGGCTCGATGCGCACGATGAGCTCCAGATCCTTTTCCTTGGCCCGTGTCGACACCAGCGTCGCCACGTCCTCGATCGCCTCGGCGAGATTGAATGGCGCCGGGTCGAGCACCAGCTGGCCGGCATCGATCTTGGAGAAATCCAGGATGTCGTTGATGATGGTCAACAGCGCGTTGCCCGATTTGACGATGATGTCGGTGAATGTCTTCTGCTTCGGATCGAGATTGGATTTGGCCAGGAGTTCAGCCATGCCCAGCACGCCGTTCATCGGCGTGCGGATCTCGTGGCTCATATTGGCTAGGAACTCCGACTTGGCGCGGTCGGCGAGCACGGCGCGCCGGCGCGCCTCGCTGAGCTCCGCCTCGCGCTGCTTGAGTTCCGTAATATCTGTGGTCGAACCGATCAGGTAGAGCGAACCGTCAGAGGCGATCATTGCGCCCTTGCGGGCGAACTGATGCCTGACGCTGCCGTCTGAAAGGCGCACCGTCTCCTCGATCTCCTGGGTCTCGCCGGTACGCAGCACGGCGAGATCGCTGGCCACGAAGGCCTCGCCATCCGGCCCGAAGATCTCGACGTCGGTCTTGCCGATCGCCTCCTGCTTGCTGAAGCCGGTGAGATCGCACCAGCCCTTGTTGACATAGAACTGCCTGAGATCGGAGCGCTTGGCGTAGATCGACACCGGCACGTTGTCGATCAGGCTGCGGAACACCTCGTTCTCGCGCATGCTCTCTTCCAGAGCTTGCTCGCGCGCCTTGACGTCGGTGATGTCGGTGCTGGATCCGACCAGATGCACCGATCCGTCCGTGGCCACCAGGCGGCTCTTGCGCGTCATCAACTGCCGCACCGTTCCGTCACGATGGGTGACGGGCTCCTCGACCTCGCGCACATTGCCGTTCGTCACGACATCGGTATCGTCCTGGCTGAAGCCCTCCGCTTCCTCGCCGTTGAACAGCTGACGGTCGGTCCGGCCGATGACGTCGTCCTTGGCGAGACCCGTCAGCGCGCACCAGGCCTTGTTGACGAATTCGATGCTCAGGTCCTGCGCCTTGATGAAGGCGGCTACCGGCAACTCGTCCATGACATGGCGGAAGAGATCGATCTGGCGCATCGAATCATGAAGCGCCGCCTCGCGGCTCTTGAGGTCGGTGATGTCGACGCGCACCCCGATGAACGTGCCGTCGCCTGTGCGCATATCGTAGACCTGGTACCAGCGGCCATCCGCATTGAGGCGCTCATAGGAGGAATTCGGCAGACGGTAACGCGCCAGGATGCCGTCAAGCCAGCGTTCGGAATCGCCTTCGTACAGGCTGTCGATCCCAGGATCGCCACTCGAACGGAAATAACCCACCGAATGGCCGAACTCCAGCGCTTCGCGGAAGGTGCGGCCGGGCTGCCACAAAGGCTTCAGCGCCGGCAACGTATCCTGCAGCCTGTGGTTGGCGAAGACGAACTTGTCGTCGCGGTCGTAGATGATGACCCCCGCCGGCAGCGATTCCAGCACGCTGGCGAGATGCTTGCGCGCATCTTCGGCTTCGGTCTCGCGCCGCTTCATGTCGGAGATGTCGAACAGAAAGCCGGCGACATAGTCGCGGCCGCTTGCCATGCGGACGCGGTTCTTCCTGACGATACGCGAACGGGTGCCGCCGCCGGCCTTGAAGCTTTCTTCCACTTCGTATTGCTGTCCGCCGGCCAGCACCTCGCGTTCGCTGCTTTCGAACAGCGCGACCTCGTCCGGCCCGAGGAAATCGCTTCCCGGCCTGCCAAGCATGGCCTGCGGCGCCTGCTTGAACAGCGCCGCGAAGGCCTCGTTGACGAAGACGAAGCGCAGATTGTCGTCCTTGACGAAGATCGGATCCTTGACCCCGTTGATTACTGCTTCCGCCAGCCGCGCCTTTTCCAGCGCTTCGGCAAGTTCGGCCTCGCGATCCTTCATGTCGGTGACATCGACATAGGAAATGAACCGCTTGCCGCCGGCCAGCGGCGCCATCGACGAGATCAGCGTCCTGCCGTCATTGCGCGGGAACTGCCTCGCTCCAGCTGTGCCGGCTCTGATTTCAGCCTCGCGTTCGGCGACATGCCGGTGCCATGTCGCGTCGTCCGAACCATACGGGTCGATGTCGCGGCTGGCTTCCATCAGATCGAGGAAGCTGCAGCCGGTCTCGGCGCGCCGGGCGTCGATCTGCCAGAAATCGTAAAAGGCGCGGTTGATGACCTCGGCATGCATGTCGGCATCGAGGACAAGAACACCGATCGGCATCTGATCGACCATGGTGCGGAGATTGGCGAAAGTCTCGGCTATCTTGGCGTTGGCATTCTCGATCTCGGCGTCCCGCCGCTTGACCTCGGTGACCTCATAGTAGGTCAGCAGGCGTTTGCCTCCCGACAGAGCCGTGACGGAGAACATCATGGTGCGCCCGTCGGTGTGGGCAAACTCCCGAGGTGCGACGGTGCCGGCCTTGATCTCTTCGATGCGCGTGGCGAGGTAGCGCTGCCATTGCTCTTCGTCGATGTCGCCATAGATGCCGTTGCGGCGATTGAGTTCCATCAGCAGGCTGAACGGCGCGCCTACCGTCACGGCCCCGTCCGGAATCCTGGAGAGATCGCGGTAGGCCTTGTTGACGATGAGCGTATCGAGCCTGGCGTCCAGAAGCACGACGCCCATATGCATGGCATCCATCGTCCGCTCGAGATCGGCGAGATGCTGGACGGCATCGCCGCCAGCCGCCGGCTGCATGGCCTCGAAGGCGCTGGCCAGCGCGGTGACGTTGCGGCCCAGGCCGCGATAGCCGACGAATTTTCCTTCGCTGTCGAAACGCGGGAAGCCTGACGTCAGCACCCAGCGGCAGTCGGGGCGGCCCCCCTTCAGTTCGTAGACGAAGTCGCGGAACGGCCGGTGCGCCTGCAAATCCTCCAGATGCGCCGCCGCACCGCGGTTGCCCTTCAGGACCTGGTTGAGAAAATCGAAGCGGAACCGGCCAAGCACCATTGCCGGATCGATACCGGTTGCCGCCTGGTAATCTTGGGAAAGCCAGGAAAAGCGCAATTCCGCGTCGGTTTCCCAAATCCAGTCCGAGCCCGCTTCGACGAGTTGGCGCAGCGCGTCGGCGCAATCCATGTCGACGCCGGATGGCCCATCGCCGCCAGGCGCGGCTGCCTTGCCGGGCTTGCGCTTGCCGCGCACGCCGATTGCTTCGTCCGATTCCGCCATGCTGTCCCCACCCCGAAAATCAAGGCCGAACCCTCCCTCCGCGGTCCGTCGGCGGAATGTGCCGTAGAAGCATTAACGATCCGCTAACCTTAACGGCGCAACCGGCCTGTTCCTGCTGCGTTATTCCGTCCGGTTGTGGCGCGGAGCAAGGCCGCGCTATAAGCATGCACAGGGGTGTTGCTAATGTACGGACGGATAGGGCCTTTCTTGCTGGGCGTGGCGCTGCTTTTCGGCGGCGGCTGCTCTCGCAGCTATGACGGCACGGTGGTTATTCCGCGGCCGCTCGACGCCAGGCGAATCTGGGACCGGCCGCCGCCCAATGTCGACTACCAGCCGCAGGTCGACAACAGCGCCTTTCCGGGTCCACCCCAGCCTCCTGGGCGGTTTAACGAGCGCAGGGTCGTTAAGCCTGCGCCTCACAGACGGTCTCAGACCAGGGCGACAACGCCCTCTCATCCGTCATCGGGCCCCGAAAAACAATTGGCATGCAGGAACGTAAGCGCTCCCGGCCAAAGAGTTCGCATGGTTTGCGACTAATGCATAAAAACAAAGACCTAAAGCGCGGCGCCTGAATCCGCTTCGACGCGGCGTGCTTTGGAACGGTTCGGCTCTATAGCGTTGCCGCGCCCTTCCTCGGTTCCTTGGCGCCGAGCTTGTCGAGAGCAAGCCGAACCTGGCGCAGATCGTCCTGCCAGCCGTCATCGTCGCCCATCGGGCTCTCCGACGCCGCCCGTTGCAGCCCGCGCGCCTCGGATTCGATCTTGCGCAATTCAGCGATCTTCTGGTCGGTAGTCAGGGAGCCGTCTTCGACGATCTCCAGTACCCGCATATCCCTGAACGTGGCCATGGCGCTTCTCCCTGCCTGATATCGACCACAACGCCGGGAAGCGGGCCCCTGTTCCGAAGACGGCCGTTCCCGCGAAAACACTCGTGGGTCATTCAGCCGGGAAAAAGGCGGGGCCGACCACACGCACCGTCCGCTGGCCGGCCTCGATCGACTGGAGCTGGGTGGCCGTCGGCGGGCCGATGCGTCGAGCCTGCGATCAATCAGGCGTTACCGGTGTCCGGCACTGAAACCTTTGCCCGTACTGCCGCGTTGAGGCGCAAAGGAGAACGCGCGATGTCGATGCATTTCACCGTATCGGAGCTGACAAGAAACCTTTTTCACTCCCTCGGGCTGGATCACGGGCGTGCCCCACGGCCGCTCAACCCCGAGCAAAACCTGTTACTGGAGTGCTATCTGGCCGGGCAGATTCCGGAATCGGCCTGGAGCGACTACGTCTTCGAGACCCCGGATCTGGCACGGCATGCCGAAGCACGGCGCCTGAGCCATTGATCTGCGGCGATCGGGGGAAATGACACCCGACCCGGTTCTCCGGTTCGACGAACACCCGTGCCGATGCCCGCTCCATGGCAGGCGTTCTTTGGGCGCTACCGCTATTGCTTGGGCGAAACGAATTGCTGCGTGAACACGTTGCCGGCAATCCCTTGCGACAGCGCCGGCGATAAACTCAGCGGCGTGCAATTCTTCACCGCCGCTATTGCCGCATCGATGAACGCCTTACGTGCCTTGTCGTCGCCAGCCACCTTGGCGGCGGTTGGTCGCGGCGGCCCTATCAGAGTACCGTCGCGCTTGAAACTGAAACTCAGGGTTACAGTCGAATCTCCGGCACCGGCAGGCGGTGTCCAGCAGGACTGGATCGCGGTCCCGACATCGTCCATAGTGTTGAGCGTTGCGGCAGATGCGCATACGACACCTGCCGACATCACACCCGCAATCGCCAGTTTTGCAGCACGTTTCATCGCAAGCCCTCATCGTCACGACGGTCCGGCAACCCGCCGGACTGCTGTGATCGATGGTAGAGCCGACATGGGCAATGACAATATCCCTTGCCAAAAAGTTGTTCGAAGAAAGCCGACTGCGAAGCCGCCCTGGCGCCTGGCCGATGCGAGCCATGTAGCCCGAAAAAGCAAAAAGGCCGGCACGGAGCCGACCTTTCCTTTCCGCCTCGGCAACTGCGCCAGTACATCCGTGGTCGCAGGCCGAAAGCGAATTGTCCCCAGTAGACAGGCTATTGGTAAACCAAACCTTAACCTGCCTGCCGTCCCCACCCGCAAGGCTAGGAATAGATGGCCGCGATGTCCATGATTGTCGCGATAGGACGGCCTACGCGACGGCCCTGAACTCGGTTTCTGGTATCGTTCCAAGCCCGGCACACTGCGCGCATATCATGGTCTTTCCCGGGCAACCGCTTTGATGTGTCCCGTGCGGGCAGCAATACCCTTTTGAGGCACGCCATCTCGAGCAGTCGAAAACCTTTCCACCGCCATGGCAGTGCGTGCATGTCGTCCCAACAGAGGCCATTCCAAACTCTACCCGACCCAAACCCGCGTTGCCGCGAAAGCTATCCCCGCTCCGCAAGTATCAGAGATCGCAGTGCTTTCAAGCGTCGCGGCTTGACTTAAATTGGGTGGATTCGGGGTATGGGAAGCCCGGCCTCTCGCAGGCTTTGCGTGCTCTTTCGAGGTATGCGGAGCCCATGCCGGACGGGTCCGAAACTGCAGGATTGTCTGTAGGTCAACGACAGGAACGTTGCCTGGTACGCCCAAGGGGAATCGAACCCCTGTTCCCGCCGTGAGAGGGCGGTGTCCTGACCGCTAGACGATGGGCGCGCTCAAGAAGGGGCGATATAGGCTGACGGCCGGGAAAAAGCAACTGGGGTTCGGCGGCTTTGCCGCATCGAATGAAAAGCCGCCCCGCGTTACCGTTTCGGCTGGATCAGGTCCCACAGATTGCCATGCAGATCGGCGAAAACCGCCACCGTGCCATAGGCTTCGTGACGCGGCGCCTCGCGGAATTCGACGCCCTTGTCCAGCATCGCTGCATGGTCGCCGGCAAAATCGTCGGTTTCGAGGAAGAGAAAAACCCGGCCGCCGGTCTGGTTGCCGATGCTTTTCCTCTGCGTCTCGTCGGACGCCTCGGCCAGCAACAGCCTGGCGCCCTGCCCGTCGGCCGGCGCGACCGTGACCCAGCGTTTGCCGCCGCCGAGATCGACATCCTCCGTCAGCGTAAAACCCAGCCGCTCGACATACCAGGCGATCGCCTCGTCATAGCTGGCGACGACCAGCGCCACGGTCGCGACACGACGGTGTTCGGCAAACCCGGTCATGTCGGTGGCAAATGTGTTTGCCGCATTGGCGCCGGCCTATTTGTTGCGGATCGCAAAACGGCCGATCAGGCGGCGCTCGGCGATATCGTAGACGAAGATCGCACGGCTGCCGTCGGCAAGCTCGGCGTCGATCGAAAGGCGGCTGCCCGACAGTGACTGACCGACCACCCTGGCGCCAACCGGCAGAACGATGTCCCCGCTGAGCGGTTCGCCAGCGGGCACCTGGACGTCGCCGGCCAGCGGCGGGCTCACCGGCGTTGCCTTGCGTGATTTGTAGACAATCGCCGCGATCACCACCATAAGAGCCAGAAAGAGCAGGCCGAGATTGATGGCCATGAAGCGGATGAGCTTGCCGCGCAGCTTGTCGACTTCGGGGGCGAGCGGTTTTTCCTGCTCTTCATCGGCATCGGGCCGGGCCATGGCAAACATTCCGGAATGGTTTTTCGATGAGCGCTCATAGCGAAGAGGCCCCCGAATTGATAGAGGACGTGTTGATAGAGGCCGCGCCCACCTTGCTGGTCGCCGGCGCGGATGCGGCCGGCCAACGGCTCGATCAGTGGCTGGCGGCAGCCCTTGGCCCGGACATGTCACGCAGTCGCGTGCAGATGCTGATAAGGCAAGGCGCCGTCGTCATCGACGGCAAGCCGGTCGACGAAACCAAGCGCAAGATGCGCGCGGGCGAAAATGTGTCCGTAGCCATGCCGGAACCGGAGCCGGCGCAGCCGCAGGGCGAGAACATTGCGCTCGACGTGCTCTACGAAGACGACGAGTTGATCGTCATCAACAAGCCGGCGGGGCTCGTCGTGCACCCCGGCGCCGGCAACTGGACCGGCACGCTGGTCAATGCGCTGATTCATCATTGCGGCGACAGCCTGTCAGGCATTGGCGGGGTGCGCCGCCCGGGCATCGTCCATCGCCTCGACAAGGAGACCAGCGGCGTCATGGTGGTCGCCAAGACCGACCGTGCCCACAAGGCTCTGTCGGAGGCGTTCGCCGACCACGGCCTGACCGGCGATCTCGAGCGCGCCTACCTGGCGCTGGTCTGGGGCATACCGCAGAGGCCGACCGGAACGATCGATGCACCGCTTGGCCGCGCCTCCGACCGGGTTCGCCGCGCCGTGGTGCCGGAAGGCCGCGACGACGCACGCCACGCGGTCACCCGTTTTGCCGTGCAGGAGCGTTTCGGCGAGGGCCAGCGGGAATTCGCTGCCGCTAGCCTCGTCGAATGCCGGCTGGAAACCGGTCGCACCCACCAGATCCGCGTCCACATGGCCCATATCGGCCATCCCGTGATTGGCGACCCGGACTACGGGCTAGCCTTCCGCACCAAGGCCAATCGGCTGCCCGAACCGCTGAAACGCCAGGTCGAGGCATTTTCCCGGCAAGCTTTGCATGCATGGCTCCTTGCATTTCGGCACCCGACTACCCATCTAACGATGAGGTTCGAGGCGCCGTTACCGGGGGACATGGAGGAACTCGTCGGCGGCTTTCGCAAGCTGTGAACCTGCCATCAAAAAACCTGAGTGGCATTGTTCACTTCAGCGTGACACACTGTTTCGTGTTGAACAAATGCTGTCTTTTCTGGTTTTGTTCCTGTATAAGATCTGTTGTCGCGAGCGAGCCTTTTGGTGTTCGCGTCACATGCCTGCCGCGTTTCGGGGGCATCACTCCAATAGAGAGGGGGCGCTATCATGGCCCAGTCATTACCCAGTATCGTTTCCGGTGAAGGCGGCCTCAGCCGCTATCTGGAAGAAATCCGCCGCTTTCCCATGCTTCAGCCGCAGGAAGAGTACATGCTCGCCAAGCGTTACGCCGAGCATGAAGACACCACGGCCGCGCACAAGCTCGTCACCAGCCATTTGAGGCTCGTCGCCAAGATCGCCATGGGCTATCGCGGCTATGGCCTGCCGATCGGCGAAGTGATCTCGGAAGGCAATGTCGGCCTCATGCAGGCCGTCAAGAAATTCGAACCCGAGCGCGGTTTTCGCCTCGCCACCTACGCCATGTGGTGGATCAAGGCCTCGATCCAGGAATACATCCTGCGCTCGTGGAGCCTGGTCAAGATGGGCACGACCGCCAACCAGAAGCGTCTGTTCTTCAATCTCCGCAAGGTGAAGGGCAAGATCCAGGCGCTGGACGATGGCGACCTCAAGCCCGACCAGATCGCCGAAATCGCCACGCGGCTGAACGTTTCCGAGGCCGAAGTGGTGTCGATGAACCGCCGCCTGTCCGGCGACGCGTCACTCAACGCGCCGATCCGGGCGACGGAAGGCGAGTCCGGCGAATGGCAGGACTGGCTGGTCGACGACCACGAAAGCCAGGAAGAGATGCTGATCGAGCAGGACGAGCTGGAAAACCGGCGCGGCATGCTGTCGGGCGCTCTGGCCGTGCTCAACGATCGCGAGCGGCGCATCTTCGAGGCGCGCCGCCTCGCCGAGGAGCCGCTGACGCTCGAGGAACTGTCGGCCGAGTTCGACATCAGCCGCGAGCGCGTGCGGCAGATCGAGGTGCGCGCCTTCGAGAAGGTGCAGGATGCGGTCAAGGCCGCCGCCAAGCGACAGATGCAGGCGCTGCGCACGATCGAGGCACAGCCGGCGGCTTAAAGCCGGCTTCGCGCAGGAAGTAGCAGGGCGGCGTCAGGAAACTGGCGCCGCCCTTTTTGTACGCCGTAGCCGGGCCACGGTTGCCTCAAAGCGAATCCAGCGGAAATTTGAGGTAGCGCCGGCCATTGGCTTCCGGCTCTGGCAGCCGCCCCCCATTGATGTTGACCTGCAGCGCATGCAGGATAAGCCGCGGCATCGGCAATGTGCGATCGCGCGCCTCGCGTAGCGCGACGAACTCGGCCTCTGTACGCGCGGCGACAAGATGGATGTTGGTCGCCTTCTGCGCCGCGACCGTGCTTTCCCACATCGGTTCGCGCCCGCCGGCCTGGTAATCATGGCCGACGAACAGCCGGGTTTCCTCCGGCAAGGCCAGGATGCCCTGGATCGAGCGCCACAACCGCGCGGCGCTTCCACCGGGAAAATCCGTTCTTGCCGTGCCGCTGTCGGGCATGAACAGGGTGTCGTGGATGAAGCCGGCGTCACCGATCACATAGGTGATCGATGCCAATGTATGTCCAGGCGAGAACAGCACCCTGACCGGAAGGGTTCCGATCCGGAAGGTCTCGCCCTCGGCGAACAGCCTGTCCCACTGTGAGCCGTCTGCCGGAAAGTCCGGCCAGTTATAGATCACCTTCCACAGTGCCTGGACGTCGACGACCTTGTCGCCGATCGCCATCGGCGCGCCGGTCCTCTGTTTCAGGTAATGCGCCGCCGAGAAATGGTCAGCGTGGGGATGGGTATCGAGAATCCACTCGAGCTCCAGCCCGTTTTCCCCAATGAAATCGAGCAAGCTATCCGCGCTCATCGTACTCGTCGCGCCGGATTTTTCATCAAAGTCGAGGATCGGATCGATAATGGCGCATCGCTTCGTCGCCGGGTCAGCGACGACATACTGGATGGCCCCGGTCGGCTTGTCATAAAAACCGCTGACCTGCGGCTTCGCCAAAGTTATCTGCACGTCCGGCTTCCCCAGACCTAGCCGGCAGGAACGATTTTCTCCGCCGGAACCCACCGTGAGCATGGTTGTCCGCCCCGACGAACCAGTCAAGCATGACTTGGTTCGCAGGAGCGGAAAACGCCGGAAACCATTCCGGCGTGCTGGCTCAGGCGGAGGGCTGCTTGGTCTTCCTGAGATAGGGCAGGATGGTCTCGTAGGCGCCGAAGCGCTTGATCGCATCCTCGTTGGAAACGGCGGCGGTAATGATGACGTCCTCACCCTGTTTCCAGTTCGCCGGCGTCGCCACTTGATGCTTGGCGGTGAGCTGCATGGAATCGACCGCCCGCAGGATCTCGTCGAAGTTGCGCCCCGTGGTCATCGGGTAGGTAAGCACCAGCTTGATCTTCTTGTCCGGCCCGATGACGTAGACCGAGCGCACGGTGGCGTTGTCGGCGGGTGTGCGGCCTTCCGAAGTTTCGCCGGCACCGCCTGGCAGCATGTCATAAAGCTTGGCGACCTTGAGGTCCTTGTCGCCGATCAGCGGGTAATGCACCGAATGGCCGGTCGCCGTCTTGATGTCGTCCTGCCATTTGCCATGGCTTTCGACCGGGTCGACCGAAATGCCGATGATCTTGACGTTGCGCTTCTTGAACTCGCCCTCGAGCCCGGCCATCGTGCCAAGCTCGGTCGTGCAGACCGGCGTGAAATTCTTCGGATGGCTGAACAGGATCGCCCAGCCGTCGCCGATCCAGTCATGGAATTTGATGGCTCCCTGCGTGGTCTCGGCGGTGAAGTCCGGCGCGATATCGTTGATACGAAGACTCATGACCTATCCCTACCCCTTGTGAATGTGGCCGGATCTTCGCCGCCCGGCGCCCGGCACCTGATCGTAGCACCGCAGCGCGACTGATTAAACGCTGGAGATGACGGCCATTCACTCGATGGGCAAAAATTTTTCCCCACACGCGGGATCAGGCCAAAAATACGTCGTGGTATCGGGCATGAGACAAGCGGCAGGAATCGGCAAAGACGCCTCAGGCCTTGTTGATTGCCAGCGTCGCCGACAAATCTTCCATACGCTGCGCCAGGGCGCCGAGTGCGCTGGTCAGCACGCTGTCGCTCTTGTCGGCCTTGGTCAGCGCCTCGTCGCGCGTCTTGCGCAAGGTCAGCACTTCGCTTTCCATGCCCTTGACGCGCTTCTGCAGCTCGGAAAGCTCGTCCATCACCATGATGCCGGCCATGACGGTCAGCCGCTGGTCGCCGATCTCGCCGAAGGAATCCTTCAGGTGCGAGACATAGCGGTCGAAACGCTCGGCGAGATCAATCAGATGCTCTTCCTGGCCCTCGTCGCAGGCCATGCGGTACTGCTTGCCGTCGATTGAAACCGTGACCTGTGCCATCGGGCCAGCTCCTATCTGTCCAACACGGCGCGGATGGTTTCCATCGCGGTCACCAGCCGTCGCGACACTTCCTTGTTGGCGTCTTCCAGCCGTTCGGCGCGCGCTTCGGAATTGTCGAGTTCCTGCGCCAACCGCGAGCGGTCGGCATTCATCCGCTGTACTTCGGCCTCGGCTTCCGAATAGTCGCGTTCATGCTCGAGCTTGGCCGCGACGGCGTTTTCCAGCCCTTCGATGGCCTTGCTCAGCCTGGCGATCACTTCCTTGAGCGTGGTTTCCCCGGTCATGGCTTCGTCCTGTGCCCTGCCCATCACCGAATCGTTCGCGTTCAGAACGCGTTATCCCGGAAACATTAGGCACCGGGTGAAGGCAACGTCAATAAAGCTCTCGCGACTGTCCCCCGCTAACGCTAAAGTAGGTCCACCGCCGACATCACAAGACCGGCAAATCTGCACCCGATTTGTTGACTAAAAGCCCGCGCCTGCTATGTGTCGCGCACCCTTTTCAAGGGCTCTCCCAAGCCCCCAAACCCCCACCCTGGAGGTACCATGACGTCGCGTGAACAACATGACCGGATGGCCAATGCGATCCGTTTTCTCTCCATGGATGCCGTCGAGAAGGCGAATTCAGGCCATCCCGGCCTGCCCATGGGCTGCGCCGACATTGCCACGGTGCTGTTCACCCGCTTCCTGAAATACGATCCCAAGGCCCCGCATTGGGCCGACCGTGACCGCTTCATCCTGTCGGCGGGCCATGGTTCGATGCTGCTCTATTCGTTGCTGCACCTGACCGGCTACGAAGACATGACCATCGACCAGATCAAGCACTTCCGCCAGTTGGGCTCGAAAACCGCCGGCCATCCCGAATATGGCCACGCCACCGGCATCGAGACCACGACCGGCCCGCTCGGCCAGGGCCTCGCCAATTCGGTCGGCTTCGCGCTCGGCGAGCGCATCATGAACGCCGCCTTCGGCAACGACCTTGTCGACCACTACACCTATGTGCTGGCCGGCGACGGCTGCCTGATGGAAGGTGTTTCCCAGGAAGCCATCGCCCTTGCCGGTCACCTCAAGCTCAACAAGCTGATTGTCTTCTGGGACAACAACAACATCTCGATCGACGGTCCGGTGTCGCTCGCCGACAACACCGACCAAGTCGCGCGTTTCCAGGCCTCCGGCTGGAACGCCAGCCACATCGACGGCACCGATCCGGAAGCGATCGCCTATGCCATCGAGGCCGCCCGCCATTCCGACAAGCCGACGATGATCGCCTGCAAGACGACCATCGGCTTCGGTGCCCCGACCAAGGCCGGCACCAACAAGGCGCATGGCTCGCCGCTCGGCCCAGACGAGATCGCTGGCGCGCGCAAGTTCTTCAACTGGGACTCGCCGCCCTTCGAGATCCCGGCTGACATTCTCGACGCCTGGCGCACCGCCGGCAACGCCGGCGTCAAGGCGCGCACGGACTGGGAAGGCCGCCTGGCCAAGGCCGATCCGAAGCTGAAGGCCGAGTTCGAGCGCCGCGCCAGTGGCAAGCTGCCGGCGAATTTCGACGCTGTCATCGCCGACTACAAGAAGAAGCTTTCAGCCGACAAGCCGAAGGTCGCGACCCGCAAATCGTCGGAAATGGCGCTGGAAGTCATCAATGGCGCGGTGCCGGAAACCATCGGCGGCTCGGCCGACCTGACCGGCTCCAACAACACCAAGACCAGCCAGACCAAGAACATCACGCCGGACGATTACGGCCAGCGTTATGTCCATTACGGCATCCGCGAACACGGCATGGCTGCCGCGATCAACGGCCTGACGCTGCATGGCGGCCTTATCGCCTATGGCGGCACCTTCCTGTGCTTCTCCGACTATGCCCGCCCCTCGATGCGGCTTGCCTCGCTGATGGGCATCCGCTCGATCTTCGTCATGACCCATGATTCCATCGGTCTTGGCGAAGACGGGCCGACCCACCAGCCGGTCGAGCACATGGCCGCCCTGCGCGCCATTCCCAACCACAATGTGTTCCGTCCGGCCGACGCGGTGGAAACCGCCGAATGCTGGCAGATCGCGCTCGAATCCGAAAAGACGCCGTCGACCCTGGCGCTGACCCGCCAGAACCTGCCGACGGTGCGCACCGAGTTCACCGAAAAGAACCTGAGCAGCCAAGGGGCCTATGAGCTCGCCGCCGCCAGCGGCGAGGCCGCCGTGACGATCTTCGCCACCGGTTCCGAGGTCGAGATCGCGCTTGGCGCACGCGACCTTCTGGAAAAACATGGCCATCCGACCCGTGTCGTCTCGGTGCCTTGCTTCGAACTGTTCGACAAGCAGACCGACGCCTATCGCAAGAAGACGATCGGCGACGCACCGATCAAGATGGCGATCGAGGCCGGCATCCGCCAGGGCTGGGATCATCTCATCGGCTCGGACGGCATCTTCATCGGCATGACCGGCTTCGGTGCGAGCGGTACGATCGAACAGCTTTATCCGCATTTCGGCATCACCGCCGAGGCGGCCGCCAAGGCGGCGGAAGCCCGCCTGCACGGCAGATGAGGCCCCGGCATGTCGCCCAAAAGTGTGTCGCGGTCTTGAGATAACGACATGCACGAAACAAAATACCCGGCGAGATCGCGTGAAAAGCGGTTTCGCCAGGCTGGCCCAACCTAATCGATTTAGATCCAGCCCGATGCGGCTGGATTCTTTGCCCGTCCGCCGCTATGAAGCTGCGGACCAATCGTCTGCCCTCCAGCTCCCCGGGAGAGAAAAATGACTGTCAGAGTTGCCATCAACGGATTTGGCCGCATCGGCCGCAACATCCTGCGCGCCATCCATGAGTCCGGCCGCAAGGATATCAATGTCGTCGCCGTCAACGATCTCGGTCCGGTCGAGACCAACGCTCACCTGCTGCGCTTTGACAGCGTGCACGGCCGCTTTCCGCATGAAGTGTCGGTCGACGGCGACCAGATCAGCGTCGGCAAGGAGAAGTTCAAGGTCACCGCGATCAAGGATCCGACGCAGTTGCCGTGGAAGGAACTCGGCATCGACATTGCGCTCGAATGCACCGGCATCTTCACCGCCCGCGACAAGGCCGCCGCGCACCTGACCGCCGGCGCCAAGCGCGTGCTGGTGTCGGCGCCCGCCGACGGCGCTGACTTGACCGTCGTCTACGGCATCAACCACGACAAGCTGACCAAGGACCACATCGTCATCTCGAATGCGTCCTGCACCACCAACTGCCTGGCGCCGCTGGCGGCCGTCTTGCATGAGACCGTCGGCATCGAAAAGGGAATGATGACGACGATCCATTCCTACACGGGCGACCAGCCGACGCTGGACACCATGCACAAGGATCTCTACCGCGCCCGCGCCGCGGCGCTGTCGCAGATCCCGACCTCGACCGGCGCCGCCAAGGCGATCGGCCTCGTCCTGCCCGACCTTAAGGGCAAGCTCGACGGCATCTCGATCCGCGTGCCGACGCCGAACGTCTCGGTCGTCGACTTCAAGTTCATCGCCAAGCGATCGACGACGGTGCAGGAAATCAACGAGGCGGTCATCGCCGCCTCCAACGGCAAGCTGAAGGGCATCCTCGGCGTCACCCATCACCCGAACGTGTCGATCGACTTCAACCACGATCCGCGCTCCTCGATCATGGCGCTCGACCAGACCAAGGTGATGGACGGCAACTTCGTTTCGGTGCTGTCCTGGTACGACAATGAATGGGGCTTTTCCAACCGCATGGGCGACACCGCGGTCGCTTTCGGCAAGACCATCGCCTGATCGAAGGTCGATCTTCCCGACATTCGAAACGCCCGGCCTCGTCCGGGCGTTTTCATTTGCCGGAGCAGCAACGCGAAAATCGGCGGCGCCGGGCAAAAAACCACCCTCCCGCCTTGCACTGGTCACGCCTTCGCCCCACTCTGCCGTGAAGCCAGGAGGCAGAGGAATTCGAGGGGCAAATCACGGATGGAGCATGCGATCTATCTCGTTACGCTGGTCGGCACGGCGCTTGTTGTCGCCGCGGCGTTTTCGAGCCTGATCGCCTTTCGCTTCGGCGCCCCGCTCCTGCTCCTGTTTCTGTGTATCGGGCTCGCCACCGGAACCGACGGGCTCGGTATCCAGTTCGACAATGCCCGCATCGCTTATTTTGCCGGCTCACTGGCGCTGGCCGTCATCCTGTTCGATTCCGGTTTCGGCACGCCACTCAACGCCCTGCGGCAGGCGGCAGGACCAGCCCTGTCGCTGGCGACCTTCGGCGTCCTTCTCACCACTGGCCTGTTCGGCGCCGCCGCCTACTACCTGCTCGACCTCAGCTGGCTGGAATCCTTCCTCCTCGGCGCAGCCGTCGCCTCGACCGACGCGGCGGCGGTGTTCTTCCTGCTGCGCGCCGGCGAGATCAATCTGCGCGAGCGCGTGCGCTCCACGCTCGAGGTGGAATCGGGCACCAATGATCCGATCGCCATCTTCCTGACCATCACGCTGGTCGAGATCATCGCCGCCCACGCCAACCCCGAAGCCAATGTCCTGGTCACCAATCTGATCCTCGGCTTCCTCATCAACATGGGCCTTGGCGCGATCGTCGGCGTGCTCGGCGGCCTCGCCATCGTGCGCCTGGTCGATCGGCTCAACCTCGACCATGGCCTGCTGCCGATTTTCGTGCTGACGCTGTCCTTGATGGTCTTTGCCGCCGCCGGAGCCATCGGCGGCTCCGGCTTCCTGGCGGTCTATATCGCCGGGCTCATCGCCGGCAATTCCGACATCCGCGCTGTCACCATCCTCAAGCGCTTCCAGGATGGCATGTCGTGGCTGGCGCAGATCATCATGTTCCTCATCCTCGGCCTGTTCGCGACGCCCTCGCAGTTCCCGGCGATCATGGTGCCTGCGATAGCGCTTGGCCTGTTCCTGATGTTCGTCGCCCGTCCTGTCGCGGTCTGGCTCTGCCTGGTCCCGTTCCGCCTGCCGCGTCCCGAAGTCGCCTTCGTCTCCTGGGTCGGCCTGCGCGGCGCCGTGTCCATCCTGCTCGCCATCACACCGCTGCTCGGCGGTCTGGAAAACGGCCGCACCATCTTCAACGCCGCCTTCATCATCGTTCTGGTGTCCCTGGTCATACAGGGCTGGACCGTCGGCCCGCTGGCGCGGCGCCTCGGCCTGATCGTGCCGGCCCGGCTCGGACCGCTGGACAAGGTCGAACTGGAACTGCCCGGCTCCGCGCATCACGAACTCCTTGCCTATCGTGTGGCGCCGGGCAGTCCGGTGGCGCGCGGCGAACGCATCCCGCGCTGGGCGCGGCCCTCGCTGGTGCTGCGTGACGGCCGCTCGATGCGTTTCCAGGACATGGGCCGGCTCGCCGCCGGCGATCAAGTCTACATCTTCGTGCCCGATCGCTATCCCCGCCTGCTCGACAAGCTGTTCGCCAGCCGCGCCGTCGTCGATCCGGAGGATGCCGATTTCTTCGGCGCCTTCGCCGTCGATCCGGCGCGATCCGCCGCCGAACTGGAAGCCGCCTATGCGCCCGGTCTCAGCGAGGCCGAGCAGAAACAGACCGTCGGTGCGCTGGTCACGGCGCGGCTCGGCGGCCATGCCGAATATGCCGACCGCGTGCTGCTTGGTCCGATCGAGCTGATTGTGCGCGACGTCGACGACAAGGGCAAAATCACCGGGCTCGGCCTGTCCTTCGAGCCGACCGCGCCGGTGGCGCGCGTGCCTGTCTTCCTGAGCGCCGGCGAGATCGGCGACCGTCTCGCCGCCTTTATCCGCAGCTGGCGCAAGCCGGCTGAGGCGCGGGGGGCAACACAGGCGGATGACGCCCCTGAGCCCCCGGTCGAGAAAGCGTCGGCCGAAAGCTGACGCGGGCGACCGTTTGCCCGCTGACATAGGCCGGGCGGTCTTCACGGACTATGTCCCCGTCCGCCTCAAAATTTCGCACCCGGCCCCAGCCAAAGCCTTGCATCGTCATTGATGCGAGGTATGGTCCCGGCGATTTCAGACGAAAGGGAACCGGCATGGCTGCCTTCAAGACACTGGACGATATCGGCAACATCAGCGGCAAGCGCGTGCTGGTGCGCGTCGACCTCAACGTTCCCGTCGCTGAGGGCAAGGTCACCGACGCCACCCGCATCGAACGCATCGCGCCGACCATCGCCGAATTGTCCGGCAAGGGCGCCAAGGTCATCCTGCTCGCCCATTTCGGTCGGCCCAAGGATGGTCCCTCGCCCGAATTCTCGCTGGAGCCGATCGCCAGGGCGACGGCTGAGGTGCTCGGCCGTCCCGTTGGATTCGCCTCCGACTGCATCGGCGACACGGCAGGCAGCGCTGTCGCCGCCATGGACAAGGGCGACGTGCTGCTCCTGGAAAACACTCGCTTCTACAAGGCCGAAGAGAAGAACGATCCCGCTTTTACCGAACGGCTCGCCGCCAATGGCGACATCTTCGTCAACGATGCCTTTTCCGCCGCCCACCGCGCCCATTCGTCGACTGAAGGGCTGGCGCACCTCTTGCCCTCCTTCGCCGGCCGCACCATGCAGGCCGAACTCGAGGCGCTGGAGAAGGGCCTGGGCAACCCGGTCCGTCCGGTCGTTGCCATCGTCGGCGGCGCCAAGGTCTCGACGAAGATCGACCTGTTGATGAACCTGGTGAAGAAGGTTGATGCGCTGGTCATCGGCGGCGGCATGGCCAACACCTTCCTCGCCGCGCGCGGCACCGATGTCGGCAAGTCGCTGTGCGAGCACGACCTGGCTCCGACCGCCAAGCAGATCATGATCGAAGCGGCGGAGGCCGGCTGCGCCATCATCCTGCCGGTCGACGGCGTCGTCGCCAAGGAATTCAGGGCGGGTGCGGCCTGCGAGACCATCGCCATCTCCGACGTGCCGGCCGATGGCATGATCCTCGATGTCGGCGCCAGGACCGTGACGACGATCGGCGAGTGGATCGACCGCGCCGCGACGCTGGTCTGGAACGGACCGCTCGGCGCCTTCGAGATCGAGCCGTTCGATCACGCCACGGTGGCCGCGGCCAAGCATGCCGCGGCGCGCACAAAGGCCGGCAAGCTGGTTTCGGTCGCCGGCGGCGGCGATACCGTGGCTGCATTGAATCACGCCGGTGTCGCCGACGACTTCACCTATGTCTCGACCGCCGGCGGCGCCTTCCTGGAATGGATGGAAGGCAAGCCATTGCCCGGCGTGGACGTGCTGAAGCGCTGAGGGCACCACGGCTCACCGGCAATTCGATCAACTCGAAGGGAGCTGGCGGCAGCGCCGGCCACTTTCGCTCGATTCGAGCTTTCCGGCGTCATTCCTTTGGCGGTAGTGTCCTGCTGGCCGATACCAACCGGTTAGGAGAAGCATGATGAGCGAACGTCTCGAAGACATTGCCGCCGCGATTGTGGCCAACGGCAAGGGCCTGCTGGCCGCCGATGAAAGCTCCGGCACGATCAAGAAGCGCTTCGACGTCATCGGCGTCGAATCTACCCCCGACAGCCGCCGCGACTACCGCGAGATGATGTTCCGCGCCAAGGACGCGATGGCCAAATACATTTCCGGCGTCATCCTCTATGACGAGACCATTAGCCAGAAGGCCGCCGACGGCACGCCGCTGGTCGACATCATCAAGGCGGCGGGCGCAATTCCAGGCATCAAGGTCGATGCCGGCGCCAAGCCGCTGGCCGGCTTTCCCGGCGACACCATTACCGAAGGCCTCGACGGCTTGCGCGAGCGGCTTGCCGACTATTACAAGCTCGGCGCCCGCTTCGCCAAATGGCGCGCGGTGATCGACATCGACACCGGCAAGGGCGTGCCTTCGGTCAATTCGATCAACTCGAACACCCATGCGCTTGCCCGCTATGCCGCACTTTGCCAGGAGGCCGGCATCGTGCCGATCGTCGAGCCCGAAGTGCTGATGGACGGCGCTCACGACATCGACACTTGTTTTGAGGTCTCCAAGGCGACGCTGATAAAACTCTATGACGAGCTCCACGCTGCCGGTGTTGTCCTCGAAGGCACGATCCTGAAGCCCAACATGGTGCTTTCTGGCAAGAAGTCGGGCACGGTGGACAGTCCTGAGCAAGTCGCGGAGAAGACGATAAAGCTGTTCCGCGAGACGGTGCCGGCCGCGGTGCCGGGCATTGCCTTCCTCTCCGGCGGTCAGGAGGACGAGGAGGCGACCGCCAACCTCAATGCCATCAACGCCATCGGCCCGCATCCGTGGAAGCTGACCTTCTCCTATGGCCGCGCGCTGCAGGCCGCCCCGCAGAAGGCATGGAGCGGCAAGGCCTCGAACATCGCCGCCGGCCAGGCCGCCTTCACCCACCGCGCCCACATGAACCACCTGGCGGCACTTGGGAAATGGAAGGCGAGCCTGGAACAGACTGCCTGAAGCCCCTGCTATCCCTCCCTTCGAACCCGGGCCGACATGCCCGGGTTTTTTGTTTTGGCGCACCGGCCTTGGGTCAAGGCATTCGAATTCTTATTTTCTCTGGGCATCCCTGACAGCGGCGATGTCGGGGCGAGCCCATCCCGTACGTCCTTGGGGTGCAGACAGGGAGAAGTTCATGCATCGCAACAAGGTCGTTTCGCGCGAAGAATGGTTCGAGGCTCATAAGGCACATCTGGCCCGCGAGAAGGAACTGACGCGGCTTCGCGAGCGCGTCGCGGCCGAGCGGCGCGAACTCCCCTGGTTGAAAATTCGCAAGGACTACGTCTTCGAGACCGAAAGGGGGCCGAAGAAACTTGCCGATCTGTTTGGCGCCAACAGCCAGCTGATCGTCTACCATTTCATGTTCGGGCCGGGCTGCGTGAACCATTGCGAAGGCTGCTCCTTTCTTGCCGATCATATCGACGGTGCCAACCAGCACCTCATGCACCACGACGTATCGCTGGTCGTGATCTCGCGCGCGCCGCTGGACGAGCTTGTAGCCTACAAGCAGCGCATGGGCTGGAAGTTCGACTGGGTGTCGTCCTATGCGTCTGATTTCAACTTCGATATGCAGGTTTCCTTCACCGACAGGCAGATCGCGGCTGGCGACACCACATACAATTTCGAGACCCGAGCCCGGACATCGAAGGAGCTTCCGGGCGCCAGCGTTTTCTACAGGGACGAGAACGGCGACATTTTCCTGACCTTCGTTTCGCGTGCCCGCGGCGGCGAACAACTGATCGGCGCCTACCACTATCTGGACCTGACGCCGAAGGGCCGGGGTGAGACCGGCCTCTACCGCAATCTGATGGATTGGGTGCGGCTGCATGACGAATATGCAGGCGAGCCGCAAGCTGAGCACGATTGCCACGATGGCTGACCAGCAAAAGTGCGGAGCGCCTTCGGAATTGCGTAAAACAAAGGGGTAGAGCGTTCGAGGCGATCCTGTTTTCGCCGGAAATGCTCGTTCACCTCTCTCGCGACATGCGTTAGATGCTGGTCGCAAACCAGTTCAATGGACCAGCGATGCGACGCTTTCCGACCTTCCTCACCTGGCTCGCCTTCCCGATCTATGTCTGGCAGGGCTTGGGTGTCCGCCGCCGCACCTCGCGCATGCTGCCGGCGCGGGGACCGGTCATGCACGAGATCTCGGGCCAGGCTCCGGCGATCTCGCTGTTGGTGCTGGGCGATTCCTCCGCCGCCTCGGTCGGCATCGGCAATTCCGAAAACGGGCTTGCCGCGCAGCTTGCCGTCATGATTGCACAGCGCACCGGCGGCGCTGTGCGCTGGCGTGCCGCCGGCTTCAATTCGGCGACATCTGGTCAGATCCGCGACCATGTCCTGCCCAATCTGTCGGCTGATCCGTGGACGCATATCGTGCTCGCCATCGGCACCAACGACACCAAGAATTTTCATTCCGTGCCGCGCTTCAAGAAGGAGTTCGGCGGCCTCCTCTACGCGCTGCGCGCCAAATGGCCGGAGGCGCGCGTGGTATGGTCGCCGGTGCTGGAGTTCACGCGTGCACCGGCCATGCCATCGCTGCTCGGCAAGATCCTCGAGATCCGCGCCACCGCGATGAACCGGATGGGCGAGCGCCTCTGCCTGGAGCGCGGCGCGGTGCCGGCGCCGCGCCTGCCGATCACCAACCCCGAGGCCGGTTTTGCTTCCGACGGGTTTCATGCCTCGGAGGCCGGCTACCGGGCCTGGGCGGAACATCTCGTCGGCCCAGTGCTTGCCGGCTGAAGAGCGACCGCAGCTGTCGCCAGGCCTTATGTCAGGTGCCCGAGCACGGCCGCCAGTGAGATCGCCGCGATGGCGAGCAATGCCAATTTCCAGAAATCGCCGCGGCGCCTGAGCCCCGGCCAGCCGAGCGGCTTGATGAGCTGGATGACCATGAACCCGACGATGACAAGGGCGAGGAGTTTCGTCATGCTGCCTTTGACCAGCAACGCTTGCGCCTGTCAAAGCGGTTCGTTCGGTCTCCGGGAAAGAAAAGGCGCCGCGAACCCGAAGCGGAACGCGACGCACGCCTTGACCGCGCAGCAATCTACTTCAGCGGCTTGAGGCCAGCCTCGATCGATGCGCGTTTTGCCTCCAGGAACGGGGGCAGGGCAAGGCTTTCGCCCAGCGTCTCCAGCGGCTCGTCGGCTGTGAACCCTGGCCCGTCGGTGGCAATCTCGAACAGGATGCCGTTCGGCTCACGGAAATAGAGCGAGCGGAAGTAGTAGCGCTCGACCTCGCCGCTTGACGGCAGCCGGAATTCGGCCAGGCGCGCCGTCCACTGATGCAGCGTCTCCTCGTCCGGCGCCCTGAAGGCGACATGGTGAACCGCACCGGCGCCTTGCCTCGCGGGTGCCAGCCCGGGCTGCACGGCCACATGAAGCTCCGCCGCCGGCCCGCCCGCGCCCATTTCGAAGACGTGGACCTGGCCCTCGCCGTCAGGCGAGGCATAGTCGCGGACCTTGCGCATGTTCATCACCCCGGCCAGCACCGCCTCGGTGTTGGTGATGTCGGGAACACTGATAACGATCGGCCCCAGTCCGCGGATCTGATGCTCGGCCGGCACCGGGCTTTGCGCCCAGGGATGGCTGCCGCCCTTGCCGCCATCGCTGACGAGCCGCAGGCGCTGGCCTTCGGGGTCCTCGAAATCCAGTGACTTGTAGCCGCCGATATCGGCAATCTCTCCTGTCACGATGCCCTCGCTGGCAAGGTGCTGCTTCCACCAGCCAAGGCTCTCCTGGCTGCCGACCCTGAGGCTGGTCCGCGCGATGCTGTGTGTGCCGCGCCGTTCGCGGCCGATCGGCCAGTCGAAGAAGGTGAGGTCGGTACCCGGCGTTGCCTCGCCGTCGGCATAAAAGAGGTGGTAGGCCGAGGTATCGTCCTGGTTCACTGTCTTCTTGACCAGCCGCAGCCCCAGCACCTTCGTGTAGAAGTGAAAATTGCCGGGCGCATTGGCGGTGATGGCGGTCAGGTGGTGAATTCCTGTCAGTTGCAAGCTCATGGTGGTCTCCCTGTTTTTGGGGAAGAATTTTCTCCTTTCATATCAGAACTCCGGTCACTTCGCTGAAGGCCGCCTATCCCGACAGTCCGTCGCCAAGCTATGAACAATACTGCCTCGATTAGCCCTGCCTTAGTGAACAATCCGCGCTCGCGTGACCCGTCACGACAAGAACGGAACAGTCGCCACACGACCTGCCATCCTCCTGACAGACTGCTGTCAGGAGGGGTGTGCGATAGTGTCTCCGGTTAGAGAGAGGAGATTGGTCATGAACGGTTTTACCATTCTGCGCGGCATGCAGCATTATGTCGGCAAGATCCGCACGATGCGCAACGAGATCCGGACCCAGCGGTTCATGAACGCGCTGCCCGCAGACATTCGCAAGGATATCGGCTGGCCTGACATGTATGCCGAGCGTCGCCATCACGGCAATTGAGACGAAATTTTCAACGCAGCGGTTGGATGCTCACGCGTCAGCACCCAGATATCAAGTCCGGCGCGCGAGGGATGGAGCGAGCTCATGCCCGATCAGAAGACAATCGGCTTTCTGTTCATCGAAGGTTTTGCCGACTGTGAATATGGGCTGCTGGCGGCCTCGGCGGTCGAATGGTTCGGCGCTCGCGCCGTGTCGCTGACGCCCGACGGCAAGCCGGTGACCGGAATCAGCGGTTTTAAGCTGATGCCAGACCGCTCGGCCAGCATCAATGAGAATACCGATCTCGATGCCGTGGCGGTCATCGGTTCCGACCACTGGGCGGACAAGGCGCCGCCGGATGCTGCCGAACTGCTGATGGCTGTCGCATCGCGCGGCGGTATCGTTGGTGGCATCTGTGCGGGAACGCTGGCGCTGGCCCGAGCCGGCATGTTCGAGAACGCGAGGCATACCAGCAATGGCCGTGACTGGATTAGCCGTCACGAGTCCGGCTATGCCGGCGATGGCAATTATCAGGATGTGCCACATGCCGTGGCCGACGGCAAAATCGTGTCCGCGCCAGGTTCGGCGCCCGGCACTTTCGCCCTTGCCTTCCTGCAGACGCTCTACCCGGAAAAAGGCAGCGAACTCGCGCGGATGCGGACGCTGTTCGCCAAGGAGTATGCTGAAGCCTCCTGACAGCATGCTGTCAGGAGGTGCGTGCGATGGTGGGACAATGCGCATGGCCGGCCAAGGACGATCGATGAAACACTGGAACGACAGGCTGAACGCGCCTGGCATCAACGGCGTGAAGCCAACGCCGCGCACGGTAGGGGACGTTATCGAAGGCCAGCCCATGCTGGTGCCGACCGCGCGCCAGGTCGACGATTTCATCCGCTCCATCCCCGAAGGCGTCGATATGGACGTTCGCGCGCTGCGCACGGCCCTTGCCATCGAGCATGGCGCCGAAGTGACATGCCCGGTCACCATGGGCTATCATCCGCGTACGGTCGCCGAGGCTGCCAAGGAGGATCTCGAGCGCGGCATGACGCTCAGCGACGTCGCTCCCTTCTGGCGCGTTCTCGATGCGAAGACGCCGACAACGAGGAAACTGTCCTTCGGCGCGGAATTCGTCGCCGCGCAGCGCAAGCGCGAAGGGCTGAAGCCGTAATGCATGTCATGTGGAAGTGGATCCGGTCAGGGAGCCACGGCATGCATGGGAAAAACACTGGGGAAGCAAACGATGCGCCGCGCCGACAGGCTCTTTCAGATCGTGCAGCATCTGCGTGGTGGCCGCCTTGTCACCGCCCAGAAGCTCGGCACATGGCTCGAGGTTTCCGAGCGAACCATTTACCGCGACATAGCCGACCTGCAGTCGACCGGGGTGCCGATCGACGGCGAGGCTGGCGTTGGCTACATGATGAGGGAGGGTTTCGACCTTCCGCCGCTGATGTTCACGCGTGACGAGATCGTGGCGCTGGTGGCCGGCGCCCGCATGGTGCGCGCCTTTGGCGGCGCCGCCATGGCGCGGGCCGCCGACGAGGCACTGGTCAAGATCGGTGCCGTGCTGCCCGATGCCGAGAAAGACCGCATCGCCCGCACCGAGATCCACACGCCGATGTGGGTGGTCAGCGATGCCGCCCGCGAGGCGATCGACCTGATCGAGCGCGCGGTCGAAAAGCGCCAGGTGCTGACCATCGACTACTCGGACGAAGCCGGCCGCGGTACCGCGCGCGATATCAGGCCGCTCGGCCTGTGGTTCTGGGGCAAGGTGTGGACGCTGGTCGCCTGGTGCGAGATGCGCGATGATTTCCGCGCCTTCCGCATCGACCGCATTGCCTCCGTGGTCATCGCCGGCCGGATCTTCAAGCCGGAGCGCGGCAAGCAGCTTGCCGATTTTTACCGGGCGGTGGAGCGCAGCGAGGACTACGGCATGGCGCCCGACCGCGCGGCGCGAAGCTGAGACTTGCCGGGCCGCACAAAATAGCCCGCTCGAAGCGGGCTATTTTGTTGCGTTGGCGAAAAGTCTATTCCTCGTCGTCCGTATCGGTGTCCTTCGACTTCAGCGCCGACAGCTTGGCGAAGACGGCGTTTGCATCGAGCTCCGCGTCCTCGTCCTTCGGCTTCTCCGGTGCAGGCACCAACCGCTCGGTCAATGCCGCCGGCAGCAGCGTGTCGCCGACCGGCTGCGCCTGCTCGCGGCCGCGCGAGGCACGGTTGACTTCCATGTCGAGGTCGATCTGCGAGGCGAGACCCAGCGTCACCGGGTCCATCGGCTGCAGATTGGCCGAATTCCAGTGCTTGCGTTCGCGGATCTGCTCGATCGTCGACTTGGTGGTGCCGACGAGGCGCGAAATCTGCGCGTCCTTCAGTTCGGGATGATTGCGCACCAGCCACAGGATGGCGTTCGGCCGGTCCTGACGTTTCGACAGCGGCGTATAGCGCGGACCCTTGCGCTTGGATTCGGGTACCCGCACCTTGGGGTCGGAAAGCTTCAGGCGCTGGTTCGGATCCTTCTCGGCGCGCGCGATCTCGTCGCGGGTCAGCTGGCCGGTCATGATCGGATCCATGCCCTTGATGCCTTGCGCTGATTCTCCGTCGGCGATCGCCTTGACCTCGAGCGGATGCAGCCCGCAGAACTGCGCGATCTGCTCAAAGGAAAGCGCGGTGTTGTCGACCAGCCAGACGGCGGTCGCCTTGGGCATAAGCAGCGTATTGGCCATGTGCAAATCCTTCTCGTTCGCCCGCGTTCCCGCGCGGGCGGTGGTTTAGAGCCACCAAAATGGGAAATTCGCGGCCTGTATAACTGCTCTCAGGTCGTTTCGCAACGTTTTTGGAAGAGCTGGGAACGACGTGGCCAACCAAGGCACGCGGTGACGGCTAACGTTTGCCACGGCGGTCCCAACCCTGCCGCCGCATTTGCCGCGGATCGCCATGGCATATCACGCCGAAGCCGAGATGAATCCAATCCCCCCAAAAGACAAAACCCGCCGGACAGGGTCCAGCGGGTTTGGAACCGGCGACGACAAGCGTCTGCGGCGGCTCTGCATTGCGACCCTGCCTTGCGGCGGGTCGCGCTTGCAATCAGATCGCCTGACGGGCGATCCGCTCGATGTCGCCGCGGTTGATGCCGAGGTCGCTGAGCTGACGGGCGTTGAGGCGGTTCAGTTCGCGAACGGTCTCGTTGTACATGCGCCAGTTACGGAAAGCACGGATCGGGTTCATGGTAGTCCTCCTGAATTGGGTTCGTTTCGATGATGCTCAAATAGTGATCATCGGGCGGGACTTGAACAGCCGATTTTGCATAGCAATGATGCAAATGCTGCATTGCACCATTAAGCTTCTGTTCATCTTGTAGGCAGGGGCGAAGGACGCTGGCCAGACCGTGTCGAGATCCGGTCGGGCCGAGCCGAAAATGCTGGCGTCCTAGCCGACGTCGAGCACGATCTTGCCGATATGCTCCCCCTCCTCCATCCGCTCATGCGCGCGCCATGCGTCGGTAAGCGGGTAGATCATGTCCATCACCGGTGCCACCTTGCGCGTGCCCAGCAGAGGCCACACCTGTGCCTCCAGCGCCGCCGCGATCGCCGCCTTGAATTCGACTGTGCGCGGCCTGAGCGTCGAGCCCGTATGGGTCAGCCGCTTGACCATGACCTTGGAAAAATCGGCACTGGCGACAGCGCCTGCCTGAACCGCGATCTGCACGATCCGGCCCTCGACAGCGGCGGCCTCGTAGTTTCGCTGGACATAGTCGCCGCCGACCATGTCGAGGATGACGTTGGCGCCTCGGCCTTCGGTCACCTCCTTGACCGCGGTGACGAAATCCTGCTCGCGGTAATTGATCGCACGGTCGGCTCCGATCTTCAGGCAGGCGTCGCATTTCTCCTGGGATCCGGCGGTGGTGATCACATAAGCGCCGAAGGCCGAGGCGAGCTGGATCGCCGTGGTGCCGATGCCGGACGAGCCGCCATGGACGAGCAGTGTCTCACCCTTCTTCAGGCCGCTGCGTTCGAACACATTGTGCCAGACGGTGAAATAGTTTTCCGGCACCGCCGCCGCTTCCGTGTGGGTGAAGCCCGCCGGCAGTGGCAGAACGCTGCCTGCATGAACCCTGACATATTCGGCATAGCCGCCGCCGGGCGTGAGCGCGCAGACCCTGTCCCCGATGCGCCAGCGCGATATCTGGTCGCCAAGAGCGGCCACTTCTCCCGACACCTCGAGGCCCGGCAGGTCCGATGCACCGGGCGGAGGCGGGTAGGCCCCCTTGCGCTGCTGCACGTCCGGCCGGTTGACGCCGGCGGCATGCACCTTGATCAGGATTTCGCCGGGGCCGGGCTGCGGTACGTCGCGCGTTTCCGGTTTCAGCACCCTTGGGCCACCCGGCTCCGAGATAGCGATCGCCGTCATCCGTGCCGGAATTTTCTGTCCGCTCGCCATGAAGTTTTCCGTCTTTCCTCGCCGCACTCTTACCGGCTGTTTGCATCGACGCCCTTGCCCTATGTATGCTCATTGCCAAATCAGGCAAATGGCCAATCTGGTCTGGCGGAGGAGGAGCAGCCATGGCGATCTTCGACGACGAACCCAAGAAGAAGGCACGTCCGCACGAGATCGGGCAAGACCTGTCGCTGCTTTCCGTCGGTGAACTGTCAGAGCGCATCGGAATCCTGCGCGACGAGATCGCCCGGCTGGAGGCCGAACTCAAGACCAAGGACACCACCAAATCGGCTGCCGAGGCGCTGTTCCGCCGCGGATAAATCGCTGGGGCAATCGCCCGCCGCCGAAAAGCCCGAATGCGACTGTCTTCAAACCCGCGTCCCCGCCCAGTCCCCCAGTCGGATCAAAAAATGCTCGCAGCCTACAGACCGATCCTTTCCCTGCTTCGCGGCACCGCCTTTCTTCTGGCGGCATCGGGATTGCACGGGCTGCTGCTGCCCTTGCGCGGCCAGGTGGAAGGGTTCTCGACCGCTTCGCTCGGCCTGATGGGCACGGCTTGGGCCGGCGGCTTCGTCACCGGCTGTTTCTTTGCGCCGCGCATCGTGCGCCGCGCCGGACATGTGCGCGCCTTCGGCGCCTTTGCCGCGTCCGGCGCGATCGTGGCACTGCTCACCGGCCTGATCATCGACGAGTATGTCTGGATCCTGCTGCGTGCCTTTACCGGCTTCACCATGGCCGGCGCCTTCATGGTCATCGAAAGCTGGCTGAACGAGAAAGCCACCAACGAGAACCGCGGCACCGTTTTCGGCCTTTACATGATGGTCACCTATGCCTCGATCATGGGCGGCCAGATGATCGTCGCCGGCGGCGACGTGAAATCGGCGTCGTTGTTCATGATCACCGGCATCCTGTTTTGCCTGTCACTGATCCCGACGGCCGTGTCGACCGCCTCGCATCCCAAGCCGCTGCAGGACGTCAAGCTCGACGTCAAGGGACTCTACGCCAACTCGCCGGTGTCGGCGATCGCTTGCCTTTTGATTGGCATCGCCAACGGCGCCTGGGGCACGCTCGGCGCCGTCTACGGCGCCCGCATCGGAATCTCCACCGCCGAGATCGCCTTGATGATGAGCCTGGTGGTCGTCGCCGGCGCCGCCATGCAACTTCCGGCCGGGCGCCTCTCCGACAAGACCGACCGGCGTTTCGTGCTGGCCGGTGCCGCCTTCGGCGCGGCGCTGTTTGCGCTGCTCATCTTCCTGTTCGAGCCGCGCTCGGCGGTCTTCGTCCTCGTCTTCACCGCCGCCTACGGCGCTTTCGCCTACACGCTCTATTCGATCGCCGTAGCGCATGCCAACGACCACGCCCGGTCGGAAGATTTCGTCAAGGTGTCGGGCGGGCTGCTGCTGCTTTACGGCTTCGGCACCATGATCGGGCCGTTGCTGGCCGCCGCCCTGATGGGCTGGATGCGCCCGGAGGGCCTGTTCCTGGCGACAGCCTTCGCGCATCTGTCGCTGGCCGGCTACACGCTGCTGCGCATCAGCCGCCGCGCGCCGGTGCCGATCGGAGATCGCGATGCCTTCAAGACGCAGCCGGCCGACCGTTCGGTGACCCCCGAAGCATTGCGGCTCGATCCGAGAAGAAAAGCAGAAGCAAACAGTTGAGATTTGAAAAACTTTGCCTCACAAATGAGGCATGATGTTTTCCGACGCCTTCATGGCGATCGCCGATCCCAATCGGCGCCATCTTCTGGAAGAACTTCGACGCGGTCCGAAGACCGTCAACGAATTGGCGGCCGGGCTGCCAGTCTCCCGCCCGGCGGTATCACAGCATCTGAAAGTGTTGCTCGACGCCGGGCTGGTCAATGCCAAGGCTGAAGGCACGCGGCGTGTCTATACGGTGAGCAATGCCGGCTTCCTCAGACTCAACATCTGGCTCGACCAATTCTGGGAAGCCTGATCTTCTTCGATCAGCAGCCACAACGATCAGGTTTCCATCCGCAAAAACTTGCCGAGCAGATCGAGCAACACCCCGGTCCCATGCTCGCGTGTGCCGGACGTGTCATGGCCATCCAGGAAAGCGCCCTGCTCGGTCAGCACTAGGCGCGTGCCCTTGTCTTCGGCAAAAAGTTCGATCGTGGCCAGCGACACCGAAATTCTGATATCGCCAAACAGCATGTCGTAGCTGTAGACGATGCGCTGGTCGGGCACGATATCCCAGTAAGTGGCGGTGTAGACGTGGATCGGCCCATCCTTCGGCCCTCCGGCATTGATCTCCTTGCCGCCGACGCGAAAGTCCAGTTCGTATCGGCTGGGCATCGGGTTGCCCGGATCGGTGAACCAGTGCCGCTTGGCGTCCGGATTGCTGAGCGCGAAAAAGACCTTCGATGGCGCCGCCGGATAGAGGCGCTCGATAACGAAGGTGGAGTGGACGACGGAACGTTCGGTCATGGCTTGGGTCCTCGCTGGTCAACTCGATTGGTTCGGCGGAATGAAGACACCGTTGCGATAGGCAGCGCCGAAATAGACCTCGACACTACGCAGCCGGCCGCCGCGAAACACGTGTAGCTCGGTGTTGCGGAAGGATTTTCCGTCCACCGTTTCGCAGCCATACAGAACGAAGGCGGCAGCCCCGTCTTCGCAAATCCGCTCAATCGTCATCGACCGGAACAGCTTGCCATTCGGCCAGCAGCGCTCGAAATAGGTCGTGCGATCGATGGCGTCGTCATAGGGGCTGGTGAAGGTGAAATCGTCGGCGAGGGTCGCCTCCATGACGGCGCGGTCGCCGGCCTGAAAGGCCGCGAAATAGCCGCGGACAAGATCGGATTTTCTCTTTGACATGGCATGCTCCTCTTCAGTTCTCCGCAAGAAAATCGCCGAGCCGATCCAGCCGGCGTTCCCATGAGAGGCGCCGCTCATTGATCCAGTGTTCGGCCGCGCGCAGCGCCTTCGGCTCGATCTGACAGGTGCGCACCCGTCCGACCTTTTGCGTGCGCACGAGGCCGCTCGCCTCCAGGAGATTGAGGTGCTGGACGACCGCCGACAGCGACATCGCCAGCGGCTCGGCCAACTGGCTCACCGACGCCGGGCCGCGTGATAGCCGGTCGACCATCTGCCGCCGCGCCGGATCGGCGAGCGCCTGGAACATCAGGTCGAGTTGGGCGGGATCGTGCAGCATCGCGATCAGCCGTTGTTGTAGGGAAAGAACTTGAAGTAAGGCTGCGCCTCCTCGATCACCCTGGTGAAGGCGGCGCGCTGCAGCAGGCGGTCGTGATAGCGCTTCACGGCGGGATAGCTGTCGCCGAACGGCTCGACCTTGTTGGCATAGAAGAGCGCCGGAGACGCCGCGCAATCGGCCATGGTGAAGATATCGCCCACGGCCCATTCCCTCGACAGCATCTCCCGTTCGATGATGGCGTAGGAATTGCGCAGCTGGCTCCGCGCCTGCTCGACACCGAATGGATCGGTCTTGTCCTGCGGCCGCAACCTGTCGCCGACGATCTTCTGCATCGGCTCCTGCACATAGAAATCATAGAAGCGGTCGGCCTGGCGGACCGCCAGCGCCAGGTCGATGCCTTCGGGAACGAGGTCAATCGGTCCCGGATAGTGCGCGGCCAGATATTCCACGACGATGGTCGATTCCAGCACCGTCCGGTCACGCGCGTCGTCGCGCAGCGCCGGCATCTTGCCGGTCGGCGAAACCTTCAGAAAGGCCGCGCGCGATTGCTCATCGCCTAGGTCGACGATGACGGGCGCAAAAGGCGTGGCGTTCTCGTAGAGCGCGATCAGCGGCTTCCAGCAAAAGGAGGCCAGCGGATGGAAATGTAGCGTCAGGGACATTCTTGTGCTCATCTGTTCTGTGGAAACACTGAAGCATTTACTTAACTATTGCGGCAGGCCTCGCTCGTCAAGGCTCGCCCACGAAGTCTCAGCTGGATCGGACATGCTCGACAATGGCGGCTTCTATATCAGGCCAGTCATCCGGATGCAGTTCGTGACCGCCGCCTTCGACACGAAGGAGTTTCGCGCCGGCAACTGCTTGGGCCAAGGCCTCGCCATGCTCGACCGGAAAGATCGGATCCGACGTGCCGTGGATGACCAGAAGCGGCAACGCCAGTTCGTGCAGGCGACCCTTCCATTGGTCATTGCCCTTGAGCATGAAATGATTGGTGGCGCTGAGCAAGCCGCCGGACCTGGTATAATCCCGCTCGATGAACGCCCTCATCCCGGCCTCGTCGAACGGATGCGCGGTGCTGGCGATCGCGCGTGCATCGCTGACCATGAAGTCGGTGACCTGGCGGCGGTCCGCCCAGTCGACTTTGGCCCCATCGGCCGAATGCTCCATATAGGCGTCGGTCGTTTGCGGCAGATGCGACGTGTCGGTCCCCACGGGCGAACTGCTGATCACGGTCAGCGAAGCGACGCGCGAAGGGTGCCGGAGCGCGACGAGCTGCGCGATCATGCCGCCCATCGACATGCCCGCGACATGCGCCTTGCCGATGCCGTAACTGTCGAGAACGGCTATCGCGTCGTCAGCCATGTCGTCGAAAGTGTAGGGCGGCTGTCCCACCAGATATTTGGTCGACCGGCCGGTATCGCGATTGTCGTAGCGGATCACGTAAAGGCCGGCATCCGCGAGCTTCCGGCAAAACGCCTCCGGCCACCACAGCATCGAGGCCATCGCGCCCATGATCAGCAGCAGCGCCGGATCCGCCGGATCGCCAAACGCTTCCGATACGATCTCGGGACGGTCTTTGCTCGTCATTTCATGGCCTCCTCATCTGCTTGCATTTTGCAATCGGTTGCACGATAATAAAACCGATACGATAATGCAACCGGTTTTGCGGAGAAAATGGAATGACCCTCGATCGCCGGTCCGGCTGCCCGATCAACCTTTCACTCGAGGTGTTCGGCGATCGCTGGAGCCTGATCATCCTGCGCGACATGATTTTCGGCGGCAGGCGCCATTTTCGTGAACTGCTCAACGGGTCGATGGAGGGTATCGCCTCCAACATCCTCGCCGACCGTTTGAAGCGGCTGATGGAACTCGGCATGCTGACCAAGGCGGACGACCCCAGTCATAAGCAGAAGGCGATCTACAGCCTGACCGAGATGGCCATCACGCTGGTGCCCATCCTGGCCCATCTCGGCGCCTGGGGCCGCGTCTGGCTGCCGACAAGCGAGGAACTCTCGATCCGCGCCGAACTCCTGGAAAAGGGCGGACCTCCAATGTGGGAGAAATTCATGGACGAATTGCGCCATGAGCATCTCGGCACCCCTCTCGACACAGCGCCCGGCTCCTCTGTCCGCGCGACGCTGCAGGCCGCCTATGAAGCGGTGGTTGCCGAAAAGGCCCGCAACGCCAGCCCGCCCGCCTGACCAACTATTTTCCCCGTTGAAAGGCCGGCTCTGCTACAAAGGATGGAAATCACACTTCACGGGATTGGATAGGCTCTTGGTTGAGAACTCTAGGGACACTGCCCGCGCGCGTGCCGATCTGCGCTTCAAGAAGCAGGAAGAGGCGGCGACGGTCCGGCAGAAAGCCATGGCCGAATACGTCGCCGAGAGCGATGCCCGCAAGGCCAAGACCGACAAGCTGCGGGCGCTGCGGCTGGCCAAGGAAGCCGAAGATCTAGCCAACGCGCCTGCCGCACCTGCCAAGAAGCCGGCCCGCGCCAAGAAAAAATAACCCCCCGTCTCTCCGCCAATGCCTTGCCCTGGATCGAGCGTCGTGACGCATCCGACAGGCACGCCTTCATCCCGCTGCTTCGCGGGAAGCAATTTCAACCGAAAGCGGGATTGCCTGGTCCGGCTGGCCGGCGATGATTGGGCTGTTCAACAGGAGATTGCCATGACCGCGTTGCCGCTCGAAAAAGCCGTAGAGATCATCAATGCCGCCTTCGCCAAGGGCGCTGATCTCAAGCTCAAGCCGCTCGGCGTCTCGGTGCTCGACGCCGGCGGGCACCTGGTCGCCTTCCAGCGCCAGGACGGCGCCTCGTTCCTGCGCCCGCAAATGTCGGCCGGCAAGGCTTATGGCGCGCTGGCGATCGGCATGGGCTCGCGCAGGGTCGAGGCCTTCGCCAAGGAGCGCCCGCATCTGGTTGCCGGCATTTCCGACGTGTCGGGTGGACGCGTGCTGCCGGTCGTCGGCGGCGTGCTGATCCGCGACAAGGCAGGCAGTGTCATCGGCGCTGTCGGCATTTCCGGCGACACGTCTGACAATGACGAGGCGGCCGCGATTGCCGGCATCGAAGCCGCCGGCTTCGCCGCCGATCCGGGCTGAGGCTCCGGTCTAATTCAAATTGATGTCGCGGCTGGCCGACCGCATCGACACCGCGAACCCGGCCAGCACGTCGAACAGCGCGATGATCAGCAGCGTGAAGAAGATGGAGTGCGCGGCACCCTTCACCAGCAGGAACTCGACCAGGAAAGCAACGAAGACAAGCGTCGACAACAGATGGTCCATGATCGAGGCGGTGGTCGTGCGCGCCGACTTCACCATTTCAAGGAACAGAAAAATCAGCCCGATCAGCACGATCAGGTCGCCGAGCGTCATCGAGAACACCCCGCCCGACATCATGCGGAACGAGAACATCTCGCTCGCCCACGGATCGTCGCCGCCGCCGAATATACCGAGCAGGCCGAGATTGTAGAGCACGAAAGGCACGATCAAAAGCGGGACGGCACCGAACATCTGGCGTCTCCATATGGGGGCACCTTCTGTAGAATGCCCCACAGGCACGGCGTCAAGATTTTTCGTGCGCGGCCGCAAACACGGTCGAATACCGGATGCAACAACCATGTCAGCCGGTTGCCCGGCCGACATGAAAGACGAGACAAAAAAGCTCAGCGCTTGAAGTAGCCGGCGCGCAGGGCAAGGCCAAAACGCAAAAAGACCGGCCAGAAGCCGGTCTTTTGTAACTCGGTTGCTTGGGAAAAGCTGGTCTCAGCTTTCCTTGGGCGTCAGCACTTGGCGACCGCGATACATGCCGGTCTTCAGGTCGATGTGGTGCGGGCGGCGCATTTCGCCGGAGTTCTTGTCCTCGACATAGGTCGGGGCCTTGAGGGCGTCGGCCGAGCGGCGCATGCCGCGCTTGGACGGAGAGGTTTTGCGTTTCGGAACGGCCATGGATATGCTCCACTACATGGTCAAAAGCCCCGCCCGCCCTCGTGAAAGGGCCATGTCGGGGCCTAAATCTGAGAAAGTCGGGTGCCTATACACGCCTGACACCGTTTTGGCCAGCACTGTGGTGAATCTTTTTTATACCGGCTAGTCCAGGCAACCGACATAGGCGCCGGAGCGGCCGGCGCGCCGCTCGATCAGATTGGCGAGCCTTCTCAAGCCCGGCCCTGGTTTTGCCGGATTGCGGGCGATCGGATTGGGCAGCGTGACGGCGAGAAGGGCCGCCTGCCGTCTGGACAGCTGCTTTGCCGAAATGCCGAAATGGTGCCGCGCCGCCGCCTCGATGCCGTAGATGCCGGGCCCCCACTCGGCGATGTTGAGATAGATCTCCATAATGCGCCGCTTCGACATCACCGCGTCGAAATAGACGGCCAGCGGCAGTTCGACGACCTTGCGCACCGAGCCCAGCGGCCGCGACCACAGGAAGAGGTTCTTCACCGTCTGCATAGTGATGGTCGAGGCGCCGCGCGTCGCCTCGCCGGCCAGCGCATCGTCGACGACCCCCCTGAGCTCGCCGAGATCGACGCCGCGATGAAAGCAGAACTGCCCGTCCTCCGACATGATAACCGAATGGGCGAGCACCGGCGCGACATCATCGATCGACACCCAGCGCCGGTCGTAGCCGGAAAAGGTCGCAAGGTCCTTCAGCATCAGCGTCGACACTGGGTGCACGAAGGACGGTAGGTAGAGAAAGGTCAGCACCACCGGGATGAGCGCCAGCACGGCGGCCACGACGATGCCGCGCCGGACCCAGCGCCTGAGACTGCTGCGGCTCACGCCTCGCGATCTCGTCGCCATGTCCAGCTTTTCGGTCTCATGATCGACGATCGGTTCCGCCAAGCCGCCCAACCCATGCCAGAGAACTCGCTTTGAAGCTGGCTCCCGTGAGTCATGTGAGGGTGTTTTCGAGAACCGGAGCGGAGCGTACATTCGAGTACGTGAACACCGGAAGCGCGGAAAACGCCTTCAGATGACCGCAGGAGATGAGTTTCCAAACGGGCTCTTACCGCCCCGGCATAATGGCGCTTGCCTTCTTGCGCAACGTCTGAGTGTCGGCTACCGGTCCCGGCCATGACGAATGACGACGAAATGGCGTTCGAAATGGCGCTCATCAGGCGCGCGGCCGCCGTCGAGGTGATGCTGCGTCGCTTGCTCGACGATCGCCCGCTTTCGGGTGAGATCGCTCGGCCCGATCGTCTGATGGCGGCGATGCGCCATGGCGTGTTGAACGGCGGCAAGCGCCTGCGCCCCTTCCTGGTCATGGAAAGTGCCGCCCTGTTTTCCGCCGATGGCGAAGCGGCGTTGCGCGTCGCGGCGGCGCTCGAATGCGTGCATTGCTATTCGCTGATCCACGATGACCTGCCGGCGATGGACGACGATGACCTGCGCCGCGGCCAGCCGACCGTGCACAAGGCCTTTGACGAAGCCACCGCCATCCTGGCGGGCGACGCCTTGCTGACTCTGGCCTTCGACATCATCGCCGGCGAAGCGACGGCGCTGCCGGCCGAACGGCGCGCAGCCCTGGTGCTGGCGCTCGCCCGCGCCGCCGGGGCCGGTGGGATGGTCGGCGGCCAGAAGCTAGACCTCGAAGCCGAGCAGGTGCGACCGGACGAGGCCGGCATCATAACACTGCAGGCGATGAAGACTGGCGCGCTGATCCGCTTCGCCTGCGAGGCGGGTGCGATCCTGGCCGGCGCACAGTCGGATGACCTGGAAAGGCTTGCCGAGTTCGGTTCGGCGATCGGCTTGGCCTTCCAGCTCGCCGACGACCTGCTGGATCTGACGGCCGACGCCGAGCAGATGGGCAAGGCGACCGGCAAGGATGCCGCCGCGGGCAAGGGTACGCTGGTGGCCCTGCACGGCGCGGATTGGGCACGCAAGCAGCTCGACGGCCTCGTCGGCCAGGCGCACGCGCTGCTCGAGCCCTATGGCGAAAAGGCTGCCCTGCTGAAGGCCGCAGCGATCTTCGTCGCAACCCGTAACAGCTGACGGCAGGCTCATGTCGGTTGCGCGGTGCACCTGCGGTCCACCAACGAAATCTTAATGTAAATGAAGCGTAATCCCAATCCTTAGAATGATGCGTATGTGTTGGGGTTGCGCATGCCGGAATATTCTTCCTTTATCCGGTCCGTCCGGATACGTTATCTTTCAGGATTGTTGGTTTTCGCGCTGGCTTCAGCCGCCATCATGGTTGCGCTCAATCGTGTCAATTCCTTGCGCCATGAAATCGATGCGCTGAGCAGCAATCTCGTCATTTTCACCCGCGATCTGCGCAACGCCACCAGCTTCGCCGAGACAACCAGTTCCGCCTGGCGGATCGAGACGCGCGATTCGCTGACGGCTTCGGCGCGCGACCATTCCGAGCGGCTGACCGGCGAGATCGAGACCCTGACCGCCCAGCTCGCCGCGATCCGCCCGCGCCTGTCGGCCAGGACCGTCAGCGAGCTCGCGGCCGCTTCGGTCAATGGCGATCTGTTCTGGTCGCCGCGTGACATGGTTCGCAACTTCAACCTGATGTCGGTGGCGCAAAAGACAGATGAATGGAGCACTCGCGAAATCCGCAACCAGAACGACCTGTTCGTTCAGCCTATGCTGGTGCGTGTCCGCACCGCGATGGACGACGAACGCCATCAGGCGGACGCGTCCAGCGATCGGCTGCTTTTGTGGGCAAGCGGCTTGTTGTTTGCCGTCCTGGGCATCGTCGCTTTCTGGATCTTCCGCCCGATGGAACAGGCGATCCGTCGCGCCTTTGCCCAGTCGGCCGAATCCTTGTTCAAGGCTGAGGCCGCCGACCGCGCCAAGTCGGAATTCCTGGCCAATATGAGCCACGAGATCCGCACACCGATGAACGGCGTGCTCGGCATGGCCGAATTGCTGGCCAAGACCGAGCTCAACCCGCGCCAGAAGACGTTCACCGACGTTATCGTCAAGTCGGGCAACGCGCTGCTCACCATCATCAACGACATCCTCGACTTCTCGAAGATCAATGCCGGGCAATTGACGCTCGACCCCGCCCCCTTCCGCCTCTCGGAAGCGGTGGAGGACGTGGCGACGCTTGTCTCGGCGCGCGTCGCCGAGAAGAACCTGGAACTCATCGTGCGCGTCGACCCCAGGCTGCCGGCCTATGTCGTCGGCGACGCCGGCCGCTTCCGGCAGATCGTCACCAACCTGGTCGGCAATGCGGTGAAATTCACCGAGAAGGGCCATGTGCTGATCGATGTCGGCGGCGAAACCGTCAACGACGTCGTCCAGCTCAAGCTGCGCGTCGAGGACACCGGCATCGGCATCCCGGCCGAGAAATTGCAGAACGTGTTCGAGAAGTTCGCCCAGGTCGATGGCTCGTCGACCCGTCGTCACGAAGGCACCGGCCTTGGGCTGGCCATCGCCGCCCGCCTCGTCGATCTGATGGCCGGCAAGATCGGCGTCGAGAGCGAGATCGGCCGCGGCTCCGTCTTCTGGTTCGCCGTGCCGCTGCCGGTCCACCGCGCCGAGGCGCGGGACGCCATCGTGCCGGTCGACGTAACCGGCGCGCGTGTGCTGGTCATCGACGACAATCCGGTCAACCGCGAGATCCTGCTCGAACAGCTCAGAAGCTGGAGCTTCGACTGCGCCGCCGCCGAAAGCGGCGCGGTTGGCCTCGCCTTCCTTGATCGCGCCTGCCAGCTCGGCGCCAGCGTCGACTGCATCATCCTCGATTATCAGATGCCCGGCATGAACGGCGCCGATGTCGCCCGGGCCATCGCCGCCGACAGCCGGCTGTCTACCATCCCAGTCGTGATCCTGACCTCGGTCGACCAGGTCGATTTCGGCAAGATGATCATCGACTTCGGTATATCGGCGCATCTGACCAAGCCGGCGCGCTCGGCGGTCCTGCTCGGCACCGTCATCTCGGTCATCCAGAAGGCGCGCTCGCAGGTCGGCAAGGCGCACTTCATTCGCGAACCGATCCAACCGATGCCTCAGCCGGCTCCGCCGGCCTTCACGGTTATCCGCGGCCCCGCCATGCCGATCGCGGCAGTGCCGGAATCGAATGCCGCGCCGAACAGCCCGATCGACATCCTCATCGCCGAGGACAATGACGTGAACCAGATGGTGTTCGGCCAAATCCTCAATGGGCTGGGCTTGAGCTACCGCATCGCAGGCAATGGCCGCACCGCGGTCGAGATGTACCGGTCGCTGCATCCGAGGTTGGTTCTGATGGACGTCTCGATGCCGGAAATGAACGGCTACGAGGCGACACGCGCGATTCGGGCGATCGAGGCGTCGTCGGGCGGCCACATCCCGATCATCGGCGTCACCGCGCATGCGCTGAAGGGCGACCGCGACAAGTGCATCGAGGCCGGCATGGACGACTATCTGCCGAAGCCCGTTTCTCCCGATCGCCTCGGCGCCAAGATCGGCACCTGGCTCAGCGAAACGGTGGTGGCCAAGACGGCCTGAACTCCGTCCGGCATCAGACGGTTGCGTCCAGATGGTAGCGGCGCATCCAGTCGAGGCTTGTCGAGTCAGCGAGCTTCGCGACACCCGGTTTCACATCCCCGGCGTTCGGCGACTGTACACCCAAGGCCTGACAGATGGAGATCAGCGTTGCCGCCGGGCTGCTTGAAAGCCGCTCGTAGCCAGTCCGCAGTGGCGGTATGTCTTGCTCGGCGAACCATGTGTTCCACGCTGCGTCATAGGCCTCAAGCTCGGCGACTTCGTCCCTGATACGCTGGAAATCGTACCGCGGTTCTCCTGGCGATCCGAGCCTTTCGATCTCCGTTCCATCGGGAGCGACGTGCCAAAGGCCGGTCTGCTCCGCCTTGACCAGGGAGACAGCCTGCGCAAGCTTGTTCTCACGCGACAGATGCACGTAGAGAACGCGACCGAAAGCCCTTTCGAAACGCGCTTTGTCCGACACAAGCCCCGGAAAAATCCGCTCGAGGATCGCTGAAAGCTCGTCCAGGTTTTCTCGCATCAGGCGAAGACCGAAGATTTCCGTACCACCCTTGCCGGCATCGATCGCCGCATTGAGATAGGCAAGCTGGAATTCAAGCTCGCCCATCGTGTCGCGAGGCGGCAGGTTCCATTCTTCGGCCCACTCCGACACATCCTGCCTCCGATAGAATGAGTGTGGATCGCCGGTCGTTCTGGTGGCCGCCAGCAGTTTGCACAGCAAGGTGCTGCCGGTTCTGGGCGTGCCGCAGATAATGTACGCGTCGAACATCGCTGTCCCTGTAGCTGCCGAAGGCGGACCAGCCCACCGGTCCGGCGCCGCTATAGCTGAAGTCGTTGCTGGATACGATGGGCACATTCCAACGGCGTGTGCCCCGTGCAGCCCAACCCTCCTCGGCTACCGGTTGCGCACCACCACGCAGGCGCCACCGATGCTTTGCAGTTTCTGGCAGATGACATTGGCGGCGGCGCGGTCGTCGACGCCGATCCGGACCGCGTAGATGCCGCGCCGGCCGATCGGCGTACGCACTCGGCTGACCACCGGATCATGCCCGGCAAGCAGGGCCGGAAAACGGCCCCGTACCCTGAGCCATTGGCTGATCGCGGCGCTGCGGCGGAAATTGCCCGCCACCTGAATGCCCCATGGCTTGATGTTGATTGAGGCCATCGCCACGGTTCTGGACATGATCACCGGCAGCTTGCGGCAGGCGACCGCGAAATCCAGCTTGGCGTCGAGTGGCTCGACTTTGCCGGCATAGGCCCGGTCGGTGAACTTGTCGACCGGCTCGCCCATCACGTCGAAGACATAGCTTTCCGTCTCCATCGGCAGGAAGCCACCGGAATTCAGCCAGCGCGACACCCGGCTCTCGCCGGCATTGTAGGCAGCGGCCGCCAAACCGAGATTGCCATAGCCGGCCTTCATTTCGGCAAGATATCTAGCCGACGCCGGAATCGCCTGGTTGATGTCGAAGGAATTTTCAAGCCCCCGCATCTTGGCGGTGCCCGGCATGAACTGGGCAATGCCTTCGGCGCCGACAGGGCTCACGGCGTTGGGATCGAACCGGCTTTCCTTCCAGATCAGGCGGGCGAAGAAATCCCGAGGCAGGCCGTTCTGATCGGCATGCGCCTGGATCAGGTTACAGACCTTGTCGATCAGCCGCTGCTTGGCCGATTGCGGTGGATCCGCCTGGGCAAGCGTCGACCAGCCCATGCCACACAGGAAAATCAGCGCCACCCACGGGAAACGCCGCATCTGGCTTACTCTGCCGCGGCCTTGCCGCCCCGACCGAAGCGCTGGTCAATATAGTCGGCGACCATTTTCTCGAAATCCGCCGCGATCGACGGCCCGCGCAGCGTCGCCGCCTTCTTGCCGTCGACGAAGACCGGCGCGGTCGGCGTTTCTCCGGTGCCGGGCAGCGAAATGCCGATATCGGCATGCTTGGATTCACCGGGACCGTTGACGATGCAGCCCATCACCGCGACCTTGAGGTTCTCGACGCCCGGGTATTTCTCCCGCCACACCGGCATGTTCTTGCGCAGGTCCGCCTGGATGTTCTGCGCCAGTTCCTGGAACACGGTGGAGGTGGTGCGGCCGCAGCCCGGGCAAGCCGCGACGATCGGCACGAACTGCCGGAAACCCATGGTCTGCAGCAGTTCCTGCGACACCTGCACCTCGCGGGTGCGATCGCCATTGGGCTCCGGCGTCAGCGAGATGCGGATGGTATCGCCAATGCCTTGCTGCAAGAGGATGCCCATGGCCGCGGAAGACGCGACGATGCCTTTGGAGCCCATGCCGGCCTCGGTGAGGCCGAGATGCAGCGCATGGTTGGAACGGGTCGCAAGCTCGGTGTAGACGGCGATCAGGTCCTGCACGCCGCTGACCTTGGCCGACAGGATGATTTTTTCGCGGCCAAGACCAATTTCCTCGGCCATCTCGGCCGACAGGATCGCCGACTGCACGATTGCCTCGCGCGTCACTTCCTGCGCCGTCCGCGGGAAACCCTTGTCCTGGTTGTCGTCCATCAGCCGCGTCAGAAGCTCCTGGTCAAGCGAGCCCCAGTTGACGCCGATGCGCACCGGTTTGTCATGTTTGATCGCCATCTCGACGATCGCCGCGAACTGCCGGTCCTTCTTATCCTTGAAGCCGACATTGCCGGGATTGATGCGGTACTTGGCCAGCGCCTCGGCGCAAGCCGGATGATCGGCCAGGAGCTTATGTCCGATATAGTGGAAATCGCCGACCAGCGGCACGTTGATGCCAAGCCGCTGCAGCCGCTCATGAATGCGCGGCACGGCGGCGGCACTTTCATCGCGGTCGACGGTGATGCGCACGATCTCGGAGCCGGCGCGGTGCAGCGCCGCGACCTGCGCGACTGTCTGGTCGATATCGGCCGTGTCGGTGTTGGTCATCGACTGAACGACCACCGGCGCGCCGCCGCCGACGACCACGCCGCCGACATCGACGCCGACCGAGGTGCGGCGGGGGAAGGGAGAAGAAAAATATCCGGTCATGCCGGCAGCCTTTTGTCTCTGGAGCGCTATGCGTCTCTCTGAAGCGCGTGCGTCCACCTGGACGCACAAGCCGGGGCCGATGCGTTGAAGTCCGGCATGAGGTGGAGGAGCAAAGATGGCTTGTCAATGGCGACAGGTCGCCACTGGCAGCAATTGGTCCCGGCCGGGACCTGAAACAGCACACGAGCTGGCAGCGGCCAAGCGGGCAAGATGGGTCCGAAGGATATTAGTTTCCGCTTATGGTGCAGCGCTGAAAATCGCAATCACTGCACCGGCGGCTGGCGCCGCCGGCAAGGAAGACCGCCAGTGGTGAGCGGCTATGTCAGGTGAGGATCAATGCGTGGTTGGTTGCGCCCTCAGTTTCTCAATCGCATCCTTGAGTGCCAGCTTGCGTCGCTTGAGATTCCCGATTTCGAGGTCATCAACCGACGGGTGATTCATCGCGTCATCGATTTCGCGTTCGATGTCGCCGTGTTTCCGCTGCAACTCATCAAGATGGGATGCAAGAGACATGATTGGTTCTCCCTTTCATGGTTTCCTCGATTGCAGCCGCCAAGGCACGTCCACCGCAGGTCGTATCTGTGACGGCACAATGACAGTGTGCCACCATCGAGCAGCGATGTCGAATGCTGCGTGGTAGCATTCCACGACAACGTGAAATGTGATATGGGCTGCGCGCCGGTGGCAGAAATTGCCGCCCCCGCCCAACCAGGCCCAGTTTTGGGCGCCGCAGACGTGCAGACGGTAGAGAATGTCCGATCAGGAACAGGCCGATACTCGCCTCGAATTTTCCCGGCTGAAGCAGGAACACGCCGATTTCGATGCCGCGATCAACGCGATGATCGCCATGAATTGCGACCCGCTGCAGATCCAGCGCATGAAAAAGAAGAAGCTGTTCCTCAAGGACCGACTGATGAAGCTGGAAGACAGGATCATTCCAGACATCATCGCCTGAGACGGAATCGCGCCGCCGGCACTTTCCGCCTATGCGCCGATCGAGAGCCCGGCGGCGCGGCCGCGCAGCAGGCCGATGAGATCGGCGGTCCGCTCCTCCGACGTATCGATCGGAACCACCAGGCACATCGTCGCCTCGACCTTGCCTGGCGCTGAAAAGACCGGCACGGCGAGGCATTTCGTATAGGCGTCGACCAGGCCCGAGGTGACGCAGTAGCCGGTCACCCCTGCCTTTGCGATGTCGGCGATGAAATCGTCGAGCTGCAGCTTGCGCCCGTCAGGCAGCACGAGATCGTCATCAGACACCATGGCTTCGATCGCAACTCTATCCAGCCCCGCAAGCAATAGCCGGCCAGACGCGGTCCAGGGCAGCGGTATCTGCAGGCCGGTGGCCGAACTGATGCGGAACGGCCTGGTACCAGGGCTGGAATGGACGATCGTATAGCGGCCGCTCTGCAGCATGCACAATTCCGAGGTCTCGCCCGTCTCGCGCGACAGATGGTCGACCTCCTGGCGCCCGCGCCGCAACAGGTCGTTGCCGCGCACATAGTCCATCCCGTAGAGGTAGAGCTTCTTGCCGAAATAGACGCGATTGCCGTCGCCGGCCATTTCCAGAAGGCCGGCGTCGACCAGCGACCGCACCAGCGTGTAGGTGGTCGAACGCGGCGCATTGACGCCCTTGGCGAGATCGCCAATCCCGATCGCACGCTGCGTCGTGTGAAGGAACTCCAGGATCTCCAGGACCCGGTTGAGGCCCTTCTCACGGGAGCCCGGCGCCTTCTCGTCGGCCGAAGCAGCCAAAACACTACCATCTTGCATTGTCGATTCCCGGTGCTAGTATCTGTCTTGTACAGGATACATGCGTCTCTTGTAAGAGACAATCTTTGATAATCACTGCCGCGTGTATGGCCTGTGCATAGGGGAACACAACACGAAAGGAGGTCGCCGTGAACGACACATCCGGAAGACGTGATTTTCTGAAATTGGGAATGGCGGGACTTGCCACGGCCGGCGTGCTGGCAGCCGTCGATGCGCAGAAGGCCGCCGCACAGGCCGCATCCGACAGCCTGCTGCGCACCGTGCTCGACAGAGGCAAGCTGATTGTCGGGACCGGCAGCACCAACGCACCCTGGCATTTCGAGAACGATGCCGGCGAACTGGTCGGAATGGATATCACCATGGGCCGCATTCTCGCCAAGGGCCTTTTCGACGACCCGACCAAGGTCGAGTTCGTCATGCAGGATCCGGCCCAGCGCATTCCCAACGTGACCACCAACAAGGTCGACATCACCATTCAGTTCATGACTATGACGGCGCAGCGCTCGCAGCTGATCAATTTCTCCCGGCCCTACTATGTCGAAGGCGTTGCCTTGCTGACCCTGCCGACCGCCGAGAACAAGACCTTCGACAAGCTGCTGGCCGGTGGTTCAGCGACACGCATTTCCATCCTGCAGAATGTCGACGCCGAAAGCTCGGTCCACTATGCTCTGCCGCAGGCCCAGGTGTTGCAGATCGACACGCAGGCGAACGTGCTGCAGGCGCTGGAGTCCAAGCGTGCCGACGCCGCCGCGGTCGACCTGTCCACCGTGCGCTGGCTCGCCTCGCGCAATCCAGACAAGTATTTCGATGCCGGCAAGAGCTGGTATTCGATGCTTTACGGCGCCGCGCTGCGGCAAGGCGATTTGGACTGGCTGACCTTCGTCAACCAGACTTTCACCATCGCCATGTTCGGCCACGAATCGGCGCTCTATGACGCCGCCTTCAAGGACTATTTCGGCCAGGAGCCGCCGGCGCGTCACCCCGGCTTCCCGGTCATCTGATCCCGGATTACGGAAGGGTGGCGTTGTTGCCCTTCCGTAATCGACTCGACGTCCTTCACACCGAGGCGGATGCATGGGCTATGCCCTTAATTTCAACCTGATCTGGCGGCATTTCGACAAGCTCTGGGGCGGCCTGCTGCTCAGCCTCGAGCTTGCCGTGATCTCGATCGCCATCGGCGTCGTCATCGGGTTGGTGCTCGCGGTCTGGTACGTCTCGGCCGGACGCGTGGTGCGGGCGGTGATCGCCGCCTATGTCGAATTCATCCGCAACGTGCCGCTGATCCTGCTGGTCTATCTCGTCTTCTACGGCCTGCCGACCGTGGTCGACCTGGCCTACAGTGCACCAACCTCGTTTGTATTGACCCTGTCGGTCTATAGCGGCGCCTATCTGGTCGAGGTGTTTCGCTCCGGGCTCGAGGCTGTCCCGCGCGGCCAGCTCGATGCCGGCAAGGCGATCGGCCTAACGCCATGGCAGAGGCTGTTGCACGTGCGCCTGCCTACAATGCTGCGCATCACGCTGCCGGCGCTCTCCAACACCTTCATCTCGCTGTTCAAGGACACCTCGATCGCCTCGGTCATCTCGGTGCCCGAACTCACCTTCGGCGCCCAATGGATCAACTTCAACACATTCCGCATCGTCGAGGTCTACCTGGTCACGACGGCGATGTATCTGGTAACCGGCTATGCGCTGCTTTTCGGGCTGCGGCTCGTCGAGCGCCGGTTCAGGGCGGCGCGCTGACATGCTGAGCCAGATCCTCTACGCACTGCCCTTCCTTGCCCAGGGCTTCGCCGTGACCTTGTGGGTCTCGCTGCTGGTGGTGGTGCTGTCGCTTATCGCCGGCGTCCTGCTGGGCGTCGGCCTGATCTATGGTCCCGCCCCTTTGCGCTGGGCGGTGCGCATCTTCTCGGACACCATTCGCGGCATTCCGATCCTGGTGCTGATGTTCTTCGTCTATTACGGCCTGCCGGCGATCGGGCTGCATCTGCCATCGTTCTGGGCCGCGGTGTCCGCGCTCACCCTGTTCAAGACGGCGCAGGTCATCGAATACCTCAGGGGCGCGGTCGGCTCGATTCCGAAGGGACAGTCCGAAGCCGCGATGGCGATCGGGTTGACCTTTCGCCAGAGGCTCACCTACGTCATCTTTCCGCAGGCCTTCAGGCGCTTCCTGCCGCCCTGGATCAATGGCGTCACCGACGCGGTGAAGGGCAGCGCGCTGGTGTCGCTGCTCGGCATCACCGATTTGATGCAGGCCATCAACCAGGTCATCGGCCGCACCTATGAAGCGATGCCGCTCTATATACTGGGCGCGCTCCTCTATTTCGCGGTCAACTACGCACTCTCGCTCGCCAGTCGGCGGCTCGAGCGGCGTTTCTCCTTCATCCGGGAATAGCAACGATGTCCGAAGCCCCAAACGCCGGTCCCGCGCTGCTCGATGTGCGCGATGTCTCCAAGGCCTTCGGTGCCGTCGAGGTGTTGCGCTCCGTCAGCCTTCAGGTGAAGCGCGGCGAGGTGGTGACCGTCATCGGCCCTTCCGGCAGCGGCAAGACCACGCTGCTGCGCTGCGTCAACTTCCTGGAGAGCTACGACAGCGGCTCGATCCGCATCGACGGCAAGGAGGTCGGTTTTCGCGAGGCCGGAACGCGTCAGCGCCGCAGCGAGCGCGATCTTGCCGCCATGCGCGCCGAGACCGGCATGGTGTTCCAAAGCTTCAACCTCTTCCCTCACCTGACGGCGGCCGGCAACATCATGCTGGGTCTGACCAAGGTGCGCGGAAAAAAGGACGCCGAGGCACGATCGATCGCCGAACACTGGCTCGGGCGCGTCGGCCTTGGCCACAAGGCCGACAGCCTGCCGGCCGAACTCTCCGGCGGCCAGCAGCAGCGCGTCGGCATAGCCCGCGCCGTGGCCATGGAACCGAAGATCCTGCTGCTCGACGAGATCACCTCCGCGCTCGATCCCGAACTCGTCGGCGAGGTGCTGGCAGTGGTGCGCAGCCTCGCCGAGGATGGCATGACCATGCTGATGGTGACCCACGAAATGGCCTTTGCCCGCGACGCTTCGAGCCGCATCGTCTTCATGGCCGATGGCGGCGTCAGCGCCGTCGGGCCGCCGAAGGAGATCCTCGCGGCGGAAACCAGCAACGAACGTCTCCGCACTTTCCTGGCGCGCTTCCGAGCCTCGCATTTCTAAACTCAGGCGGCCAAAGCCGCCCAAGGAGCCTTCATCCATGACGCCTTATATCAGGCTCGCCGAACTCGGCCTGACGTTGCCCGAGCCGCCGACGCCGATCGCCAACTTCGTCACCCATGCCGAGAGCGGGCGGCTGATCTTCCTCTCCGGCCAGGGGCCGCTGCGCGCCGACGGCACGCTCTGCACCGGCAAGGTGGGCGAGGACGTGACGGTCGAGCAAGCCTATCAGCATGCCCGGCTGACCGGGCTCAACCTGCTTGCCGTCATGCATGCCGCCGCCGGTGATCTCGGCCGTATCGTGCGCGTCGTCAAGCTGCTCGGCTTCGTCAACGCGACGCCGACCTTCAGCGACCATCCGAAGGTGGTCAATGGCTGCTCGGACCTGTTCGCCGACGTCTTCGACAAGATCGGCGGCCATGCCCGCTCGGCGATCGGCGTCGGCTCGCTGCCTGGAAACATCACCGTCGAAATCGAAGCGGTCGTCGAGATCGCCGCCTGACCTGCCACCCACGGGATTAGCTCACATGAAAACCTCTTCCGACACCGGCTCCAACACCACCATCCGCGAACGGCTGGGATTGCGGCCGATCATCAACGTCTCGGGCACCATGACCGCGCTCGGCGCCTCGATCATCGTCCCGGAAGCGATCTCCGCCATGGCTGAAATGGCCTCGCAATGGGTGGAAATGGACGATCTGCAGCGCGCCGCGAGCACGGTCGTCGCACGCCTCACCGGCGGCGAGGCCGGCTTCATCACCGCCTGCTGCGCCAGCGGCATCACCATGGCGATCGCCGGTGCGATGACCGGAACCAGCCTGCTCGCCATCGAGCGCCTGCCCGACGACACTGGCGACCTCAAGTCGGAGGTCGTCATCCAGCTCGGCCACATCGTCAATTACGGCGCCCCGATCGACCAGTCGGTCCGCGTCGCCGGCGCCAGGGTGGTGCCCGCCGGCACGGTCAGCGTGACCCAGGACTATCATGTAAGCGAGGCGATCAACGAGCGCACGGCGGCGGCCCTCTACGTCGTGGCCCACCACACGGTGCAATACGGCATGCTGTCGCTGGAGGAATTCTGCGATATCTGCCACGCCAAGGGCGTGCCGGTGATCGTCGACGCCGCGTCCGAGTATGATCTGCGCGGTTTTCTGGCGCGCGGCGCCGATGTCGTCATCTACAGCGGCCATAAATTCCTGAGCGGGCCGACCAGCGGCATCGTCACCGGCCGCAAGGATCTGGTGCGGGCCGCCTATCTGCAGAACCGCGGCGTTGCGCGCGCCATGAAGGTCGGCAAGGAAAGCATCGCCGGCACCATGGCGGCACTCGAAGCCTGGGAGAAGCGCGACCATGCCGGCATCCGCCGGCGCGAGGAAGCAGCACTGAACCTGTGGAAGGACGCGCTGCAGGGACTGCCCGGCATCGCCGCCATCATCATTCCCGACCCCACCGCCAATCCGCTCGACCGGCTGCAGATATTCGTCACGCCGGAGAGCCGCTTCACCGCCGCCGGTCTTGCCTCGGCCCTTGCCGCCGGCTCGCCGCCGATCATCGTGCGCAACCACGAGGTCGAGCGCGGCCATTTCTTCCTCGACCCCTGCAACCTTCACCCCGGCGAGGCGGAGATTGTCGCCGAACGTCTGCGCGCCGTGCTGACGGCGAAGGAGCGCCCGGCCGACGCGATGAAGGTCGCCCGCAAGGATTCGTCAGGCGTCTTGCGCTGGCCGGATTGATCGCTAAACCGACCATGCCGAAGGCATCGGCTGATCACGCGACTGTGAACAGCCGGAATTTGCCCACGCGGGAATAAATCCTCTCTTCAACAAGTCTCCTCGACATACGCCACGGCTGGCGTTGAGGAGACTGGCATGCCCCATCATCGCGAGCACAGCGAACACGGCTGCGGCGTCAGCCGCCGTCATGCGCTGCCGAGCATGATCGTCATCAATCCCTTCTCCATGGCGCCCCTCCTTTTCATAGCGCCCCTCCTTTCATAGCGCTTGACACTGGTGACGCAGATGAATTCACTTTCAGCAAGGCAGACGACTTTGCCCGTTTCCGGGGGCTTTGCTCCTGCAAGCCAGGCAAAATCGCTGTCGCATCTTGAGGCGGCACGGCCTGTCCGCTCCGGAGAGGATCATGGTGCTGCTTTGAGCGACAGGGCCCTGGCAGAGCGTTTCAACGACGTAGTGCTGCCGCATCTCGGCGACGCGCTGGCGCTTGCCCGCTGGCTGACCGGCAATGCCGCCGACGCCGAGGATGTCGTTCAGGACGCCTGCATCAAGGCGCATGCCGGCATATCAGGCTACGCCGGCGGCAATGCGCGTGCCTGGCTGCTCACCATCGTGCGCAACACCTCCTACACCTGGATGGCGCGCAACCGGCCGCGCGGCATGATGGCCGTCGGCGACCTCGGCGATCTCGACGACATGGCGGCCGCCCATGGCACCAGCCTGCCGGACGAGGATGGTCCGGAAGCGAGCCTGATCGCCAGGGCCGACACGGCGGCACTGGAGGCTGCGATCGCTGCCCTGCCGCAGCCGTTTCGCGAAACGCTGGTGCTGCGCGACATCAACGGCCTCAGCTATCGCGAGATAGCGGCCATGCTCGACGTGCCGATGGGTACGGTGATGTCCAGGCTGGCCCGCGCCCGCGGCCTGCTGGCGTCCGAACTGGGGAGAGCGCCATGACCGGCCATGACGATGGACTGCCCAATGATCCCGAAGGTGTCAGACTGATGATCCACGCCCTTGTTGATGGCGAGCTTGATGCGGCGGCGGCCCTTGCGGTGGAGCGTCGCATCGCCGCCGATCCCCGGCTTGCCGCCGAACATGCCCGCATCCTTGCCTTGCGAGGCGCGGTCAGCCGCTTGCCGCGCCCCGACGTGAGCGACGCCTTTCGGGCCCGCATCGCGGCGATCGGCATGGCCAGCACCGAGCAGCCGGCGACAGCCGAGGCAGCAGAGCCGCAGCGCGGCACGCCGTCGGCGCTGCCGGGCTTGATTGCCGGCGCTGGCGTCGGCCAGCGGCGTGAAGCCGGGACGCGTCCTTCGCTGGCGCGGAGATCGCCGAGGGCAAGCCGCTTCGGCTCGTTCGACTGGCGCGCCATGGCGGCATCGATCATGATCAGCGCGGTGCTGGCCAGCGGCGCAACGCAATGGGTAATGTTCAACGGCGCCGAAGACGGCTTGGCCGCGGCCGTCGCCAGCGGCCATCGCCGCAGCCTGCTCGCCGCGAGCCCGATCGACATCGTCTCCTCCGACCGCCATACGGTCAAACCGTGGCTGGACGCCCGCATCGGCGTCTCGCCGCCGGCGCCGGATCTTGCCCAGGAGGGTTTCGCTCTTATCGGCGGCCGGGTCGAGGTGATATCGGGCCGGCCGGTACCGGCACTGGTCTACCGCCACCGCGAGCACCTGATCACCCTGGTCGCCGAACCGCAGCAGGGCGGCAAGACCACCCAGCCGGACGATCTTTCCTCCGGCGGCTTTTCGATGGTGCACTGGAGCGACGGCGCCTTCTCCTATTGGGCGATCTCCGACATGGAGCGCCCCGAGCTCGACGACTTCGTCGCTCGCTTCCGCAAGGCGGCGGCATGAGCCGGAATATGGCCGTCGGCATCTCGCCGATGGCCTGAAATCCTTGCGGCCCCGCGCGAATTCCGCTAAGGCGCGCCTTTGTCGCCGGGGAGCAGAAGCTTGGACGATCAACGCGCCGACGTCGCCATCATCATGGGCAGCCAATCCGATTGGGCGACGATGCGCCAGGCAGCGGAGACGCTGGAGGCGCTTGGTGTGCCCCACAAACGGCTGATCATCTCGGCGCACCGCACGCCCGACCGGCTTTACGAATTCGCCAAAGGCGCCAAGGCCGCCGGCTACAAGGTCATCATCGCCGGCGCCGGCGGTGCCGCGCATCTGCCCGGCATGACGGCGGCGATGACACCACTGCCGGTGTTCGGCGTGCCGGTGGAATCGAAGGCGCTGTCGGGCCAGGATTCGCTGCTCTCGATCGTCCAGATGCCGGCCGGCATTCCTGTGGGAACGCTGGCCATCGGCAAGGCTGGTGCGGCCAACGCCGCCCTGCTGGCCGCCGCCGTGCTGGCGCTCAACGACGACAAGCTTGCCCAGCGCCTCGATGCCTGGCGCGCCTCGCAGACCGCCAAGGTCGCGGCCGAACCGACGGATACGCCGTGAGCCTGCCCGCCGGATCGACCATCGGCATCATTGGCGGCGGCCAGCTTGGCCGCATGCTGGCAATGGCCGCCGCCCGGCTCGGCTATCGCACCATCGTGCTGGAGCCTCAACCGGATTGCCCGGCGGCACAGGTCGCCAACCGGCAGATTACGGCCGCCTATGACGATCCGGCAGCACTTGCCGAACTGGCGGCTGCAAGCGCCGTCGTCACCTACGAGTTCGAGAACGTGCCGGTCGCCGCCGCAACCGCGCTTGCCGCCAAAGTGCCGGTCTATCCGCCGCCGCGGGCGCTTGACGTGGCGCAGGACCGGGTGAGCGAAAAGACATTCCTCAACGGCATCGGCATCGCCACCGCCGCGTTCCATCAAGTCGACACCGACGACGAGCTGGCGGCGGCGCTGAAGGCCTTCGGCGGCAGCGGCATCCTGAAGACGCGGCGAATGGGTTACGACGGCAAGGGCCAGCGCGTCTTCCGCAACATGGAAGCCGGCGGTTTCGCCGGCACCTGCGAGGGGATGGGCAATGTGCCGCTGATCCTGGAAAGCTTCGTGCAGTTCGAGCGCGAGATTTCCGTCATCGCCGCGCGAGGGCTGGACGGCACTGTCGCCGCCTACGATCCAGCCTGGAATGTGCACCGCGACGGTATTCTGCACACATCGACCTTGCCGGCCGGCGTTGCGCCGGCGACCGCGCGGGACGCGAAAGACGCGGCGACGAAAATCCTGTCGGCGCTCGACTATGTCGGCGTCATCGGTGTCGAGTTCTTCGTACCGGCCGACGGCTCCCTGCTGGCCAACGAGATCGCGCCCCGCGTCCACAATTCCGGCCATTGGACCGAAGCCGCCTGCATCGTTTCGCAGTTCGAGCAGCATATCCGCGCCATTGCCGGCCTGCCATTGGGAAGCTCGAACCGTCATTCCGATTGCGTGATGGAGAACCTGATCGGCGACGACGTGCTGCGCGTTCCCGCCTTGCTCGCCGAGCCCGACCTGATGCTGCACCTCTACGGCAAGGCCGAGGCCCGGCCCGGTCGCAAGATGGGTCATTTCACCCGCATCAGCCGCCGCGGCTGATACCAGACACGCCTATTGCACCTCGTCGCTGTCCGCGTCGGGGCTGGCGCAACTTGCATCGCCTTCCTCGCAATTGGCGGAGGCGGCGAGCTGCTTGATGCGATCATTGGTCAGCCTGGTCAGGCATTGCGAGACCTCCATCGCATGGATGGACCCGCCCTGGCTGGCGGCGGTGTTATGCGCGCATTCGGCAGCCCGGAAGCTGATCCAGGCGCGTTGTGCCACCTGAAGCAATCTCTTGCCATCGGCATCATCGGAGCCAATCAGCGCCTGGTAGGCCGCATTGAGCCTGGCGTCGGCCGCCTGATAGTCCTCGCCGGCACAGATATTCATCATCTGCTGGCTGTCGTCGGAGCGGTCGCATTCTTGCCCTCGGGCAGCCGAGCTCGCCGCCAGGATGACGAGGCAGGAGGAGAGGAATATTCGGCGCATGGTCGTTCCCAAATCGCTTGCGATGGACGACATCATCCCAGCCGGCTCATGGCCGCGCAATGCCACGGGGCCGACATGGCGGATATTTGATGATATCGGGACGCGGAGCGCGCTTGCGGTTGACTTACGGTTGACATGGGCAAGTCTCCTCGTTTATGAGCCACCCACCGTTCAAAAGGCGCGTCTTCTGGCGCGCCTTAAAAATTCGACCCCGAACCGGGTCCAGACCGACAGGCAAGACCATGAAGATCAAGAATTCGCTCAAGGCGTTGAAGGCGCGTCACCGCGACAACCAGCTGGTTCGCCGCAAGGGCCGCGTTTACATCATCAACAAGACCGCCCCGCGCTACAAGGCGCGCCAGGGTTGAGTTTTCGGCCGGAGGCTTTTTCGTCTCCGCCCACTGATGCTTGTCGGCCAGCCGACCTTCCCACGCTAAAATCACTTTGATGTTCCGCCGCCCGGGATTAAACTCGGGCGATGCGGATTCTTTTTGTATTCTTGACGACTTTGCTGGTTTCCGGCGTCATCCCCCTGCCGGCCCAAGCCGGTGATCGGCCGATCGCGGTGGCGGCCGCGGATGGTCAGCCGGCGCCCGCCGATGCCCAGCCAGCGGCTCCGGACACTCCGGCCACGCCGATGACGAAACAGGCCCGGCTCGACAAGTTGTTCTCCGACCTGAAGCGCGAGCGCAACGAAAAGGCCGCCGAGCGCATCGCCGGCAGCATCTGGAACGAATGGTTCCAGTCCGGCAGCGCCTCGATCGACCTGATGATGCAGTGGTCGCAAAAAGCGATGAATGATCAGAAATTCGACGTCGCGCTCGATTTCCTGGACCAGGTGGTGACCTTGCAGCCTAGCTACGCCGAAGGCTGGAACCGTCGCGCCACCGTGCATTTCATGATGAAGAACTACGGCAAGTCGATGGCCGACATCGACCGCACGCTGCAGCTCGAGCCACGCCATTTTGGCGCGCTGTCGGGCCTGGCCCAGATCATGGCCGAGACCGGCCACAAGCAATCGGCGCTCGAGGCCTGGCAGAAGGTGCTGGCCATCTACCCGATGATGCGCAGCGCCCAGAACCAGGTCGCGACCCTGTCGGAAGAGCTTGCCGGCGAAGGCATTTGATAGATCAGGAAATAGCCATTAGGCGCTGGCGCTGGAGCCAGCCCTACTGCCCTACCCCACAACTTATCCCCCTCCATCCCCGTATATCCCAGCATGAACCTGATCTATGCCGCGCTCGCCTTCCTGATGGCGCTTGTCCTTGCCCTGGTCGGCGTCACCCGCGCCGGCTCGTGGCTGATCGAGCGCCGCGGTCCTTCGGTCGGGGCGTTCGCCGACATCGACGGTGCCCGCATCCACTACGTCCACCTCCCCGCCTCAGCCAGTGCGGATCTGCCGCCGATCGTCTTCATCCATGGCGCCAGCGCCAATTTGAAAGACCAGATGCTGCCACTCAGGCCGCTGCTTGAAGGCCGCGCCGAAATGCTGTTCTTCGACCGGCCTGGTTTTGGCTGGTCCGGCCGCGGTCCAGGCAACAATGAGGACCCATCGGCGCAAGCCGCAACCATCGCCGCCCTGATGGACCGTCTCGGCATCAAGAAGGCAATCATCGTCGGCCATTCCTTCGGCGGCGTGGTGACGGCGGCTTTCGGCCGCGAGCATGCGGACAAGACGCTCGGGCTGGTCTTCCTGGCGCCGGCGACCCATCCCTGGCCGGGCGGCGCGACGTCCTGGTACTACGACCTGACCACCATTCCGGTGATCGGCCGGCTGTTCTCCGAGACGCTGACCTACCCGGCCGGATCGCTGTGGATGGCGGACGCCACGACCTGCGTCTTCTCCCCCAACAAGGTGCCGGACGATTATCTCGCCGCAACCTCGATCCCGCTGGTGCTGCGGCCGTCGGCCTTTCGCGCCAACGCCACCGACGTTGCCGGCCTCTATCGCTATGCGCTCGGCGCCGCACCGCACTACAAAGAGATCACAGCCCCGACCGTGGTCATCTCCGGCGACCGCGACAAGGTTGTCTATGCCCGGATCCACTCCGTCGGCCTGGTGCGCGACATCCTGGGTGCCGAGCTCGTCTGGGTGCATAATCTCGGCCATAAGCCAGACTGGATCGCATCCGACCTCGTCGTCGGCGCCATCGAGAAAGTCGGCGGCAAGGATATCGATCTGGAAGCAATCGCCAGGACGGTGGAGGCACGGATTGCCGGCGACACATATGGCACGGGCAAATGCGCCGACATCAAAGAACCTGAGGCGGAGCTCGCGCCGACCTGATCCGTGCCAACCGAAAACGGCCATCGCAGCCCGCCATTGGGATCACAGCGGCATGTACCTCCTGAAACACGGCATAAAGAGAAATCCGGAAAAGCGATGGGCGCTGCCGGATCGCATCTTTTTCGGTCACGGCGCATGCGCCATTCTCGCCGGCACCTTCCTCAAGCATCCGCCTTTGGAGGGATTTTACGGCGAACGGATCATTCCTGACGAAGGTTTTTCAGGAAACCATATCTATGTGACGAACGGCCTGATCGCTTTCGACTATCATGGCTATTGCGCCCGAGAGCGGTTGCTCGAACACCATGAAAGAAGCTGGGCTTCGCGCAACGCCGGATGGCGTTGCACGATTGCGAAAGTGGATTTCGATCTGCTCGATAAGACCGAACTCAACCGGCGAAAGATGCTCGGCCCAAATCAATATCTGCATGACCCCATTCCTCGCGCGCGACGGTTCCTCCAGCGAAGAAACCACGCGGAAGCCGCGGTAAGAGCGCTGGGGACTGCAACGACGCTGGCGGCCGACTACCGGCCGGCTGTTTCCGATCCGACATAGGCGATGCGCAGCATGTTGGTCGATCCCGGAGTCCGCAGCGGCACGCCTGCGGTGATGATGACCCGGTCGCCCGGCTTGCCGAAGTCTTCTTCCAGCGCGATGCGGCAGGCGCGGTTGACCATGTCGTCGAGATCGGTGGCATCGGGCGAGACGACGCAATGCGTGCCCCACAAAAGCGACAGCCGTCGCGCCGTGTTGAGGATCGGCGACAGCGCGATGATCGGCACCTGCGGACGCTCGCGCGCGGCGCGCAGGCCGGTGGTGCCCGATGCCGTGTAGGTGATGATCGCCGACAGTTTCAGCGTCTCGGCGATCTCGCGGGCGGCCAGCGAAATGGCATCGGCGCCGGTCGCTTCCGGCTCCGAACGCTGTGCGTTGATGATGCCGGCATACGTCGGATCGGTTTCGACCTTGGCGGCGATGCGGTTCATCATCGCCACCGCTTCGACCGGATAGGCGCCCGCCGCCGATTCCGCCGACAGCATGATCGCGTCGGCGCCTTCGAAGACGGCGATCGAAACGTCGGACACTTCGGCGCGGGTCGGCACAGGGGCGGTGATCATCGATTCCAGCATCTGCGTGGCGACCACCACCGGCTTGCCGGCACGGCGCGCGGCGCGCGTGATCTGCTTCTGGATGCCGGGCACCGCCTCCAACGGCATTTCGACGCCGAGATCGCCGCGGGCGACCATCAGCGCGTCGGACAGTTCGATGATCTCGGCCAGCCGGGCCACGGCCTGCGGTTTTTCGATCTTGGCCATGATCAGCGCCCGGCCACGGGCGATCTTGCGCGCCTCGGCCAGATCTTCCGGCCGCTGCACGAAGGACAGCGCGACCCAGTCGACGCCCGTGGCGAGCACCGCGTCGAGGTCCTTGCGGTCCTTCTCGGTCAGCGCGCCGACCGGCAGGTCGGTATCTGGCAGGCTGACGCCCTTCTTGTCGGAAATGGTGGTGCCGGCAATAACGGTGCAGACGATCGACTTGCCGTCGCTCTTTACCGCCTTCAGTTCGAGCTTGCCGTCGTCGATCAGGAGGCGATGGCCAGCCTCGACCGAGCTCAGGATTTCAGGATGCGGCAGGTAGACCCTTGTCGAGGTGCCGGGCTCGGGATTGTCGTCGAGCGTGAAGGTCTGGCCCAGCGTCAAGACTTCCTTGCCATTGGCGAACTTGCCGACGCGCAGCTTCGGGCCCTGCAGGTCGGCCAGGATGCCGATCGGCCTGCCAACTTTTTCCTCGACCGCGCGGATGCGGGCGACCAGCGTGCGCATCAGCTCATGATCGGTATGGCTCATATTGATGCGGAACACATCGGCGCCGGCTTCGAACAGCTTTTTCAGCATCTCCTCGGAGGAAGATGCCGGACCGATTGTGGCTAGGATCTTGACCTTGCGGCTACGTCTCATTGACTATTCGTTCCCGGGGCGGCTGGAGCGCCTCCCGTTGCGGGCTCGTCGGTGAGCTGGACCATCCAGCTTGCCTGCTCGCCCGTGTCATATTCCTGGAATCCGGCGCGCTGGAAGCCCCTGGCGACGCAGTCGCTTACGCCGGCAATCTTGAACTCTTTTTCAGCCACGCACATGTTGATCGGGCCGTCCCAGCGTCCACCGCGCTCGGCGTCTTCTGCATAAAGATAGTAAAACCTTGATGACAGCGGCCCTTCGATCAACGTCTTGCAGCTCGATCCCTCGATGTGCCACCAGCCCTCGGTGATCCAGCCGGCCTTGGCCCGATAGCCGATTCCGACGCCGACCAGGTTCTGCGTGGCGTTGCAGACGCGGAAGTCGGCGCGCGCCGGTGAAGCTGTGACCATCGCTGACAGTCCCACGGCGAGCGTCAGGAGCGGCATGGCTAAGGCAAAGCGCGCGCGCTGCCCGCCGTGGGAACCCATCCTAAAACCCCTCAAGAACCACATCAGCATCTCTCTGCGCCCCTTTTCGGAAAAGTCCGGGCGCATGTCAACGCGCCGTTTTGACCGATTCCAATCGATTTAGGAAGGCTCCCGGCGCACGACCGTCGCCCCGTGCAAGATTTCCCGGGAAACCTTGGCTAAACAACGGCATTGCGCACAGGTCGTCTTCGTGGAATGACGATAGCATCCTCCCCGAAGGCCAGCGAACGACCATTTTTCCGCCAATGACCCGATCCACAGTTTTCGCGCCCTTCGACATTGTCGAGGGCGACCGCAAGCGAGGCATCGTGCTTCTGGCCGATCATGCCCGCCGCGACCTGCCGGAAGAATATGGCAGCCTGGGGCTGGCCCCGGCCGAATTCGACCGCCATATCGCCTATGACATTGGCGTCGAAGCGGTGACGCGCGAACTGGCGGCCCTGCTCAATGCGCCGGCGGTGCTCGCCAATTTCTCGCGGCTGCTGATCGACCCCAACCGAGGCGAGGACGATCCAACACTCATTCGCCAGCTTTACGACGGCACCATCATTCCCGGAAATTATCCCCTGGCGCAGGAGGAACGCGAAAGGCGGCTCGATCGCTTCTACCGCCCTTATCACGACGCGGTCGGCGCCATGATTGCGTCAGTCGCGCAGGCTTCAGGGCAAGCGCCTTTCATCTTCTCGGTGCATTCCTTCACCCCTGCCATGCAGGGCAAGCAACGTCCGTGGCATGTCGGTATCCTGTGGGACAAGGACGACCGGGTGGCGCAACCGCTGATCGATATGCTGGCTGAGGACAAACAACTCGTGGTTGGCGACAACGAACCGTATGATGGCGCGTTGCGCGGCGACACCATGTTCAGGCACGCCATCGTCAATGGCTATGCCCACGCGCTGATCGAAATCCGCCAGGATCTGATAGCGGACCAGAAGGGCATTGTCGCCTGGGCCGGGCGGCTCGCACCGATCGTTGACGCGATCGACCGCCGTCCCGATATACATGCGGTAAAGATGTTCGGCTCGCGCACCGGGCCGCTATGACGGAGGTTTCGATGACCGAACTCAGCGACGAACAGAAGCGCGACTTCGAGGCCGCCGCCTTTCGGCGACTGGTCGAGCATTTGCGTGAACGGGGCGACGTGCAGAACATCGATCTGATGAACCTCGCCGGCTTCTGCCGCAACTGCCTGTCGAACTGGTACCGCGAAGCAGCCAATGCCGAAGGCGTCGATCTCGGCAAAGAGCAATCGCGCGAGATCGTCTACGGCATGCCCTATGCGCAATGGCAGGCGCTCAACCAGATAGAGGCTTCGGACGCCAAGAAGGCGGAATTCGAAGCACGGCGCCCCAAGGATCACTGAGCCCGTTTAGCCCAAATGCTTTCCCACAACAGCGCTTGACTGAAAATTGAATCGATCTAATTTGCCGCGCAAAGCCATTTTCTGACCGGATTCGTGCCATGAACGCTTCGAACGCCATGCAGACTGCCATTCGTGGGCGATGGGCCGTGGCGGCCATTTTCCTCGCCAATGGTTTCCTGACCGGCAGCTGGGCGCCGCAGATTCCTGTCTTCCTGACCCGGCTGGACATCTCGAAATTCACGCTCGGCCTGCTGATCCTTTTGTTCGGCGCCGGCGCGGTCACCGCCATGACATGGTGCGGCCACCTGATCTCCAAACACGGCTCGCGCACCGTGCTGCGCTGGTTCGGCCTGTGCGGCAGCCTCGGCCTGCTGGTCGTGGCGCTGGCACCCGACGTGCCGCTGGCGGCCATCGCCATGTTCATATTCGGCGGCTCCATCGGCGGCATGGATGTCGCCATGAATGCCAATGCGGTGGTGGTGGAACGGCGGCTGGGGCGCGCCATCATGTCCTCCTCGCACGGATTCTGGAGCCTCGGCGGGTTCGCCGGCGGCGCCCTCGGCGGCTTCGCCATCCAGACCTATGGCCACCTCGCCCATGCCGCGGTGGTGACCGTGCTTGCCTTCGCGGCAATCGCGGCGGCGGTGCCCCACATCGTGGCCGAAAACAAGCCGCAGGCGGTCGAGCATCATAAATTCGCTCTGCCGGCAAACCCATTGGTCTACCTCATCGGCCTGATGGCCCTGTTGACGATGATTTCAGAGGGCGCGGTGCTCGATTGGGCGGCGCTGTATCTGCGGCAGGAACTCGGCGCCGACCTCGCCGTCGCCGGTCTTGCCTATGCCGCCTTCTCCGGCGTCATGGCGATCATGCGCTTTTTCGGCGATGGCGTCCGCAACCGCTTCGGCGCGGTGATGACACTGCGCGGCTCGGCCATCGTCGCGGCCGCCGGCATGCTGATCGCCGGCCTGTCACCTTCGCCTTGGCTCGCCATATCAGCCTTTGCGCTTTGCGGCTTCGGCATCGCCAACATGGTGCCGATCATCTTTTCCGCCGGCGGCAACCAGGAGGGCATGTCGTCGGGCACCGGCATGAGCGTCGTCACCACCATGGGCTATTCCGGTATTCTGGTGGCGCCGTCGGCGATCGGCTTCGTCGCCGAGCATTCCAGCTTCGGCCCGATCTTCATCGCCATGTCGGCTCTGCTGATCGTCGTCTTGCTGATGGCCGGTTTGGCTCACCGCGCCGAATTCGCTCCGGATGCCGCCCCTGCCGAATAGTGCTTCAATTCCTCGTGGAGAAAATCAGCCACGCGGCGGATGCGCACGCTGGTGCGCACGTCGCGATGCATGGCCAGCCATACCGGCAGGGCAGGCAAGGGCAGGCCGGGCAACACCCTTTCCACCAGCGGATCGCGGTCTGCCAGCGGCTCCTGGCCAAGACCAATGCCGTTTCCCGCCCGCACCGCTTCCCAAAGCACGATCTGATTGTCGGCCCTGAAACGAAAGCTGTTTCGGGTGACCGGGATGCCATACTGGGAAAAGGCCCGGATCATCTCGTCGCTGCGATCGAAGCCGATCAGGGCGTGATTGACGAGGTCGGCCGGTCCCAGCGGGCGCCCGCGCCTATCGAGGTAGGATATGGCTGCACAGGCGCAGAGTCCGATATCGCAGACCTTGCGCGCCACCAGTTCGTTCTGCGCCGGCTTGACCATGCGGATGGCAATGTCAGCATCCCGGCGCAGCAGGTTCTCGACCTGGTTCGAGGCAACGATCTCGACCTCGATGCCGGGCTCGTTGACGCCGAGCCGCGCCATCATGTCGGGCAGCACATAGGCCGCGACCACCTCACTGGCCGCGATGCGCACCGTGCCTTCGATCGCCTCGACCGAACCCAGAGCGAGCCGTGAAAAGGCGCTTGCCTGCTCGCTCACCGTCTTGCCGCGCTCGAACAGCGTGGCTCCCGCTTCGGTCAGCGCATAGCCGCTTCGCCCGCGCCGGAAAAGCGTGACGCCGAGCGCCTGTTCCAACTCCCCGATGTGACGGCCAAGCGTCGGCTGGCTTGCCGACAGCTTCCGCGCTGCGGCCGACAGGCTGCCGGTTTCCGCCACGGTGACAAAGCTCTTGATTAGGTTCCAGTCAATGTCCCTCATTCAATAATGAATATCAAAACTGCATTCATAGTCAATTTTAATTCATCGATGAAGCAATCACATTCACCCTGCAAACACGGACTGCAACAACCAACCAGGAGCAATCCAAATGACCAAGATCGCACTCGCAACCGCCGCCCTCTTCATCGCCGCCAACACGGCTTTCGCCGGCAGCGACAAGTTCGGCTCGGACAATGCCAGCCAGCCAACCGTCGTCACCACCGACAATGTGACCACCACGTCGATCAGCAAATCCGAGGCGACCAATCAGAAGCCAGCCGTCCAGGGCAGCAACCGCGACCTCTTCGGCAGCCGCTGAACGGCGGCCCTCGAAAATCCAGAAGCGGCGGGCTCGTCCCGTCGCTTCTAGGCAAACCCCGCACTTGAAAACAAATAAGGAGACGAAGAATGACCAAGATCGCAATTCTCGGCGCCAATGGCCGGCTCGGTCGCGTGGTTGCCAAGGCCTTCATCGACGCCGGCTTCGACGTCCGCGCCGTCACCCGTACCGGCATGGTGCCGGCCGAGCTTGAGGGCGCCACGGCGGTTGCCGGCGATGCGCTGGACCGTCAATCGCTGATCCAGGCCACCGAGGGCGTCGACATCATCTTCAACGGCCTCAACCCGATCTACACCGACTGGGGCAAATGCCTGCCAATGGCCGAAAATGTCATGGCCGCCTGCCATGCCAACGATGCGCAGCATCTCTTCCCCGGCACCGTCTACAATTACGGCTCGCCTATGCCGGCGGTGATATCGGAAGACACGCCGTTCCATCCGACGACCGAGAAGGGCCGCATCCGCTGTGCCATGGAGGATCTGTTCCGCCGTGAGGCCGAGGCCAGACGGGTGCGCACCATTGTTCTGCGGGCCGGCGATTTCTTCGGCGGCACCGGCAGCGGCTCCTGGTTTGACCTGATCGTCGCCGCCAAGATCAACAAGGGCATCTACACCGCGCCCGGTCCGGCCGACCTCGTGCATGAATGGGCCTATTTGCCGGATTTCGCCGTCGGTTTCGTCGCGCTGGCCCGCAATCTCGACAAGCTCGGCTTCTATGAGGCGCTGAGCTTTCCGGGCCATGCCGTCACCGATCTCGAGATCAAGGTGGCCGCCGAGAACGCCGTCGGCCATCAACTCAAGATGACTTCCATGCCTTGGTGGGTGCTGCGCGCCGGCAGCCCGTTCGTGGCGATGTGGCGCGAGATCGTCTCGATGTCATACCTGCGCTTCGAGCCGCACCGGCTGATCTCGACGCGGCTGGCAGGCATCATCGGCGAAATCCCGCATACGCCGCTCGATCAGGCGGTGAACAAAGCCTTGCAGGATATCGGCATCGCCGTCGCGCCCGCCCGTCGCCAGGCCGCCTGATCGAGCTTGCTGGCAGGTGAGAACAGCTGCGCCCAGTAAGGGTCCGGCGGCGGATCGTTGCCGGTCAGATCCTGCCCAGCACAAGCAGGATCAGCACCACGACCAGTATGACGCCGACAATGCCCGATGGTCCGTAGCCCCAGGAGCGCGAATGCGGCCATGCCGGCACAGCGCCGATCAGGATCAGGATCAGGATGATAACGAGAAGTGTGCTGATCGTCATTTTGAGCCCTCGCCGTCTGGTTGCATTCGAGGGAACAATGCAAAAGGCCGCCCGGTTGTTCCCGGACGGCCTTTGTTGCTTGGCCTGCGAAATGCTCTATTCCGCCGCCTTCGGAAAGCTGACTGCCGGCTCGGCGCCGACATCTGCCAGAGGCCCTTGGGACGATATCTCGCCCTGGCCGCGCCGGAAGAGACGGCTGATTAAGCCGCGTCGCGCGCCGGGCTTGACCTTGGCGCGGGTGAACACCATCAGCATCGACGGCGTCACAACCAGCGTGAGAATGGTGGCGAAGGACAGGCCGAAGACGATCGCGGAGGACAGCGAAATCCACCATTGCGTCGACGGCGCATTGATCGTCGTCTCGTGATGGAAGATTTCGAGCCCAAGGCCGAAGGCGATCGGCAGCACGCCGAGAATCGCCGACACCGCCGTCAGCACAACCGGTCGCGCACGCTCGCGGCAGGTCTGCAGCACCGCGTCCATCTTGTCCCAGCCCTCCTCACGCAACCGGTCGTAGGTGTCGATCAACACGATGTTGTTGTTCACCACCACGCCGGCCAGCGCGATGACGCCAATGCCCGACATGACGATGCCGAACGTCTCGCCCGTGATCAGCAGTCCAAGGAACACGCCGATTGTCGCCATGACCACGCAGGACAGCACCAGCCATACGCTGGTGAACTTGTTGAACTGCGCCAGCAGCACCAAGAAGATCAGGAAGATCGCCGCGCCGAAGGCCTTGCTGAGGAAGGCGCTGGCTTCCGCGCTGTCCTCGTTCGATCCGGCGAGCTTCCAGCGTATTCCGCTGCCCAGATTCATATCGGTGACGGCCTGAGTGACCTGCTGCTGGACTGCCGCGACCTGTTGGCCGGCGGCAACATTGGCCTGCACCACCACGGTTCGGGCACCGTCGATGCGGTTGAGGATGCCGACCGTCGGCTCGGGTTTGCGCACGACGAAGTTTGAGATCGGCACCGACCCTTGCGAGGTCTGCACCCTGAGCTCGTCCAGCGTCGACAGCGTGCGCCGGTCTTCCGGAAGACGCAGGCGGATGTCGACGGCGTCATCGGCACCAGCAGGCCGGTATTCGGAGAGCTTCAGTCCGTTCGTCACCAGCTGCACCACGGTGCCGACCGAAGTCGGGCTGATGCCGTATTGCGCGGCCTTGGCGCGGTCGACCTCGAGAGCCCAGTCGACGCCGGGCGGCGGCAGGCCATCGGAAATATCGATGACGCCCGGCACCTTGGCGATACGCGCCGCGACGGCGCGCGCCTTGTCGTCGAGGCCGGCTGGATCGACGGCCGATAGCCTGATCTGGATCGGTTTGCCGGTCGGCGGACCGGCTTCCGGCACGCGCACCTCCACGTCGACCCCGGGAATGCCGGCCATCACGCCGCGCAGATCGCTTAGGATCTGGTTGGCGGACTTGCGTTCGCGCCAGTCGATGAATTCGTACTGGATGACGCCGACGACGTCCTCGGGCACGTCCTGGCCGCCGCCCTGCGTCTTGCCGACGCGGGTGTAGACCGACTTCACGCCAGGCCACCCGAGCAATCGGCTCTCGGCGATCTTGGTCGCCGTATCCATTTCGGCCAGCGAAAGGTTGCCGCGGGCATGCACGTAAAGCAGGCCGTAGTCAGGTTCGACGCTCGGGAAAAACTCGACGCCGGCACCGTACTTTGAATAGCCAACGAAAATACCGGTCAGCAAGACGACGGTGAGCACCATCACGGTGATGGGAAAGCGCACCGCCTGCTTGACGACAGCCATGTACCAGCCGTCGCGATTGCCATCCTCGTGATGCTGCGGCGCCTTGGCGAATATAGCGCCCAGCGTCGGCGCGAAGACCAGCGCATAGAGCATCGAGGCCGACAGCGTGACGATCAGCGTGATCGGCATGTACTTCATGAAATCGCCGATGATGCCGGGCCAGAACAACAGCGGCGAGAAGGCGGCGATACGCGTCATCGTCGCGGCGATGACCGGGCCGGCCATGCGCTTGGCGGCAAGCGCGAAGGCTTCCTGCTTCGGCATGCCTTCGCTCATCCTTCGTTCGGCGAACTCGGTGACAATGATGGCGTCGTCGACCAGCATGCCGACCGCCAGGATGAGGCTGAACAGCACGATCATGTTGATCGTGTAGCCCATCATGGCAAGCAGCAGGATACCGATTAGGAAGGACGACGGAATGGCCAGGCCAATCAGCAGCGAGGCACGGCCGGACAGCGCGTAGAGGATGACGATGAACACCAGGATGACGGCGATCATCACATGGTTCTGCAAGTCCCCCAGCAGCTGGTTGACGAAGACCGACTTGTCCTGCGTGTAGGTGACGTGCATGCCCTCGGGCATGGTCTTGACGAAGGCATCCGACACCTCCCTGACCTTGGTCAGCGTATCGATCAGATTGGCGCCGATGCGCTTTTTGACTTCGATGGCGATGGCCGGCTTGCCGTTGAGGCGCGTGATTGTCGTCGCGTCGGCGAAGGTCGAGCGTATCGTCGCGATGTCCTTGGCCTGCACCACGGCATTGGGCCCGGCGACCACGGGAAGTGCCGCCACATCCTCGGGTGTCTCGATCAGCGACGGCACCTTGACGGCATATTTGCCTTCCGAGCCCTCAATGTTGCCGGCGGCGACCAGGCTGTTGGAAGCACCGACCGCGCCGATCAGCTGGTCGAGCTGCAGGCCATAGGACGACAGCTTCATCGGATCGATGACGACCTCGACCAGATCGTCGCGCGAGCCCTGCAACGAGCCTTCGAGCACGCCGGGCACTTCCTCGATGCGATCACGCAGTTCGCGCGCCGCGGCAGCCAGCACGCGTTCGGGCAATTCGCCGGACAGCGTGACGACGAGCACCGGGAATTCGGAAATGTTGACCTCCGTGACGACAGGCTCCTCGGCCGCCTGCGGCAGGTCGGCCTTGCCGTCCTGCACCTTGGAGCGTGTGTCCTGCAGTGCCGTCGCCAGGTTCGTCTGCGGCTGGAACTCGACCAGAACGTAGCCGCCGCCCTGGAAGGCGGCCGAGCGCATCTCCTTGAGGCCCTTCAGGCTTTTCAACTTGCTTTCCATCGGCCGCAGCAGAAGACGCTCGGAATCCTCCGGCGAAATGCCTTGATAGATCAGGCTGACATACATCATCGGAATCGGAACATCGGGTTCCGCTTCCTTCGGTGTCGACTGATAGGCGACCCAGCCTGCAATCAGCAGGAAGACCAGGACCGAGATGGTCAGGCGGGCATTGTTGATTGCGAGTCTGACGATATCCATGACTTATGCCTGCTGTTGCTTTCGGGAGTGGCGAACGGACATGCTGTCGCCGGACAAGGCCCGGCGCCGGCGCCCATGCGCTACTGCGTCCCGGCGGTGGCTTCGCCGATCAGTTTTTTGATGGTCGCCTGATCGGCCTCGACCGGATGGACCTCGTCGCCTTCCTTCACCAGTTCCTGGCCGGCAACGATGATGCGCGCATCGGCCGGGATGCCGCCAAGCACGAGACCGGTCGGCGTATCGTCGACCAGATCGATCGGGAAGAACGCCACCTTGTTGTCCTTTCCGACGGCGCGGATGCCGAGGTCGCCCTTGTCGCCGAGCGTCACCACCGAGCGCGGCAAAAGCACCGCGTCGGTCGGCAGCGCGCTGAGCCGGATTTCGGCCGTCATGCCGGCCGGCACCGAGCCATCGGCATTGGGGATGGCAATCTCGACACGGAAGGTGCGGGTCGCCGACGAGGCGTCGCGGCTGATATAGCGCACGGTGCCTTCGACGGTCTGGCCGCTGACCAGCCGAACGCTGGCCTTGTCGCCGATCTTGAGATAGCCGAGGTCGCGCTCGCTGATTTCGCCGCGCGCGATCACCGGGTCGAGCTTGAGGATCGTCGCCACCTCGCCGCCCTGCATGACGGAGCTGCCGAGTTCCACCGGCACCCGGTCGATGACGCCGTCGAACGGCGCCTTCACTTCGTTGCGGTCGAGCTCGGCCTGTGCGGTGTCCAGCTGGGATTGCGCCTGGGTCAGGTTGGAGCGGGCGGTGTCGAGCTGCAGCTTCGGCAAATTGCCTGTCTTGGCCAGACGCTCGGCGGCGTCGAGTTCGGCCTTGCGCTGCGCCACAAGCTGCTTGGCGTTGTCGACCATCGAGATCTTTTCCTCGGCGGCGAGCATCAGCACCAGGTCGCCGGTCTTGACGTGGTCGCCCTGCTTGACCGGCAGCTTGTCGATGACGCCGGCGACGCGGGTTGCCAGCACCGCGCGCTTGTCGGCTTCGGTCAGCCCGGAAATGCGGATGGCGCGCGCATAGGTCTTTCGCGGCGGCGTCACCACAGCGACGGTACGCAGCGGAGCCTTCGGTTCGGCTTCCGCCGTCTTCGGCTTGCTCGCGTCCGGCGTCTTGCCCTGCTCGGCTTCGGCTGCCTTGGCCTTGTTCGCCGCTACGCTGCCGACCGACGAGAACTCGCCGGTCGCCATCCACGCCGCGAAACCGATGAGCACAACAATGGCTGCAAGCTTGTGAAACCTGATTTTAGGCATCGTCATTTTTCCACTGCGGGTTCGGCCAGCACCGCGTCTGATGACGCGGGCGCGTCGCCGATATGGGTGCGCGCTCGACCGTGTTCAAATTGCCGTGATCGGCGAGCGCGCTTCTACATCAAAGTTGCATCGCAATATAGCCCCAAAGTTGCAGCAGCATTGCGTAGCCGAACAAGGTGTGGCCGCCGTGAAACGGTACTTCGTCACTTGCCAGGCTACTTGGTGAAGCCGGCCGCCGGCTCACAATCCGGCTCTGAAACATCGTCCACCGGAGACCAGCGCGGCTCGCCACAGGCCCGTCCGGCCGTCTCCGAAATATAGCCGCGATCCGCATTGCGTCGCCGATCGAAGTGCAGGCACAAACCGACGATCCGCGTCAGTGTGATCGGCGAGAGGCAATGATCGAGACACCATAACACTCTACTAAAGGGCTGGAATTGTTCGAAAAAAGGCACGGCAACCTTTCAGGTCAGGCTTGCCGCCGCCAAGGCCCCGAGGTCGAACCTGATGCTGAAAAACTCAACGCGCCCGCATTCTTACGCCTTGGACCATCGCGTCGCGATACGCGCGACATAGGGCTCGGCACGAGACAGGTGCGGGAACACCGGGTGTGTTTCGTCCCATTCGCAATTCGGGTCGAGCATTGCGCCCGATCCCTTCGGACGTCTTCCGCCCGGCGTCATCTGACCGTTGGTGGCAACAGGCGTCAGCATGATGACGGCTCTTCCGCACGCCAAGGTTGCTGTCACGCCAGCAGCGCTGGACTACGCGCTGCTGCGGAGACCCCGCCATGCCGCCGGCGGGCTCAGGCCCGACGGCGCTCTGCCTCCGGATTCTTGCGAACGGCGAGAAACTCCTTCACGCGACGGCCCGGTGCTGGACCGCGGACCGGCTTGAAACCGTCGTCGAGTTCGCCCGAGAGATCGAGCGTGGCATGCTTGCCGACGGCAGCGTAATTCTCTTCAAGCCAGTCGCTGGCGGCGGTGCGGCCGAGGTCGCGCAGATAGGTCAGGAAGGCCCATTCGGCATTGACCTTCGAGGATGCCGACAGGCCCTTGAACGCCTCGTCGGCATCGATGCGGTGCATGCGGATGTCCCGGTATTCGCCATGCGGCAGACGCCCGGCGGCGATCAGTTCCTTGACGAAGGCGATCGAGCGGAATTCGCGCAGCAGCCCGGCATTGAAGGTGATCTCGTCGATGCGGTTCTGGATCTCGTTGGCGCTTCTCGGTGTTCCCTCGCGCACCACCGGGTTGATCTGCACCAGAAGCACGTCCTCGGTCGCCGCCGTCTTGAAGAATGGATAGAGCGCCGGATTGCCGCCATAGCCACCATCCCAATAGGGCACGCCCTTGATCTCGACAGCACGGAACAATTGCGGCAGGCAGGCCGAGGCCATCACTGTGTCGAGATCGATCTCGCCATCGGAAAACACTCGCAACTGCCCTGTCTCGACATTGGTGGCGGAGATGAACAGTTCCATCGGCTTGCAGGCATGGACATTCCCGAAATCGATCTCCCGCGCGACGACGTCGCGCAGCGGATTGAGGCCGAGCGGGTTGGCGACATAGGGCGAGAATACCCGCGACATGGTGTCGAAGAAGACATAGCCCGGCGTGTTCTCGATCGACCAATTGCCCCAGGCGACATCCCACGGCATGCGTTGCACCGGGCTGAACCGTCCCTTCGCCGCCACCGCGCGCCAGAAATCGTCCAGCTTCTTGCGCGCGCCCTCGACCCCGCCTCTGACAAAACCGTCAGCCAGCGCCACCGCGTTCATCGCGCCGGCACTGGTACCGGACACCGCCGATATCTCCAGCCTGCCATCCTCCAGCAGCCGGTCGAGCACGCCCCAGGAAAAGGCGCCATGCGAGCCGCCACCCTGGAGAGCGATGTTGATCTTCTTCTTTTCCTCCGCCTTGCCGCTCTTCGTCATGGCGTTCCTGTCATCCTGATACGCCAGCCCGCCCCCCACGTCATTCGAAGGAAGCAGCTATCGCCAGCTTATGTTGCAGTGCAGCATATAAGGATGGGCCAAGGCAAGAACACGAACACGCTCGCGTGATCACATGAAATTTCGGTCATGCGAAAGCCAATCGCTGCATGCGGAGAGACCGCGGCTTTCGAAACAGACATGAAGCCAGGCAAATGGGAGCTAGGCGACGAGGTCCGGCACAGGCCCGATATAGCGTGACTGCGGACGGATCAGCCGTCCGGTGGTCTGCTGCTCGCGCGCGTGCGCGACCCAGCCGGCGACGCGTCCGGCTGCGAAGACATTGCTGAACGCCTCGGGCGGAAACCCTGCCGCTTCCAACACCAGTGCGGTGTAGAATTCGACATTGGTCTGCAGCGAACGCTGCGGCTTGGCGACCCGGAGCACGTCGAGCGCGGTTTGCTCGACCGTCTCGGCGAAAGCCAGCCGCCTGCCGGTGTCGCCCTCACCGCCAAGCTTGCGCACCACCGCTTTCAGGACATCGGCACGCGGATCGCGCACGCGGTAGATGCGGTGACCGAAGCCCATGATGCGTTCGCCATGCGCGATCTCGTCGCGCAGCCAGGTGGCCGCATCGCCATGCGCGGCGATGGCGTCGAGCATCTCGATGACCGGGCCGGGCGCGCCGCCATGCAGCGGCCCCTTGAGCGCGCCAAGCCCGGCTAGCACCGACGATGTCAGGCCCGGCAGGGTCGAAGCGACGACGCGGGTGGCGAAGGTCGAGGCATTGAGGCCATGATCGCAAACGGTCACCAGATACGTGTCGAGCGCGTTTGCCAATGCCGGCGACGGGACCGATCCCCTGAGCATCCGCAACATGTCGGTGGCATGATCCGCCTTGCCGTCGGGTGCGATCGGCTGCTCGCCGCGCCGCAGGCGCAGCAAGGGCGGCGTCAGCACCGCCGGCGCAGCGATCAGCCGCAAGGCGTCCGCCAGCGTTTCGCCATCCGGCAGCAAGGCCATGCCGGCGCGCATGGCGCTGTAGATTTCGAGGGGCGCCAGCAGGCGCAGCGAAGGCGCGAGCCGGTCGAAGACCTCGGTGCGTGCCCCGCCTAACCTTGCCGCCAGTTCGGCGTCACCGGGCAGATCGTCGAAGAAGCCGTCCAGCAGCAGGCGGACGACCCGGGCGTAACTCCATCGTCCAGCCAAGTCCCCAAGCGAATGGCCTCGGATCGTCAGGCGGCCGCCCAGGCCATCCACGTCGGACAGCACGGTTTCGGCCGCCACCACATCATCGAGCCCATTCGCCATGGCCTTGTCTCCTTGAAGCTTTTCCTGGTGGGAGATAAGGATGGGCGCCATAAGCATCAATCTTGATCAATAGAATCAATATCTGAGCTCGATATGTCCGAATGGTTGTCGCGGGAAGAGGCGCTGGAAAGGCTCCGGGTGAGGCCGCAGACGCTCTATGCCTATGTCAGCCGCGGCCGCATCGGCATGCGCCCGGATCGGGCCGATGCGCGCCGCAGCCAGTACCGCGCCGACGATATCGCGGCGCTTGCTACGCGAAGGGCGCGCGGGCGCAGCCCCTCGGCCATCGCCGAAAGCGCGATCGCCTGGGGGGAGCCGTCGCTCGTCACCGCGATTTCGACCGTCTGGCACGGCAACCTCATCTATCGGGGCCGGAATGCCGTTGCGCTGTCCGACCATGCCACGCTGGAAGAAACCGCTGGACTGCTCTGGGCTCTGTCCGGCCCGGTCCATTTCGAAGCATCGCCTCCAGATGCGCCGCGCCCGACCGGCCGCGCCCAGGCGTTCGTGCAACTCGCTTTGCTTGCCGGCCAGGCGCGGCCCTCGCTTGGACGAAATGGTGCCTCGCTGTGCACTGATGCCGCACACGCGATCGGCGTGTTGGCCAGCGCCCTCGGCGCCGAGGCGGGGTCGGAACCAGTACACCAGCGATTGGCGCGGGGCTGGTCGGTGGACGATGAAGGCGCGGATGCGATTCGGCGTGCGCTTGTGCTGCTTGCCGATCACGAACTCAATGCGTCGACCTTCGCGGCCCGCGTCGCCGCCTCGACCGGAGCCTCGCCCGCCGCTTGTCTGCTGGCCGGCCTGGCGACACTGTCAGGTCCCCGCCACGGCGGCGCCGGCGAAGCGGTAATGCAACTCGCCGAAGACGCGGGACGATATGGTGCCGATGCCGCGATCCGGCGCTGGCTTGGCCACGACCGGCCACTGCCGGGATTCGGCCACCAGCTCTATCCCGAGGGCGATCCCCGGGCCACGGCGCTTCTGGCGACCTTCGACAACACCGATGAAACATTGCGGTCGCTGGAAACCGCCGCCATGGCGGCGACCGGCGCCCAACCGAATATCGATTTTGCCCTGGCCGTGCTGGCGCGCAGCCTTGGCTTGCCGCTCGATGCACCGTTCCACCTCTTCGCGCTTGGACGCAGCGTCGGCTGGGCGGCACATCTGGTCGAACAGATCGTGAGCGGCAGCATCATCCGGCCGCGCGGCCGCTATGAGGGATTGCTGCCGTAAATCGCGTGAGCGCTATGCGCTCATGACATCGTGTCGAGCTTGCGCTGCATGGCCGCGATCTGGTCCTTCAACTGCTGCAGATCGTCGGACTTCTCCGGCGCTTCCTTCCTGGCCGGCTCGGCGGGGGCCGCTGCCGGTGCCGAGCCGGCGGGCGGAAAAGGCGTGAACAGCCGCATCGCGTTCTGGAACATTTCCATGTTTCGGCGCGTCTGTTCTTCCAGCGCCTTGATCGGCGTCGCCATCTTCATCACGTCCAGTGGCGACTTGCCGATGGCGCCCTTCATCTGCTCGCGGAACCGCTCTTGTTCCTTGGAAAAGGCGATCATCGATTGCTCGAGGAAACTCGGCACGATCATTTGCATCTGGTCGCCGTAGAAGGCGATCAGCTGGCGCAGGAACGGGATCGGCAGCATGTTCTGCCCGTCCTTGTTCTCCAGCTCGAAGATGATCTGGGTCAGCACCGGATGCGTGATGTCGTCGCCGGTCTTGGCGTCCTGGACGGTGAACTCCTCGCCCTTCTTGACCATCTCGGCCAGATCCTCGAGCGTCACATACGTACTCGTCCCCGTATTATAGAGGCGGCGATTGGCGTATTTCTTGATAATGATAGGGTCGTCTTTTGCGGCCATCTGCATCCTCCCCGGACACCGGCACGCCTGAGTAAGCAGCCGGTAACGATTGCGCCCTTTTTGAGGATATGCGCAAAAGCCCTACAATTCCAAGCAGTTTGTGCACTGCGGGATCATATAATGCTGCATAGCAGGCAAAATATGCTGCGCGGCAGCGACCGGACCGCCGACACCGCGATGCGCGGCCCGCTTGCGGCGCATCGGCGCCATGCCGATTTCCGGTTTGACTTGGGGGTGGGAAAGGGCAAAAAAGTCCTCAACGGCACAACAACACCCTTGAAGTCTGGAGAAGAAAATGTCCGCTTCCATCGTCATTGCCAGCGCCGCGCGCACGGCTGTAGGCTCCTTCAACGGCGCCTTCGCCGCCACGCCCGCGCATGAGCTCGGCGCCGTCGTCGTGCAGGAACTTTTGGCGCGTGCCGGGGTCGAACCGGCCGAGATCGACGAGGTCATCCTCGGCCAGGTGCTGACCGCGGCGCAAGGCCAGAACCCGGCCCGCCAGGCCTCGATCCTTGCCGGACTGCCCAAGGAGACCACCGCCTGGGGCCTCAACCAGGTTTGCGGTTCGGGCCTGCGCGCCATCGCGCTCGGCATGCAGCAGATCGCCACCGGCGACGCCAAGGTGATCATTGCCGGCGGCCAGGAATCGATGTCGCTGTCGCCGCACGCCGAGCACCTGCGCGCCGGCGTCAAGATGGGCGACTACAAGATGATCGACACCATGATCAAGGACGGGCTGTGGGACGCCTTCAATGGCTACCACATGGGCAACACCGCCGAGAACGTCGCCCGCCAGTTCCAGATCACCCGCGACGACCAGGACCAGTTCGCACTGGCCTCGCAGAACAAGGCCGAGGCCGCGCAGAAGGCGGGCAAGTTCAAGGACGAGATCGTCGCCTTCACCATCAAGGGCAAGAAGGGCGATACGGTTGTCGATCAGGACGAATACATCCGCCACGGCGCCACGATCGATGCCATGACCAAGCTGAAGCCGGCCTTCGACAAGGATGGCACGGTGACCGCCGCCAATGCCTCCGGCATCAATGACGGTGCCGCCGGCGCGCTGCTGATGAGCGAAGCGGAAGCCGCAAGGCGTGGCATCACCCCGCTGGCGCGCATCGCCTCCTGGGCGACCGCCGGCGTCGATCCGGCGATCATGGGCACCGGACCCATTCCCGCTTCACGCAAGGCCTTGGAACGGGCCGGTTGGTCGGCAGGGGATCTCGACCTTGTCGAGGCCAATGAGGCGTTCGCCGCACAGGCCTGCGCCGTCAACAAGGACATGGGCTGGGATCCCTCGATCGTCAACGTCAATGGCGGCGCCATCGCCATCGGCCACCCGATCGGCGCCTCGGGCGCCCGCATCTTCAACACGCTGGTCTTCGAAATGCGCCGACGCGGCGCCAAGAAGGGGCTGGCCACCCTATGCATCGGCGGCGGCATGGGCGTCGCCATGTGCGTGGAGGCCTTCTGATAGGACGGGCGGCGCAAGCCGCCCGTTTCACATGTGGTGCCTGTAGTAAATCCAGTGCCTGCCAAGCCCGACAACAGGGCGATTTCAAAAAGGGGAAATGCATGACCAAGGTTGCAATCGTCACGGGTGGATCGCGTGGCATCGGCGCGGCGATCTCGATCGCTTTGAAGAACGCCGGCTATTCGGTTGCCGCGAACTACGCCGGCAATGACGAGGCGGCGGCGAAGTTCAAGGCGCAGACCGGCATTCCGGTCTACAAATGGTCGGTCGCCGACTATGACGCTTGCGCGGCCGGTATCAAACAAGTCGAGGCCGACCTCGGCCCTGTCTCGGTGCTGGTCAACAATGCCGGCATCACCCGCGACGCCATGTTCCACAAGATCACCCGCGAGCAGTGGAAAGAGGTGATCGATACCAATCTGTCCGGTGTCTTCAACATGACCCATCCGCTGTGGGGCGGCATGCGCGACCGCAAGTTCGGCCGCGTCATCACCATCTCCTCGATCAACGGCCAGAAGGGCCAGGCCGGTCAGGTCAATTACTCCGCCGCCAAGGCCGGCGACATCGGCTTCTCGAAGGCGCTCGCCCAGGAAGGCGCCCGCGCGGGCATCACCGTCAACGTCATCTGCCCTGGCTACATCGCCACCGAGATGGTCAAGGCAATCGACGAAAAGGTGCTCAACGAGCGCATCATCCCGCAAATCCCCGTGGGTCGCCTTGGCGAACCGGAAGAGATCGCGCGCTGCGTGGTCTTCCTCGCTTCGCAAGATGCCGGTTTCATCACCGGCTCGACCCTCACCGCCAATGGCGGCCAGTACTTCGTCTGAGACGTCTGCTCGCGCAGTCCAACGCTGCGGATTCATGCGTACCCTGCGATAGGCGGACCGGAAAATCGGTCCGCTTCCAAATGGCGCCTGACTCTTGGAAGACATCGCTGTGACGCAATGCCCCAATCCGGCACGCAAAGCTTAATGCCGGTAGGCGCGTCTGTGCGAACCCTGTGATCAAGCCTGTGGATTCTCGGTGGATAAGCTGTTCACAACACAAGATATTGGGGGAACAAAAAGAGAAAATACGGCCGGCGCTGCTTTGTCGCCGATTCGTTCCGGCTTTGAGCCCAATGTTAAGATTAATGGCCGCGATAAGCTGCTATTCTTTAACGTCGAGTTTAGAAAGATTAACAGTTTCATAAGTTTAACGGGGGGCGCACCGTATCGCCCTCATCGTTCCCGGCGAAAGTTAACGGAAGGACCCGCCCAGCATAAAACGGGCCAGTTCGGCGATTCAGCATGTGGTGAGACTCGTGGAAACAAAATCCATATCTAGCCGTGAACAAAAGCTGAATCTGACGGAGTCGCCGATTCGTCGCTGATTCGTTCCAGACTCGTTCCAACCGTTAAGCAGGGGCTGATTTGCGGAGTGAGACGGGCGTCTCCGGAACCCTGCCGGAACATTCTGCTTTCGCTTCGCGCCCGAAATCCCTATGTGTCGGCTGTCATACGCGCCGTCCTGGCACGCTCCCGACCACGAGAGGCCAGAAAGCCTTATTTCCGAGCCGATGAACATCCAGCCGAAACACACCGAGCCGCTGATCCTGTCGGGCCGCGACGTGACCGCCGTGCTTGGGCCGACCAACACCGGCAAGACCCATCTCGCCATCGAGCGCATGGTGGCGCACGAAACCGGTGTCATCGGCCTGCCGCTGAGGCTGCTGGCCCGCGAGGTCTACACGCGCGTCTGCGAAAAGGTCGGTGCCAACAAAGTGGCGCTGATCACCGGCGAGGAGAAGATCCAGCCGCCGGGCGCCAGATATTCGGTCTGCACCGTCGAAGCCATGCCGCGTGAAACCGACGCCGCCTTTGTTGCCATCGACGAGGTGCAACTGGCCGGCGACCTCGAGCGCGGCCATATCTTCACCGACCGCATCCTGCATCTGCGCGGCCGCCAGGAGACGCTGCTGCTTGGCGCGGCCACCATGCACGGCATTCTCCAGCGGCTGCTGAAAGGCATCTCCGTGGTGACGCGGCCGCGGCTGTCGCATCTCGCCTATGCCGGCTCCAAGAAACTGACCCGCTTGCCACGGCGCACCGCGATCGTCGCCTTCTCCGCCGACGAGGTCTATGCCATCGCCGAACTCATCCGCCGCCAGCAGGGTGGTGCGGCCGTCGTGCTCGGGGCGCTGTCGCCCCGCACCCGCAACGCCCAGGTGGCGCTGTTCCAGTCGGGCGATGTCGACTACCTCATTGCCACCGACGCGATCGGCATGGGCCTCAACCTCGACCTCGACCATGTCGCCTTCGCCCAGAACCGCAAGTTCGACGGCTACCAGTACCGCAATCTGACGGCGGCCGAACTCGGCCAGATCGCCGGCCGCGCCGGCCGGCATCTGCGTGACGGCACGTTCGGCGTCACCGGCCAAGTCGATCCGCTGGACGAGGACCTCGTCCAGAAGATCGAGGGCCATGACTTCGACCCGGTGAAGGTGCTGCAGTGGCGCACCGCCCAATTCGATTTCGCCAGCCTCGATGCGCTGAAGCGCTCGATCGAGACCAACGCCCCGGTCGAGGGTCTGACACGCGCGCTGCCGGCCGTCGATGCGCAAGCGCTCGAACATCTCTCCCGCGACGAAGACATCCGCGCGCTCGCCACCAACGCCAAGCGCGTGGCGCTGCTGTGGGAAGCCTGCGCCCTGCCCGACTATCGCAAGATCGCGCCTGCCCAGCATGCCGACCTCATCGCCTCGATCTACATGGACCTCGCCCGGCAGGGCCATGTCGACGAGAACTACATGGCCGAACAGGTGCGCCGCGCCGACACCACCGAGGGCGACATCGACACGCTGTCGCACCGCATCGCCCAGATCCGCACCTGGACATTCGTGTCGAACCGGCCCGGCTGGCTGGCCGATCAGGCACACTGGCAGGAAAAGACGCGCGAAATCGAAGACAGATTGTCGGATGCGCTGCATGAGCGGTTGACGAAACGCTTCGTAGACCGCAGGACTTCCGTCCTCATGCGGCGCCTTAGAGAAAATACCATGCCTGAAGCCGAAATCAGTCCTACCGGAACCGTCCTTGTCGAAGGCCATCATGTCGGCGAGTTGCAAGGGTTCCGCTTCACCGCCGACCAGACCGCCGGCGGCGAAGACGCCAAGGCCGTGCGCACTGCCGCGCAAAAGGCGCTTGCCGCCGAGTTCGAGGCACGCGCGGAGCGCTTCGGCGCCTGCGCCAATGGCGATCTCGCGCTCGGTTCGGACGGCACGCTGCGCTGGATCGGCGCGCCGATAGGCACGCTGGTCTCGGGCGAAGACGCGCTGAAGCCGCGCCTGGTGTTGCTGGCTGACGAACAGCTGACGGGCCCGGCGCGCGACAAGGTCGCGGCGCGCGCCGAACGCTTCGTCAATTTCCAGATCGAGTCGTTGTTGAAGCCGCTGGTCGATCTGAAGAACGCCGAGCAGATTTCCGGCATCGGCCGTGGCATCGCTTTCCAGCTGGTCGAGAATTTCGGCCTCATCAACCGTCGTGACATCGCCGAAGAGATGAAATCCTTGGACCAGGAAGGCCGCGCGGCGCTGCGCCGGCTTGGCGTCCGCTTCGGCGCCTACCACGTGTTCGTGCCCGCGCTGATCAAGCCGGCACCCGCCGGGCTGGTGACGCTGCTGTGGGCGTTGAAGAACGACGGCAAGGACAAGCCAGGCTTCGGCGACGTCGTCCACGCGCTGGCCTCGGGCCGCACCTCTGTTGTCATCGACCCGGCCTTCGACAAGGCCTTCTACAAGCTCGCTGGCTACCGCAATCTCGGCCGCCGCGCCGTGCGCATCGACATTCTGGAGCGGCTGGCCGACCTGATCCGCCCGGCGACCAACTGGAAGCCCGGCCTTGGCCAGCGTCCGGACGGCGCCTATGACGGCCAGTCCTTCATGGTGACGCCGCCGATGATGTCGATCCTTGGCGCCACCGCCGACGACATGGAAGAGATCCTCAAGGGGCTTGGCTATCGCGCCGAGCCGAAGCCGGCCGCGGAAGTCAAGGCACGGCTGGAAGCGCAGGACAATGCCGCGCGGGAAGCCGCCGCGGCCAGGCAGGCAGCCGAAGAAGCAGCCCGCGCGGAACAAGCCAAGGCGGCGGAAGAGTCGGCCGCCGAGGGAGCCGAACTGGTGCCGGATGCGGCAACCGACGTGGAGACGGAGGTTCCAGCCGAAGTCGCCGCCGACGCGCCGGTGGAAGCTGTCGCGCAAGAGCAGGCGGAAGCCACCGCTGAAGTTGCGGAGGAACCTGTAGCCGAAGCCGCTGTTGAAGCCGCCGAGCCGGCGCCAGTTGAGCAGCGGGCCGAACCTGAAACTGCCGAGCCCACCGAGGAAACCGCAGCGGCGGAGCCCGCCGTCGAAGCCTCCGCGTCGACGGAAGCCGCCGAACCGGCTGCAGTGGCGGAAGCCGCCGGCGAACCCGTGCCGGAAGCCGAAGCGCCAAAGCCGATCCTGCTGTGGCGCCAAGGTCGCTTCGACCAGCGTCCGCGTCATCGCGACGGCCGCAACAACCGGCCGCAAAACGGACAGGCGCGCGGCCGAAGCAACGCGCCGGCCGGCGGCGAACAGGCAGCAGCCGCGCCCGCGGACCGTCCCGCGCACGAAGGGCGCCGCGACGGCGCCGGAAAGCCGCGCTTCGACCGCTCGAAGTTCAAGCCCAAGCCGCAAGCTGAGGGCGCTGAGCGCCGCGACGGCCGCCCGCAGGGCGAGCGTCCCGAGCGCCGAGAAGGCCGGCCAGACTGGAAGGGCGGCAGGCCGGAAGGCAAGGGTGCCGATCGCGGCGGAAAGCCCGCTTTCCAGCCCAAGCCCCGCGAGGAGCGCCCGGTGCGTTTCGATCCGGACTCGCCCTTCGCCAAGCTCGCCGCCTTGCGCGACCAATTGAAGAAGTAAACTCGCTTCGATGGTTGCTGAAGGCCGTCAGCGCATCGACAAATGGCTGTTCTTCTCGCGCGCGGTGAAATCGCGCTCGCTGGCGGCCAAATTGGTGGTCGCCGGCCGCGTGCGCATCAATCGCGACAAAGCAGCGCAGGCCTCCGATCTGGTCAAGCCAGGCGACGTGCTGACCATCACACTCGACCGGCGTATCTTCGTCTGGAAGGTGCTCGGCGCTGGCGCGCGGCGCGGCCCGTCCGAGGAAGCCCGCACCCTTTATCAAGACATGTCGCCCCCGCCCGCACCGAAGGGCGACGCCCCGCCCGATGCTATCGCGGCGCTGCGCCAGGCAGGCAGCGGCCGCCCCACCAAAAAAGAGCGTCGCCAGACCGACCGATTGCGCGACGAAGATTGAGCCTGCCGATCGACGCAGATGTGCGCTCCCGCGGCAACGGCAACCAAAAGCGAATTTTGCACCGGCAAACCAACGTCGGTGAGGGATGCGGGACCGTCGCGGCACCGCCGATCTGAAATTCAATTCCCAAACTCTGGCGCCGCTGGGGATGGCTACCCTTGCAAGCAGCCCATAAAGGCGTTACCTCACGGAAAAAGCCAACAAAAACGGGACGTCCCGGAGCCGACCGATGACCTATGTGGTGACCGACAACTGCATCAAATGCAAATATATGGACTGCATCGAGGTCTGTCCGGTCGACTGTTTCTACGAAGGCGAGAACATGCTCGTCATCCATCCCGACGAGTGCATCGACTGCGGCGTCTGCGAGCCGGAATGCCCGGCCGACGCGATCAAGCCCGACACCGAGTCCGGCCTCGACAAATGGCTGCAGATCAACACCGAATATGCCGATAAATGGCCCAACATCACCGCCAAGAAGGAGCCGCCGGCCGACGCCAAGAGCTTCGACGGCGAGGCCGGCAAATTCGAGAAATACTTCTCCGCCGAGCCCGGCGAAGGCGATTGACAACACCGCTGTAAAGGCTTGTATGACGCAGCGTAACAGGCACGCCGGATTAACCGCCTTGACAGGCGGCGATTGGTTGTGGCCTTCGCTTACGCAGCAAAACCTTGATTCTCCCGACTTTTTGTGTTACATCAGCGAAACATGCCGGTGACACAACGTCGATTTATGGCGCAGACGCCCCAAATCACTGAAAGGTGAAAATCCCATTCCGGACCAGAGCGATCTGGGCCAGGCGGTCGCAATTCTTGCGGTTTGCCGGTCCCGGCTTTTCCGGTGGGTCATCTGTTGTGCGGCTAATGATCGGTGACCCCGATCACGTGAGTTCAGCCGGCACCGCCGCCGGCCCACAACAAGGAGTTCAGGGCGTAATGGCAACGATCACCCCGCAGAAGAAGTCCACAGCTGCACGTCACGGTTTCAAGACCGGCGAGTTCATCGTCTATCCGGCGCATGGCGTCGGCCAGATCGTCTCGATCGACGAGCAGGAAGTGGCCGGCCACAAGCTGGAACTGTTCGTCATCGACTTCCAGAAGGACAAGATGCGCCTGAAGGTGCCGGTCGCCAAGGCGACCTCGATCGGCATGCGCAAGCTGTCGGAAGAGGATTATGTCGAGCGCGCGCTGAAGGTCGTGCAGGGCCGCGCCCGCGTCAAGCGCACCATGTGGTCGCGCCGTGCCCAGGAATATGATGCCAAGATCAATTCGGGCGACCTGATCTCGATCTCGGAAGTCGTGCGCGACCTCTATCGCGCCGACAACCAGCCGGAGCAGTCCTATTCCGAACGCCAGCTCTACGAGGCGGCACTCGACCGCATGGCCCGCGAGATCGCGGCCGTCAACCGCATGTCGGAAACCGAAGCCGTGCGCCTGATCGAGGTCAACCTCAACAAAGGCCCCAAGCGTGGCGCCAAGGCCGACAATGAGGAAGCCGAGCAGGAAGAAGCTGCCTGAGCTTTTTCGCATTCAAGTTGACGAAACCCGGCCTCGCGTCGGGTTTTTGTTTTTTGGGGAAGGCCGCGATTGTCGCGCCTATGCGCCTCCCTCTTCCTCCGCCGCCTCCTGCTTCAGCGTGGCGATAAACCGCTTGGTGCGTTCGCGCTCCGGATTGCCGAACAGCTTGGCGGATGCCCCCTGCTCGACGATGACGCCGGCGTCGAGGAACACCGCCTCCTGGGCGATCTTGGAGGCCAGGCGCAAATCATGCGTCGCCATCACCATGGTCGTTCCCTCGCTGGCGAGCTGACCCAGCACATCGACCACCTCCTGCGCCAGCTCCGGATCGAGCGCCGAAGTCGGTTCGTCGCACAGCAACACCTTCGGCGACGGCGCCAGGGCGCGGGCGATCGCCACGCGCTGCTGCTGGCCGCCCGACAGCGTCGCCGGCCAGGCATCGGCCTTATGCACCATGCCGACCTTCTCCAGCAGCGCGAGTGCCCGCTCATGTGCCTTCTGCGGCGACCATTTGAGCACCGTAACCAAGCCTTCCATGACATTTTCGATGGCGGTGCGATGCGGAAACAACTGGAAATTCTGGAACACCATGCCGGTCTGCAGGCGCAGACGCCTTATGTCCGCCGCCGGCACCTTCCCGCCCGGGCGGAACTCAAGCGTCTCGTCACCGATCCGCACCGTGCCCGAGGTTGGGATCTCCAGCAGGTTGATGCAGCGCAGCAGCGTGCTTTTCCCCCCGCCGGAAGGGCCGACAAGCGCGGTGACGCTGCCTTCGGCGATGGCGACAGTCACCCCCTTCAGCACGAGATTATCGCCGAAACGCTTTTCGATGTTGGTGAGGCTGATCATGAGCGTGCCTCCAGGAAGCCGCCATAGCGGTTGAGCCGCTCCTCCAGTCGCGTCTGCAAGGCCGACAGTACCGAACTCATCGCCAGATAGAGGATCGCCGCCTCGACATAGAGGATGAGCGGCTCATAGGTGGTGGCGACGATGCGTTGCGCCGCCTGGAACATTTCCGGCACGGTGATGGCGGCGGCCAGCGACGTGTCCTTGACCAGCGAGATGAAGGTGTTGGAGAGCGGCGGCACCGCCACCCGTCCGGCTTGCGGCAGAATGGTGCGCCGCATCGCCTGGCTCCAGGTCATCCCGATCGAATAGGCGGCCTCCCACTGGCCCTTGGGCACCGAGCCGATGGCCGCCCGGATGATTTCCGACGTGTAGGCCCCGATGTTGAGCGTGAAGCCGATCAGCGCCGCCGTGAAGGCGTCAAGCAGGATGCCGACCGACGGCAGGCCGTAGAAGATCAGGAAGAGCTGCACCAAGAGCGGCGTGCCGCGGAAGATCCAGACATAGAAGCGCACGAGCGCCACCAGCGGCTTCGGGCCGAACAGCCTGCCGAGCGCCGCGCCCAGCCCTACCGTCAGGCCGAGCACGAAGGACAGCAACGTCAGCGGCACGGTAAAGATCAACGCTGCCCACAGCAGCGAGGGCAGCGAGTCCAGCATCAGTTGTAGCCAGTGCGGCACGAAAGATCCTCCGGAATGGACGGGGAACGTCATCGAAGCGCGAATGCGCCAGCCATATCACGACAAAAGCGGCGAGCCGTCAAAGACGACTCGCCGCTGGATACATCACAGGGCGACAGCCGGCCCCGCTTGGTGAATTACTTCGAGACGTCCTGGCCGAAATAGGTGTTGGCGATCTTCTGGTAGGTGCCGTCCGCCTTGATGTCGGCCAGCGCCTTGTTGATGGCCGCGACCAGCTCCGGATCGCCCTTGCGCACGATGACGCCGGAGTAATCGGCATTCTCTTCCTGGGCGGCGATCTTCACATTGGCGTCGGGCTTGTGCTTCTTGAAGTCGAGGAACGACAGGCTGTCATTGATGGTAGCGTCCGCACGGCCGGTCAAAAGCAGCTGGATCGACTGGTCGAAGCCGTCGGTGCCGACCAGTTCGGCGCCATTGGACTCGGCCAGCTTGCCGAAATTGGATGTCAGCGACTGCGCCGACTTCTTGCCCTTGAGGTCGGCGAAGGTCTTGATGTCGGTGTTGTCGCCGCGCACGATCAGCACTGCCTTGGAGGCGATATAGGGATCGGAAAAGGCGTACTTGGCCTTGCGGGCGTCGGTGATGCCGACTTCGTTGATGACGGCATCATAACGGTTGACGTCGAGGCCGGCGATCAGCCCGTCCCACTTGCCTTCGAGGAACTCAGCCTTGACGCCGAGCTTATCGGCGATCGCCTTCGCGATCTCGACATCGAAGCCAACCAGCGCGCCGGAAGCGTCATGGTAGGTGAAGGGAGCGTAGGTGCCCTCCGTACCGACCTTGATGATTCCGGCCTGCTTGATCTGGTCGAGATTGGCGCCGGCGTGGCCCGATGCGACGGCCAGGGCCTGCAACGTTCCGGCGATGATGAGTGACTTGAGCCATTTCATTTTTCTGTGATCCCGTCCTTGGCCGGTAACCCGGCATGTTGTGAGGGCTGGAAAATGACAGATGCAGGTCGAAAAAATAAGGAATGAAATTTCAAACAGAGCGTCTTCCGGAAATCAAATTCTCCGGAAGGAATTCACTCGCAGGCCCGGAAGTTCCAGACAGCTGCGCGGACGCTAGCGCTTGCCCTGCCCGCACCGGCGGAACCTTTCTCGCGCATGACAGTTTTGGCTGTTGTAGGGCACGCCGCCGTCATTTCAAGCCGGTGTCTGCCATTCGCCTCGCCGAGCCACGGAGCGCCTTATGATGGAAGACACGGCAGGACGGATCATGGTCCGCGCGGCAATGAAGGCACCCTATCTCGAGCGCGAGGAGGAGCATCGGCTGGCATTGCTCTGGAAGGAAGACAACGATCAGAACGCGCTGCACAGCATCACCGTCGCCCACATGCGGCTGGTTATTTCCATGGCCTCGAAATTCCGCCATTACGGGCTGCCGCTCGGCGATCTGGTTCAGGAAGGCCATGTCGGACTGCTCGAGGCCGCCGCCCGTTTCGAACCGGAGCGCGAGGTGCGGTTCTCGACCTACGCGACGTGGTGGATCCGCGCCTCGATGCAGGACTACATCCTGCGCAACTGGTCGATTGTGCGTGGTGGCACCAGTTCGGCGCAAAAGGCCCTGTTCTTCAATCTCAGACGCTTGCGTGCGCGTCTCGCGAACGGCGCCGAGCCGCTCTCCAACACAAATCTCTACCGCGAGGTTTCGGTTGCGCTTGGTGTATCCGAGGCTGATGTGGCGATGATGGATTCACGGCTGTCGGCTCCGGATTCTTCGCTGAACGTGCCGCTGGCCGACGATGCGGGCGGCACCGAGCGGATGGATTTCCTGGTCTCGGACGATCCCTTGCCGGACGAAATTGTCGGCGACAAGATCGATGTCGCGCGCCGCTCGCTCTGGCTGAAGGAAGCGCTTCACGCACTCAACGCGCGTGAACTCAGGATCATCGAGGAACGCCGGCTGAATGACGAGGGGGCCACGCTCGAGGCGCTCGGCGAGACGCTCGGCATCTCAAAGGAACGTGTCCGCCAGATCGAGGCGCGCGCCATGGAAAAGCTCAAGGTCGCGCTGGTGAAGCAGAATCCGGATTTCATGGCGACCGCCGCCTGATCTCCCGCTCGGGCTTTTATTTGTCGGTGACGATCTTGACCTTGTCGCCGGCCGAAACCGCGGCCCCCGGCGACAGCGCATTGAGCACGCGGAACAGGTCGAGCTTGCGGTCGACGCCAACCATCTGCGCGGCAAGCGATCCCATGGTCTGTCCCGGCTGCACGGTGAGCACACGAATATGCAGTGGCTTCAGTGCCGCCTTCTCGGCGGGGCTGAGGATACGGAAGGAGCCGCTGACCGAGCGCGCCACCGTTTCAAGCGAGGTGCTGGCCGAGGGGGCTGCGGTCAGCAATCGGTAAACCTGGCCGCCGGCGCGGATCACAGCGATATCGAACTGCCAGCCTTCGGCGCCTGCATGGGCGGTCGCCGCCTCATTGCCGTTGATGGTTTCCTGCTTGACGGTGCTGTCGTCGAGCCCGGCCACCCAGCCGCTTCTGATATAGTCGGTCAGGGCGCGGTTCTTGTCGATCGAAACGCCGTCGAAGCGGATCGCTATGTCGCCGGGACCGGTCGCCGTCACGGCCGCCGCCGAATTGTCGATGATGAAACCGTCCGGCACCGTGAACGACACGCCCAAGCCTGGATGCAGGAAGGTTTCGCCGCGCACATAGCCTTCTTCCGGCGTGTCGCCGTAAAGCAGGCCGTCTATGCCGGCGAGGAAGGAATCGCGGTCGCGTGTACCGAAGCCGGGCGCACCGAACTGGCGGGCGTGCCGCTGTGCCAAATCGATGCGTTGCGGCGTGTTGGGGTGCGTCGCCAGGAAGTCGAGGCTGGCGTCGGTGGCGCCGCTGATCGAGCGGAAATCGGTATAGGCCGACATCGACTGCAGGAAGCGGCCGGCGGCATAGGGATCGTAGCCGGCTTCGCCGATCGACTTGATGCCGATGGCGTCAGCCTCAAGCTCCTGGTTGCGCGAGAACTGCGCCAGCCTGAGCTTGCCGCGGATGAGTGCAGCCTTGGCGGTCGGGCTGTCGCCAAGCACATCGGAAACGACCTTGGTCGCCAGACCTTCCTCGGCCTCCAGCTGCTGGCGCTGCAGCCCATGATTGGCGGTGACGTGGCCCATCTCATGCGCGATGACGGCGGCGAGCTCGGACGAATCATTGGCCAGCGCCAAGAGGCCGCGCGTTATGTAGAGATAGCCGCCCGGCAGCGCGAAGGCGTTGACGTTGGGCGAATTGAGGATGGTGATGCGATAGGTCTGGGTTGGGTTCGCCGACACCACGGTCAGATTGCCGACCACCTTGGCGACCATGCGTTCGAGCTTGGGATCGGAATATTCGCCGCCATAGGTCGCCAGGATGCGCGGATGCTGCGCCTTGGCGAGTTCCGCGAGCTTGTTGTTGGCGGCGACATTGTCGACCGTGATCGGCTTGTCGGATGGCTGGAAGCCTGATTCCTGGACTTCCGGAGGCGTGAACATCTGGCAGCTTGCCAGCGCCACGGCAAAGCCGGCCAGCGCCAGAAAGCGCGCCAGCGGGTTCATTCGTAGCCTGTCAACGCCGATCGCCAGAACGGCTTCCTTTCAGGTCCCTGCACATGACCACATGCGCAAAACAAACTGCTACAGTATCCGTCACGCGCCCCTCGGAGCATGCGGCGGAAGCTGTAGGCAAATCACGGCCTGTGCCGGACCGGTATCGAGCGGACCTAGCCACACTACTCCAGTCATGGCAAGCAAGCGCCACATCGCATCGGGCCGGTTTGAGCGTAAATTATGTCCGCTTCCGGGCAATATCTCGTGATAAGGAATCCCCGGCACCGGCTCCGATATAGCGCCGGAATGCCTCCGGACCAGCCCCGGCAAAGAAATCATCCGCCGTGCCGATAGCGGCGACCGCGCCGTTCTCGATAAACACCAGCCTCTGACCGATGCGGCGCGCATCTTGCGGCTGGTGCGTGACGAACAGCACCGTCATGCCACGCTCGGCATGCAGGCCGGCAACCAGGTCGAGCATATCGTCTCGCAAGGCGGGCCCAAGCGAAGCGAAGGGCTCGTCGAGCAGCAGCACCGGGCGGTCACGCACCAGCACGCGAGCCAGGGCAACGCGCTGGCGCTCACCGCCGGAAAGTTCGCGGGGCAGCCGCTTCTCCTTGCCGGCAAGGCCGGTGCGCGCAAGCGCATCGGCGATCGCAGCGCGATCGCCTTCGGCCAGCCGCAACGATGGCGAACGGCCGAGCCCGACATTCTGCTCGACGGAAAGATGCGCGAAAAGGTTGTTTTCCTGAAAAACCATCGACACTGGCCGCGTCGCCGGTGGCGCGGTGCTGACATCGGCCCCGCCGATCAGCACGCGGCCGGATCGCGGCGGCTCGAAGCCGGCCACCAGATTGAGCAGCGTCGACTTTCCGGAGCCGCTCGGTCCCATGATGGCGGTGATTTGCCCCGCCGTGAACTCGGCATCGAAGGTGAACAACGTCTCGCCATAGCTGAACGAAACCTTGTCCAGCCGCACCGAAACCCCTTTGCCGCCAGCCGCCCCGTCAGACATTGCGGGCCGTCTCCTTTCCCAGCCGGTCCGCTGCCAGCACCAGTGCCAGGCAGACAAGGCCGAGCAGCAGCGCCAAGCCGGCGGCGTCCTCGGTTCGGTAGCTGCCCATGCGCGCCAGGAGAAGGTAGGGCAAGGTCTGCACGGAATCACTGCCGAACAGGGCGATGACGCCGAGATCGCCGAGCGACAGTGCCATGGCGAAGGCAAAAGCGGTGGCCAGCGGGCGCCGCAACGTCGGCCAGTCGACCAGCCACAGTCTTGACCAGCCGGAAATTCCAAGCTGCGCGCAAAGCCGCTCGTGACGCTCGCTTGCCGCATCATAGGCGGGACGGATGGCGCGCAGCGCAAAAGGCATCGCCATGACAGCGTTGACGGTGACGACCATGAGCGGGGCGATGGCTAACACATCGCCGACATGGCGCAGCAACAGGAACCAGCCGGCGCCGACGACGATCGGCGGCACGACCAGGACAAACCCGGCGCCGGTATCGGTGGCATGTTCGAGCAGTGTCCTTGCCCCGAAGCGGCGGTTCGACGCCAGCGCCCTGCGCGCCATGGTCAATGCCAGCGAAAGCATCACCGAAAGCAATGCCGAAAGGAAAGCGAGCACGGCACTGGTCAGCGTCGCCTGACGGACAGTGGCCTCGCCTGCAAGCCGGCCGAGGTCGGCGCCAAGGCCGGCCGCCACGGTCGCCGCCATCGGCCCCGCAACGAACAGCAAGGCCAACACGATGAGCGTCGCGTTCAGCCAGGCTTCGGTCCTGTTGACGGAGAGGTAGCGGCGCGGCGCGACCGGCAGGTTGACGTCGCCGACGACGTCGGCTCCGAGTCGGGTCAACGCCAGCACCACGATGAAGGTCAAGGCGATCTGCAGCAGCGTCAGAGCGACAGCCCTCGCGGGATCGAAATCGAAGCGCAATGCCTGATAGATGCCGACTTCGAGCGTCGTCGCGGCCGGCCCGCCGCCGAGCGTCAGCACGATGGTGAAGGATGTGACGCACAGCATGAAGACAAGTCCGGCGACCCCGGGCAGCGCGGCACGCAGCGTCGGCCACTCGATCAGCCGGAATGCCGGCCGCGCCCCCATGCCGAGCTGGCTCGCCAGCCGCCACTGGTCGGAGGGAATGGTCCGCAGCGCCTCGAGGAGCAGACGTGTGGCCAGCGGCAGGTTGAAGAAGACATGGGCGACGAGAATGCCGGACAGGCCATAGATGCCCGGCCAACCCTGGCCGCCGACGGCGCTGAGAAAGCCGGAGAAATAGCCGGCGCGGCCATAGAGCGCCAGGATACCGAGCGCCGCGACGATGCCCGGCAGCGCCAGCGGCACGGCGAAGAGCTGCAGGATGAAGGCACGGCCGAAAAACCGTGGATGCCGCGACAGCGCCCGCGCCACGAGCAGGGCCGGCCCGACCGAGAGCAGCGTCGACAGGGCCGCCTGCCAGAGCGTGAAGCGCACGACCCGGAACAGGTAGAGATCGAACGCAGCCCAAGCGCCGGAAAAATCGCGAGCACCTTCGACAAGCAGCCCCGCAAACGCTCCGCCGATCAAAATGGCGATGGCGGCGAGCCCTATCACGCCGGCTGTGATGCGGGGATCAGAGCGGGTTTGCACACCGCACATCAACGATTGGGTGAAGCTTAGGGAGCATCGCCGGAGAGCGTTCATCTCACGAGATTAGCCCACAAAACCTACTTGCTCATCACCGCCAGCCATTCATCGACCCAGGCTTTGCGGTTGGCCGCGACCTCCTCCGGGCTGAACAGCAAGGTCTTGGTCGGCTTGACCAGCTTGTCGAAGGCGGGGTTGAGCGGCTTGTCGGTCTTCCCGGCCGGGAACATCCAGTTGGTCTCGGGGATGGCGTCCTGGAATTTCGGCCCAGTCATGAAGGCCATGAACTTTTCCGCCAGCGGATTCTTGGCGCCGGTCGTGGTGATGCCCGCGACCTCGATCTGCAGATATTCGCCTTCCTCGAACGACGCCGCCTGATAGCGCTCGGTGTTCTCGGCGACCATGTGGTAGGCCGGCGAGGTGGTGTAGGACAGCACCATCGGCGCCTCGCCCTTGGTGAACAGGCCATAGGCCTCGCTCCAGCCCGGCGTCACGGTCAGCACCTTGGTCTTGAGCTTGGCCCAGGCCTCCGGCGCCTTGTCGCCGTAGACCGACTTCACCCACAACAGCAGGCCGAGACCGGGCGTCGATGTGCGCGGGTCCTGGATGACGATCTTGTCGTCGGCGCTACCCTCCACCAAATCCTTCAAGCTCTTGGGTGGGCTCTTCAGCTTTTCAGTGTCGTAGACGACGGCGAAGTAGCCGTAATCGAACGGGACAAAAGTGTTGTCGGTCCAGCCGCCCGGCACGTTGACGTCCGTTATTGCGCCATGTGGCGCGAACAGGCCCGAGGCCTTGGCATCGGCGGTGAGATTGGTGTCGAGGCCGAGCACGATGTCGGCCTTGGTCGAAGCGCCTTCCAGCTTGACGCGGTTGAGCAGCGCCACGCCATCGGCGACCGAGACGAACTCGAGATCGCAGCCGCATTCTGCCTCGAATTCCTTCTTCACCACGGGACCTGGACCCCAGTCGGCGGTGAAGCTCTCATAGGTGTAGACGGTCAGCTTGTCCTTGGCCAAGGCCGGCCCGGACAGGGTTACTGCCGTGGCGGCGACCAGAGAATATAAAAACGTGCGCATCGGCGCCTCCTTCGTTTGCGTTGAAAGGAATTGAGGCGTCGGAGTGTCCGAAACGTCTAATCCCTCCGCCGGTACAAACCGGATCAGGTTCAGCGGGTTGGCGAGACTGCCTCTCAGCCGGCCCGCGAAATTCGCGTCCGGCACCCCGTTAGAGCGTTTCGACACATAGGCCGGGCCGATGACCCGCGCAAGTGGGACTTTGCCGCCTTCCGTTTCCCGTGCCGGGCTGGTAAGGCGACGGGATATGAGCACATTCACCATCCTGCTTGGCGGCGACCTCATCCGCACGCCTCGGCTCGACCGCCAGGTCGAAGGCTCGCGCGTCATCGCTGCCGACGCCGGCATCGGCCATGCGCAGATGCTGGGCCTCGTGCCGGAACTGTGGGTGGGTGATTTCGACTCGGTCCCGGCTGATCTGCCCGCCGACCTCGCCGCCGTGCCGCGGCAAACCTTCCCGGCGGAAAAGGACAAGACCGACGGAGAACTGGCGATCGCGGCCGCACTGGAGCGCGGGGCGACCCGCCTTGTGCTGGCGGGCGCCTTCGGCGGCAAGCGCGCCGACCACGCCTTCCTGCATCTGGCGCTTGGCCTGCGGCTGGCCGAAGCCGGAATGGATGTGTTTCTGACCAGCGGCGCCCAGGAAGGTGTTCCCTTGCTGCCCGGCAGGGCCGGCTTCGATTATGCCGACGGCACGCTGTTCTCGATTCTCGGCTTCTCCGAACTCTCCGGCCTGACCGTCACCGGCGCCAAATGGCCGCTCGACAAGGTCGAGGTGGCGTTCGGTTCGTCGCTGACCATTTCCAACGAGGTCAAGTTCGGCAAGACCGGGGGCCGCCTCGACATCGCGCTCGGCCATGGCCGCGCGCTGCTGCTCGCCCATCCCTATCCATTGCCCGAAAGCTGACATGGCCCCGCCTCTTCTCAATCTCGACGGGATAAGACTGACCTTCGGCGGCGCGCCGCTGCTCGACGGCGCCGCCTTGACCGCTTCGGCCGGCGACAAGATCGCGCTGGTCGGCCGCAACGGGTCCGGCAAGTCGACGCTGCTCAAGATCGCCGCCGGCCTGATCGAACCACAGGACGGCGAGGTGTTCCGCCAGCCTTCGGCGACGGTGCGTTATCTGCCGCAAATGCCCGACATGGACGGCTTTGCAACCGTGCGCGCCTATGTGGAGGCCGGGCTCGGGCCCGCCGACGATCCCTACCGCGCCAGCTATCTGATGGAGCATCTCGGCCTGTCGGGCGAAGAACGGCCTGGCGACCTGTCCGGCGGAGAGGCCAGGCGCGCCGCGCTTGCCCGCGTCATGGCGCCGGAGCCCGACATCCTGCTTCTTGATGAGCCGACTAACCATCTTGATTTATCTGTCATCGAATGGCTGGAAGAAGAGCTCGTCCGGACCTCCTCGGCGCTCATCGTCATCTCGCATGACCGCCGCTTCCTCGAGCGCGTGTCGCGCGCCACAGTCTGGCTCGATCGCGGCCAGACGCGCAGGCTGGACAAGGGCTTTGGCCATTTCGAGGAATGGCGCGACCTGGTGCTGGAAGAGGAAGAGCGCGAACAGCACAAGCTCGGCCGCCAGATCGTGCGCGAGGAGCACTGGCTGCGCTACGGGGTGACGGCGCGGCGCAAGCGCAACATGCGGCGCCTAGGCGAGTTGCAGACCATGCGCCAGCGTTTTCGCGGCCATCGCGGCGCCGAAGGCACCGCGATAATGGTGGCAAGCGACGCCGCCGAATCCGGCAAGCTGGTGATCGAGGCCAAGAACATCGAGAAGAGCTTTGGCGACCTCACCGTCGTCAAGGGGTTCTCGACCCGCATCCAGCGCGGCGACCGCGTCGGCCTTGTCGGGCCGAACGGCGCCGGCAAGACGACACTTCTGAAGATGCTGACCGGCGAATTGGCGCCGGACGCGGGTTCGATACGGCTTGGCACCAATCTGGAGATCGCCACGCTCGACCAGAAGCGCGAGGCGGTCGACCCGCAAGAGACGCTGGCGCAATATCTGACCGACGGGCGCGGCGAGAACCTCGTCATCAATGGCGAGCAGCGCCATGTCGTGTCCTATATGAAGGATTTCCTGTTCAAGCCGGAACAGGCCCGCACGCCGGTGCGCGAGCTGTCCGGCGGCGAACGGGCGCGGCTGATCCTGGCGCGCGTGCTGGCACGGCCAGCAAACCTCCTGGTTCTCGATGAGCCGACCAATGATCTCGACATGGAGACGCTGGAACTGCTGCAGGAACTGGTCGCCGGTTTTGCCGGCACCGTCATCCTGGTCAGCCACGACCGCGATTTCCTCGACCGCACAGTCACCAGCATCATCGCGCCGGACGGCGGCGGCCGCTGGGTCGAATATGCCGGCGGCTATTCCGACATGCTGGCGCAGCGCGGCGGCACCAAGCTTGACGACCGCAAGGCGCGCGCCAAGGCGGAAGCCGGCGATGCGCCGGCACCGGGCAAGAGCGATCCGGCGGCGCCAAAAGGGCCGGCGAAGAAATTGTCGTTCAAGCAGAAGTTCGCGCTGGAGTCCCTACCCAAGAAGATCGAGGCAGTGACCGCGTCGATCTCGCGGCTGGAGAACAACATCGCCGACCCGGCCTATTACGAACGCGACCCGGCCTCGTTCCAGAAGACGATCGCCGCCCTCGACAAGGAGCGTGCGACGCTGGCCGCGCTCGAGGAAGAATGGCTGGAACTGGAGATGCTGCGCGAGGAGATGGAAGGGTGAAGAGCGGTCGGCCGTAGGCCGATCGATTGACAACGATTTGTCGACTGAAGCGACGAGCGCCCGGAGCCATAGTGGGGCGCTCCTTGCTGCGCCTGAGCATTGCCTCCACATCGGAATGCGCATACATTATGCGCATGTTGCGGAGGCCATTATGCGTAAGATTGCCTTGAATGCGATCCGTCAGCCAGCAAATCTGTCGATCGACTCGAACCTCATGCGGGAAGCCAAGGGGCTTAACGTGAATGTCTCGCGCGCTGCGGAAGCCGGCATCGCGGAGGCGGTGGCAGCTGAAAAGGGGCGGCTGTGGAAGCTTGAGAACCGTACCACGATGGATGCGTGGAACGACTACATCGACAAGAACGGCATCCCATTGGAAGAGTATCGGCAGTTCTGATGCCCCGCTATGATGTCTTCGCCGGTCGCGTTGAAGACAACTATTTGCTCGACGTCCAATCCGACCTGCTCGACAATTTCAAGACGCGGGTTGTCGTTCCGCTTCTGCCGGTCGCAACGGTGCCGCCGCCAATGCGAAAGCTTCATCCGATCTTCGAGATCAATGGACGGAAGCTGGTCATGGCGACACACCTGATCGCCACCGTTCCCGCAAGCGAATTGGTTGAAAGTCGGCTGAACCTGGCGAAGCATCACGATGACATCGTTGCCGCGCTCGACATGCTGTTCCAAGGATTCTGAACGGAGGCGACCGTCACGCCGCCCGTCTCAACCCGCCGTCTCAGCCCGCCGTCTTGGCCTGCCAGGCCTTGATCGCCTCGTCGAACACCTTCTCGCCGGGAATGCCCTTTTCCATGGTCAGCAGTGCCCGCCGTCCGGTCTTGTAGACGACCGGCACGTCGATCCAGTCCTGGCCGCGCAACAGGGTCATGTTGGCGTCTTCGTCGGCCTTGGTGTCGTTGAGCGCGACGAGGAAGAAGCCGTCGGCGATCTTGGCCGGGATGCCGATCAGCGGGCTGCCGGCGTCCTGTTCCGAACTCTTCATGGCAACGCGCAATATATTGTCGACGCCGCCGCCCTCGAACCCGTCTGGGGTCAGGAAGATCATCTCGATGATATGGCTGGCCGGCAGGGTCTGGTCGGTGTTGCGACGGATGGTCATGCGCAACTGGATGTCCTTGCCGGGAATGGTCGCCTCGGCACGGATCGCAGGCTCTGGCGGCAGGTCGCCGCCGGGCGATTCCTGCACCAGCGACCAAACGATGCTGCCGGGCTCGGCTGAACCCTGCGCGGTGCTGGTGCGCTCCTCATAGAAGATCGCCTTCTGGCCGACCGGAACCGAGGTTGGCGCCACGGCCGGAGCCGGTGCCGCCGGCGGCGTTGCGGCTGCCGGTGCGGGCGGCGGCGTGGCGGCGGCATCGGCCGGGGCCGCGGGCACGGTTCCGTTGGTGGGCGGTGTCGCGGGCGGGGTGCCCGCCGCGGGCGTGGTCGCGGCTGGCGCGCCTGCCGCGGGCGTACCGGCAGCAGGCGTATTGGCAGCCGGCGTATTGGCAGCCGGCGCGGGAACCGCCGGCGCTGCCGTGGCCGGCGCATTCGTTGCCGTTGGCGGTGTCGTCAGCGCGGCGACGGATTCGCCCTCGCCTACGCCGCTTTGCCCGCCGGCTGGGCCGGGGTCGGTCTCGCCGCCTTCAGGCGTCAGCCGCTGCGTGAACTTCGTGCCTTCCGCGCCGGTCGCGGGCGCCGGCGGCGTGGCCGCGGCATCGGTCGCCGGCTTGGCCGGCGTCGTTTTCACCGGCTCGGTTTTGGCAACAACCTTGCTGCTCTCCAGGCCCAGCATCTTGCCGAAGGCATCCTTGTTCAGCCAGATGCCGTAGCCGCCGCCGGCAACGACCAGCAGTGCGACGACGGCGGCGATCAGCCCGCCATAGCTGCGCTTGCGTTCGGCCGGCCGCAAACGCTCGAAAGTGTCGGTGGCGGCAGGCGCTTCGTCATCGGCAAAGACGTCGTCCTGATCGTCGTCCCGATCCGCGTCCATCCCCGGCAAGGTCTTCTCGGAAAAGTCCGGAGCGGGCTGCACCGGCGCCGGCCTTTGCCAGCCAGGCTCGACCTTGGCGGCTGGAGCGAGCCGGTAGGGCTCGGCATTGGCAACGGGCTGCGCCGGTTTGTATGGCTCCGGGCTGGCCGCGGCAGGAGCGGGCCGATACGGAGACGGAGCGGGAGCCGGTTCCGCCTTGGCCGGCTGCTTGACGTGGTTCGACTGGTTCTTATTGCGGTCGATGGAGGAAAAGATGTGTTCCAGTTCCGCGAGCGGATCGGTCTCCGGTACGCTCTTGACATAGCCCCGCTCGACGCCGGCAATGGCGTCGTCCAGCGCGCGTTTCTGTTTGTCTATGGCCTCGGAAGCCAGCGGCGGCGAATATTCCGCCAGCTTCTTCGCCAGCATGGCGCGCACGCTGTTATAGATGCGCGTACGCTTCTCGGGCGTCTCGTCGCCGTGCTTCTCGAACGCGTTTTTCAGAACAGCAACGAAATCTGCCATGCTTCAGTCGACCTGTATTTTTTGCCTCCGCGCCGGCCCCCGCAAATCAGCCGCGATGCCCGGAAAGGCTTCAGAAACTAGTCTTGAAACGGATCGGTCACAAGTATCGTGTCGTCCCGTTCCGGGCTGGTGGAGAGGAGCGCGACCGGCGCGCCGATCAACTCCTCTATGTATCGGACATATTTGACGGCCTGGGCCGGAAGATCGTTCCAGCTGCGTGCGCCGGCGGTGGTGCCTTTCCAACCCTCCAACGTCTCGTAGATGGGTTCCACGCGAGCCTGGGCGCCCTGGCTTGCCGGCAGATAGTCGATCGTCTCGCCGTCCAGCCTGTAGCCGGTGCAGACCTTGATCTCATCCAACCCGTCGAGCACGTCGAGCTTGGTCAGCGCGATGCCTTTGATGCCGTTGACGGCAACCGCCTGGCGCACCAGCACCGCATCGAACCAGCCGCAGCGGCGCTTGCGCCCGGTGACGACACCGAATTCATGGCCGCGCGTGCCGAGGAATTCGCCGATCTCGTTCTTCTGCTCGGTCGGGAACGGACCTTCGCCGACACGCGTCGTGTAGGCCTTGGTGATGCCGAGAACATAGCCGATGGCGCCCGGGCCGACGCCGGAGCCGGCGGCGGCCTGGCCGGCGACCGTGTTGGACGAGGTGACGAAGGGATAGGTGCCGTGGTCGATGTCGAGCAGCGTGCCTTGCGCGCCCTCGAACAGGATGCGCTCGCCGGCGCGGCGCTTGTCGTCGAGCACCTTCCAGACGCGGTCCATGTAGGGCAGGATGTCGTTCGCGACCGAGGTCAATTCCTGCATGATCGCATCATGCGTGACTTCGTCATGGCCGAGCCCGCGACGCAGCGCATTGTGGTGCGTCAGCAGCCTGTCGACCTTCAGGGGCAAAGTTTCCAAATCCGCCAGATCCATCACCCGCACCGCGCGCCGCCCCACCTTGTCCTCGTAGGCGGGGCCGATCCCGCGTCGGGTCGTGCCAATCTTTGTTCCGGAATTCGAAGCGGCATCCTCGCGAAACCCGTCCAGCTCCCGGTGTACGGACAGGATAAGCGCCGTGTTTTCGGCTATTTTCAGGCGATCCGGCGTCACGTCCACGCCCTGGCCTTTCAGTTTCTGCACCTCGGCGACGAAAGCATGCGGATCGAAGACCACGCCATTGCCGATGATGGACAGCTTGCCTTCCCGCACGACGCCCGAAGGCAGCAGCGACAGCTTGTAGACCTTGCCGTCGACGACCAGCGTGTGGCCGGCATTGTGGCCGCCCTGGAAACGCACCACGACATCGGCGCGCTCCGACAGCCAGTCGACGATCTTGCCCTTGCCTTCGTCGCCCCATTGCGAGCCGACGACCACCACATTGGCCATGTTTCTTTTCCCTTGAGACGCCGCCGCGCGGCTTGGATATGGTTCGAAACGACAGGCCTCTATAGCGTCAAGACCTCGCGAGTGCGACCTTTCTTTGCCGCCGAAAATGCCCTGAGGCACAACAATTTTCGGCTTTGACATCATTTACTTGGGCTGACCGGGGCAATAGGCCGGCAAACACCGCGGCCCATCCCGCGGCCGGAAGCCCGCGATGCATCGACACGCCTACATGTTCCTGCTGCTCACCACCTTGCTGTGGGGCGGCAATTCGGTGGCCGGCAAGCTGGCGGTCGGCCACGTCTCGCCGATGACGCTGGTCTTCCTGCGCTGGATGCTCGCCGTGGCGATCCTGCTGCCGATCGGCTGGCGCACGATCCAGGAGGATTGGCCCGTCGTGCGCCGGCACTGGCTCGTGCTGGCGGCGCTTGGCGCCAGCGGCTTCACCCTGTTCAACACCATCTTCTACACCGCCCTCAACTACACCACGGCGATCAATGTCTCGATCGAACAGGCGGCGATGCCGATCCTGATCATGACAGCCAATTTCGTTTTCTTCCGCCTGCGCGTGAACTGGGCGCAGATCGCCGGCGTGGTGCTGACCGTCTTCGGCGTCATCCTGACCGCCTGCCATGGCGATCCGCGCCGGCTGCTGACGCTGGAGCTCAATTTCGGCGACGCCATCATGCTGGTCGCGGTCGTTCTCTACAGCAGCTATTCGGTCGGGTTGCGGCTGAAGCCGGCGATGCGCTGGCAAAGCCTGATGCTGGCCATGTCGTTCGCCGCGCTCATCACCTCACTGCCCTTCTTCCTGTGGGAAGCCGCCGCCAGCAAGGTGATCGTGCCCGACGCCCGCGGCTGGGCGGTCATCGTCTACACCGCGATCGGCGCTTCGGTCATCTCGCAGATAACCTATATCAGGGGCAACGAACTGATCGGCGCCAACCGCGCCGGCCTGTTCATCAATCTGGTGCCGATCTTCGGCACGCTGCTTTCGGTGCTGATCGTCGGCGAGACCTTCCAGCTCTATCAGGCGCTGGCGCTGATCCTCGTTCTGGGCGGCATCGGGCTCGCCGAATACAGCGGGCGCAAGATGGCGTCTGGCTTCTGACGTCGCGCCGGGATTACTGCACCAATTCCTTGCGAACCGCCGCGATATCGTCCGACGAGACCGCCGGAGCGGAATTGCCCCAGCTGCCGCGCACATAGGTCAGCACGTCGGCGATTTCCTGGTCCTTCAGCCGCCATGCCAATGAGGGCATCGAAGGCGTCGTCGGCGCACCGGCCGTGTGCACCGCCTGGCTTCCGGCGAGAACGACGCGGGCCAGGGTCTCGGGATTGCCCTGCGCGACGATCGAGTTGCCGACAAGCGCTGGGAAAAGCGCTCCGGCCCCGGCGCCATCGCCGCCATGGCAGGCCGAGCAATTGTCACGATAGATCGCCGCGCCCGCCACCATCCGCGCGTCGTCGGGCTTGGGCGCCTGCGCATTGCCGGTGTCCGGCCCCAGGCTCTTGAGATAGACGGCCACGGCCTTGAGGTCGGGATCCGTCATTTTGGAGGTCGAGTTCTCGATCGCCTCGGCCATCGGACCGGATGCGATCGAATGCGCGTTGACGCCGGTCCTGAGGTAGGCGACCACATCGTCTTGCGACCATTTGCCCAGGCCGGATTGGGCATTGTTGGTGATGTCGGGGGCAAACCAGCCTTGCAGCGAGGCGCCTTGCAGGAAGCCGCTGTCTTGGTCCGCTCCAAGGAACGATTTGGGCGTGTGGCAGGTGCCGCAGTGCCCGGCGCCCTGGACGATATAGGCGCCGCGGTTCCATTCCGCCGATTTGGAGGGGTCGGCCTGGAAGCTTGCCTCGCTGAAGTTGAGGAGGTTCCACCCCCACATCGCCAGCCGGATGTTCAGCGGGAACGGCAGCTGGTTGGCTTCGACCTTGTTCGAGACCGGGTCGACCGTGGTCATGTAGGCCCACAGGTCGGAAATGTCCTGCTCGTTCATCCTGGTATAGGCGGGGTAAGGCATGGCGGGATAGAGCCGCACGCCATTGTGGCCGACGCCGGTCTTCATCATGTTGCGGAAATCGGCCTCCGACCAATTGCCGATGCCCGTCTCGTGGTCGGGTGTGATGTTGGGCGGCACCAGTGCGCCGAAAGGCGTTTCGAGCGGCAGGCCGCCGGCCAGCGGCTTGCCGCCCGGCCTGGTATGACAGCCGGCGCAATCGCCGAGCACGGCCTGATATTGGCCACGGATGATCTGGTCGGCCTGGTCGGCGGCGAGCGCCGGCGTGATCGCCAGCATAGCGGCGCCGACGGCGGCGGCGAGCGTCCTCATGCCTGCACCAAGGGGGCGCCGGGATTGCGCAAATAGTGATTGCGGATGCCGTCAGCGGCGCGGTAGGCGAGCGCGCCGACCGTTCCCGTCGGATTCTTGCCGGCATTCTGCGGAAAGGCCGAGGCGCCGATGACGAAGACGTTGGGCACATCCCAGCTTTGCAGGAAGCTGTTGACCGCACTCTTCCTAGGGTCCGTTCCCATGATGGCGCCGCCCGTATTATGGGTGCTTTGATAAGGGACGCTGTCCCAGCCCTTCTTGCGGCGGCCGACATTGTACTGCTTGCCCCCAAGCGTCTTCGCGATCTCCTCCATCCGGTCGCAGAGATAATTCGACATTCGGATATCATTGTCGGGAAAATCGAAGGTCATGCGCATGAGCGGCCGGCCGAAGCGATCCTTGTAGGTCGGATCGAGGTCGAGGTAGTTGGTGCGCGTCGCGTAGCTGCTGCCCTGCGAGGAGAAGCCGAGCGTGCTTTTGTAGCCCGCGACGGTCGCCTTCTTCCAGGCGCTACCCCATTTCGGCGTGCCGGGCAGCGTCGGCCTCGTCCCGATCGGACGTCCATTGGTAGGAATGCAGTTGATGCCCGCGCCGCCGACGAAATCGAGGCCGCCATGGTCGAAAGCGTCGCCATTATAGTCATCGATCGTCTGTCCGAGCGCGCCCGCGGCAATGAATGGGTTGAAGTTCTTGTCGTCGAAGAACACCTGCACGCCGGCATTGGTCTGGTAGCAATAATTGCGCCCGACGGTGCCCTCGCCGGTAGCGGGATCGTAGATCTTGCCGATGCCCGACAGCATCATCAGCCGGGCATTGTGCAGGCCGTAGGCGCACAGAAGCACGAGATCGGCCGGCTGGAAGAATTCCTGCCCCGACGTATCGACGTAAGTGACACCTCGCGCGGACTTGCCGCCGGCGGCGAGATCGACATGCAGCACCTCGCTGTCGGTCCGCACCTCGAAATTGGCCTTCTTCATCAGCACGGGAAGGATGGTGGTCTGGGCGCTGGATTTGGAGTAGTTGGCGCAGCCGAACCGCTCGCAGAATCCGCAGTAGGTGCACTGCCCCATGGTGATGCCGAGCGGATTGACATAGGTCCGCGACATGTTGGCGGACGGTGTCGGGAACGGGTGCAGTCCCATGGACCTGCCGGCATTGGCGAACAGGGTCGGCGCGTAGGTCATCTCCATTGGCGGATTTGGGTAATCCCGGGACCTCGGATCCTCGAACGGGTTGCCACCTTCCTGTATCTGCCCCTTGATATTGCCGGCCTTGCCAGAGATTCCCGCCAGATATTCGAACTGGTCGTAATACGGCTCCATCTCGGCGCCGGTCACGCCCCAGTCCTCGACCTGGAGATCGGCGATCCGCGCCGCGCCATACTTCTTGGTCAGGTTGGTCTTGATCTGGAAGTCGGAGTCCCAGAACCGCCAGGTGTGGCCGTTCCAATGGACGCCTGCGCCGCCGACGCCGTTGCCGGGCAGGAACGAGCCGAAATCGCGCATCGGCAGCGCCGTCTGCGAAGGGTCGTTGCGCATCGTCATGGTTTCGACGGCTGGCTGCAGGAACAGGTCGCGCCGCACGCTGTAGCGCAACTCGTCCTGCGCATAGCCGATGTTGAAATCGGTCGCCGTGTCGCGCCAGGGACCACGCTCGATGGCCAGCACGTCCAGGCCTTGATCGGTCAGTTCATGCGCAAGGATGGACCCCGTCCAGCCGAGGCCGACGATCACGACGTCCTTGCGGGGCAGTATCGTCGTCATGGTCAGCTCCTTTTCACGAGCCATTCCGGGCTGCCCTCGATCGAGACGGGCGGCCGCGGATAGGGCTGATTATGGTTGCTGACGTGATCCCGGTAGTCATAGCGCGCGCCGGGGAAACCAAGCATGCGCCACGACACCATGTCCTTGTTGCCGCCATAGACCGGATCGGCAAAGAACCCTTCCATCGTGTTCTGCAGCAGAAGTCCGAAGAAGCCGGCAGCCTTGACTCCATTGGGCAAGTCGACCTTTCCAGCCTCCATCGCCGCCAGGAACGTATCCTGATCGGCTGGCTGGAGTTCGGTGAACGCCTTGCCATCGCGCTGCTTCAGGAAAGCGTCGATGGCGGCGAGGCCGGAGCGGTAGCGCTGGGCGGGGTTTGCCTCGCCCTGGTAGCCCTGCGTGGGCAATCCCGGCAGAAACGGTCCTTTTGTGTAGAGCCGGCTCGACGTTCCGAACGCGCCCGTCAACTGACGGTCTATATAGACAGCGCAGCCGGCCTCCTTGCCGCCCATCGACAGATCGTCGGCGGGGATGATGCGGTCGACGATAGCCTCGACCAGCGCGGCCTCCTGCGGCGTGAAGAACTGCCAGCCGCCGGACACCACCTGCATAGGAGGATCGGAAGACAGCGGCGCCCAGGGCAGCGAGCCGGACAAGGATCGGGCAAAACCTGCCGATGTTGCCGTCACTGTAAACATCGCAGCCGAAGACAGAAAAAGACGCCGGCTCAGTCGGACAGTATTGCGATGATCCATCGAAGGCACCCCGACAGCAACAGAAGCGCGCCGGATGTTGCGCGCAAAATCATGACCAACTCAGTTAAGATCGCATCCATCAATTGACCGCAGCGTGCGGAAAGAAACCGGGATCGTCAAGCAGATCACAAAATCGTTAGATTGGGCCAGACCTTATGCTTATCTACATCCGCTAATGTACTGACGGCTAAAAAGGATATCTTGCAGCAGCTTGACGCAAGGACGCCGTTGGCGCGACGCCTGCGGCGGCGCCCGCAACGACGCAAACCGTCGGGCGGCGCCAGCGGTCGTGGAAACGCCCCGCATGCATGCCGGCAAACGGGGCGTCTGATGTATTGGCTTGTCACCTCAGAGGGTGTGGGGGCTAGATCCCGCCCACGTCGAACCGCAGCCGCTTTGCCGAATCGATCGACTTGTGGCCGCGCACCTGCTCCAGCACCTTCTCGGGGAACGGGGCGTCGAGATAGAGCAGTGCGATAGCGTCACCGCCCGGCCGGTTGCGGCCAAGCTGGAAGTTGGCGATGTTGACGTCGTTCTCGCCGCAGACAGTGCCGAGCAGGCCAATAATGCCGGGCGCATCGGCATTGGTCGTATACAGCATGTGCTGGCCGACCTCGGCGTCGAGATTGATGCCCTTGATCTGAATGAAGCGCGGCTTGCCGTCCGAAAAGCAGGTACCGGCGATCGAGCGCGTCATGTGCTCGGTCTTGACGGTCAGCTTGATGTAACCGTCGAAGACGCCCGATTTGTCGCGCTTGACTTCGGCGACGATGATGCCGCGCTCCTTCACCATGATCGGCGCCGACACCATGTTGACGTCGGCGACCTGCGGCCGGATCAGTCCGGCCAGGGCGGCACTGATCAGCGCCCGCGTGTTCATCGTCGCGGTCGAGCCGTCGAACAGGATCTCGACCTCGCTGATCGGATCCTCGGTGACCTGGCCGACAAAGGCGCCCAACACTTCGGCGAGCTTGACGAACGGCTTCAGCCGCGGCGCCTCTTCCGCCGTGATCGAGGGCATGTTGATGGCGTTGGAGACCGCGCCCTTGATCAGGTAGTCGGCCATCTGCTCGGCGACCTGCAGCGCGACATTCTCCTGCGCTTCCGCCGTCGAGGCGCCAAGGTGTGGTGTCGCCACCACGTTCTCCATGCCGAACAGCGCATTCTGCTCCGCCGGTTCGACCTCGAACACATCGATGCCGGCGCCTGCCACCTTGCCGCTCTTCAGCGCCGCGACCAGGTCGGCCTCGACCACCAGCCCGCCACGCGCGCAGTTGATGATGCGCACGCCATTCTTCATCTTGGCGATCGCCGCCGCATCGATGATGTTGCGGGTCTTGTCGGTCAACGGCGTGTGCAGCGTGATGAAGTCGGCGCGGGCGAAGAGTTCGTCCAGTTCCACCTTGTCGACGCCGAGCTCCTCGGCGCGCTTGTCCGACAGGAACGGATCAAAGGCGACGACGTGCATCTTCAGCCCGACGCCGCGTGTGGCGACGATCGAACCGATATTGCCGCAGCCGATAACGCCCAGCGTCTTGCCGGTGATCTCGACGCCCATGAAGCGGTTCTTCTCCCATTTGCCGGCATGGGTCGAAGCGTTGGCTTCCGGGATCTGGCGGGCGAGCGCGAAGATCATCGCCACGGCGTGTTCGGCCGTCGTGATCGAATTGCCGAAGGGCGTGTTCATCACGATGATACCCTTGCGGCTTGCCGCCGGGATATCGACATTGTCGACACCGATGCCGGCGCGACCGACAACCTTGAGATTGGTAGCCGCGTTGATCAGCTTCTCGGTGACCTTGGTCGCCGAACGGATGGCGAGGCCGTCATACTTGCCGATCACTTCGAGCAGCTTTTCCTTGTCCTTGCCGAGGTCGGGCAGATAGTCGACCTCGACGCCGCGATCCTTGAATATCTGCACGGCGGTGGGAGAGAGTTTGTCAGAGACGAGAACGCGGGGCGCCATGGCGGCCTCCTTGAAAATGAAATTGATCCGGGAACGGACGGCCCTCGGGGCCGCCACGGAAACTCTCAGGCGGCCGCTTTGAGCGACGCCTTCTGGCTGGCAAAGGCCCAGTCGAGCCAAGGCAGCAGCGCTTCGAGATCGGAGGTCTCTACGGTTGCGCCGCACCAGATGCGCAATCCCGGCGGGGCATCGCGATAAGAACCGATGTCGTAGGCGACGCCTTCCTTGTCGAGCGTCGAGACCAGGCCCTTGGCAAACGCCGCCTGTCCATCAGCGTCGAGCGCCGCGATATCGGGGTCGGTGAAGGACAGACAGACCGACGTGTTCGAGCGTGTCGCCGGGGCCACCGCAAGATGGCCGAGCCAGGATGATCTTTCCACGAACCGGTCGAGCACGGCGGCATTGGCATCCGCCCTGGCAATCAGCGCATCGAGGCCGCCGACCGACTTAGCCCAGTTCAACGCGTCGAGATAATCCTCGACGCAAAGCATCGACGGCGTGTTGATGGTTTCGCCCTTGAAAATGCCCTCGATCAGCTTGCCGCCCGAGGTCAGGCGGAAGATTTTCGGCAACGGCCATGAAGGCTTGTAGCTCTCCAGCCGCGCTACGGCACGCGGCGACAGGATCAGCATGCCATGCGCACCCTCACCGCCCAGCACCTTCTGCCAGGAGAAGGTCACGACATCGAGCTTCTCGAAGTCGAGCCTTTGCGCGAAGGCCGCTGAAGTAGCGTCGCAAATGGTCAGGCCCTTGCGATCGGCGGGAATGAAGTCACCGTCCGGCACGCGCACGCCCGAGGTCGTGCCGTTCCAAGTGAAGACCACGTCGCGATCGAAATCGATCTTGGTCAGATCAGGCAGCGCGCCATAACCGGCCTCGATCTTTCTGATATCGGCGAGTTTCAGCTGCTTGACCACGTCGGTGACCCAGCCGGAGCCGAAGCTTTCCCAGGCGACCATGTTGACGCCGCGTTCGCCGAGAAGAGACCACAGCGCCATCTCGACGGCACCTGTGTCGGAAGCCGGCACGATGCCGATGCGGTAATCGGCAGGAACTTGGAGGATTTCGCGGGTCAGCGCGATCGCCTGTTCGAGCTTGGTCTTGCCGATCTTGGCGCGGTGGGAACGGCCGAGCGCGGCAGCTTTCAGCGCCTCGACCGACCAGCCGGGACGTTTTGCGCAGGGACCAGAGGAAAAATTGGGATTTGCCGGACGGAGTCCGGGCTTCGTAAGCGTCGTCATCGTGGTCTATCCTTCCAGATAGTGGCCCCTCGTTGGGGAGGGGTGGCCCACGGACGGCGATATGCGTTCAGGCTTCGGGCGTCAAGAGGAAAGTTTTTGTCGCTGCCGGGATACCGGATGCATGTCGCCCAAAAGTGCGCGGCGGTTTTGGGGCTACGACATGCATCAAACAGGAAAGCGCCGCGATCAGGATCGCGTGACTTCAAATGCAAACGGCGGACCCGAGAGATCCGCCGTCAAGAGCTGGTGTGCCCAGTCTACCAGAGATCGTAGCGCAGCCCGAGCTTGATCTGGTGATTGCTGATCCCTTTCTCGACCGGAAAGGAAGTCAGGCTCGCGGCGGTCGCGTATTCGACGCTAGGCGCGGAAAAATACTGATAGCCGAGATCTACGGAAACATTCTTGGACACTTGATACGCAAGACCGGCATTCAACGTATAGGCGAGGGAATACTGCGTCTTGCTGTCATCAAGCGTGAAATCGTTGGCGGGGGTGGCCTCGTCGGCATAGCTGGCGGAGAGGCTGCGTTTGCTCACGACGACGCCGACACCCGCACCGACATACGGTGTGATTCCAACATAGGTGCCAAGGTCAACATAGCCATTGAGTATGCCTGAGAACGCATAGTTCTTCAGGTTTCCCGATCCCACGATCGACGTTCCAGCCGGTGCGGTAGCAGTATCGTCATAGCCGAAGCTTGCCTTGTTACCCGGCAAATAGCCGAAGTTGAGATCGGCGCGGAGGTAATCGTTGAAATGATATCCGAAGCCGACGCTCGCATAAATTGCATCTTCGCTCTCGCTAAAGTTTTCGTTGTTGATCGCCGACGGGAAGGTGAAATCCCCATTCTTGAAACTCTTCTGCGCCAGGTAGGAAACATCGCCGCGCAGGTACCAGCCGGAGCCGACCTCGACCGGCACATAATCCGGCGCCTGGTCGACATAGATCGGCGGATCGTAGTCGGCGGCGATTGCAGGCGCCAGCGGCAACAGCAGTGCGGCAAGCGCCAGCGCCATACGCGATATTGATATCATGGTCCCCGGCTCCCGAATTCGGCGCCGTCAAACAAGCAACGGCGGCCAACGTTTCATGAGCCATTGTTAACCATAGTGGTTAAGTGCCGGTTAAGGCTAACAGAGGGTTAGCGAATTGATTTCGAACGGGCTGACCTCGGCTCATCTCAAACGAAAACCGCCCGGCTGATGCCGGGCGGTCGACGAATTCCTGGAAACTTCGAAGCGATTACTTGGTGTAGATCGGCTCGGGCTCCGGCTGATAGGCCACCACCGGCGCGGCGCAACCGTTGTTGCCGCCGAACTGGTAACGCAGACCGCCGCGCACCTCGTGGGTGTTGAAGCCGTGATCGAAGCCCGGCCCGGCGCCCGGCGTGGCGCCGGCTGGACCATACTCGAACATGCGACCGCCTTGAATATGGGAGAAACGGTAACCAGCATCGAGGATGACTTTGTCGGTCAAGCAGTAGGAGGCGCCGGCCATTACCGCGTACGCGAAGCGCCAGCTGGATGTTCCGGGGTTGGACTCGGTTGCGCCCGGGGTCGGGTCGTAGACAGTATCCCATTTGACGCGCGCTCCGCCGATACCGGCGCCGACATAGGGCGTGATGCCGTGCCAGGTGCCGATATCGACATAGGCATTTGCCAGAAGCAGCAAGGCGCTCATCTTCGACGACTCGACCGAGACCGTGGTGAGATCCGAGGTGCCGCCGTTGAAGTTCGACTTGAACCAGTAGTCGGCGGTCAGGTCGGTGCGGAAGTGTTCATTGATCTTGTAGCCGACGCCGCCGCCAAGCGAGAAGCCGCCCTTGAGCTTGCCATAGTCGAAGGACTTGCTCCCGGCGACCCCGACAGGAGGCCCGCACGGGCAAGGCGCGGCGCCGTAGGTGATGTAGTCGATGTCACCGACCTTCGACTTGTGATAGTCGAGGTCGCCACGGATATACCAGCCGCCGACATCGACCGGTTGCTCATAGACCGGCGGCGGCGCTTCTTCGACTTGCGGCTCGGGCAGGTCAGCTGCGAACACCGGCCAGGCCAAGCCCGCGAACAGCAGCGCGAACAGGGCCTTTCTTGCTGTATTGAACATGCTTGTCACCCCTAGAAACCTCGGAACGGCGATCGCGTCCGAATAAGATTGGCTTTCAGGCGTGGATAATGAATTGCAAAAGTTAAAAGGCGTTTAACCCTGTCGATTAACCACGAATCTCCAGAATCCCGGAGATCTGGCAAGGATTTCGACAGAAAGAGACCGATCCTTTGCCAACAAAAAAGCCCGCCGGAGGGGCGGGCTTCGATGCAATAAAGGCGGCGGCGTGACGCCTTCGAGGCTGGCGGGGATCAGGCGGCGCTGCTGCGGGTTTCCGAGATGACCCCGACGATGTCGTTGACGACGGCCTCGACCAGTTGCGGATCGTCGCCCTCGGCCATCACACGGATCAGCGGCTCGGTGCCGGATGGACGGATGACCAGCCGCCCGGCCTTGCCGAGACGATGGCGGGCGTCCTCGATCGCGGCCTTGACCGGGGCTTCCTCCAACGGTTTGCCGCCGGCGATGCGAACGTTCTTCAGCAATTGCGGCACCGGCTCGAACTTCTTCGACAGTTCGCTGACCGGGCGGCCTTGCCGCTTGATGCAGGCCAGCACCTGCAGTGCCGAGACCAGCCCGTCACCTGTGGTCGAGAAGTCGGACAGCACGATGTGGCCCGACTGCTCACCGCCGACATTGAGCCCATGCGCGCGCATATGCTCCACGACATAGCGGTCGCCGACCTTGGTGCGGTGCAACTGCAGCTTCATGTCGCCGAGAAAGCGCTCGAGGCCGAGATTGGACATGACCGTCGAAACGACGCCACCGCCAGCCAGCCGCCCGCTCTGGTGCCAGGACTCGGCAATCAGCGCCATGATCTGGTCGCCGTCGACGATGGCGCCGTTCTCGTCGACGATGACGACCCGGTCCGCATCGCCATCAAGCGCGATGCCGATGTCGGCGCGCACTTCGTGCACCTTTTTCTGCAGATCGGCGGGATGGGTCGAGCCGCATTCCTTGTTGATGTTGAAGCCATTGGGTTCGACATTGATGGCCACGACTTCGGCGCCCAGTTCCCACAGCGCCTCGGGCGCCACCTTGTAGGCCGCGCCATTGGCACAGTCGACGACGATCCGCAGACCCGAAAGCGACATCGAGCGCGGCAAGGTGCGCTTGGCGAATTCGATGTAACGGTCATGCACGCCGTCGACGCGCTTGGCGCGGCCAAGCCCGTCGGAATCGGCGAGCGCCAGTTCGATATCCTTGTCGAGCATGCTCTCGATGCGCTCTTCGATCTCGTCGGACAGCTTGTAGCCGTCTGGGCCGAACAGCTTGATGCCGTTGTCGTAGTAGGGATTGTGAGAGGCCGAGATCATGACGCCAATGTCGGCGCGCAGCGAGCGCACCAGCATGGCAACCGCCGGGGTCGGGATCGGGCCGAGCAGAAACACGTCCATGCCGGCGGCGCAAAGACCGGCCACCATCGCGTTTTCGATCATATAGCCGGACAGCCTGGTGTCCTTGCCGAGCACGACACGATGGCGATGGCTGCCGCGCTGGAACGAAAGGCCGGCGGCCATGCCGACCCGCATGGCGATTTCCGCGGTCATCGGAAACTTGTTGGCGCGCCCGCGAATGCCGTCCGTGCCGAAGTAATTCCCTGCCATGCCAGTCAGTTTCCTTGGTTGTCCTTAGCCGGCACGTCATGCCACAATTGGCCGTCGTGCCTCGATCACATTGTGTGATTATATGTTACCAATCCTTAGAAAATCATTGTTGTGCGTTGCACACAACATGGCCGCAGCCTAGCACGGAGACGCTATGGCGTCACATATACCAGTTTTGCCAGCCATTCGGCGCGGATACATCCCGAGAATTCTTGCCTCGGCGGCAGTCAGGCCGAATGATTTCATCACCTTGTCGTTAGAAAGCGATTTCGGCGATATATAAGCCGCCTGGCATCTGGCGCAACCGACCGTTGAGCGTTATTGATTCGCTGGGACGTATAATGGGCTGCAGCCACGGAGAAACGCTATGCTCATCCACCGAATTGCTACTCTGACCGGCCTTGCGGTCGCGACGTTGTTCCTGGCCGCGCCAGCCAACGCGCTGACGATGGCCGAGTGCAGCACGAAGTACAACGCCGCCAAGGACGCTGGGACACTTGCCGGGGCGACCTGGAACCAGTTCCGCAAGGCACAGTGCGGCACCGACGCCGCCGCCACCACCGACACCAAGGCGGCCACGACCAAGGCTGCTGAAACCAAGCCGGCCGAAGCCAAGCCGGCCAAGACCACCAAGGCCGCCGCAGCGGCCAGCGACAGCACGGCCAAGGGCCTGACCGCCAAGGAATGCAGCACCAAGTACCAGGCGGCCAAGGCCGCCGGCACATTGAACGGCATGAAGTGGAACGACTTCCGCAAGGCCGAATGCGCCGCTGGCGCATCCGCCGCCGCCGACACCGTCAAGCCGGCGACCACCAAGGCTGCGACCACGACGGCCGCAGCTTCCGGCAAGGGCCTGAGCATGGCCGAATGCAGCACCAAGTACCAGGCTGCCAAGACGGCGAACACGCTGAAGGGCATGAAGTGGAACGACTTCCGCAAGGCCGAATGCGGCGCCAGTGCCTCGGATGACGACAGCGTGCCCGCTCCAAGCGAGGCGAGCTACACCAAGGAACCCGCAAAGCCGACGACGGTTGCCCCCAAGGGCGTCACCTTCCCGTCCGCGATCTCGGCGAAATATGCCAGCGAGACCCCCGGAAAAGGCCGCATGCATACCTGCCTTGACCAGTACTATGTCCTCAAGGACGCCAACGCACTCGGCGGTCTGAAGTGGATCCAGAAGGGCGGCGGCTTCTACAGCCTCTGCAATGCCAAGCTGAAGGGCTGAGCCGCGCATAGCATCCCCCCGGGATCGATGGGGCATGACGGTGAATTGAATTAGATGAAATCTGGCAAGGCCAGGCAAAGGCCCGCGATGCATCTGCTTCGCGGGCCTTTTGTTGCGCACGAAGACGCCAGGGTCTTGCTCGCGTCTGCATATCGCGGAAGCTGCCTGCATCATCAATTCGCTTACACTCTCGCCGCGAGGCTGATTGGTAACTCATGAAAATTCTGATTGAACATATCAGGAACAAACAGTATACAAAAGACGTCTGAACTTGTCATCAACCAGGAGGATCTTATGCCCAGTTTAAAATTGGCGGTATTGGCTGTGACGGCATTGGTTGCTTGCGGCGTCGCCCCTGCAAGCGCATTGACGATGAAGGAATGTGGCGAGACCTATCGGACAGCCAAGGAGAGCGGCACTCTGAATGGCATGGACTGGGCCGCTTTCCGCAAGGAGAAATGCGCGACGTCGGCTGCGGAGAGTGTCAGCGCGGATAAGGTCGAAACCGCACCGCAGCCGAAAAAGGAAACCAGCGCGGCACTTGCCCCCACCGTAGCGCCAGCGGGCGTAACATTCCCGACCACCCTCGCCGCCGAGTTCGAGACCGAAAAGCCCGCGAAGGCACGGATGAAGACCTGCCTGCAGGGTTACCATGGCAACAAGGAGGCAGGTACGTTGAACGGCCTTCGCTGGATCCAGAAGGGCGGTGGTTATTACAGCCTGTGCAATGCGCGGCTGAAAGCTGAATCATAAAAAGCGATAACGGCGGAAAGCGGTTCACCGTTTTTCCCGCAGACGTGGCCGTTATCCTCAGGCTGTCCCGAGGATCTGCTGTCGGGCGACATCTGGACCTCGGGCTAGCCTGAGGTTGACGTTCCAAATGTACGTCCGGCCAGCCTCCTGATGCGATGTCGCCCAAAGGTGGTTTGGGGGCGACGACATACTTAGAAGCAAAGACTTAAAGCGCGTCGGGGATAGCGTCAAAGAACAGAGCGGTTCTGCGTTCCGTGAAACGGTGAACCGCTCTGGTCTAGCTTGACGGCTGTGGCTCCATGCCGCCTTCGGGCTCGGGACCCTTCTTGCGGCGGCCGCCGGACTTCGGCACGGCCGAGCCACGGCTCGGCGGCGTGTCGTCGCCGAGGTCGCGCGAGGGCTTGTTGCCCGCGATCAGCTGCTTGATCTCCTCGCCCGACAGCGTCTCGTATTCGAGCAGGCCCTGCGCCAGCGCGATCCATTCCTTCTTCTTCTTGGTCAGCACCGACTTCGCCGTCGAATAGGCCTCGTCGATCAGGCGGCGCACCTCGCCGTCGATGATCTGCGCGGTCTCTTCCGAAATGTTCTGCGTGCGCGCCACCGAATGGCCGAGGAACACTTCCTCCTGGTTGTCGCCATAGGCGACATGGCCGAGCTTGTCGGAGAAGCCCCAGCGCGTGACCATGGCGCGCGCCAGCTTGGTCGCCTGCTCGATGTCGGAGGAAGCACCGGACGTGATGTTCTCCTTGCCGAACTTGAACTCCTCGGCAACGCGGCCGCCCATCATGATGGCGAGGCGCGAGACCATGTATTTGTAGCTCATGGAATAGCGGTCGCCTTCCGGCAACTGCATGACCATGCCGAGCGCGCGGCCGCGCGGGATGATGGTCGCCTTGTGCAGCGGATCGGCCGACGGCACGTTGAGCGCCAGGATGGCGTGTCCGGCCTCGTGATAGGCGGTCAGTTCCTTCTCGGCCTGGGTCATGGCCGACGAGCGGCGCTCGGCGCCCATCATGATCTTGTCCTTGGCGTCCTCGAACTCGGCCATGGTGACGAGGCGCTTGTTGCGCCGCGCCGCCATCAGCGCGGATTCGTTGACCAGGTTCATCAGGTCGGCGCCGGAGAAGCCGGGCGTACCACGGGCGACGACCTTGAGGTCGACATTGGGCGCCAGCGGCACGTTGCGCACATGCACCTTGAGGATCTTCTCGCGGCCGACGATGTCTGGGTTCGGCACCACCACCTGGCGGTCGAAACGGCCTGGACGCAGCAACGCCGGATCGAGCACGTCGGGCCGGTTGGTGGCGGCGATCAGGATGATGCTTTCGTTGGACTCGAAGCCGTCCATCTCGACCAGCAGCTGGTTCAGAGTCTGCTCGCGCTCGTCATTGCCACCGCCGAGGCCGGCACCGCGATGGCGGCCGACGGCATCGATTTCGTCGATGAAGATGATGCAGGGCGCATTCTTCTTGGCCTGGTCGAACATGTCGCGGACACGGGACGCGCCGACGCCGACGAACATCTCAACGAAATCCGAACCCGAAATGGTAAAGAACGGCACGTTGGCTTCACCGGCGACCGAACGGGCAAGCAGCGTCTTGCCGGTGCCGGGAGGGCCGACCAGCAGCACGCCGCGCGGAATCTTGCCGCCGAGGCGCTGGAACTTCTGCGGATCGCGCAGGAATTCGACGATCTCTTCGAGGTCTTCCTTGGCCTCGTCGACGCCGGCGACGTCCTGGAAGGTGACGCGGCCATGCGCCTCGGTAAGCAGCTTGGCCTTCGACTTGCCGAAGCCCATGGCGCGCCCGGAGCCGGACTGCATCTGGCGCATGAAGAATATCCACACGCCGAGGATCAGGATCATCGGCAGCCACGAGATCAGATAGCCGAACAGCGAATTGGAGCCGTCGGTCTCGGGCCGCGCATTGATGGTGACGTTCTTGTCCTGCAGCCGCGAGACCAGCTGGGGATCGCCGGGCGAATAGGTCTGGAAGCCGCTGGAATTGTCGGTGTAGTTGCCGGTGATGCGGGCGCCCGCGATGGTCACCGTCTTGACCCGGCCGGCCGCGACGTCCTGCAGGAACTGCGAATAAGGCACATCGCTCGAAGCCCCGCGCGTCTGCGGCGTCTGGAACAGATTGAAGAGGGCGATGAGCAGGACCGCTATGATCGCCCAGAGCGCGAGGTTGCGATAGTTCGGATTCATCAATTGTCCCGTTGGCGTCCGCGAGCGGACAGCATCATGAGAGGAAACTTGGGCCTAACATAGGGAGAGCGTACCCCCTTGCCAAGCAGAACAGCATGTCTGGGTTAAGCTTTCGCCCAGCATCAACCGGCACGAGGGCCACGCAATGGCAAGGCGGGAAGCGGTGCCGCGCCGATCAACCCGGCGACGCCGCTCGCCGGGGCCAGGTCGAAGGACGGCAGGAAGCGGGCAAAGGGAGCAACGACCGGCAAGGCCGCGAACCCTTGCGATGTCGGCCTGTCAGGCTCCGGACCCACCTTCTCGACGGCTTGCAGCCATCCTGGTTCCGCCGCCAATGCCGCACGCAGCAGGCTTGGCGGGGTTTCGCCCCGGCCTATAGCCAGCCGCTTCGCCGCCATTGCCCCGAATGGCGCGATCAACAATGCGCCGCCGGCGTCGTTCAATGTGATTTGGCGGCGCCCATCCCAGATGGCGCCGTCGATCGTTGCCGCCGCCGCCGGCAAACCGCGCATCTCCCGACGCAGGAAGATGCCGGCGCGCCGGAAGTCGACCACTGTCCGCGACAATGTGGCGCAAAGAAATCCGGCTTTCAGCCGGGCGAACAACGCCTCGCCGCGGGCTTGGTCCGGCAGGAAGGCAATCCCGCCTGACGTCGCCAGGAGAACGCGCAGTGCGTATACGGCCGTCCGATCGGCGCCGGCGCCGAGCAGGGCCGGATCGAGCCGGATGAGGCCCGCCGCCGGCTGGCTGGCAAAGCGCTCGATCAGACGGGCGGCCTCACCGCCAAGCCGCGTCCGGTCGCCGGCCTGCCGCGCGGCCAACGCCAGCGCGTCGTTCATGCGCTGCGCGCCGGCCTCCCCGGCAAGGGCTGCGCGCATGCGCGGCCGCTCGAAGGCTTCATCGGCATTGGTCGGGTCCTCGGCCCAGCCGACCTGTTGGCGCCGCAGGAAATCGCGCAGCGCATCGCGCCGCACGCTAAGAAGCGGTCGCACGATCCAGTCGCGCCAGTCATGCAGGGTGGCGGGCGCCATGCCGGCGAGGCCCCGTCCCTCGTCGCGGGTCGCATCGTTGCGATCGCGCCGCATCAGCACCGTCTCGGCCTGGTCGTCCGCTGTATGTCCGGTCACGATCAGGCCGATGCCTTCCGCCCGGGCGGCGCTGGCCAGCAGCTGGTAGCGCGCCTCGCGCGCCGCCGCCGGCAGGCCGGTCGACGGCTTGGCGCCGGACCAGGCCAGCATGCGGTGGGCGATGTCGCGATCCGCGCAAAGCTTCGCCACGGTCCGCGCCTCATCAGCCGAACCTTGCCGCAAGCCGTGGTCGATTGTGACCGCGAGCAGCTTCGCGGACGGTGCGGTTTTGTCGAGATGCTGTTTGAGAAGGAGAAGGAGCGCAGTCGAGTCGCTGCCCCCGGATACGGCCGCTACGGCGCCGTTGGAAAAATCGATATGCGAAAAGAGTCCGGTCGAAAGATCAGGCCCGGTATCGAGCATCAATCCATGTCGCCAAAAAGCGGTCCCGGTTTTGGGACTACGAGACCCCCAGAAAAAATCAGCACGCAGCCAGGGCCTTCTCCTGCTTGACGCGTTCCTTGAGTGTGCTGGAAATATCGGGATAGCGCTTGCCGACCTCGCTGAAGGTGGCGCAGGCAACATCGTGCTGCTTGAGACCGACCAGCGACACGCCCAGCTTCAACAGCATGTCGGGCGCCTTCTTGGCTTTGGGATAATCCTTGCTGGCGGCGAGGAACACTTCCGCCGCATCGCGGTATTTCTGCTGGCCAAGCAGCGATTCCCCCAGCCAGTAATGCGCGTCCGCCGCCTTCGCGTCCTTGGGGAAGCGCGAGATATGATCGCGGAAACCCTGTTCGGCGGTGCCGTAGTCACCCGACAGGATGAACTGGTAGGAGTTGCGATAAAGCTCTTCGGGATTGTTGGTCGCGGGCAGCGCCGCGACCACCGTGCCGCCGGACTTGCCGGCCTTGGCCGGCGCGCTGGCGGCTGGTGCCGTGTCCTGTGCCGGCGCGGTTGCCTGCGTGCTGCCGCCGGCATCGATCACATTGCCGTTCTTGTCGACAGTGATGGATCCAAAGGTCTTTTCGGGCGCTCCCTTGCCGGGGATCACCTTGCCGGGGTCACCGTCGGGTGATTCGACGATGACGTCCTCGACCGTCTTGCCGCCTGTGGATTGATCGCCGCCCGGCGCGGCGCCGGCATCGGCCGGCGCCTGGGTTGCCGGGGCCGAGGCCACGTCGGTGTTGGTCCCGGTGGTGGCATCTGATTTCTTCTGCGCCGGCGGTTGACCACCTTGCGAGCCGCCTTCAAGCTGCTGGAAGCGGAACTCGTTGTCTTCCTGCTGTTTGCGGATCTGCTCCTGCATCTGCAGGATCTGGAAATTGAGTTCCTCGACCTTGCCGGTCAACTGCCGCATTTGGTCCTCGAGCCCGGTCACGCCGGCGCCGCTCGACTGGGCGAGCTGGACCTGATCTTGCTTTTTCTTCTCGCCGAAAAGGCTGGGCAACTCGAGTGTCGGCAGATGAAAGGAAAAGCCGGTCTCGGCTGATTGCCCTGTACCGCTCGCCGAAGCGGTTACGCCTGATAGGAGCAGCAGCGCCAGCGTGCCGCTCAGAACCGATCTCAAATGCATGTGTCTCTCGCCGTCCAATCGTTAGCTTGTTCGCGCCTTCCAATCGATGTGAGACCAGCCAAGCGCCCTCGGCTCATAGCAGGGCGCGAGACTTCGGCCAAATTTTGTTTCGGGTGTCAGGAGATGAAAAAGGCGGCCCGAGGACCGCCTTTCGCAAAGAGGTGTTGTATTTTTGCCATCTGTGCCGTGCGCGCCTTGCGGCGCGCGACGCCTCAGGAACCAGCGCCGCTGAGCGTGGTGACGGCGCGGCGGTTCTGCGACCAGCAGGAGATGTCGTCGCATACGGCGACAGGACGTTCCTTGCCGTAGGAAATCGTCTTGAGACGGCTCGCCGAAACACCCTTGGAAACCAGGAAGTCGCGCGTGGCGGCGGCACGGCGGGCACCGAGCGCCAGATTGTATTCGCGCGTGCCGCGTTCGTCGGCATGGCCTTCGACGACGATGGCATACTGCTTGTACTGGTTCAGCCACTGTGCCTGGCGCGACAGCGTCGTCTGTGCGTCGGCACGGATCGAGGTCGAGTCCGTATCGAAGAAGATACGGTCGCCGATGTTGACGGTGAAGTCCTGTGCCGAGCCGGGTGTTGCGGCACCCGCGCCATTGAGGCCAAGGTCAGCGGCGCTGTTCGGGGTCTTCTTCGAAGCGCAACCGGTGATGGCGAGCATCGCCACCAGCGCGATCATGGCCGGGTTTCTGGTCAGTGCTGCGATACGGCCCATGCCGCCTCTCCTTCGTATTCGAGTGATCATGTTTCGAGTGATTTCGTTGATCACCCAGTAACCACGTTTGGGTTAACCGGCATTCAAGAAACACGGTTAAAATTTGGTTTAGGCTGCCCGTCCGCAGCTGTTTTGTCGTAGGCCACAGTTGGCGCGGACCCTAGGCGGAAATGCGGCCAAAACGCGACGAAGGCATGGAAAAGGGGAATGTAAGGGGGAATTGAAGAGTTGGAGAACTGAAGAATTGAAGAAGGATGTTCACCCTAGCTTCACTCTGAGGTTCACCAGCATTCCGTACACCTGGCCATACGATTGTAGCCACTCGTCCCGTTGCGCCTGCGAGATGTATTCGAGATCGAACGCGTATGAAATCCACGTCTCCACTTCACTGCACGATCCTATGGCCATCGAAATGAACCGGGCAAATTCAGCTTTGGAGTGGGTCTGTTTGGCAAATCCCTCGGCCAGATTGGCGCAAATCCCTTTGCTGGAACGCCGCAACTGATCGGCCAGCGCGTATTGCTCTATCTTGGGAAAAGCGAGGGTGGCCTTGTGAACCGCCAGAGAGACCACGTAAGCGCGCTTGTAGACCTCTAGATCCTTTGCTCGCTTAACGTAGCCCTCTACTTTCTCCATCTCTTCAATTCTTCAATTCGCCAATTCCCGTTCTATTCCAGCAGCGGCGACCAGGCCGGATCCGAAGCAAAGTTCGTCGTCGGGATCGGCTGCTCGTTGCGGCCGGTGAGATCGACGGAAACCAGTTTCGGGCCGCCATTGGCGTCGCGGAAAAACATCAGCACGCGGCCGTTCGGCGCCCAGGTCGGGCCTTCCTGCTGGAAGCCGGACGACAGGATGCGCTCGCCCGAGCCGTCGGTCTTCATGACGCCGATCTGGAATTCGCCGCCGCTCTGCTTGGTGAAGGCGATGAGGTCGCCGCGCGGCGACCACACCGGCGTCGAATAGACGCCGTCGCCGAACGAGATGCGGGTCTGGCCCGATCCGTCGGCGCCCATGACGTAGATCTGCGCGCGACCGCCACGGTCGGAGGTGAACACCACCTTGCTGCCGTCGGGCGAGTAGGAAGGCGAGGTGTCAATGGCGGTCGAGTTGGTCAGCCGCGTCGTCGAACGGCTGCGCAGGTCCATGGCGAAGATGTTGGAATTGCCGTCGTCGCGCAGCAGGCTCATGATCACCTTCTGGCCGTCGGGCGAGAAGCGCGGCGCAAAGGTCATGCCTGGAAAATTGCCTACCAGTTCACGCTGCCCGGTCTCGATCTGCAGGAGATAGACCCTGGGCTGGCCGCTCTCATAGGACATGTAGGTGATTTCCTGCCGGTTCGGCGAGAAGCGCGGCGTCAGCACGATCGACCTGCCGTCCGAAAGGTAGCGGACGTTGGCGCCGTCCTGGTCCATGATGGCGAGGCGCTTCTTGCGCGCGTTCTTGGCGCCGGACTCGTCGATGAAGACGACGCGCGTATCGAAATAGCCCTTCTCGCCGGTCAGCCGTTCATAGATGGCGTCGGCGATGATGTGGGCGACGCGGCGCTGATTGGCGTCGTTGGCGAAGAACTGCTCGCCGGCCATCTGCTGGCCCGCGAATGTGTCCCACAGCCGGTACTGGGCGCGGATGCGGCCGTCTGCTTCCTTGCTGACGCTGCCGGTGACCAGAGCCTGCGCATTGATCACCTTCCAGTCGTCGAAGCGGGGGGTTGCGTCCGGATTGGCGATCTTCTCGATGAAGGCGCTCTTGTCGATCGGCGCGAACAGGCCGGAGCGCTTCAAGTCGGCGGTGACGATCTGGGAAATCTGCGCGCCAAGTGCGTCGCCGCCCTGGAAATCGGTGATGGCGATCGGCAACGGCTCGACATTGCCCTTGTTGACGTTGAGTTCGACCAGCGCCCAGGCAGGCATCGGAACGATGGCCGTCATGCCCAGCGCCATGGCTGCAATCGTCAGGAGCGGCTTGAGGATTGATTTCATGTCTTCTCGCTTCTCATACTGATCTTCGGATATCAGGGCCTAGAGGCCGAGCATCTCCCTTGGGTCGAATGTGACCCGGATGTCGTTCCAGATGTCCTGCTTGCCGGCGGGAACCTGCAGGCCGGCCATGTCGCATTTCTGAACCGCGCGCACCGCGCTCTCGTCGAACTGCCTGTTGCCGCTCGACGTTTCAACGGAAGGACGGCCGTCGAGCTTGCCGGAGTTGTTCAGGTTGAAACGGACGACGACGACGAAATTCTCCGAACCTTCAAGCCCGGCCGGCAAGGTCCAGCAACCGCCGAGCTGGCTTTCCAGGGCGCCCTGCTCCGACTTCGACAGCTTCTGGCCCTGATCCTTGTCGCCGCCGAGCGACGCTTGCTGCGTCGAGCGCTTGGCGCCGCCGCCGGACGGCTTCTGCTTGTCGAGCAGCGCCGAAATCTCGTTGGCGTTGAACTGCTTGTCGTCCGACTTTGGCTTGGACGAAGCTTCCTTGACCGGCTTGTCGGCATCCTTGCGTTCAGGCGCCTTGGCGCTTTCGGCCTGTGCCGGCTGCGGCTTCGGCCGGGCCTCCGGCGCGGGCGCCGAATTCGGCAACTGCGCCTCCTCGGTGGGCGGGTCCTTGGCTATTGCCTCGGCGACGGCGTCGGGCTTGACCTCGGGCGTTGGATCGATGGCGGCGGTCTTGTCCTGCGGCGGCGGTGTCGGCGCGGGCTTTGCCGGAGTGGGCTTCGGCTCGGTCTGCTTGACCGGCTCAGGCTTGACCTCTTCCTTGGGCGTCGGCGCTGGCGCCACTTCCGTCGCCGGAATGGGCTTGGGCTTTTCCTGCGGCTTCGGCACGTCCTCGGTCTTCGGGATTTCCTTCGGGGTCGGCGCGGGCGCCGGAGCCGAGGTCGTGTCGACGGGTTTCGGCTTGGCTTCAGGCGTTATCGGCTTGTCGGTGTCGACGCTGTTTTCGCCGACCTTCTGTGCATTCGGCACGATATCGGGACGCTGCGTCGGCAACGGCGCCGGCTTTTCATGCATCACGGCCTTCTTGTCGCCCTGCAGGGTCTGCGCAATGGCTTCCATCGGCACGATATCGACCGCGACGGACTCGACATCGGCTGACGGAAGCGCGGCCGGCGCCGACAGCGTGAACAGGCCGAAGGCCAGCACCGCCGTATGCAAGATCACCGATGTGGTGAGGCCGGTCCTCATCGTGCGTCTATTGATCCTGTTCCTGCAGTGAAACCAAGCCGATGTTCTTGTAGCCAGCGGCCGAAATGCGGGCCATCACCTTCATCGCCGTGCCGTAGTCGGTCGACTTGTCGCCTCGGATGAAGATGCGCTCTTCATAGCCGGTCTTCGAGATCGCCTGCAGCTTGGCCACCAGCTCCTCGATCGGAATCTCGGTTTCCTGCAGGAAGATCTTGCCGGTCGCATCGATCGACACGGTGATCGGCTGGGTGTCGGCATTCATCGCCTTGGCCTGCGTGTCGGGCAGGTCGATCGGCACGCCGACCGTCAGCATCGGTGCGGCGACCATGAAGATGATCAGCAGCACCAGCATCACGTCGACCATCGGCGTAACATTGATCTCCGACATCAATGCATGGTGACGGCCGCGCCGTCGATGACCCCTGCCGCCACGTCCACCACCTGCGCCTACAGACATTCCCATGATCGTCCCTCAGGCCTTCGGCGCGACTTTTTCATCGATTTGGCGCGAGAGTATGGCGGAGAACTCGTCGGAGAACCCCTCCATCCGCACGGCGATCTTGCTCGCATCCGATGACAGCTTGTTATAGGCGATGACCGCCGGAATGGCGGCGAGCAGGCCGATGGCCGTCGCCAGCAGCGCCTCGGCGATGCCGGGCGCGACCACCGCGAGACTGGTGTTCTTTGAGCCGGCGATGGCCTGGAACGAGGTCATGATGCCGATGACGGTGCCGAACAGGCCGATGAAAGGTGCCGCCGAGCCGGTGGTGGCGAGGAAGCCGAGGCGGCCCTCCAGCTTTTCCATCTCACGGGTCAGCGCCAGGTCCATGGCCTTGTCGATGCGGGTCTGCAGGCCGAGCGGCGACTTGGCGCCTTTCTCGAAACTCTTCTTCCATTCGCGCATGGCGGCGACGAAGATGGCGCCCATGCCTGTCGTCTTGCGGTCGGCAAGGGTGCGATAGAGCTCCTCCAGCGACTGCCCGGACCAGAAAACCTGCTCGAAGCGGTTCAGCGCCAGGCGCATGCGGCCATAGGCAACCAGCTTGTCGACGATGATCGCCCAGGTCCACACCGAGGCGCAGAGCAGCCCGATCATGACCAGCTTGACCACCCAGCTGGCCTGCATGAACAAGGCCCAAATCGACAATTGCGCGCCCGGTTCGGCGAGTGCGATATTTTCCATCGTTACGTCCTTAAGATTTTCCGGGCGAAGCTGGCGGCTGGCCCATGGCATCCCTTGTGGTCGGTTCGCACGAAGCTACCGGACACCCCAAACCGTGCCGTTAGCGGCCTTTTCGGGGCAAATATTGGTGAAAGGAAGGCGCTCGATAACGCCAATCTTCACCAATCTCTTCATGAACCGTTATGGTTAAGGATGGGTTAGTCCATAAGGCGCGGCGCATTGCCGCGCCCCGGCACCGGCGCTGGCGAAGTCGGCACGCGATCCGTCCAATCAGTCCTGGGGAACGACCTTGGGCATGAACGCCGCCACCCATTCCCTGGGAAAACGCCTCGGCCGGCCGTTCTCGCCGATGATCGCCGCCTCGACCTTGGCCTCGACCAGCACCTCTTCGCCGCGCTTGAGCTGCTGCGCCATGAAGATACGCGCGCCGGAAATGGTCTCGGTGCGGGTGTCGACGGTCAGGATGTCATCGATACGGGCGGGGATGCGGAAGTCGATCTCCATGCGGCGCACCACCCACACGATCTTCTCGCCGTGCTTGCCGTCGGCGAGTTCGGTGTGATGCACGCCGGTGAGCCTGAGATAGTCGGAGCGGCCGCGCTCGAGGAATTCCAGATAGCGCGCGTGATAGACGACACCCGAGAAATCGGTATCGGCATAATAGACCCGCGCCATCAGCCGGTGGCCGAACGCGGTCAGCGCACCGGAAAGCCCTGCCAGCAATGCCGCGGATTCACCATGATCGCCCATTGCGCTTCCCTTTTGGATGCCGACGCGGCAGGTATTTTTTGGCGCATGAACCCGATGGCACTGTTGACGACGATGATCAAGACCTTGATGGCGGTCGTGCTGGCGCTGGCCGCTTCTACACTCTCGGGTGAGGCGGCGACCTTCTCCATGAAGCGCGGTCTCAATCTCGACCAGTGGGTCACCTGGCCCGGCGAGGACCAGTGGGGTGATGCCAAGGCCATCCTGCCCTACCCGGAATGGCGCAAATTCCTCAACGAGGACGACCTCAAGGCGCTGAAGGATGCCGGCTTCGATTTCCTGCGCATGCCGGTCGATCCGTCGCCTTTTCTCTCGGACAAGACAACGGACCTTCGTGACCAACTCTATGCCAGCGTGCTGGACTCGGCGCGCATGATCAATCGCGCCGGACTGAAGGTCATCGTCGACATGCACCTGATCCCGGCCGGCGGCGGCCGCAAGATCGGCATGGGCGAAGTGATGGACGACCCCGCGACCTTCGACCGCTATGTCGAGGTGGTTCGCGGCATGGCGCGCACGCTGGCCGCCGAAGATCCCGAGAAGGTCGCTTTCGAACCCATGAACGAGCCGATCGTCGATTGCGACAGCGACGGCACCAGCCTGTGGCCCGACCGCCAGCGCAAGCTGTTCGCGGCGGCGCGCGCCTCGGCGACGAAACTGACGCTGATCCTGACCGGAGCTTGCTATTCCGCTGCTTCGTCTCTGGAAAAGATCGACCCCAAGACGATCCCCGACGACAACGTCATCTGGACCTTCCACTCCTATGACCCGTTCCTGCTCACCCATCAGGGCGCGACGTGGGCCGGCGACTTCATTCCCTATGTGACCGGCCTGCCCTATCCTTTGACCGCGGTGCCGAAGGCGCAGCTTGATGTGACGCTGGACACCATCCGCGCCCGGATCAAGGCCGAGGCGCCGTGGACACGGCAGCATGGCCTGCTTGCCTATCTCGACGAGCAGGTCGCCAGCATGGACAGCGCCGACAAGCTGCTTGGCCTGATGGATGCGCCGTTCAAGGCTGTCGAGGCTTGGGCGAGGGCCAACGGCATCAAGCCGGAAGACATCACGCTGGGCGAGTTCGGCATGATCCGCCAGGAGTATGGCAATGCCTATGTGATGCCGGCCGAGTATCGGGCCGCCTATGTCAGGGACATGATCGCTCGGGCCGAAGCACATGGCTTCTCATGGTCGGTGTGGAGCTATGGCGGGGCTTTCGGTATCGTCGACGCGTTCAATGGCGACAAGGCCGAGCCTGACGTGCTGGACACAATCCGAGGTCTGCCATGACGCGCCAGTCAGCCGAGGTCGATCTGCAGGATTTCCGGACGCATTCCGAAACGGATCGGCAAATTGCTGAAGCCAAGCCCGCCCGAGACGATGAGGTTGCGGTCGTTCTCGACGACATGGCCATAGGCGTAGCGATTGCCGAACTGGGATGGCACGATCGGCGAATAGCCGAACAGCCGCACCTGCCCGCCATGGGTGTGTCCCGATAGAGTCAGCGACACACGCCACGGCACTTTTGGAAAAATGTCCGGTTCGTGCGCCAGCAGGATGACGGGCGCGGCGTCGCTGATTTTGGCCAGCGTGCCGTCGAGATCGTCCAATCCCCTGGGAGGCTCGTGCTTCTTTTTCGGCAACAGCGCCAACTGATCGGCGAGGCCCGCGATCCAGACGCCATGTCCGTCCTTTTCCAGACGCACGGCGTCGTTCTCCAGCACCGGGATGCCGGCTTTCTCCAGAGCCTTGCGCGCGATCGTCGGGCCGACTTCGGCACGCTGCGCAAAGCCGTCGGCCCACCAGTCGTGATTGCCGAGGATCGACACCACGCCGAGCGGCGCCTTGAGGCCCGACAGGGCGCCAGCCCATTCCGGCGGCGTCACCCTTTGCGACACCAGGCGCATGCCGGCTATGTAGTCGCCGAGCAGCACGATCAGGTCCGGCCGCAAGGCATTCGCCTCTTCGGCAAGCGAAGCGATCCGCTCCGGCGTCATCCACGGCCGGCAAGCATGGATGTCGGCGAGCGCGACGACGCGCAGCTTCAATCCGGCCGGCCAATGCGGTGGCGTCAGCGCATAGCGCTTCACATGCGTCAGCAGCATCGGCTCGATACCGACGGCGTAGGCGCTGAAGGAGGCGACCGACAGGAACGACCCGCCGATAAAGCGCAGGAACCCGCGTCTGGTTATCATCAAGTGGCTCCGGCACCTCATTTCGGCATGCGCTGCTACATGTCGCCCAAAAGCGATCTCGGTCGGGAGGAGGACATGCATGGATGCAGCGAACCCGATACAATCCAGCAATACGCCGGTAAGCCGGCGAAGATGAGGAGAATTTGCGCAGGCCCGTTCACTGATGCTTGATCGCTGGTCCGCGAAACCCGCGCCTGATCGCTTGCGTGGCTATTCTTCCTGGAACAGATTGATCTGCTGCTGCGCCAAATCCTTCGGCGCATCGAGGCCGAGATGGCGCCAGGCATTGGCGGTCAGCATGCGTCCGCGTGGTGTGCGCTGGATGAACCCCTGCTGGATCAGATAGGGCTCGATGATGTCCTCGATGGCATCGCGCGGCTCGGACAGGCCGGCGGCGATGGTCTCGATGCCGACCGGACCGCCGCCGAAATTACGGGCGATCATGCTGAGATAGCGGCGGTCGAGGGCGTCGAGGCCAAGCGCGTCGACTTCGAGCCGGGTCAAGGCCTCGTCGGCGATCAGGCGGTCGACATGGCCGTCGCCGGCCACCGAGGCGAAATCGCGCACGCGCCGCAGCAGCCGTCCGGCAATGCGTGGCGTGCCGCGCGCGCGCCGCGCGATTTCCAGCGCACCGTCGTCGCCGAGTGGCATCTGCAGGATGCGCGCGCCGCGCCGCACGATCTGCTCCAACTCCTCGACGGTGTAGAAGTTGAGCCGCACCGGGATGCCGAAGCGGTCGCGCAGCGGATTGGTGAGCAGGCCGAGCCGCGTGGTGGCGGCGACCAGCGTGAAGTGCGCTAGGTCGATCTTCACCGAACGCGCTGCCGGACCCTCGCCGATGATCAGGTCGAGCTGGAAATCCTCCATCGCCGGATAAAGGATTTCCTCCACCGCCGGGTTGAGCCTGTGGATCTCGTCGATGAACAGCACGTCGCCTTCTTCGAGATTGGTAAGCAATGCCGCGAGATCGCCGGCCTTGGCGATGACCGGCCCGGAGGTCGAGCGGAAATTGACACCGAGTTCGCGCGCCATGATCTGCGCCAGCGTCGTCTTGCCCAGCCCCGGCGGTCCGACGAACAGCACATGGTCGAGCGCTTCCTTGCGGCCCTTGGCGGCCTCTATGAAGACCTTGAGATTGGCCCGCACCGCCGCTTGGCCGACGAAATCGTCAAGCGTTTGCGGCCGCAGGGTCTGCTCGGCATCCTCGCCGCGCTTTTCCGGTGCAATGAGGCGGGGGGAAAGGCTCATGGGACCTTCCTTGCACAGGGCAGCGCCCCGGACAAGCGATGGCTCACCGTGCCAGTTCCTTCAACCCAAAACGGATCAGTTTGGACGCATCGGCGCCCTCGCCCACCGTCTTCAGCGCTGCTGACACCGCATTGGCGGCGGTGTCGCGGGAATAGCCGAGATTGACCAGCGCGGAGACGGCGTCGGTGATCGGCGCCGGCGCTACGCCTTCGCCGAGTTCCTGCTTGAGCCCAATGGTGCCGGTGGCGGTGCCCGCATAGGCCGGCGCCTTGGCCTTCAATTCGGTGACGATGCGCTCGGCCACCTTCTTGCCGACGCCGGGCGCGCGGGAAACCATGGCGATGTCGCGCAGTGCAATGGCATTGGCAAGGTCAGCCGGCGCCAGCGTCGACAGGATGGCCAGCGCCACCTTGGCGCCGACACCCGGCACATTGTTCATCAGCAGCCGAAACCATTCGCGCTCGAGCTGCGACTGGAAACCATAGAGCCGGATCATGTCCTCTCGCACATAGGTCTCGATGAACAGCACCACCGCTTCGCCAGGCGAAGGCAGCGCGGCAAGCGTGCGGGTCGAGCAGTACGCGACGTAGCCGACGCCGTGGATATCGACGAGACAATGGTCTTCGTCGACCTCGTCGAGCGTACCCTTGAGCTTGCCGATCATGCCAGATCTTTCATGGGAGATAAGCCCCTCATGGGTGCGTTTCCGGAGAGATGATATCGAGATCGGGGAAATAACCGCGATAGCGCGCGGCGTCGCGGGTCAAAAGACGATGTCCGGCAACAGCCGCATGAGCACCAATAAAGAAATCAGGCAAGGTGCGTTCCCGAACGCCGCCGGCCCGGCGATAGCGGGAATGCGTGACGCCCGCAAGGAATGCCGCGTCCCAAGGTACAAGTTCGCGATCCATTTCGAGCATGTCGACGGCTCTTCGAAGCGCCGTCTCCGTCGGGATCAGCGGCGCGAGCTCAGACCAGACGATTGTATTGACGACCAATGCGCCGTCGCTACGGCATGAAACGATTGCAGACGCTGACCATTCCGTCAGCGGCCCGGTTGGCCCCCAAACGTCGATGAGGACATTGGTGTCAATCAACGTCGAGATCTTCACGCGGGCCTCTCAACCACTCCATGTAAGCGTCGGCGGTCATGCCTCCTAGATCCAGTGTGCCCGCCATGCCGTGGAGAATATTCCTGAACCTGCGCGCGGCTTCTTCGTCGGACAGGTTTTCATTGACGGCAACGAGCCGAGCCCCTTCCTCGGTGGCCACGAACTCAACCTCGGAGCCCGGCCCAATGCCCAGATGGTCCCTTATCGGCTTGGGGATTGTGACTTGGCCCTTGGTGGTCACGCGCATGGTAATACCTCTAGGGTATTACTACACGCGCAGCGTGAACAAGTCAAGAACATTGCTATTCGGCAAGCGCCATCCGGTAAGCGGCACTTTGCCGGTGATGCGCGTGACAAATCGCGATGGCCAGAGCGTCGGCGGCATGTTCGGTGTCGAAGATCGCTTTCGGCAACAGCACCTTCACCATCATGTGGATCTGCTTCTTGTCGCCGTGACCGACGCCGATCACCGCTTTCTTCACCGCGTTCGGCGCATATTCGGCGACGACGAGGCCGGCGCGCGCCGGCACCAGCATGGCGATGCCGCGCGCCTGGCCGAGCTTCAGCGTCGCCACTGCATCCTTGTTGACGAAGGTCTGTTCGACCGCGGCTTCATGCGGCATCGCCCGGTGCAGGATATCGGCAAGCCCGTCATGCAGCTGGCAGAGCCGCGTCGCCAGCGCCGCCTTGTCCTCCGAGCGCACGGTGCCCGCAGCAACAAAGCGCAAGGAATTGCCGAGGCTCTCGACGATGCCCCAGCCGGTGCGCCTGAGCCCCGGATCGATCCCGATGATGCGAATCGCGTCCCCCATGCCGTGAGTGTACCTCCGGCGGACAGCGATGCCAGCGAAAAGTGAACAAACCGGAAACGTTCAGCCAACCGGGAGGCCTCGACGTCTCTCAGTTGCGGGCGAAAGCCGTGTTGAGCAGGCTGATCTGGTCCGACACCGGATTGGGCCGGCGGGCCACGGGCTGCATGTCGACCACGGCGCCTGCGCCATAGATCTCTTCGTCCATGCGGCGCACCAATGCCTGCAGGCGCAACGACCGGTTGACGAGATCGAGGAAATCGGTCGGCAGTTCGGCCCAGCCGGCCGCCTCGTCATGGGCGGAAGCGGTGTCGAGACGCACCTTGGATTTTTCCGAAGCGACCTGATCGCGCGTCATCTCGCCGGAATTCGCCGCACGCTGCAAAAGCAGCCACGAGGCAACCTGCATCAGCCTGGTGGTCAGCCGCATCGATTCGGCCGCGTAGAGCGTGGCCGCCAGCCGCGACAGTTTCTTGGCCTCTGCCCGGCCTTTGCCGTCGAGATATTCCGCCGCCTGTTCGACTAGGCCCATGCCTTCCTGGTAAAGCGGTTTGAAGGAGTGCGAAAACACCCGGCGTTCCGCCAGCTTGACGGTTTTCGCAATGCCCTTCGAAGGCTCGTTCATTGATACGCCCCTGCACTTGCGACCGGCCGATTCGGCTCTCTGCCGATACACCCGTGACCCTATAAAACTGAAGCTTGAAAATGCGCTTCGTCCGGGGTGAAGGCAAGCACATGTTTAACAGAAGGTTAACGGAGTTCGGCCGTGCGGAATGCCGCCTGGGTGCGGACAAAAAAAGAGCCGCGGATAAGGCGGCTCTCAGGAGTTTAACAGGGAGGCGTCAAACAAAGTGGCTCCAACCACTCGGTAAGAATCCAGATCACTGGATGGACATAGTAAACGCCTGTAAAGCTTAATGAACCCTTAACGGCTCTGATGTTTTTTTACCCAACACCGTGCTCCTGTGCCGTAACAACACAGCCGCACCGGCTGGGTTTCAGCCTTCACTCAGGCTTTTTTCCACACCACCGGCAAGGCGATGAAGGCAAACAGCAGCATGCCTGCGTAGAAGCCGATCGAAGATATCCCCAGCAACGGCTCGATCCCCGGATTTCCGGCAAGCAGTATATAAAGGCCGATCATCAGCCCGATGCCGCTGATTGCCGTCAGCCAGAAATGGACAAGGGCCAGCGTCTTTTGCCCGGCAGCCGGAAACAGGTGGTAAAAGAACGCGAAAACCGCCGACATCAGCCAACCGGCCACCATCGTGTGGGCGTGGGTCGGCATCTGGCCGTGGTCTTCACTGATTGCCATGTGGATGCCGAGCGCCATGCCGCACAGCGCGTAGATGATCGCCAGCGTGAAGAAATTCCGTGCTACCCCTTGCATATTAGTCCCCCGAATTGCCTTTTCCCAAGCTGGGATTGGATTGATCGTCAGGCGAACGCTGTCGCCGCCGGACTCCGGCTTCGGCACTAGCATCGGCAGTGTTTCCGGACGATGTCGCCCCCCGACGCTGCCGACGATAGCAGAAAACCGGGCGGTGGGTTCATCATATTAGTTTCTCCTTTCGTTAGCCGGCAGCCTGAAACACAGCCGGTTTTTCCACGACATCGTCCTGAAACAGCCGCGCCGCTAAACGCTGCGGCATCGAAGCGGCGGGCGGGCAATGGCGCGGCCTCGCCAGCAACCATTGGACATCGGGGAGAAAGCCATGGATTGGTATTCCATCATCAAATTGCTGCACATCCTTTCGGCGATGCTTTGGGTCGGCGGCGGCTTCACGCTGATGGTGCTGGCGACGCTGGCGGATCGCGCCGGCAACATCCAGGGAACGCTGCAGGCGATGCGCGCCACTGGCGAACTGGGCAACCGCTTCTTCGCTCCGATGTCGATGCTGACATTGGTCTTCGGATTGATCATGTGCTCGTTCTGGGTCGGCTTCTCCGATCTCTGGGTCCTGATCGGGCTTGCCGGCTACGCCACGACCTTCTGCATCGGCATGTTCGTCTTTAAGCCGACCGCCGACCGCATGGGCGCGATGATCGCCAGGGATGGCGTGACGCCTGCGGCACTTGGCTATGGACATCGCATCCTGCGGGCGGCGCGCTTCGACTATGCGGTCATGCTCATCATCATCACCGACATGGTTCTGAAGCCTACCCTGCACGACGTCGGGATTCTCGCCGGCATGGTGGTGGTCCTTGCCGCCGGTGCCACAATGGCGCTCAGCCGGCCAAGACGCATGGTGCCCAGCGCCGCCTGACGCGGCTGGAGCGCTACATGATGCCGGCGATCCCGTCCCACAGAAGCTTCACTGCCACGACCGCCACGGTCGCATAGGTGAAGGGATAAAAAATTTCTGGCCGCATCCGCCGCACCAGCCAGGCACCGGCGATGGTCGACAGTGGCGCCAGCGGCATCAGCACGGCGGACGCCGTCAGATTGGCGGTGTCGAACTGGCCGAGCGCGAAATACGGGATGAGTTTCAGCGCGTTGGTAGCGGCGAAGAAGATCGCTGCCGTGCCCGACAACACCTTGGGGTCGAGCCGGATCGGCAAGGCATAGACCTGGAAGGGCGGGCCGCCGACATGGGCGACGAAGCTGGTGAAGCCTGCGACCGTGCCCCATATGGCCGCGGCCACGCGATTAGGTGCGGCCGCATGGTCGGAACCATGACGAAATTGCAGGTAAAGCCAGCGCAGCACGAAGATGATGGCAACGGCGCCGACGATGAGCCGCACCGCTTCCTCGGTGACCAGTGCCGCCGTCAGCCAGCCAAGCCCGATGCCCACGATGGCGCCCGGCATCATGTCGACCAGCATCTTGCGGTCGTACACGCCCCACCATGTCCACACCGAGACGATGTCCATCAGGCACAGGATGGGCAGCAGGATGGCGGCCGCTTGAACCGGCGGCATGGTCAGCGCCATCAGCGGCACGCCGACGAAACCAACCGCGCCGCCGAAGCCGCCCTTGGACAGGCCGACCAGGATGACCGCCGGAATGGCGGCCGCGTAGAACCACGGATCGAGAAGCAGGCCTGACATGAGGAGGAACTGATCTGGAGGGAAAGCGCGTCGACGCCTGAATAGCCCACAATCTTGAGTCGAGCGACAGCAAAAGCAACCCGCGCGCCTCGCCATGCCCCTATTCTATCGGCACGCCGAAACCAGCAGGAACATCGGCCGCTCGAGTTCTTCCGCCAGGTCCGGTCTGGCCGCGATCTGCGCGTCGGTCGGATGGAATTCCTCGACATGCTCGATTGTGAAACCCGTGCGGATCAGGGTGTTGAGCGTGGTCCCGATGGTGCGGTGATGTTTCACCACCCCCTTGGCCAGCCAGTTGGTCTTGCGCGGCCCTTCCACCAGATACTGGTCGACAGGCCAGGTCCTTTTCCCCTCCCCATCGATCGACCAGCCCGGATTGGTCGGCGCCATGTAGATCGGATGCTCGGTCGAGAAGACGAAATGGCCGCCGGGCGACAGGGCTTCGTGCACGGTCCCGAACAGGCGCTGAATGTCTTCGACGTAATGCAAGGCGAGCGAACTGTAGGCGAGGTCGAAGCCGCCTTGCGGCAGGCTGAGCTGGTCGAGGTCGGCTCTCTCGTAGGTGATGCCGGTGTCCGGGCCGGCCGCTCTCGCACGGGCCAGCATCTTTTCCGACAGGTCCAGCCCAAGGACTTCCCTCGCCCCATTTTCATGTGCCCAGCGGCAGAACCAGCCAAAGCCGCAGCCGAGGTCGACGACCCTCAGGCCACCGACATCGGGCAGCATCGCGCGCAACGCCGGCCACTCGGCGGCACCATCCAGGCCTTCGACGGAGCGGCCAAGCTGGCTGTAGCCCGCGAAAAAATCGGGTTGATCGTAAATGTTCTGCGCCATCTTTTTCTGGCTCCTCGGACAATCATCCGGCGGAAGACTGATATTTGGTGGACTGGCTGCGCCTTTCCACCACTGCCATGCCCTGTCAAGCCTACGAGGCCGTCGGCAATCCTAGTGGCGGCGGTCGCCGCCGGATCGGCTGTGCCTTGATAATGGCGGTGCTGGTCTCGGCCTTGTCGGCGATGCGATCGAGAATGCCGTCGAGGTCGCCGATCGAGCGCACGAACAGCCGGGCGACGAAGCAGTCGTCGCCGGTCACCTTGTCGCACTCGCCAAAAGCTTCAATCTCCTCGATCAATTTCTGAACGATGTGCAGCTTGCCCGGCAGAGGCTTGATCCGCACGATCGCCTGCAGCGTATAGCCGAGTGCCAACGGATCGATCTCGACGGTGAACGCCCGGATGACGCCGCGCTCCTCGAGGCGCCGCAGCCGCTCCGAAACGCTCGGCGACGATAGCCCGACCTGGGCCGCCAGATCCTTCAGCGAGGTTCGCGCATCCCTGACCAGGATTTCAAGCAGTTTTCGGTCCAAATCATCCAGCATTTTCTATTTCTCGTAGATTTCAAGCGGATGCCTAATTTAATTAGGCACTATCATTATATTGCCTTTCCTAGGAGATGGATAGCCCAGACCTCACATGAGATTATGCCGCCTCAACGGGTTCAGAGGCTTATTATGAACGATACGGTACGAGGCACGGTCGAAATGTCGGCCGCAATGGCGATCCTGGGAACGATCGGCTGGTTCGTCATCATGTCCGGTCAGCCGATCATGGATGTCGTGTTCTGGCGCTGCGCGTTCGGCGCGCTGACGCTGCTCTTCATCTGCGCTTCGCTTGGATTACTGCGCAACAGGCTGTCGTTGCGCGTCATCGGCCTTGCCGCGCTTGGGGGTGCGGCGATCGTCATCAACTGGCTGCTCTTGTTCAGCGCCTTCTCGCGCGCGTCGATCTCGATCGCCACCGCCGTCTACAACACGCAGCCTTTCATGCTGGTCGGCTTCGGCGCGCTCTTGTTCGCCGAGCGGCTGACATTGACCAAGCTGACATGGCTGGCAATCGCCTTCGCCGGCATGCTGCTGATCGTCGCCGCTGCTCCCGATGCCGCTGATGTCGGCACGAACTATTTCGCCGGCATCCTGATGGCCCTGGCCGCCGCCTTTTTCTGGGCCGTCGCGGCAATCGTCACCAAGAAGCTCAAGGGCACGCCACCGCATCTGATCGCGCTGATTCAGGTCTGCGTCGGCGTCGTCATGCTCGCGCCCTTCGCCAATCTCGCGCATCTCCCCGGCGATCCATGGAGCTGGGCCATGCTGGCAACGCTCGGCATCGTCCACACCGGCCTGATGTACATCCTTATGTACGGCGCCATCCAGAAGCTGCCGACGCATCTGCAGGGGTCGCTGTCCTTCATTTATCCGGTCGTTGCCATCCTGGTCGATGTCACCGCCTTCGGCCACCGGCTGCACCTCAGTCAGGTCGCCGGCGCCGCCGCCATCCTGATCGCGGCCGCCGGCATGAACCTCGGCTGGACATTGTGGAAACCGAGACCGGCCGCCGCGAGCCCCGAGCCGATCAGGTAAGGCGACGCGCCGGCTGCCCGGCGGATCAAAAATCGCGATCCGGCTGCCCGCCTGTTCAAAGCGGGCAGTTTGCTCTATGCCGCAATCCAACCATCTTCGCCCGGCATAGGCGAAACCCGGGATCGAAGAACCATGAATGACGCAACGCCCCCCAACCGCTGCCGCATCGTGCTGATCGCGCCGTCCGGCGTGTCGGCGGATCGGATCACGGCCGCATTCGACGGCGGCGATGTCGCCTCGCTGATCCTGCCCGAGAACGGCATGGACGAGGCCTCCTTCCAGGCCTTCGCCGAGCGTATCGTGCCGGTCGCGCAGGCCGCCGGAGTGGCCGTCATTATCGCTGGCGACACCCGCATCGCGGGCCGCGTCCAGGCCGACGGCATCCATGTCGAGGTCTCCAAGGCCGAACTCGCCGAGACGATCGAACATTTCCAGGCGAAAATGACGGTCGGCGCCGGCGGCGCCAAGACGCGTGACGACGCGCTCGAACTCGGCGAAGCCCGGCCCGACTACATTTTCTTCGGCCGGTTCGGCTACGACAACAAGCCCGAGCCGCATCCGCGCAACCTGTCATTGGGGCAATGGTGGGCGCAGATGATCCAGATCCCCTGCATCGTCGAGGCCGGTTCCGATCTTGCCTCTGTCGAAACCGTGGCCGCCACCGGCGCCGAATTCGTCGCGCTGTCGAGCGCCGTGTTCGCCGACGGCATCGATCCGAAGGTGGCGATCGCCCGGGCCAATGCGCTGCTCGACGAAACAGCGCCGCGCCTCGAGGACTGACGTGTTCCTGGCAAGGCTTTCCCTTCAGGCCCTGCTTGCGGCGGTGATGATCCAGGCCGGCGCCGCCGAAACCATACCCTTGCCGCAGCCCAAGCCTGAAACCGGCGTGCACACCGACAAGCCGATCGAAAAGCAGCTGCCGCAGCCCGCCACTACATCCGAACCCGCGCCGTTGCCGTCGGCCGACAGCGTCAATCCCGACCGCTTTGGCGCCAAGCCGGCGGACGCTGCCTATGGTGCCTTCCAGCGTGGTCTTTACAAGACCGCCTATAATCTGGCGCTGGTCCGCGCGCAGAATGGCGATCCGGCGGCGCAGACGCTGGTGGCCGAGATCCTGTCGCGTGGGTTGGGCGTGCCGTTGAACGCGGCCGAAGCCGCGAAATGGTATGCGCTTGCCGCCGAGCAGGGTGTGCCGGAATCGCAGTTTCAATATGCGCTGATGCTGCTCGACGGCCGCTACGTCAAGAAGGACGCGAAGGAAGCCTATGCCCTGATGCAGGCCGCCGCCGAAGCCGGCAATCAGCTTGCGCAGTTCAATTTCGCGCAGATGCTGGTCCAGCAGGATCCCGGCAACGCCGGCCTGGCCAAGGCGGTTTCCTACTATGAGCGCGCCGCCGCGACCGGTCTCGCCGACGCGCAGTACGCCATGTCGCAGATCTATGCCAACGGCGTCGGCGGCAAGCCGCGCGACGATGCACAGGCACGGCGGCTGCTGGCGCAGGCCGCCCGTCAGAACTACGACACCGCGCAGATCGATCTCGCCGCCTGGATGATCGAGGGCCGCGGCGGCGCGCGCGACCTGAAATCGGCCTTCGGCTGGACGAAGCAGGCCGCCGAAGGCGGCAATGTCGCGGCCCAGAACCGGCTGGCAAAACTCTATATGCAAGGCATCGGCACCGATCCCGACCTCGTGCTCGCCGGCGCCTGGTACATCGTCGCCCGCCGCGCCGGTCTCATCGATCAGCAGATGGACGATTTCCTGCAAGGGCTGAGCGACGACCAGACCAAGCAGGCCCTGCAGAAGGCCAACCGCCTGCCCTGATGGCGGTAGGCGGAACCGGCCGGTGCCCGCCCCCGTTGCTCAGCCGCAACCCGCCCTCCCTTGCCTCTCCGGGCGATTTGTGGTCTTGGAGCCTTAAATCGCCTGTCACGGCGAACATCCCATACCAATGGCCCGGCCGTTGGCAGCATCCCGGATCCCATCATCATGGCCAAGATCAATGGCAACGAAATCCGCCCCGGCTACGTCATCGAACACGATGGCGGCCTCTGGGTGGCGGTCAGGACCAACACCGTCAAGCCCGGCAAGGGCGGCGCCTACAACCAGGTTGAGCTGAAGAACCTCATCAACGGCACCAAGCTCAACGAGCGCTTCCGTTCGGCCGAAACGGTCGAGCAGATCCGGCTAGACCTGAAGGACTTCTCCTTCCTCTACGAGCAGGACGACGCGCTGGTGTTCATGGACACCCAAAGCTACGAGCAGCTCGAACTGAACAAGGATTTCGTCGGCGACCGCGCCGCGTTCCTGCAGGACGGCATGATGGTGACGGTTCAGCTCTACGAGGAGCGGCCGATCGGCATTTCGCTGCCCGATTACGTGACGTTGACCATCACCGAGGCGGATCCGGTGGTGAGGGGCCAGACGGCGGCATCCTCCTACAAGCCGGCGGTGCTGGAAAATGGCATTCGCGTGCTGGTGCCACCCTTCATCGGCGCCGGCGAACGCATCATCGTCGACACCAACGAAATCACTTACGTGCGCCGCGCCGACTGATGCATGCATGTCGCCCGGAAGCGGCCCCGGTTTGGGTCGCCGGCATGCATCGAGACAGAATTTAAAGCGCCGCACCAGGAAGAAGCACTATGGCACGCTCAGCCCTCCTCAACGTCATGGTCCAGGCCGCAATGAAGGCCGGCCGCTCGCTGTCGCGCGACTTCGGCGAGGTCCAGAACCTGCAAGTCTCGATGAAGGGCCCCGGCGACTATGTCAGCCAGGCCGACCGCAAGGCCGAGGACATCGTTTTCGCCGAACTGTCGAAGGCACGTCCTGGCTACGGCTTCCTGATGGAAGAGCGCGGCGCCGTCGCCGGCGATGACAGCCAGCACCGCTGGATCGTCGACCCGCTCGACGGCACCACCAATTTCCTGCACGGCATCCCGCTTTTCGCCGTCTCGATCGCACTGGAGCGCCAGGGCCAGATCGTGGCGGGCGTCGTCTACAATCCCGCCATGGACGAGCTCTACACCACCGAGCGCGGCGGCGGCGCCTTCATGAATGATCGGCGCCTGCGCGTTGCCGGCCGCACCAAGCTTGTCGACACGGTGATCGGCTGCGGCGTGCCGCATCTCGGCCGGGGCCATCACGGCAATTTCCTGGTCGAACTGCGCAACGTCATGGCCGAGGTCTCCGGCGTCCGCCGCATGGGCTCCGCCTCGCTCGATCTTGCCTATGTCGCCGCCGGCCGCATGGACGGCTTCTGGGAAGTGGGCCTGTCGGCCTGGGACATGGCCGCCGGCCTGCTCTTGATCCGGGAAGCGGGCGGCTTCGCCTCCGACATGGATGGCGGACAGGACATGCTGGACACCGGCACGGTTGTCGCCGGCAACGAGATCATCCAGCGCGCATTGCTGAAGACGGTGAAAAAGCCGCTCCCGCCGCGCTGAAGCAATTCCGGAAAAAATGTTCGCGGTTTTGCATCCAGAATTGCGGTCAAGGCAAAGCGCGCAGTCGTAAAACCGCAAACAAAGCTTGAAATACTGTCCGTCGGTTGCCCAGATATGGGGTGATGCAGGACGATAGATGACCGACACCCCGCCACAGATCGAGATTCCGTTCATCGGACGCTGGCACTATTCGCGCGCCGAGATGATCGCCGACGGGATCGTCCATGCTGTCGGGATCGTGCTGGCGATCGCGGCCGGTTCGGCGCTGCTGGCGCTCGCCGCCTTCCGGGTCGGGCCCGGCGAATATATCGCCGCCGCCTTCTATGTCGTGTCGCTGCTCACCGTGCTCTCTGTATCGCTGACCTACAATCTGTGGCCGGTGACCTCGCCCGCGAAATGGATCCTGCGGCGCTTCGATCATGCCGCTATCTATCTCTTGATCGCCGCCACCTACACACCCTTTCTCGCCCAGTTGGGAAACTCTGCGCTGGCGCGCTGGATGATCGTCCTGGTCTGGGCCGCGGCCGCAACGGGCATTGCCATCAAGGTGTTTTTCCCCGGCCGTTTCGACAGGCTGGCGATCGTCTTCTATCTTGCCATCGGCTGGAGCGGCATCGTTCTCGTCAAGCCGCTCGTCGAGACGCTGCCGACCACGTCGATCGTGCTCATCGTCGCCGGTGGCGTCGTCTATTCCTGCGGCGTGATTTTCTTCGCCTGGAAGGCGCTGCGCTTCCACAACGCACTGTGGCACGGCTTCGTCGTCACCGGCGCCGGCCTGCATTTGGCGGCCATGGTCGACTGCCTCGTCATCAACCGCCTCTGATGCGCCGGCTCCAAAGGCCGCCTGTGGCAATATTGCCAAGCACCATTCAATTTGGTCATAATTCCGTTTAGAGTTGCCAACTACGTGATCGGCGGCAGCGGCATCGGAAACGGGGCACGGATGGCTTTTCTCAGATCCTTCGGCATGGGCAGGCGCTCCGACGTGCTGATCTACGACCCGCATAAACTGTCCAGTCCGCAGGTCTTCCTGCTGACCATGGTCATCTTCCTGGCCATCGTCGCTTTCATCGCCGCCATCCTGACCCGCCAGGTCACCACCGCTTTCGTCACCAACCCGGGCCTCAACGGCCTCATCGTCGGCGTGCTCGTCGTCGGTATCCTGCTGGCCTTCACGCAGGTCGGGCGGCTGTTTCGCGAGGTCCGCTGGGTCAACTCTTTCCGGGCCGGCTCCGAAACCACCGAACCGGTGCTGCTGGCGCCGATGAAGGCGATGATCGGCCGTTCCTCGTCCATGGCCTTTTCGACCTCATCGATGCGCACAATGCTCGATTCCATCGCCACCCGCCTCGACGAAAGCCGCGACACCTCGCGCTACCTTGTGGGCCTTTTGGTGTTCCTCGGCCTGCTTGGCACTTTCTGGGGTCTGCTGAATACGATCGGCTCGATCCGCGAGACCATCGAATCGCTGGATCCCGGCACGGGTGACGCCGCCGCGGTGCTCGATTCGCTGAAACAGGGCTTGTCGGCGCCGCTGGCCGGCATGGGCACCGCCTTCTCGTCCTCGCTGTTCGGCCTGTCCGGCTCGCTCGTGCTCGGCTTCCTCGACTTGCAGGCCGGCCGCGCCCAGACACGTTTCTACACCGAGCTCGAGAACTGGCTGTCCTCGGTCACGGATCTGTCGTCCGACATCGTCGTTTCCGACCCGGCCAAGGCCGACTCTTCCGACGAGATCCGCGTCCTCTCGGAGCGGCTGCGCAGCATGCAGGAAAATGGCGGCGGCTCCAACCCGCGCGTCGCCACCGCCATGGCCAATCTCGCCGATGGCATTTCCGGCTTGGTCAAGAACATGCGCTCCGAACAGCAGATCATGCGCGACTGGGTCGAAGCCCAGTCGGACGAACAAAAGGCGATGCGCAACACGCTGGAAAAGATCGCCGACGCGCTGAAGAAGCCCGGGGTGCACTAGCATGGCGCTTGCCAGGGGCCGGCGTACCGATCGCCGCATCGACTATTGGCCGGGCTTCGTCGACGCGCTTTCGACGCTGTTGCTCGCCATCATGTTCCTGCTCACCGTCTTCGTGTTGGCGCAGTTCCTGCTCGGGCGCGAAATCTCCGGCAAGGATACGGCGCTGTCGCGCCTCAATTCGCAGATCAACGAACTGACCCAGCTTCTGGCGCTGGAGCGCTCGACGGCACAGGACAAGGACGATTCGCTGGCCAACCTGCAGGCGTCGCTGTCGGCGGCGGAGGCGGAGAAGAGCCGGCTCGAACAGTTGCTGGCGCAAGGTGCGGGTGCCGGCGACGCCGCCAACCAGCGAGCCGCGGCGCTGGGCGGCGAACTGGACAGCCAGCGCCAGATCAGCCAGCAGGCGCTGAGCCAGGTCGAGATCCTCAACCAGCAGATCGCGGCATTGCGCAAGCAGATCGGCGCGCTCGAGGATGCCCTCAACGTCTCCGAAACGCGCGACCGCGATTCCAACACCAAGATCGCCGATCTCGGCCGTCGCCTGAACGTGGCGCTGGCGCAGCGTGTGCAGGAGCTGAACCGCTACCGCTCCGATTTCTTCGGACGTCTGCGCGAAATCCTGGCCGATCGCGAGAACATCCGCATCGTCGGCGACCGCTTCGTGTTCCAGTCGGAGGTTCTGTTCCCGACCGGATCCGAAGTGATCAACGATGCCGGCAAGGTCGAGATGAAGAAGCTCGCCGACGCCATCATCGAACTGCAGAAAGAGATCCCGCCGGAGATCAACTGGGTGCTGCGCGTGGACGGCCACACCGACAACAAGCCGCTGTCCGGCACCGGCCGTTATCGCGACAATTGGGAACTGTCGACGGCGCGCTCGACCTCGGTGGTCAAGTTCCTGATCGAAAATGGCGTGCCGGCCAACCGGCTCGTCGCCGCCGGCTTCGGGGAATTCCAGCCGCTCGATCCCGCCGACACCGAAGAGGCGCGCAACAAGAACCGCCGCATTGAACTGAAGCTCACCGAACGTTGATCCATCATCACGCGAACTCACGCGAAATTGTTCGCCGGCTCAACTCTAGGGCGCAGGCATCCGCCGGCAAGGCCTGAAAAGATTATCTTTTTTTAATTACACTTCGCGCCGAAGCGCTCCTAGCTTGCTGCGCAGGGCCGAGAACCGCCGGCGATGCCTCCCATCGCGACGCGACGGGACTGGACGACCCAAAATGGTCGGGAGGCGAGGCGGCGCGGCCGCTCTCCCTTCCCAGCAGGAGGAAGCGCACCATGCGCTCATCAGCATCTCTCAAGACTGCAACGCTTGCCGCAATTCTCATTGCCGTCCCGCTTGCCGGCGCCTATGCCGCGGGCCACCACAAGGGTGCTCTCGATGCGACCGCCCCCACCGACATGGCAGGCCCCCGTGTCGAGGCGCTCGTTCAGCAGGTCCAGGGTGTTCATCAGGGCATCGTCGACGCCAGGCAAGCCAACCACATCACCCCGGCCGTCGCGGAGCGCCTGGAAATGCGCACCGCCCGCATCAGTCAGGTCGCCGAGAGAATAGCCGCGTCGGATCACGGCAGGATCCCGGCCGCGCAATACCATGACCTGCTGCGCCGGCTCGACAATGTGGATCAACGTCTGATGGTCGACACCGGCAGCGGTTTCCTGATGGGTGATGGCGCCGACGGCGGAAACTATCCGAACGGCTGAGGCTATTCCGGCCTGGAAACGTCCTCGGGGAAGGGACCCATTGACGCCTTCGGGACCCCAATCCGCTGGCGTCCTTTTTCTTTCCTTACCAGCCCATCCTGCCTACCAACCGAGCCAGGCCGCGACCAGGGCGACCACCGCCGGCACGGTCTGGATGTACAGGATCTTGCGGCCGACCGTCGCCGCGCCATAGAGACCGGCAATGGTCACGCACAACAGGAAGAAGACCTCGACCTGGAAACCGGCGGCGCCGAGGTAAAGCCCCCAGATCAGGCCGGCGGCGAGAAAGCCGTTATAGAGACCCTGATTGGCGGCGAGCACTTTGGAGGCACCGGCGAATTCCGGCGTCAGGCGGAATGTCTTGTGCCCGCGCGGCGTGTCCCAAAGCACCATCTCGAGATAGACGATGTAGACATGGATCAAGGCCACCAGCCCGACCAGGATGTTGCCGATCATTCTGCTCCCCCTTCATCCGTCGCCGGCAGCATTTCATGCCCAACCTCGCTTGCGCAAGCTGCATCTGCCGGATGGCATCCGAGGGTTGCCAATGCTTTTGCGTTGGTGTCTTTTCGCCCCGTCCTCAACCACGGAAGCCGCCATGTCCTTTCACAAACTCGACGATCTCGGCCACAAGCTCGAAGCGCTTGAGCATGCGCTGGCCATCCTCGGCGCCGATGAGGCGACCCACATGGCCGTCGGTGGTGGCGAGAAGCGCGCCGAGGCGATGGCGGCCCTTGCCGGCATGTATCACACCAGGGCGACCGCGCCGGAAATATCGGACTGGATCGCCGCGGCCGAAGGCGAGGCATTGGACGATGAGCAGCGGGCGGCTCTCGCCGAGCTGCGGCGGCAATACACCAACCTGACCTGCCTGCCGGTCCAATTCGTCGAGCGCCAGACGACGGCGCGCATGCGCTGCGAGCAATTGTGGCGTGCCCTGCGCGCCAAGAACGATTGGGCGGGTTTTCAGCCGGCGCTTGAAGGCGTGGTGGCGCTGGTGCGCGAAGAGGCCGCCCTGCGCTCCGACGTGCTCGGCCTTGCCCCCTATGACGCGCTGATGGAACAATACGATCCCGGCAATCGCACGGCCGACATCACGCCCGTCTTCGCCGACCTCAAGGCCTTCCTCAAGGGTTTCGTGCCGGAGGCGCTGGCGATCCAGGAAGCGCGGCTGCGCAAGCATCCGCTGAAACCGCTTTCGGGTACCTATGCCATCGACCGGCAGCGCGAACTCGGCCTTGCCATGATGGCGGCGGTCGGCTTCGACCTGACGCACGGGTCACTGTCGGTGTCGCACCATCCGTTCTGCGGCGGCGTGCCCAGCGACGTGCGCATCACCACGCGCTACAAGACCTCGGATTTCCTGTCGGCGCTGATGGGCGTGCTGCACGAGACCGGTCATGCGCTCTACGAACAGAACCTGCCCAAGGCGTGGGCGCACTGGCCGCTCGGCAAGGCCCGCGGCATGGCCGTGCATGAGAGCCAGAGCCTGTTCGTCGAAAAGCAGATCGGGCGCAATCCTGCCTTCTGGCGCTGGGCGCTGCCGGTGGTGGAGAAGCATCTCGGCGAAGCCTGGTCGCTCGACGATATCCTGCCGCATGTGCATCGTGTCGAACGTGGCCTGATCCGCGTCGACGCCGACGAGGTGACCTATCCCTTGCACGTCATCCTTCGCTACGAACTGGAGCAGGAGCTTGTTTCGGGCAGCCTCGAAGTGGCTGATTTGCCCGAAGCCTGGGATGCCAGGATGCGCGACTATCTTGGTCTCTCGACCATCGACAACCCCGCCGACGGGCCGATGCAGGACGTCCATTGGCCGGGTGCCGCCTTCGGTTATTTCCCGTCCTATACGCTGGGCGCGATGATGGCGGCGCAGCAATGGACCGCGCTGACGCGCGAGCATCCTTCAGCCGACGAAGACCTTGCAAAGGGGAATTTCGAGGCGATCAACGGTTGGCGCCGCGAGAAAATCTGGTCGCAGGGGTCGCGCTGGTCGACGCCGGACCTGCTTGAGCGCGCCACCGGCGAGAAGCTCAACGCCACGTACTTCGTCAACCATTTGAGGCAGCGCTACGGCGGCTGAGATGCCGCCTGAGACGACAATTTTCGTTGCGCCGAGGCGAACTGAACCTGCTACTCCGCCGCGCCCCTGAAGGCGCTGGCGCCGGTCTCGAACTGCAACTTGGCGAGCCGTGCATAGATGCCACCCTTGGCGACCAGGCTCTGATGCGTGCCTTCCTCGACGATGCGGCCGCCATCCATCACCAGGATCCTGTTGGCCTTCAGCACCGTCGCCAGCCGGTGGGCGATGACGATGGTGGTGCGCCCCCGCATCAGCCGCTCGAGCGCGGTCTGCACCAGTGTCTCGCTTTCGGCGTCGAGGGCCGAGGTCGCCTCGTCGAGCAGCAGGATCGGCGCGTCGCGCAGGATGGCACGTGCGATCGCCACACGCTGGCGCTGGCCGCCGGACAGCGTCACGCCACGCTCGCCGACCTGGCTGTCATAGCCGTTCTCGAGCCTGAGGATAAACTCGTCGGCCAGTGCGTCCCTGGCCGCGGCCTCGATCTCGGCCTCGCTGGCGCCTGGCCGGCCGAAGCCGATATTGTCGCGCGCGCTCGCCGCGAAGATGGTGACGTCCTGCGGGACGATGGCGATGCGCTGCCTGACCACGACGGGATCGGCCTCGCGCACATCGACGCCATCGATCAGGATCTTGCCGGTTTCCGGATCGTAGAAGCGCAGGATCAGCGAGAACACCGTGCTCTTGCCGGCACCCGAGGGGCCGACGATGGCGACCGTCTCGCCGGGCATGACTTGAAAACTCAGGCCGTGGACGGCGGCGCGATCGGGCCTCGCCGGATAGGAGAAGGACACATTCTCGAAGACGATCGCGCCCTTGGCAACCGCCGGCAGCGGCTTCGGATCGGCCGGCGCCTGGATCGCCGGCGTCTCGGCCAGAATCTCGGTCAGCCGTTCGGCGGCACCTGCGGCTTGCGCGAGTTCGCCCCAGACTTCCGACAGCGCGCCGAGCGCGCCAGCGGCGAACACCGAATAGAGGAGGAATTGGCCAAGCGTGCCAGGCGATATCGTGCCGTCGAGCACGTCGCGCGAGCCGAACCACAGCACCGCCACGACCGAGGAGAAAATGGTGAAGATGGCAAAGAAGGTGAGGAAGGAGCGCGCGAAGATCGAAGCGCGCGCTGCCTCGAAGGCCGCTTCCACCGCGCCCGAGAATCGTCCGGTGACCAGTCTCTCATTGGTGAAGGCCTGCAGCGTGCGCACCGCGCCGATCTGCTCGCTGGCATAGGCCGTCGCGTCGGCAAGCGTGTCCTGGGCCTGCCTTGACTTGCGCCGCACCGAGCGGCCGAAGGCGACCAGCGGCAGCACGATCACGGGGATCGCCCCGATGACCAGGCCGGAGAGTTTCGGGCTGGTGACGACCATCATGCCCACCGCGCCGAGGCCGAGGATGACATTGCGCAGCGCCACCGAAGCGGTGGCGCCTACCGCCGACTTGACCTGCGTGGTGTCGGCGGCGAGCCGTGACACGATTTCCCCCGACTGGGCGGTGTCGAAGAAGGCAGGCGACAGCGTCGTCACATGGGCAAAGACATCGCGCCTGATGTCGGCGACGACGCGCTCGCCGAGCGTGATGACGAAATAGTAACGGCCGGCCGACGCCGCGGCCAGCACGGCGGCCATCGCCACGAGGGCGCCGAAATATTCGGCGATGAAGGTGGTGCTGGCCGACGAGAAACCGTGGTCGATCATGCGCCGGACGGCCAGCGGCAGTGCCAATGTCGTTGCCGCGGCGATGGCCAGTGAAATAAGGGCGCCGATGACCAGCGTGCGATATCCGGCGATATACGGAAACAGGCGCCTGAGCGGCTTGAGCGAGCGTCGGCGCTCGTCTGCGCTGCTTGATTGCGCCATCTCGGTGTTTCCTCTAGCCACTTCAGCCTTTGCGCCTCAATATGCGCTTGCCGCGGCCTTGTGATTCAATTCCGGCTGATGTATAGGCACGCCGACCGTTTTAGAAGCCGTGGCTCCTCAATAGCTGCGGCTTCGAGTTTTAAAAAGAGGCGCATCGACGCAGGCTTATGCCCGTCCGCCGCGCCGGCAAGCCAGGAACAGAGCCATGAAGAGCGCAATCCATCCCGACTACCACACCATCAAGGTCGTCATGACCGACGGCACCGAATACACGACCCGTTCGACCTGGGGCAAGGAAGGCGATACGATGAACCTCGATATCGACCCGACCACCCACCCGGCCTGGACCGGCGGCCAGCAGACCCTGCTCGACCGCGGCGGCCGCCTGTCGAAATTCAAGAAGCGCTTCGAAGGCTTCGGCCTCTAAAGCGAAGAGCTTTTTCGCGGATCAAGAGCCCGCCCATGTGGCGGGTTTTTTGTTGCTTGGCCGAAGGCTGGGTCTTCGGCCCCTTATTCGTCCAGCAATTCCCTGAGTGCCATGCGCTTGTAGGCAGCGACCAGCCTGTCGCCCTCCTGCCTGTCGACCGAGATCGCCAGCCGCATGGCCGCCTCGCCCATCTGCCACACCAAGAATGCCGTCGTGTCGAGCGCCACCGGATCGGCATCGGGCCGCAGGCGCTTGAGTACCGCGATCAGAAATTCCGCGTTCGCCCGGCTGTCAGCGAGTTCGAGCTGGCGCAGCGCCTTGTCGGCCTGCGTGCCCGACCAGATGTCGCGCATCACCGGCTCGGCCAGGAACAGCTCGTAGTAAATATCGACCAGCTCCGAGAAAGCCTGCCGCAGGCCTTTGGCGTCGCTGACATCCCTGAGTGCCGCCGAGATACAAGCCTGGCTTTCCGCTGTGTAGCGTTCGGCCAGCGCCCAGACGATCGCCCTCTTGTCCGGAAAGAACTGGTAGAGCGAGCCGATCGACACCCCAGCCCGCTCCGCCACCTCGCCCATGCGCATGGCGTCGCTGCCTTGTTCGGCAATCAGCGCCGAGGCGGCGGCCAGCATGCGCTCGACCCGCTCGCGGCTGCGCTGCTGGCTTGGCGCCCGGCGCGGCGAACCGATCCGCTCATTGGTTTGCGTGCCTTCCATGACCGTCTCCAACAAACGCGCCCGGCAAAATCGCCGGGAACGACTTGACTTACAAAATACGAGGGTTTATCACGTTTTGCAAATGTGAGGCATGCTCATATTTTTTAGAGAGCAAACCGCCGCAACCGGCGTCTGGAGCAACTGAGATGATCAAGCTTCTTCCAACCCTCACCTTCATTGCCGCGATCGGCGCGGGCGTCGTCGGTGGCGTATTCTTCGCCTTTTCCAACTTCGTCATGGCGGCCCTTGCCCGGCTGCCCGTCCCGGCGGGCATCGCCGCGATGAATTCGATCAACGTCACGGTGATCACCCCGGCCTTCATGACAGCGCTGTTCGGCACCGGCCTCATCTGCCTCGTCCTCATTGCCGCCGCTCTCTTGGGCTGGAGCCAGTCGGGCACCTACTGGTTGCTTGCCGGCGCGGTGATCTATCTGGTCGGCAACCCTATCGTGACCATGGTCTTCAACGTGCCGCTCAACGATGCGCTCGCCGCCGTCGATCCGGCCAGCAGCAACGGCGCCGCCGTGTGGGCAAACCACCTGAGCCAATGGGTGGTGTGGAACCACGTCCGTACCATTACCGCCATCGTGGCGATGGCGTGCTTTATCTTCGCATTGCTCTGAAGAGGTCTAACGAGACGCAGAAAAACTCCGCTCAGGCGGGGTTTTTCTGCGTGTCACCCTTGTGGCCTTTGCGGTCGGCGTGACCGAGATCCCGATCCGGATCGATCACGTCGCGGACCAGTTGCTTGAGTTTGGCCGCGTCAGGGAAGCCGCCGTCGCGCTTGCGATCCCAGACCAGCACTTCATTGCAGGAGATGGTGAAGATGCCGCCGGTGCCCGGCACCAGCGTCACCTCGCCGAGATCGGTGCCGAAGGTGGAGAGCAGCTCCTGCGCCATCCAGCCGGCACGCAGCAGCCACTGGCACTGCGTGCAATAGGTGATGCGGACGGCCGGCAACTCAGCTTTGCTCATGTCGGACGACCTTCGCTCACGCCGCGCTGAGCTTGGCCATCGTCTCGTCGTCGACTTCGAAGTTGGCGTACACGCTTTGCACGTCGTCATCGTCCTCGAGCGTGGCAACCAGCTTCATCAGCGACTGCGCCCGCTCTTCGTCGACCGGGACATTGTTCTGCGGCTTCCAGATCGCCTTGACCGATTCGGCCTCGCCGAGCGAGGTTTCAAGCGCCTTGGACACCTCGCCGAGAGTCTCGAAGGAGCAATAGATCGTGTGGCCTTCCTCGTCCGATTCGACATCGTCGGCGCCGGCTTCGATCGCCGCATCCATGATCTTGTCGGCGCTGCCGGCCGAGGCCGGATAGTAGATTTCGCCGGCGCGGTCCCACATGAACGACACCGATCCGGTTTCGCCGAGCGCGCCGCCGGCCTTGGTGAAGGCGGCGCGCACATTGGACGCCGAACGGTTGCGGTTGTCGGTCAGCGCCTCGACGATCACGGCGACGCCACCAGGCCCATACCCTTCGTAGCGCACCGCTTCGTAGTTTTCGGCGTCGCCCATCGAGGCCTTGTTGATGGCGCGCTGGATGTTGTCCTTGGGCATCGACACCGCCTTGGCGTTCTGGATCGCCAGGCGCAGGCGCGGGTTCATCGATGGGTCCGGCGTTCCGCTCTTGGCGGCGACGGTGATTTCGCGCGCCAGCTTGGAAAACATTTTCGACCGCACCGCGTCCTGACGGCCCTTGCGGTGCATGATGTTCTTGAACTGTGAATGGCCAGCCATGGCACCCCTGTCGTGTTCGGCTAGAGCGTCTTGCCGCGAGATGCGTCATCTCGCCTTTGCAAAAGGCTCGAATTCAATTTCAGAGCGTCCCGATGCGTCCGGGTGAACGTACGGCGCCCTGTGTCGGAATGGCCGGCTTATAGATAAATCGGCTCAATTCGTCCAGCCGCGCCGCGTTGCCGGGGCACTCGGCATGCGGCGGCCCGGCAAGCAGGCTGTCCTACCCTTCCAGATCGGACTTCAGCCGGTCAATGATGCTGAGCGCATGGCCGGCATACTGGCTGATCCAGCGGTCGTGAATCTGCTTGATTGGCAACGCATTGAGATGGTTCCAGCGCTCGCGTCCGTCGCGGCGCGCGACGATCAGGTCCGCCTCCTCCAGCACCTTGAGATGCAGCATGACCGTGCAGCGGTCGATGTCGGGAAAGGCTTCGCACAGCATGCCGGTGGTCTTTGGCTCGTCTTTCAACCGATCCAGCATTTCGCGCCGGCGCGGATGCGCCAGCGCCTTGAAAACATTGTCGTCCTGCGATCGGCTTGACATGTTATGTTTCTATAACATATCGTCGCCTCATTCAAGCAAGGAGCTGTGGATATGTCTCTTGGATTCAGCGTTGCAGGGCGCATCGGCAAACCGGTCGCCGAAGTCTTCGACGCGGTCGTCAACCCGAAGAAGCTGAGCGGCTATTTCACCACCATCGGCGGTACCAGCGCGCCATTGGTCGCCGGTTCGGGTGTCGTCTGGTGGGGCAAGGTGCCGGTCGAGGTCGACGAAGTGGTCAAGGACAGCCGCATCGTGCTGCGCTGGGATGCCACCGATGCCAACGGCAAGCCCGCCTACAAGACCCGCATCGAGATGAATTTCGAGCCGCTCGACGATGGCGGCACCTTCGTCACCATCGCCGAGAGCGGCTGGCAGGAAGGCGCGGTCGGCCTGAAGAAGTCCTACCTGAATTGCGAAGGCTGGTCGCAGATGCTGGCCTGCATGAAGGCCTATGTCGAATACGGCATCAATCTGCGCGACGGCTATTACCGCAGCGAGATGAAGGGCGAACCCGCCAGCGAAAACAACATTTGAAAAACGGGGTCCAGCCATGACCGCGAAGATCACCGGCGGCATCAACATCGCCATAAAGGTGCCATCGCACCAGTACGAAGCGACGATCGCCTTCTACCGCGATGTCGTCGGCCTCAAGCCGTTCACAGCCAAGGCGCCGGCCATCGGCTTCGAACTCGGCCCCAACAGGCTTTGGATCGACGAGGCGCCGACGATGAGCCAGGCCGAGATCTGGCTGGAGCTTTTCACGCGGGATTTTCCGGGCGCCGCGGATCATCTGGCCAAGGCAGGAATTGTGCGTTGCGATGCCGTCGAGCCCTTGGACGCGGGTTTCCGAGGTGGTTGGATCACCAATCCGGCCAACATCATCCATATGGTGCGCGAACCCGACGCCTGGTGAGGGCGTATTCGAAAGGAGATCGCCATGGAAATCCGTGAGACACCGACAGCCGAAGCCGCCATGCTGATCCGGCGGCCGGTCGCTGAGGTTTTCGAAGCCGTCGTCGATCCGGCGATCACGACCAAATTCTGGTTCACCCATGGCAGCGGCCGGCTTGATGGCGGCAAACCGGTTCAGTGGGAGTGGCGCATGTATGGGGTCTCGACGACAGTCGAGGTCAGCGAGATCGTCAGGGACAAGAAGATCGTCATGACGTGGAGCGATCCGCCGACCACGGTGGTCTGGACCTTCACCGAAATGCCTGGCGAAGCGACATTCCTCGAGGTCCACAATTTCGGCTTTGCCGGCAATGGCGACGAGCAGGTGAAACAAGCGGTCGGCTCAACCGACGGCTTTGCGCTTGTGCTCGCCGGCGCCAAGGCCTGGCTGGAACAGGGCCTGACGCTCGGCTTGATGGGTGACCGCCATCCGAAGGGTGTTCCGGGGCACTAGGCTCGCCCCGGCCGACCAGTATCAGTGGCCGTCGCCGGTTTTCGCTTTCTTGCGCCGCCGCGCCAGCATGTTGAGCCCCTCGACCAGCGCCGAAAAACCCATCGCCGCATAGATGTAGCCCTTGGGCACATGATAGCCCATGCCGTCGGCGATCAGCGTCATGCCGATCATCAGCAGGAAGCCCAGCGCCAGCATGACGATGCTGGGGTTCTTGGCGATGAAGTCCGCCAGCGGTCCGGCCGCCAGCATCATCACGGTCACGGCCGCGATGACCGCGATATACATGATGGCGATCTCGTCGGTCATGCCGACGGCGGTGATGATGGAATCGATGGAGAAGACGAGGTCGAGCAGCAGTATCTGGAAGATCGCGCCGGCAAGCGATATCTTGAGCGTTTCGCCCAGCATCGTGTCCTGATGGTCGTCGGGATCGACCGTGTGGTGGATCTCCTTGGTCGCCTTCCACACCAGGAACAGACCGCCGGCTATCAGGATCAGGTCGCGCCAGGAGAAGCCGTGGCCGAACGCCGTGAAGACCGGCGTCGTCAGTTGGACGATGACGGAAATGGTGGCGAGCAGCACCAGGCGCATGACCAGCGCCGCCGAGATGCCAAGACGCCGCGCGCGAGCCCTCTGCTCCACGGGCAGCTTGTTGGTGAGGATCGAGATGAAGATCAGGTTGTCGATGCCGAGCACGATCTCGAGCACCACCAGCGTCAGCAGCGCGACCCAGGCGGTCGGGTCGGAAACGAATTGAAAATGCGGCGCCAGGAATTCGATAAGCTGCATGGAGGTCGTCCCCTACGATCTAGAGCAGTGTCGCCGGCAATTAGGTACTGCGACCCCCTATATCAATGTCACGCCCAGAAGGACGGAGCCGTTTCTTCCAGCCTTGGCCCGCGACGAAACGGCGCGATCTTCTCGGTCAGCCCCGTGCGGTCGGAAATATCGACGCCGACGCCGCACAACGTCGCCGGTCCCGTCGCTGCCTCGAAACGCCCTTTCGGCACTTTCGACAGGAACCGGTTGAGCGGTTCTTCCTTGTCCATGCCGAGCGAGGAATCATAGTCACCGCACATGCCGGCATCCGACAGGTACCCGGTGCCGCCGTTGAGGATCTGGTGGTCGGCGGTGGGCTGGTGCGTGTGGGTGCCGACGACGAGACTGGCGCGGCCATCGACAAAATGCGCGAAGCACATTTTTTCCGAGGTTGCCTCGGCATGGAAGTCGATCACCACCGCATCCGCCTGCTCGCCGAGCGGACAGGCGGCAAGCTCGCGTTCGCCGGCCTGGAAGGGATCGTCGAGTTCCGGGTGCATGAACACCCGGCCCATAATGTTGGCGACCAGCACGCGCGCGCCGTTTTTGGCGATGTAGACACCGGAGCCGCGCCCGGGCGTGCCTTTGGGGAAATTGGAAGGCCGCAGGAACCGCTGCTCGCGCGGCGCGAAGGCCAGAGCGTCGCGCTGGTCCCAAACATGGTTGCCGGTGGTCACGACATCGCAGCCCGCCGCGATCGTCTCACGCAAGATCTCTTCGGTGATGCCGAAGCCGCCGGCCGCGTTCTCGCCGTTGACGATGACGAAATCGAGCTTGAAGTCGGAGATCAGGCCAGGCAGTTGTTCCCATACCGCGGTGCGGCCCGTCTTGCCGACCATGTCCCCGAGGAAAAGAAGTCGCATCTATGCCTGATCCCGAAAAGTTGCATGACTTTTCGGCAAAGATCATGCGTTTCAAAGAACTATCTACAATTTTGGCGCAAAGCGGCGCAACCCGCTCTCGGTGAGTATTTCCGGGATGACCACGTCATGGGGTTCGTCTGGAACTTGCGAAACTTCTTGGCAGTCGAAGGCGATGCCGATCAGCCGGGGCGCGAGCCCCTTGTCGACGAGCTTCGCGATCGCCCGGTCGTAATAGCCAGCGCCATATCCGATGCGGTGACCGCGCGCGTCGAAGGCGGCGAGCGGCACCAGCACGACCGAAGGGTCGAGAACTTCGGCCTCGGCATGCGGCCCGACCGTGCCAAAGCCCATGTCGACCATCGGCGCGCCGCGAACCAGTTCGCGAAAGACGATGGTGGTCTTGTCGAGAATGGCAGGCAGGCAGAGCCGTGCGCCCTTCTCTCGCAAGGCGAACATCAGCGGCCTGACATCGACCTCCGAGCGCATCGGCCAGAAGCCGGAGACGATCTGACCGGGCCCGATCTCCAGATGGTCGCGCGCCGTCTCAGCCATTTCGAGCGCAGCCTCCACCCGCCAGAATGCATCGAGGCCGTCGCGGCGGGCGAGTGCCTCGAGACGCAGCTTTTTCTTCAGGTCTTTGGGAGAGGTCATGCGGCCAAGGTAGAAAAGGTCAGAGCTGTGGGGGGTCTCAAGTGCGACGTTTTCCACCGCATCATCCACCAAGATGCGTGGATACGTCGCGGCAAGTGACGATCCACACAACCGGTGGAGAGAGCGATCCCGGGAACCTACAAAGTAGGTGGGCGCCGTGTGAGAAAACCCACGAGTCTTCCCAGGGACAGCTCCCTAAGGATCGTTAAGGCCCCGGGGAAAATGTTCTCCTGCCGGGAAGCACAGACCGTCCTGCCCAATATAGGCCGCTGGTGGCTCAAGCGCCAGTGACGCAGGCAGTCACGGCGGCTTTATTCGCCATCCGGCGCAACCCTTGCACAGCCGCGGCGGCGTCCTTACGGTCGCGACGACCAACCAAGGAGCAAAAATGCGTTTCGAAGGCACGGCGGCCTATGTCGCCGACAAGGATCTGATGGTGGCGGTCAACGCGGCGATCGCGCTGGAGCGGCCCTTGCTGGTCAAGGGCGAGCCCGGCACCGGCAAGACGGAACTCGCCCGCCAGGTGGCGGCGGCACTCGGCCTCGACCTGATCGAGTGGCACGTCAAATCGACGACGCGGGCGCAGCAAGGCCTCTACGAATACGATGCGGTGTCACGGCTGCGCGACAGCCAGCTCGGCGATGTCAGGTTCAACGACATCAAGAACTACATCAAGCGAGGCAAGCTTTGGGAGGCATTCGCGGCCGGCAAGAAGGTGGTGCTTCTGATCGACGAGATCGACAAGGCCGACATCGAATTCCCCAACGACCTGCTGCAGGAACTCGATCAGATGGAGTTCTTCGTCTACGAGACCGGCGAGACCATCCGTGCCGCCGTTCGCCCGATCGTCATCATCACCTCCAACAACGAGAAGGAGTTGCCGGACGCTTTCCTGCGCCGCTGCTTCTTCCACTACATCCGCTTCCCCGACGTCGACACGCTGCACAGAATCGTCGACGTGCACTATCCCGGCATCAAGCAGAACCTGGTGCGCGCGGCCCTCACCCAGTTCTATGAAATCCGCGACGTGCCAGGCTTGAAGAAGAAGCCATCGACCTCCGAGGCGCTCGACTGGATCCGCCTGCTGGTCGCCGACGACATCGCGCCGGAGGATTTGCGCGCCGACCCGAAGAACGCATTGCCCAGACTGCATGGCGCCCTGTTGAAGAACGAGCAGGACGTGCATCTGTTCGAGCGGCTGGCCTTCATGGCGAGAAGACAGCAATAGGGCAGCGCTTTCCCGGCTGTGGACCGTTGCCGCGGGCCGAAGAGAAGGTCAGCTTCGGCCAGAACCCTTCGGAGGAGATAAAATGTCTGAGATCGTTGTCCGCCCGCTCGCGCAATCCGACCACGCCGACTGGCACCGCCTGTGGACCGATTATCTGACCTTCTACGAAACCAAGCTGCCGGAAGAGGTCTATGCCATCACCTGGAAACGGTTATTCACCGAAGGCGAGTTCGAGCCGAAGGGTTTTATCGCCACATCGGGCGGCAAGGCCGTCGGCCTCACCCATTATCTCTACCATCGCTCCGGCTGGTCGGAGAAAAACAACTGCTACCTGCAGGATCTGTTCGCCGACCCGGATGTGCGCGGAAAGGGCATCGGCGCGGCCCTCATCGAGGCGGTGAAGCAGGAGGCCGGCAAAATCGGCGTGAAGAACGTCTATTGGATGACGCACGAAACCAATGCCACCGCCCGCAAGCTCTACGACCATGTCGCGCGCAGGACGGGCTTTATCGAGTATGATTTGCTGTAACCGGCCATGTTCATCCCCTTCTTCCTCGAGCTGAAGGCAGCGCGCGTTCCCGTCTCGCTCAGGGAATACCTCTCTCTGCTGGAGGGGCTGGCCGCCGGGCTGGTCGATTACGACGTCGAGGGTTTTTATTATCTCGCCCGTGCCGCTTTGGTGAAGGACGAGCGCCATATCGACCGCTTCGACCAGGTCTTCGCGCATGTCTTCAAGGGCGTCGAGGCACTGGGCGGGCCGGATGCGGTCCACGTCGCCAATATTCCCGAGGAATGGCTGCGCCGGCTCGCCGAAAAGCACCTGACCGAGGAAGAGAAAAAGCTGGTCGAGGCGCTGGGCGGTTTCGACAGGCTGATGGAGACGCTAAAGCAGCGGCTCGAGGAACAGAAGGGCCGCCACCAGGGCGGTTCGAAATGGATCGGCACCGGCGGCACCTCTCCCTTCGGCGCCTATGGCTACAACCCCGAAGGCGTGCGCATCGGCCAGAACGAAAGCCGCAACCGTCGCGCGGTGAAAGTCTGGGACAAGCGCGAGTTCCGGAATCTCGACGATGCGGTCGAACTCGGCACCCGCAACATCAAGATCGCGCTGAAGCGCCTGCGCCGCTGGGTGCGCGAGGGCGCCGAGGAAGAATTCGACCTGCCCGGTACCATCCACGCCACCGCCGAGCACGGCTATCTCGACGTCCAGACACGGCCCGAGCGCCGCAATGCGGTGAAGCTCCTGATGTTCTTCGATGTCGGCGGCTCGATGGACGATCATATCAAGAGCGTCGAGGAGCTGTTTTCCGCCGCCCGCGCCGAATTCCGCCAGCTCGAATATTTCTATTTCCACAACTGCCTCTACGAAGGCGTGTGGAAGGACAATCGCCGCCGCCATGCCGAGACGATCTCGACCTTCGATCTCATCCACAAATATGGCCCCGACTACAAGGTCATCGTCGTCGGTGATGCCTCGATGAGCCCATACGAGATCGCCCACCCAGGCGGCTCGGTGGAACACTGGAACCCCGAGGCCGGAGCCGTCTGGCTCGGCCGGCTGCTGCGGCAATGGCCGAACGCGGTGTGGCTTAACCCCGAGAACGAGAAGAACTGGGGCTTTACTCATTCGATCGCGATAATCCGTGACATCTTCGGCGGCCGCATGTTCCCGTTGACACTGGCCGGACTGGAGGGCGCCACGAGGCAATTGTCGCGCAAACATTGAGATATCCGGAGCGGTCGGACTGGGCAGGTCTGTAACAAACCCCTATCTTGTTGCGAATATCCGGTTGCAACCAAGAACGAGCCGCCAAGGCTGAGGAGATCAAATGGACACCCACACCTACCCCGTCACCCGCACCGACGCCGAATGGCGCGCCCGGCTGACGCCGGAGCAATACGCCGTCATGCGCAACCATGGCACCGAGCGGCCGGGAAGCTGTGCCCTGCTGTACGAGAAGCGCGCCGGTACTTTTTCCTGCGTCGGCTGCGACCAGCCGCTGTTCCAATCCACGCTGAAATTCGAGAGCGGCACCGGCTGGCCGAGCTTCAACGATCCCGTGCCGGGCTCGGTCGAGAACACCGTCGATCGCAGCTACGGCATGGTCCGCACCGAATGCCATTGTGCCCGTTGCGGCAGCCATCTCGGCCATGTCTTCGAGGACGGCCCGCCGCCGACCGGCCTGCGCTACTGCATCAATGGCGTGGCGCTGAAATTCGAGCCGGCCGGCTGAACAACGCGTCGTGAATGCTTGCCAAGGGCGGCTCCGGCCGCCTTTTTCGTGCGGGCAGCTTCGTCAGACGACGATCGTGGCGATCAGCCAGAGCGCTGATCCCAGCATGAAGAGGGAAGCCCTGGCACCACCGGCCTTCTCAGCCGTGCGCCAGACCGCCAAAGCCAGGAAGATGCTGTAGGGCACCGGTGCGAAATGCACCGCAAGGACAAGGCCGAGCGGCATCTTCAGCCCAAGCAAGATCAGCGCCCCGGCAGACGACGCAATATTGATCGCGGTTCCGACAAGCATCATGTCGCGCCAGAACAGCCGGTCGATCGGCACCTCGCCAAGCCAACGCGAGCGGAAGAAATCCGCGATCACTTACCCCTGCCTCAGCACTTCGGTCACGGCGCACTCGACCCGCGAGCATTCCGTCACCAGCCAGTCGGTCATGGCAGGCCAGTTGTCCTCGGCAAAGCAGTTGACGCGCCACATCGAATTGATGCCAAGGCCTTCGCAGCTTTGTTCCGGCCTGAGCTTCAGCCTGTCTTCGATCGCTGGTCGGAACGGCTTCAGCCGCGACCAGCTTTGCGTGGCGCCGAACTTCTCGTTGCGGCCGAAGAAGACACCGACATGGTTCTGCGCCGGCGCGACATACATGGAAAGCACCAGAGCGAAATCGGGCAGTCCGCGCTGCCAGAACCAGGGCCCGCGCCGCGCCAGCCGGGCTCTTTCTTCCGGATGCCGTTCGGCAAACAGCAACCAGAAGCCGCGATGGCGGAATTCCGAGGCGCGGCGGCCGCCGAAGTCGAATTCGCTCATGGTTCGAACCGTATCACCGGCAACCGCGTCGGGCACCGGCCGGTTAGTCTTACACCATGCCGAGGGCGGCCATGTACAGATCGAGGATGGCGTCCTCCTCCTGGCGCTCGGCCTGGTCCTTCTTGCGCAGACGGATGATGGTGCGGATTGCCTTGGTGTCGAAGCCGGTGCCCTTGGCTTCGGCGAAGACTTCCTTGATGTCGTCGGAGATCGTCTTCTTTTCTTCCTCGAGCCGCTCGATGCGCTCGATCAAGGCACGCAGCTGGCCGGCGGCAACAGTCTGGCTGGTCTCGGTGATATCGTCGGCCATGTTTTCTCCAAATCGGTTCCGCGCCGCGACTCGGGGAACGTGCCGCGACGAATTTCAGCGGTTCGATGCCCGACCGGAGCCGGCGGGTCAAGCCGTTATCGAACAGCTCGCCAAGGCCTGCCGTCATGAGCCGACAGCCTGCCCGTTCCTTGCGAGCTCTCAGTTGAAGGCGATCAGGAGATCCTTCGCATCGATCTGGTCGCCGGCCTTCACCAGCACCTCGGCGACCGTCCCGTCGCGCTCGGCGTGCAGCGCCGTCTCCATCTTCATCGCTTCGATGGAGAGCAGCACGTCGCCGGCCTTGACCGCCTGGCCGGCGGCGACCGAAAGTGCGGAGACCACACCCGGCATCGGCGCCCCGACATGCGCCTCGTTGCCGGGCTCCGCCTTGCGACGCGCCTTGGCCGCCGACGCGCCATGCGCGCGATCGGGCACCTTCACGCGCCGCGGCTGGCCGTTGAGCTCGAAGAACACCGTGACCATGCCCTTGTCGTCGACATCGCCGAACGCCTGGCAGCGCACGACCAAGGTCTTGCCCCTTTCGATATCGACGAAAATCTCGTCTTCCGATTTCATGCCGTAGAAATAGGTCGGCGTCGGCAGAACGCTGACCGGGCCGTAGGTCTCCTGCGCGGCGACGAAGTCGGAAAACACCTTCGGATACATCAGCCACGAGGCGAACTCGTATTCCGACAGCTTGCGCTCGAGCTTGTCCTCGATCTCCTTGCGGCTCTTCTCGAGGTCGGCCGGCTTGAGCAATGAGCCGGGCCGCGCCGTGATCGGCTTGTCGCCCTTGAGTGCCTTCCTCTGCAACGCCTGCGGCCAGCCGCCAGGGGATTGGCCAAGATCGCCGCGCAGCATCGAAACCACCGAGTCCGGGAAGGCGATGTCGCGGGCCGGGTTCTCGACATCGGCAACGGTCAGGTCCTGGCTCACCATCATCAGCGCCATGTCGCCCACGACCTTGGAGGACGGCGTCACCTTGACGATGTCGCCGAACATCAGGTTGACGTCGTGATAGGTCTGCGCCACCTCGTGCCAGCGTGTCTCCAGCCCCAGCGAACGCGCCTGTTCCTTCAAATTGGTGAACTGCCCCCCCGGCATTTCGTGCAGATAGACCTCGGAAGCCGGGCCTTTCAGGTCGCTCTCGAAAGCAGCGTACTGATTGCGAACGGCTTCCCAGTAGAACGAGATCTTGCGGATCCACAGCGGGTCGAGGCCTGGATCGCGTTCGGTGCCTTTCAGCGCTTCGACGATTGAACCCAGGCACGGCTGCGAGGTGTTGCCGGAGAAGGCGTCCATCGCCGCGTCGATGGCGTCGACACCGCTTTCCACGGCCGCCAGCACGGTTGCCGCCGACAGACCCGATGTGTCGTGGGTGTGAAAATGGATCGGCAGGTCGGTCGCCTCGCGCAGCGCCTTGAACAGCACGCGGGCAGCACTCGGCTTCAACAGGCCGGCCATGTCCTTGACCGCGATGATATGGGCGCCGGCGGCCTGCAATTCCCTGGCGAGCCCGACATAGTATTTCAGGTCGTACTTGGCCCTCGCCGGATCGAGAATGTCGCCGGTATAGCACATCGCCGCTTCGATCAGCTTGCCCTCTGCGCCGACCGCGTCCATGGCGACGCGCATGTTCTCGACCCAGTTCAGGCAGTCGAAGACGCGGAACAGGTCGACGCCGCCGGACGCCGCCTGCTTGACGAAATGCTGCACGACATTGTCGGGATAATTGGTGTAGCCAACACCGTTGGCGCCGCGCAGCAGCATCTGCAGCAACAGGTTGGGGGCGGCTTCCCGCACCAGCGACAGCCGCTCCCATGGATCCTCGGTGAGGAAGCGCATGGCGACGTCGAAAGTGGCCCCACCCCAGCATTCGAGCGACAGCAACTGCGGCAAGGCGCGCGCATAGGTGCCGGCGATGCCGGCAATGTCATGCGTGCGCACACGGGTGGCGAGCAGCGACTGGTGGCCGTCGCGCATCGTCGTGTCGGTGACCAGCACTTCCTTTTGCTCGCGCATCCAGGCGGCGAACTTTTCCGGCCCGAGCACGTCGAGCTTCTGCTTGCTGCCGCTCGGCACATTGCCGTTGAGATAGGGCACCACGGGCGGAGCCGCGTCGGCCTTTGGCGTCGGTCGGCCGCGCGTTTCGGGATGGCCGTTGACGCTGACGTCGGCCAGGTAATTGAGCAGCTTGGTGGCGCGGTCCTGGCGCTTGACCTGCTGGAACAGCTCCGGCGTCGTGTCGATGAACCTGGTCGTATAGGAATTGTCGGCGAAGCTCGGGTGATTGATGATCGCTTCGAGGAAGGTGAGGTTGGTGGCGACGCCGCGGATGCGGAACTCGCGCAGCGCGCGGTTCATGCGGGCGATCGTCTCGGCCGGCGTCGGCGCCCAGGCCGTGACCTTCTCCAGCAGCGGATCGTAGAAGCGGGTGATGACCGCGCCGGAATAGGCCGTGCCGCCATCGAGGCGGATGCCGAAGCCGGTGGCGCCGCGATAGGCGGTGATGCGGCCGTAGTCCGGAATGAAATTGTGTTCGGGATCTTCCGTGGTGATGCGGCACTGCAAGGCATGGCCGTTCAGCCGGATGTCCCTCTGCGCCGGCACACCCGATTCCGGCGTGCCGATGGCGAAACCGTCGAGGATGTGGATCTGCGCCTTCACAATGTCGATGCCGGTCACCATTTCGGTGACGGTGTGCTCGACCTGGATCCGCGGATTGACCTCGATGAAGTAGAACTTGCCGGTATCCGCGTCCTGCAGGAATTCGACGGTGCCAGCGCCGATATAGCTGGTCTCGCGCGCGATCTTCAGCGCGTAGCCGCAAAGTTCCTGGCGCAGGTCCTCGCTAAGATAGGGCGCCGGCGCGCGCTCGACGACCTTCTGGTTGCGGCGCTGGATCGAGCAGTCGCGCTCGAACAGGTGCACTGCATTGCCGTGTGTGTCGCCAAGCACCTGCACCTCGACATGGCGGGCGCGCTCGATCAGCTTTTCGAGATAGACCTCGTCCTTTCCGAAGGCGGCCTTCGCCTCGCGCTTGCCTTCCATGACCTCGCGGGCGAGGTCGGCCTCGGAGCGAATGGCGCGCATGCCGCGGCCACCGCCACCCCACGAGGCTTTCAGCATGACCGGATAACCGACCGTCTTCGCGAGTTCCTTGACCGCCTCCATATCGTCCGGCAACGGATCGGTCGCCGGCACCACGGGCACGCCGACCTCGATGGCCAGATTGCGCGCCGCGACCTTGTTGCCCAGCCGGCGCATCGTGTCGGGCTTCGGACCGATGAAGGTGATGCCTGCTTGAGCGCAGGCTTCGGCGAATTCGGGGCTTTCCGACAGCAGCCCGTAGCCGGGGTGGATGGCATCGGCGCCTGAAAGTCTGGCGACGCGGATCACCTCCTCGATCGACAGATAGCTCTCGATCGGACCCATGTCCTTGCCGAGATGCGGGCCGCGCCCGACCTGGTAGCTCTCATCGGCCTTGAAGCGGTGCAGCGAGTATTTGTCTTCCTCGGCCCAGATCGCCACGGTTTTGAGGCCCAGCTCGTTGGCCGCGCGAAAGACGCGGATGGCGATTTCTGACCGGTTGGCGACGAGGATCTTCGTGATGGCCAAGGACTGGGCTCCAGCAGCGGAAGGAACGGGAAATCGGGGCAATGATTAGCGCGAAAATGCTGCAGTGCAAACAAAATCGACGCTGATTTAAACCGATTTAGATCGATTATCCGGCCAACACTCGCACGCATCGGTTCGAACGGACGGAACAATGGCGACAATTTCGATCCTGGATGCGATCTTCGTAAGGAAGGCTCGCCGTGACGTAACCCGGCTGCCGGGGCGCATCAAAAGAAAATGCCCGGCGCGAGACGCCGGGCATCGTTGGTTTCGGATCCGAATGAATTACGACTTCGGGAACCAGGAATACTTCCCGTCGTCCTTCTTCTTCCATTCGTACATGATGTAGCCCGGCAGCTTCGGATCGCCCTTGGCGTCATAGGCGAGATCGCCCAGAACGGTCGGGAACGGGCCGCTTTCATGCATCGCCTTGGCGACGGCCTGCGGATCGTTCGTCTTGGCGGCAGCGGCCGCCTCGGCGACCACCTGCACGGCGGCATAGGCGTAGAGCGTGTAGGCTTCCGGCTCGAAACCCTGCGCGCGGAACTTCTCGACGAGTTCCTTATTGGCCGGGATCAGACGCGGATCGGGGCCGAACGTGTTGAGGGTGCCGGCGACAGCGTCGCCCGCGATGGCGGCGAGTTCGTCCGTCACGATGCCGTCACCCGACATCATCGGGGCCTTGAGGCCCTGGTCCGCCGATTGACGGATGATCAGACCGGCTTCGGTATGCAGGCCACCCCAGTAGATCAGGGTGACGCCGGCTTCCTTCATCTTGGCGATCAGCGCCGAGAAGTCTTTGTCGCCGACATTGACGCCTTCATACATCACTTCCTTGATGCCGGCGGCGTTCATCGCCTTCTTGGTTTCGTCCGCGAGGCCCTGGCCATAAGGGGTCTTGTCATGGATCACGGCGACTTTGGCATCCTTGAAGTTCGCGGCGATATAGGCGCCAGCGATGCTGCCCTGCTGGTCGTCGCGTCCGCAGGTACGGAACACATTCCACAAGCCGCGCTCGGTAAACTTCGGGTTGGTTGCGGCCGGCGTGATTTCGACGATGTTGTTTTCGGCGTACACTTCGGAGGCCGGGATCGACACGCCCGAGTTGAAGTGGCCAATCACGAACTTGACGCCGTCGCCGACGAACTTGTTGGCGACCGAGATGCCCTGCTTCGGATCGGAGACATCGTCGCCGACTTCGAGCTTGATCTGCTCGCCATTGATGCCGCCCTTGGCATTGATCTCGGCGACCGCCGCTTCGGCGCCCTTCTGCAACTGTGCGCCGAAGGCCGCGTTCGGACCGGTGATCGGCCCGGCGACGGCGAACATTACATCAGCCCACGCGTTGCCGCCGAACGCGACGAGCGCGGTCAGGGCCACGGCGGACAAAAGTGACTTTTTCATTTAAACGCTCCCATTAACGGAGTGGGCGTGGATGAAGCTTTCATGCGATGCCCACCCTTATCGCAGAAAGCATAGTTTGCCGATTTTCAGGCACTTGTCACGCCGATTCATCCCTGACGCGGCGTTAATGATGAACGTCAACCTTTCGGCTTCCAGCTTAAGATTGAAGCTCTTTCGTAGAGCCAATTATACTGTGTGACCATCTGGTTGGTTCGTGTGTATTGATAGCCTATGAAGCCTAGTATCATCAGCACGATGGTGTCGACGATATAGTAATGCAGCGAGAACATCGTGCCGTCGAACAGCGCGTGATGGATGAAGCGGATTCCGATGCCGAGCCCGAGCAGATAGGCAAACAGCTGGATGAAGCTGCGCCATGTCTGGGCACTGGCTTTGCCGGTCATCCAGGCCGCCCATCCGCCGAGCAGGCAGGTGACGAAGAAGAACTGCCAGATCGACGGTTCCTCGTAGAGAATGCCTTGCATGGGAAGTCTCCTGAACTCAGTGATGTCCGCCTTCGAGATAGGCGGCGCGCACTTCCGGATTGGCGAGCAGCTCCTTGCCGGTGCCGCTCATCGTCACATTGCCGTTGACCATGACATAGCCGCGCGTGGCGAGCTTGAGTGCGCCGAACGCGTTCTGCTCGACCAGGAATACGGTCAGCCCTTGGGTGCGGTTCAACTCACGAATGGCATCGAAGATCTGCTTGACGATCAGCGGCGCCAGGCCCAGCGACGGCTCGTCGAGCAGAAGCAGTTTCGGCCGCGCCATCAGTGCGCGTCCGATCGACAGCATCTGCTGTTCGCCGCCCGACAGCGTACCGCCACGCTGGGCGATGCGCTCCTTCAGCCTGGGGAACAGCGTGAACACCTTCTCGACGTCCTCGCCATAATATTTGAGGTTGTCGAGGCTGGCGCCCATTTGCAGGTTTTCCATCACCGTCATGCGCGGAAAGATGCGCCGGCCCTCCGGTGACTGGGCAATGCGCATGCGCGCGATTTCGTGTGTCGGCAACTGGGTGATATCGGTCCCGTTGAAGGTGATGGTGCCCGTGCGGGCGCGTGGAGCCCCGAAGATGGTCATCATCAGCGTCGACTTGCCGGCGCCGTTGGCGCCGATCAGCGCCACGATCTCACCTTGCTTGACACTGACATTGACGCCGTTCAGCGCACGGATGTTGCCGTAATAAGTCTCTACGCCCTTGATATCGAGCAGCGTTGTCGTGGCCATCACTTGCCCCCTCCACGCTTGCCCTGCACGGGCTTGGCTGTGCTCGCCTTGGCTTTGCCGGACACATGACTGGTCGCCACCTTGCCTGCATCGACGCGGCGCGAGAATTCCGTATCCTTGCCTTGGCCGAGCAGCTTGGCCTGCTTGACCCACTCCTCGCGCGCGATGCGTCCGTCAAAGGCCAGGTAGGCCTCGACCGCCTCGACGTCTGCCTTCTTCCAGGCGCCGATCTGGTCGAAGTGGAAGATGCCGTGTTCGTTGAGCTTCTTCTCGTTGACCGTGCCAATGCCCTTGATGCGGGTCAGATTGTCGGCCTTGCCGCCACGGGGGGCAGCGAGGCGGTTCGAAACGCCTTCGGCCTTCGCGGCAGGCGCCTTGGCGGCCGTTTTCCGTGGTTCCGCTTTCTTCGCGGCGGGCTTGGCCGGCGCCGGTGTCGGGGCAACAGGCCTGCTTGCCACGCTGGCGCCGCGGGCATCGACCTGCGCTGCCTTCGAGGCGCCTTTCGACACGGTTACGCGTTCGCCTTGGCTATGGCCGACGGTGTCGCTCACCGGCCCGGCCAGATACGATGACGATGTCCCCGGGCCATGCGCGGAATCGGGGCCGATGTCGAGCTGTTCGATGACGTCCTCGTCGCCGACTTCGGTAAGTACGGTCTCGACCTCCTCGTCGTCGACGCCAAGATAGGCAGCGATGACGCGCGGGTCGGTGCGCACCGACTGCGGATTGCCGTCGGAGATCTTGCGGCCATATTCCAGCACCACGACATGGTCGGAGATCTGCATGACCACCGACATGTCGTGCTCGATCAGGAGGATCGAGGTGCCTGTCGTGTGCTTGATCCCCATCAGCAGTTCGTTGAGAGCCGCCGATTCCTTCGGGTTGAGACCGGCCGCCGGTTCGTCGAGGCACAGAAGCTCGGGACCGGTGCACATGGCGCGCGCGATCTCGAGCCGCCGCTGTGCGCCGTAGGGCAAGTCGCCGGCCGGATCGTCGGCGCGATCGACGAGATCGGCCTTTTCCAGCCAGTGCTTGGCAAGCTCCACCGATTCGGCCGAGGCCTTGCGGTAGCCGCTGAAGCCGAACAGGCCCAGGATCGTATACCCGGAGGCCTTCATCAGCTTGTTGTGCTGGGCGACGAGCAGGTTCTCCAGCAGCGTCATGCCCGAGAACAGGCGGATGTTCTGGAAGGTGCGCGCCACCTTGGCGCGCGCCGGGATCTCATGGTTGGGCAGCCGTTCCAGCAGGTAGCTGGAGCCATCGGCCCGGTTGAGCGTGATCATGCCTTCCGACGGCTTGTAGAAGCCGGTGATGCAATTGAACACGGTGGTCTTGCCAGCGCCGTTGGGGCCGATCAGCGCGGTGATTTCGCCGCGCCTGGCAGTGAAGGACAGGTCGCCGATGGCGACCAGGCCGCCGAACTTCATCGACAGATGATCGACCTGCAGGATGGCGTCGTTCATTTGTGCGTTCGCATTCATCAGCCGTGACCCTCCTTGGTGAAGGAGCTTGAGACAGCCCTTCGCTCCTTGAGGAAGGCTGTCGGTTCACGACTGCCGACAAAGCCCCGTGGCTTCCACAGCATGACGATGACCATGGCCATGCCGAACAGAAGCATGCGGTAGAGTTCGGGGGTGAAATCTTGCCCGAAGACCTGTTTGAGGAAGTCGAGCTCGCGCAGCGCCTCGGTGCCGCCGATCATCACCATCGCGGCGACGGCGATGCCGACCAGCGACCCCATGCCGCCAAGGACGACGATGGCCAGGATGATGGCCGATTCCAGGAAGACGAAGGATTCCGGGCTGACGAAGCCTTGCCGCGCGGCGAAGAATGCCCCGGCAAAACCGCCGAACATGGCACCGGTGGCAAAGGCCGTCAGCTTGGTCGTGGTGGTGTTGATGCCGAGCGAGCGGCAGGCGATCTCGTCCTCGCGCAGCGCTTCCCAGGCACGCCCGACGGGCATGCGCCTCAGCCTGATGGTGACGAAGGCGGTGAGCATGCAAAGCGCCAGGATCAGGTAATAGAGGAAGATCTTGTAGTAGGCGCTCGAGGTCGCGAGGTGCAGGACCTTGGCGATGTAGTTGGGGTCCGAGACGTTGAAGGTCATCAAGCCGAAAAAGGTGACTTTCGGGATGCCGGAGATACCGGCCGAACCGTTGGTCACATCGCGCCAGTTGATCAGCACCAGGCGGATGATCTCCCCGAAGGCAAGGGTGACGATCGCCAGGTAATCGCCGCGCAGGCGCAGCACCGGAAAGCCGAGCAGCACGCCCCAGAACGCGGCCATGGCGCCGGCCGCCGGAAGCAGGATCCAGAACGACAGGCCGTAGGTTGTGCCAAGCAGCGCATAGGCGTAGGCCCCGACGGCGTAGAAGGCGACGTAGCCCAGATCGAGCAGGCCGGCGAGGCCGACGACGATGTTCAGCCCCCAGGCCAGCATCACGTAGATCAGGATCTGGATGCCGAAATTGTCGACCCATTTCAGCGAGCCCTGCAATCCGGTGGCGACCGACCACGACATCAGCGACAGCACGACGATGACAAGGATCGGATAGAGCACCAGCGCGGCAATGCCGAGCTTGGTGAAGTTGGCGTGGATGAAGCCGCGGTAATAGTAGATCACACAGGCCAGCGCATAGATGATTGCGAGCGCGCGCAGGAACTGCAGATAGCCGGCCGCCTCTGCTCCTATCCATCCGGGAAGCGAGCCGTTGAACACGAACAGCAGCACCACCGCGATGATCGCCACGATAAACGCCGGCAACAGGAAGAAGCGCGACGCCGCACTGGCCGGCAACAGGCCGGTGGCGACATCGGCGATCTTCTGGTTGGCCATGAAGGGTTGACCATAGGCGACATAAAGGAAACGGCCGATAGCCGTTGCGATCACCACGGAGGCCAAGAGGCCCCAGCGCTTCACCAAGACCAGTTCATTGGAGATGTTCTGGTCTGTCTTGAGGCCGATGAACAGCACGAACAGGCCAAGCGAGATGGCGCCGGCATAGAAGCCCTCGCGCAGCGCGCGCTGCATGGGGCTGGCGACAGTGTCGCGCTCTGGAGATACGGTCACGGCCATGGTCTCAGACCTTTTCGACTTCTGGCCGGCCCAATATGCCGGAAGGCAGGAAGATCAGCACGATTGCCAGGATCGAGAACGCGGCGACGTCCTTGTAATCGATCGAGAAATAGGCCGACCACATGCTCTCGATGAAGCCGATCAGGAGGCCGCCCAGCACCGCACCTGGCAATGAACCGATGCCGCCAAGAACCGCCGCCGTGAATGCTTTGACCCCGGGGGTAAAGCCGTCCGAGAAGGCGATGACGCCGTAGTACATCAGGAACAGCGTGCCGGCGACGGCGGCAAGAGCGGCGCCCATGATGAAGGTGATCGAGATGGTGCGGTCGACGTCGATGCCCAGCAGGGCGGCCATCTTGCGGTCCTGCTCGCAAGCGCGTTGCGCCCGGCCAAGCGAGGTCTTGTTGACCAGGTACCAGAACAGCGCCAACAGCAAAGCGGTGACGATGACGATGATGATCTGCTTCAGCGAAACGCTGACGCCGTTGATGTTGTAAACTTGGCTGACCATCGGCGGGATCGGCTTGTTGCGCGGGCCTTGCGTCACCTGGACGAAGTTCGACAGCGCGATCGACATGCCGATGGCGGTGATCAGCGGCGCCAGCCGGAACGAACCGCGCAGCGGCCGGTAGGCCACTTTCTCGATCGTCCAGTTGTAGAGGCTGGTGAGCAGCATCGCCACGATCATCATGACCAGCAGCGCGATGACCACGGGCACCGAATAAAACAGCGCGCCGAGGATGAGGAAGACGATCAGCGCCGTGAAAGCGCCCACCATGAAGATGTCGCCATGGGCGAAATTGATCATGCCGATGATGCCGTAGACCATCGTGTAGCCGATCGCGATCAGCCCATAGATCGATCCCAGCGTCAGCCCATTGATAAGCTGCTGGACAAAGTACTGCATGTGTACATGGCTCCCCTGGAATGTCGCCCATGCAGACGCATTCCTTTTCGTATTTCCCCTAGTCGTAAAGTTTCGAGCCCGGATTGCAACGTGATTTTTTTGACCGCTCCGCGTGTTTGCAAGTCACGTCTTCCCGATCGCCCGTTTTTCGCACCCAGCCCCTGGACTATCGCGGACCCTATCATTGGCATAACGCAATGTCTTTGACGATTGAGCCGCATCATGCGTTCCGTTTCGAAGAAATCACCGTCAAAATTAGGTGATGAGGGGAATCGTTGCGTTCCTGACACGGTTCGTTTTTTCGTCACACTCCTTTCCGCAGGGTCAGGATTCTCCTACTTGACCACGAAACCGTGCGCGAACGGATCGCGGTCGTCGATGAAGATCGTGTTCAGTCCAGTCATGCGGGCCCAGCCGCCGATCGAAGGGATGATGGCCGGCTTGCCGGCGACGGTGACGTCCTTTTCAACCTTGCCCTTGAACAGCGAGCCGATGATCGATTCATGGACGAACGCATCCCCCGCCTTGAGCTTGCCCTTGGCATGGAGTTGCGCCATGCGTGCCGAGGTGCCGGTGCCGCAGGGCGAGCGGTCGATCGCCTTGTCGCCGTAGAAGACGGCATTGCGGGCATCGGCTCCCTCGACCGTCGGCTTGCCGGTCCACAGCATGTGCGACAACCCGGTGATCCCGGGATTCTCCGGATGCACGAAGGAATACTTCTCGTTGAGCCGCTGCCGCACCACCGGGCTCCAGGCGATGAGGTCGCCGGCGGAATAGTCGGCCATATCGCGATAGTTCGCCTGCGGCTCCACGATGGCGTAGAAATTGCCGCCATAGGCGACATCGACGGTGATCTCGCCGAGCCCCGGACATTCAACCTTCAACCCTTCGGCATAAAGGAAGGACGGCACGTTGGTGATGCGCACCTCCTCGACATACTCGCCGACCTGCTTGTATTCCGCGATGACCAGGCCGGCGGGCGTGTCGAGCCGCAGAACACCTGGCGTCTTCGGCTTGATCAGCCCATGCTCGATCGCCATCGTCACCGTGCCGATGGTGCCGTGGCCGCACATCGGCAGGCAGCCCGACGTCTCGATGAACAGGATGGCGATATCGCAATCCTCGCGGGTCGGCGGGTAGAGGATCGAGCCGGACATCACGTCATGGCCGCGCGGTTCGAACATCAGGCCGGTGCGGACCCAGTCGTATTCGGCTAGGAAATGCGCCCGCCGCTCCATCATCGTCGAGCCCTGCAGCAGCGGCCCGCCGCCGGCGACCAGCCGCACCGGGTTGCCGCAAGTGTGGCCGTCGATGCAGAAGAAGGATTTCTTGGCCATGTCGCTCCTCGAGATCAAAACCGTTGTGGACTGAAGGGGGCCAGATCAACGGATGAAGTCTGCCCCAGAACGAATTCCCTGATCAACCGCCCGGTTGCCGCGGCCTGCGTCAGGCCGAGATGGCCGTGGCCGAAGGCGTAGATCACGGACTGGCTTCGCGCCGCCTTGCCGATGACGGGCACCGAATCCGGCAGGGAGGGCCGGAACCCCATCCATTCGCGCCCGCCCGAGGGATCGAGCCCCGGCAGGAATTCCCGCGCCTTCCGCAAGAGCGCTTTCGACCTGTTGAAATTGGGCGGCCGCTCGATGCCGCCGAGTTCCACGGCACCGCCGACACGCAGGCCGGTTTCGAGCGGGGTGATGACGAAGCCATGGCCGGAAAAGGTCAACTGTCGCCTCACGTCGAAGGCGCTCGTCGGCAGCGTCGTGTTGTAGCCGCGTTCGGTCTCCAGCGGAATGCGATCGCCGAGTTGCCGCGCCAGCAGATGCGACCAGGCGCCCGCGGCAATGACTATGTGACTGGCTTGCCTCGTCGTGCCGTCGGCCAACGTCAGTGTCGCACCATCCTGATCCGCCGCGACGCGGTCGATGCGGGCCATCTCGAAGCGGGCGCCCTTGGACTGCGCGTACGCCCACACCGCCTTGCCGAGCAGTTTTGGATCGGCGACGGTCTTCCATCCAGGCACGAAAGTGCCTTTGACGAAGCGCGGTGACAGCCCCGGCTGCAGGTCCGTTAGGTTCTCGCCCTCGACATGGCGGAAGCCGATGCCGAAGCGCTCGCGCGCCGCCCAGCCCGACAGCGAGGCGCGGAACTCGGCCTCGCCTTCGTAGAGTTCGAGCGAACCGTCCTCGCGCAGCATCGGCCGGGTGCCGGAACGATCGAGCAGATCCATCCATTCGGCCTCGGCAAGCTTCATCATGCCGGCCTGCGCCGTCAGGCTCGCCTCATATTTTCCAGGCGCGCCGGCGCGCCAGAACCGGATCAGCCAGGGCAGCAGCTTCGGCAGGTAGGCGGGCGGAATGCTGAGCGGGCCGAGTGGATCGGCGAGCCATTTTGGCAGCTGCCGGATCATGCCCTTGTGCGCCAGCGGCAGCACGTCGGAGAAGGCAAAGGCGGCCGCGTTGCCGGAGCTCGTCTCCTCGCAGATGCCCGTGCGGTCGAAGAGCGTGACGTCCAGTCCCGCCTCGGCAAGGAAGGCAGCCGCGCAAATGCCGATGATGCCGCCACCGACGATGGCGATGTCTCTCCCTTCTCCCCGTTCACGGGGAGAAGGTGCCCGCAGGGCGGATGAGGAGCGCCGCCCCTTATCTGTCGATTTGGACTTTCCTTGCACCTGGGCGCTGCCTCTCATCTGGCTGTCGCCACCCTCTTTAGAACTGCGGCAGTGTCGGCCGCGCCGCCAGCGCATCCTTGATGATCTTCTCGACAGCCTTGCGGCGTTCGCCCGACAGCGGCATGCGCGGCATGCGCACGCGGTCATTGGTGTTGATTGCGAACACTTCGGCAAGCTTGATGTTCTGCACCAGATAGGTCGAGACATCGAGGTCGAGCAGCGGCCGGAACCAGCGGTAGATGGCGAGCGCCTCTTCGCGGCGCCCCTGCTTCATCAGCTGGTAGATGGCGACGGTCTCGCGCGGGAAAGCGGTGACCAGACCGGCCACCCAGCCGATGGCACCCACGGACAGCGCCTCGAAGGCCAGATTGTCAACGCCGGTGAACAGGTCGTAGCGGCTGCCCAGGCGGTTGATGATCTCGGTCGAGCGGCGGATGTCGTCAGAGGATTCCTTGATGGCGACGAAGCGCTTGTCCGACGCCAGCTCCTCCATTTGGTCGACGCTTACATCGACGCGGTAGGCGAGTCGGTTGGAATAGATCATGACCGGCAAGTCGCCGGCTTCCGCCACCGCGCGCAGCGCCGCCACCGTCTCTTCCGCGTTGGTGTGGTAGATCGGGCTCGGCACCACCATCAGGCCATCGGCGCCTTCGTCGGCGGCGCGCTTGGCGATACTGGCGGCCTCGCGGGTGCCGGCCTCGTTGACCGTCAGCAGCACCGGCTTCTTGCCAGCGATCTTCTGCGCGGTCTTCAGCACCTCGATCTTCTCGTCAAGCGACAGCATCGGCCCCTCGCCCAGCGAGCCGCAGACGATGATGCCATCGCAGCCGGCATCCATTTGCAGGCCGAAGCAGCGCTCCATCTCGGCGTGATCGAGCCGGTCGTCGGCGGTGAATTTGGTCGTGACGGCGGGGAAAACTCCGGTCCACATAGCTATCTCTCCATCTGATATATCAGCCGTATATCTGTTAGGAAAGCTGCTGTCAATGCGGAATCTGTTATGATATATTCTAGATATATCAGGAGAGAGCCTTTGATATCCATGGAAGCAAGCATCGTGTCGGAGCCCGCGGCGGCCAAGGCCTATCGCGTCCTCGAAAACATGATCGTCACGCTCGAACTGGCCCCGGCGAGTTTTGTCACCGAGGGGTCCCTGATCGAGCGGCTGGCGCTCGGCCGCACGCCGGTACGCGAGGCGATCCAGCGGCTGGCCTGGGAGGGATTGCTAGACGTCAGGCCCCGCGCCGGCATCGCGATCGCGCCACTGCACCCCGGCGACTGGCTGCGTGTGCTCGACGCAAGGCGCGGCGTCGAGGTGGTGCTCGCCCGTTCGGCCGCACGCTTCGTCACCCGCGAGGCCGCCGACCTGTTCCACGAGGCGGCGCTCGCCATGCAGAAAGCAGTGATATCAGGCAATGTGCTCGCCTTCATCCAGGCCGACAAGGCGCTCGACGAGGCGCTGGCGCTGGCCGCCGACAACCCGTTCGCCGCCCGGCTGGCCGCCCCCCTGCAGACCCACAGCCGCCGCTTCTGGTTCCGCTACAAGGCCGACACCGGGCTGGCGGAGTCCGCCGAGCACCATGTTGCATTGATCCGCTCGATCCTGGACGGCGATGAGGAAGGCGCCGCCAAGGACGCCAAGAAACTGATGGCACTGCTGCGTGGCCATGCCGAGGTCGCCGCCACGCGCTAGTTGCAAGAGCGCGAAGGCAAATCGCTCAGGCGCCCGGCAAGGCCGCCTTGAGTGTCGGGCTGTCCCAGCCTTCGCCAACCGACAGGATACAACTCTGGCCTTTCGTATCGGAAGCCAAGACCGTCCAGCTGCCTTGTTCCGAAACGAAGACCTCGAGGACCACATTGGGGTTGATCAGGCCGCGCCCGGCTTCGCTTTCGTGGAAGTTCTCGCCGAGCGCCTTCACGATATCGGCGCGTGGCGCGCATTGCCCAGCTGCATTTGCCTGAGCAGCGCACGAGCACATCGCCATCGCCGCAACGAACATTGTCGCCGTAAGACGTCGTGTCATTTGACACCTCCTTGCGCCGGACGATGCAATGCCACCGGCCCGCCGTCGGCGCCCTGGTTGTCTGCCGCGCCTCCTCCACGGCAGGATTGCAGCCCTAAGTCGCGCAATCCCCCACCGGTTCCATCACATTAGCGTTTGCAAAAACAAAAGGCCTAAGTCCGGGGACTTAGGCCTCAGGTTCAATCGATCTTCTCATCCGCCCTGCAGCGAGGAAGACCAGATAAAAAAGCGTCCGGTCAATTCATCGTCGGGATAACGAACTCAGCGCCGTCCTTGATGCCGGACGGCCAGCGCGAGGTAACCGTCTTGGTCTTGGTGTAGAAGCGGAACGCGTCCGGGCCATGCTGGTTGAGGTCGCCGAAGGAAGACGCCTTCCAGCCGCCGAAAGTGTAATAGGCGATCGGCACCGGGATCGGTACGTTGACGCCGACCATGCCGACCTGGACACGGCTGGCGAAGTCGCGCGCGGCGTCGCCATCGCGGGTGAAGATGGCGACGCCATTGCCCATCTCATGATCGTTGGCGAGTTTGATGGCGTTCTCATAGGTCGGCGCGCGCACCACCGAGAGCACCGGCCCAAAGATCTCTTCCTTGTAGATGCGCATATCGGCCGTGACATTGTCGAAAAGGCAACCACCCATATAGTAGCCGTTCTCATAGCCCTGCATCTTGAAGCCGCGGCCGTCGACGACAAGCTTGGCGCCTTCCTTGACACCGGTGTCGACGTAACCCTTGACGCGCTCCAGCGCCTGAGCGGTAACCAGCGGGCCGAAATCCGCTGCCGAATCCGTCGAGGGACCGACCTTCAGGCTTTCGACGCGCGGGATCAGCTTTTCCATCAGCCGGTTGGCGGTGTCGTTGCCGACCGGAACGGCCACCGAGATAGCCATGCAGCGCTCGCCGGCCGAGCCGTAGCCGGCGCCGATCAGTGCGTCGACGGTCTGGTCCATGTCGGCGTCGGGCATGATGATCATGTGGTTCTTGGCGCCGCCGAAGCACTGCACGCGCTTGCCGGCCGCCGTGCCGCGCGAATAGATGTAGTGCGCGATCGGCGTCGAGCCGACAAAACCGATGGCCTTGATGTCGGGATCGTCGAGGATGGCGTCGACGACATCCTTGTCGCCGTTGACGACATTGAGGATGCCGGCCGGCAGACCGGCCTCGATGAACAGTTCGGCAATGCGCATCGGCACACCCGGATCACGCTCCGAAGGCTTCAGGATGAAGGCGTTGCCGCAGGCGATCGCCGGCGCGATCTTCCACAGCGGGATCATCGCCGGGAAATTAAACGGCGTGATGCCGGCGACGACGCCGAGCGGCTGGCGCATCGAATAGACATCGATGCCGGGGCCTGCACCGTCGGTGAACTCGCCCTTCATCATGTGCGGAGCGCCGATGCAGACCTCGACCACTTCCAGGCCGCGCTGGATGTCGCCCTTGGCGTCGGCGATGGTCTTGCCATGTTCGCGCGCAAGGATCTCGGCCAGTTCGTCATAGTCGCGGGCGACCAGTTCGAGGAACTTCATCAGCACGCGCACGCGGCGCTGCGGATTGGTCGCGGCCCATTTGGGCTGTGCGGCCTTGGCGTTCTCGACCGCCGCGCGCAATTCCGCCTGCGAGGCCAGCGCCACCGTGCCGCGCACCGTGCCGTCCATCGGCTGCATGACGTCCTGCTTGCGGCCGCTGGTGCCGGCGACACGCTTGCCGCCGATGAAATGACCGTAGTCGATCATGATTTCTCTCCCTGGGTTGTGATGTCGCATTGTCCGCCTTTGGCCGGCCGATGGCAACGCGAGGGAGAACGCAACCGTTGTGCATAAAATAGATATCGATTGACGCGTGAGCATCAATTCTCGCAAATACTCGCCCGAGATCTCCATCAGGGGAACGCCATGAACTGGGATGACGTCCGCATCTTTCTCGCCGTGGCGCGGGCCGGCCAGATCCTTGGCGCCGCCAGGCGGTTGGAGCTGAACCACGCCACGGTCTCGCGCCGCATCGCGGCCCTTGAAGACGCGTTACGCACGAAACTCTTCCGCCGGCTGACCACCGGCAGCGAACTGACCCCGGCCGGCGAGCGCTTCCTCGACATCGCCGAGCGCATGGAGGGCGACATGATCGCCGCCCGCTCGACCATATCGGGCGAAGGCGACGACGTGTCCGGAACCGTGCGCATCGGCGCGCCTGACGGCTTCGGCGTCGCTTTCCTGGCCAAGCGGCTGGGCGAACTCACCGCCCAGCACCGCGAACTCACCATCCAGCTCGTCCCGGTGCCGCGCTCCTTCTCCCTGTCGCGACGCGAGGCCGACATTGCCATAACCGTCGAGCGGCCGACCGAAGGCCGGCTGGTGGCGGGAAAACTGGTCGACTACTCGCTCGGGCTGTTTGCCTCCCGCGGCTATGTCGACGCGCATGGCCTGCCCAAAACCGCCGCCGAACTTGGCCAGCACACCCTCATCGGCTATGTGCCTGACCTGATCGTCAGCCCGTCGCTCGACTACGCCGCCGAATTCAGCGCCGATTGGCGGACCAGCTTTGCCATCTCCTCCGCACTTGGTCAGGCCGAAGCGGTGCGCTCGAGCGCCGGCATCGGCATCCTGCACACCTTCGTCGCCCGCTCGATGCCGGAGTTGGTCGCCGTCGATGTGGTCGCGCCCATCCGCCGCGCCTACTGGCTGGTCTATCACGAATCGGTGAGACCGCTGCGCCGCGTCCAGATCGTTGCCTCCTTCATCACCAAGGCGGTGGAACGGGAGCGGGGGTTGTTTACCTGATTTCGCCCAGATGCCTGCGGGTTTCGCGCCCTTAAGGCAGGGTGCCGACATCACAATAACGCGGGGCCTGGATCACGCACGGCGCCTTTTCCTTGCCACAAAACCGACCAGTGTGGCATCAGGCGTGCGGTCGCCGGCCATGGGACAGCTCGGGTGGGGAAATCTTTCATAAAGCTGGCGCGGATAGACATGCGAGCCGTTCTTGCCATCCTGCCGCTGCTGATCGTCTCCGCATGCGCCAACCCATGGACAAAAGTTCCGGAAGCCGAATTGCCGAAACCGATCCGCTACGCCATGGCGCGTCCCTCGCCTTTCGTCATCGGCAATTACTGCGGTCCCGGCACCCGCACCGGCGATCTGTCGGCCCGGCCTGTCGATCGCCTCGACGCCGTTTGCCGAACCCATGATGCCTGCTACATCGCCCGCCGCAACCATTGCGACTGCGACGGCGCCCTTGTCGCCTCGGCGAGGGCGATCCGCGATGACATGACGGCGCCCCGCAAGATGCGCGGCGAGGCGGACCTGCTAATCGCCACCTTCGCCATCCCTGTCTGCAAGGTTTTCCCGCAAGGTTTCATGCCGCCCCGCGACCCGGCGCAGTTGAGCGTCATGAAGGCCGGGGCGACGGGGTGAACATCCGCACGGCCATCCTCGCCCTGTTCGGGCTGGCCGCCCTTGCCGGCTGCGGTGCGGGCCGCAATGCCTGCGAACTATCGGCCGGGCAGGAGGCTTGCGCACGGCCCTCGCTGTCGGCTGGCACGCCCGGGTCGCGGGTCGCGGCTGAGCAGTTCTTCGGCAATGACGGCGGCAGCGACTATGAAAGACGGTTCCTGGCACTGCTCGCCCACAACCAGCTCGGCGCCATGGACCGTGCCAACGGCACCGGCCCCTTCGGGCGCAACCGCCTCGATGTCCAGAACCGCGATTTCCAGGCGACCTATTCGACGCTCCAGCACCTGGCCGGACCAGTCGCCAACGCTCATCTGCCGCCGGTCGGTGGGGGCAGCGGCGACGGTCATTTCGACGGCCGCTGGCGGGTGTCGCGGCAGACGCTCTATATCGATGCGGCGGCGCGGCCCTCGGCCCCCAGGATTTTCGATTTCTCCGGCTTGCAGGCACGCAGCACCGAGATCGTCGTGCGACAGGCGGGCAAACAGCCGGCCGACATCGAAGGCAATTGCGACGGCGCGTTGGCGCTCCGCGCTGGCGGAGCCTCACGCACCATCGCCGCCGGCGCGGCATTCCGCTTTCACCTCTCCGGCGAGGACGACACGGTCAGCCTGTTCCCGGGCGACGGCCTAAACCGGTGCACGGCGAGGATCCGCTCCAGCCTTGCGCCCACCGGTACACCGCTCACCATCCGGCGCGAAGAAACCGCGGATCCGGCGCTTGCCAGCTTGGACAGCCGCTACCAGCGCTGCCCAGTCCCCGGCGGTGCCGGCCTCGATGCGCTCGAGCGCGCCTTCTATGCCAGCCGCTGGCTGTCGCAGACCTGCGCCATGCCGATCGGCGAGCCCAGGCTGCTGCGCAAGTCGCGCGACGGCTTCAACGCCAAGGTCGAGGCGCTGATGGGCGCGCCGCTGCCCGATGCGGCAATAGACAGGGGCGATCCGGAACTGCCGCTCGATTTCTCGAAGGCGCCAAGGCTGAAGCTGATCTATCTGTCCTCGCTGGAATTCAAGGCCGACTTTTCCGGGCGCGTCATCGAACGGCTGATCCGCCATCATGCAGCGCTTGGCGCCAAGGTGCGCATCATAGTCACCGACGTGCTGGAGCGCGAAAAGGACGACGCCATGCTGCACCGGCTGGCCGCCGAATTCCCCAATGTGGAGCTGCAGGAATATCGCTGGCGGGCGGACCACGGCGCGCCGATCGACGAGCAGATTTCACAACTGCACAAGGTCCATCATGTCAAGATGCTGGCCACGCTGGCGCAGGACCCCGCGCGCTCGCGCGTCATCATCGGCGGCCGCAACATCCATGACGGTTTCCTGTTCCACCAGCCGATCGATCTGTCGCGCTATCCGGACCTCGAGCAATACGGCAAGACCGACGGGTTTTCGCTGAATTACTACTCGAACTGGAGCGACTTCGACATCGAGTTCGCCGACCGGGCGACGGTCGAGACGCTCGCCGCGCAGCTGTCGACGATATGGCTGCGCGACGCCGACACCAACCTGGCGCGCCCCTTCTCCATCCCGGTCCGCGGAGATGGCCCCCGGGGCAATGCCCGGCATTTCATCTCGATGCCCTATGAGGATGACCATGCGCTGGAGGCCTATTTCGTCGAACTGGTCGATGCCGCCCGGCACCATATCCAGATCGTCAACCCCTACCTCAATCTGACGCCGAGCCTCGCCAAGGCTTTTGACCGGGCGCTCGCCCGCGGCGTCAGGATCGACGTTGTCGGCCGCATCGACCTCAAGGGCGATATCGGGGGCAGGTTTCTCACCGCGCTCAACAAGCTGTTCGTCGAGAAATATGGCGACCGTATCGATATCCGCGAGTTCAAGGCGCCTGACGTGGTGCTGCATTCCAAAATCATGATGATCGATGAAAGGCTGGTTGCCATCTCCTCGGTCAACCTCAACAACCGCAGCTTCTTCCACGATTCGGAGAACGGCATGATGGTGCTCGACCCCGCCTTCTACGCCAGGATGAAGCCGGTCTATGACGACTACCTCGTCCACTCGAACCCGGTCGCCACCAATGTGACGATCCCGTGGGCCTACCGGCTGCTGTTCGACGAGGCGTGGGTCAGGCAGGCGTTCTGATATCGCCCCGGTTCCGGGGCAACGACATAAGCAAAGAATAAAGCGCGAGACGCGCGGCGGCTATTTCAGGTAACGCTCCTGGGCCAAGGCACGCACGTCGATATCGGGCACCCGGTTGGAGATGATGTCGGCCAGAACCTTGGCCGAGCCGCAGGCCATGGTCCAGCCGAGCGTGCCATGGCCGGTGTTGAGATAGAGGTTGGACAGCTCCGTGCGGCCGATCAACGGCGGTCCGTCAGGCGTCATCGGCCGCAGCCCGCACCAGAACGTCGCATCGCGCATCGCGCCGGCTCCCGGAAACAGGTCGCCGACCGAGTGTTCGAGCGTGCGCCGGCGCGATTCATGCAGCCTGAGGTCGAAGCCGGAAATCTCGGCCGTGCCGCCGACGCGAATGCGGTCGCCGAGCCGGGTGATCGCGACCTTGTAGGTTTCGTCCATCACGGTCGACACGGGCGCGGCGGCGGCGTCCTTGATCGGCACCGTGATCGAATAGCCCTTGACCGGATAGACCGGGATCGGTCGCTTCATCCGGCGCATGAAGCCAGCCGAATAGCTGCCCAGCGCCATCACATAGGCGTCGGCGGTCAGCCAGCCCTTGCTGGTGCTCATATTGTTGACGCGGTTGCGGCTGCGGATGACGCGCCATATCGTCGTGTCGTATTCGAACTTGACGCCGCGCGCCACGCAGAGCTCGGCCAGCCTGTCGGTGAACATCTTGCAGTCGCCGGTCTCGTCGCCCGGCAGTCTCAGGCCGCCGACGAATTTTTCACGCACCCCCGCCAGCGCCGGTTCCGCCGCGATGCAGCCGTTGGGATCAAGGACCTCATAGGGCACGCCATATTTCTTCAGCACCTCGACATCGCCTCCGGTGCCGTCGAGCTGCTTTTGCGTCCGGAACAGCTGCAGCGTGCCCTGCGTCCGCTCGTCATAGGCGATGCCGGTCGCCTCGCGCAGCGCCTTCAGCGTGTCGCGGCTGTATTCCGCCAGCGGCACCATGCGCGATTTGTTGATCGCGTAGCGCTCGGCGGTGCAGTTGCGCAGCATCTTGACCAGCCACGTCCACATGTGCGGATCGAAGGCCGGCCGCACCACCAGCGGACCATGCTTCATCAAGAGCCACTTGATCGCCTTGAGCGGGATGCCGGGGCCGGCCCAGGGCGAGGCATAGCCGGGCGAAATCTCGCCGGCATTGGCAAAGCTGGTTTCCAGCCCCGGCCCTTTCTGGCGGTCGATCACCGTCACCTCGTGGCCGGCCTCGGCGAGATAGTAGGCCGTGGTCACCCCGATCACGCCACTGCCCAGCACCATGATTTTCATCATTCACTCCTTGCCGCGCCGAGCGTCCTCAGGACGCCCGTGGACGCAGCCGTATTTTTCGATTTGCGCATGATCCCGAGCGAAAATCGATGCCGATCTTCGAGACCACGCGCTGTTGCCCATTCACGCCGCCGAGGGACCGGGGTCGTCGTCTTCTGTCTGCCGCATTCCGGCCGTCTCGCCAAGAGGCCTCCAATCGGCTGCGGCACTGTAGACGAGCCTGAGCCCGTGCGGTCGCTGCGCGTCAGCCTGGTGTTTCTGCCTGACCGTGCGCCGGGCAGCCTCCGGCTGGTAAAGCACGGCCCGGATCAGGATCGACTCCCGCCGGCCGTCGGCGTGTTCGACCATTGCAGTCTGGCCTTGCGCCATGCCAAGCATGCAGAGCCCGCGCCTCGTTGCGACCGACAGGCTGGAGCCGACCGGCCCGCGCACCTCGTGCTGCACCAGGGTTCGCGTCTCCGCGGGACCGGTATCGACGCCGAACACTACCCTGCTGTTCAGCGTGACGATGTCGGGGCCGACCGAATCGATCGGCACGACATCGGCGCGTGAAAGCTTGTGTTCGAGCATGCGCACGATCGGATCCGCGAATGCCCGCCGGCGCTCCAGCATGACTTCGAGAACGGCAAAGTCCTTCGTCGTCAGGCAGCAATTCGTGCTCGTCATCACCGCCTCCGCCATCAAGCTCGTTGCGGGCCGGAAGCCGGCGTATCGACGGCTTCGACGGTCACGGACAGTTCCCGACCACCACGACCGTTCCAGCAAACCGCCTGCCCAACGCTCGCGCCGATGAGCGCGGTTCCCATCGGCGTCAGCACCGAGATCCGGTTCTCGGCTATGTCGGCCTCGCCCGGGTAGACCAGCATGATGCGCTGGGTGTCCCCGCTTTCGCCGCGCACCATAACCGTCGAGCCCATTCGCACCACACCGGCCGGCATCGCCGCCGCGTTCGTGACGACGGCCCGGTCCATTTCCGAAAGCAGCTCCTCGGCCGTCTCGGGCGCGCGATCGAGCAACGCCCTCGCCAGGCCGGTCAGCCTGTCATGGTCGGCTTCGCTGATCAGAATATGGCTGTTTGGACGCAGTTCTTTTGCATGTTGCATGGCAAACCTCATGGGATCGGCGCATCGAACGGATGCGCGCCTGCCGCCGCACTGGCGGCGGCGTGATGAAAGGCCGGCAGCCGCGAAGGGCTGTTCGGCTTGCGCTTGTGGATGTATGGATGCCCCGGTACGGACGGACGCCAGAAGGCGGCCGCGCCGGGGCTACGATCCCGCGATCGGGCAGACCCTGAACAAGGTTGTGCTATAAGCGAGGTTGCTCATGCGCCGAACCTTGCCGACAGGCGTCCGCTTGTCAAGCGCGGCCAAACCGCTCAGCCGCCAACATAGCGCCGGTGAAACCGCGTTCCGAAGCTGGCCAGGATTTCGTAGCCGATCGTGCCGGCATGGCCGGCGGCATCGTCGACGCTCTGTGAAGGGCCGAGCAGTTCGACGAGATCCCCTTCGCGGAGCCTGCCGGGCGGCAAGGCCGAGATGTCGAGAATGATCGAATCCATCGACACGCGTCCGAGGAAGGGCAGGCGCGCGCCCTCGAACCAGGCGGCCGACGCGGACCGGCGCAGCCAGCCATCCGCGTAGCCGAACGAGATCGTCGCCAGGCTGAGCGGCCCTTCCGCGTGGTAGGTGTGGCCATAGCCGATGCCGGTGCCCTTTTCGACGCCGCGCGTCTGCGCCACCTTGGCCTGCAGCCGCACCACGGGCAGCATCGGGTTGGGTTCGGCAGGCGTCGGATTGATGCCGTAGAGCGCGGCGCCAGGGCGGGCGAGATCATAATGGTAGGACGGTCCCAGAAAGATGCCGGAGGAATTGGCGAGCGAGGCGGGCGCCCCGGGCAGCATGGCACGCAACCGCTCGAAGGCCCGCCGCTGCTGTTCGTTGGCGGGATGGTGCGGCTCGTCGGCGCAGGCCAGGTGGCTCATTACATACCTGATGGCGATGCCATCGAACGCGGCGGTGTCGCCGGCCATGGCTTCGACTTCGGGCGGCGCCATGCCAAGTCGCGACATGCCGCTGTCGACCTGGATCGCGGCCGGAAGTCTTTGGCCAACGCGATGTGCCGCCGCGCGCCAGGCTCTCAACTGTGCGCCACTGTTGATGACCGCGCAGAGACCAGACGCGACCGCTTCCCCCTCGGAGCCTGGCGGCAGACCGTTCAGCACATAGATCTCGGGTCCTGCCCCGATCGCCTTGCGGAGCGCGATTCCTTCGGCCAGCAGAGCGACGAAGAAGATGTCGCAGCCTTCTTTCATCAGCGTCGATGCCACTTGGCTCGCACCCAGACCGTAGCCGTCGGCCTTGACCACGCCCGCGCAGCGCACGCCGCCCAGCCGCGCCTTCAGTCGCCGGTAATTTTCACGGATCGCGCCAAGATCGATGGTGAGGATGGCCCCGGCAGCAGCCTCGCTCGGGGCGTCGGCTTCCTCGGACAGTGATCTTTTGGGGGCGTCGTACATGGCGGCCCTTCTTGTGACGGACAGACATCAAATCAATAAGGCGGTCGAACCGGCGCGGCAACCGCGGGCGTTTGAACCGCGGCCGGAGCCCGTCCAGCTATGGCACAAGGTGACGGAACGCCCCCACCACCTCTTCATAGACCTTGCGCTTGAACGGCACGATCAGGTCGGGCAGGTCTTGCATCGGCCGCCATGACCATTTGTCGAATTCGGCTGTGTGGCCGCCCGGCGGCGGATTGATCTGGATCTCGCTGGCATCGCCATGGAAGCGGAAGGCGTACCATTTCTGCGTCTGGCCGCGATACCGCCCCTTGAAGGCGATACCGACCAGATGGTCCGGCAGGTCATAGTTGATCCAGTCCGGCGCTTCTGCCAACAGCGAGACGCTGCGCATGCCGGTCTCCTCGTAGAGCTCGCGCTCGGCGGCCTGCAACGGCTCCTCGCCCTTGTCGATGCCGCCTTGCGGCATCTGCCAGAGCTGCGTCGTGCCGGCGAACTCGCTGTCGGGTTCGGCAATGCGATGCCCGACCCAGACCAGCCCCTCGCCATTGAGGATCATCAGCCCGACACAGGGTCGGTAGGGCAGCGTTTCGCGGTCGACTTTTTTCGTCTGCGGCATCACTCAGTCTCTCCAGTCGCCTTCCGAAGGCCTTGGCTAACCCTTTTACGGATCGACGGCCACCGCTGAAATCGGCACGATCTCGATGCCGCGCTTCTTGGCCTCGGCCACCCATGACGAGACCGTGTCGACCGTCAGGTCGAAAGCCGAGCCGATGCCGACGGCCGTGCCTTTGGCACGCGCGGTCGCTTCGAGACTGTCGAGCTTCTTCAGGATGGCGCCGCGATCCTGCACCGCATCGATCGCCGTGTCGCCGGCGACGAAAGGGACGCCATTCCTCAGCGCCATGTCCGGAGCCAAGCTGCGCGCCGACGAGCCGTCGTCGATATAGGCGAGGCCCCTTTTGCCAAGTTCGGCCATGAACGGCTCCATCGCCGCGGAGTCGGCGGAAAACCGCGCGCCCATATAGTTCATGACACCGGTATAGTTCGTCGTCCGCGACAGCGCCCAGTGCAGATTCTTCAGGTTTTCTTCCGCGCTCGCCGCCACCGTCAGCGTGTTGCGGCCGGGGTTGACTTTGGGATAGTCGAACGGCTCGAGCGGCACCTGCATGACGATTTCGTGGCCGCTCTGCCTTGCAGCCTGCATCCAGCGGCCGATGCTGTTGCCCTGTGGCGCGAAGGCCAGCGTCACTTCCGCCGGCAGCTTGGCGATCGCCGCCTGGGTACCAGTCTGTGAAACCGCGAGCCCGCCGATGATGATCGCCACACGCGCGCCACGCGTGCCGGACCATGGCCGCGCATAGACGTCGAACGGTCGCCTTCCGTCGGCGGAGCGCATCGGCAAGGGCCCGGTTTCACTGGTTTCGATCAGCGCCTTGTCGGGAATATGCGCGATCTTGAGGTTCTGGCCGACGGTCGATGGATCGCGAATGACGATTGCCGCCTTTGGCGGGCCATCGCCTTCTTCGGTCTGCACATGAATGATCTGCGGACCGCCCGTCTTGGCCGGCATCTCCACCTTTGGCGTCGCCGCCGGGGCCAATGCGGGAGGCGACGCGGCGGGCTCGGCCGCCGCAGTCACTTTCGGCGTCGAGACGGCGACTTCCTGCGGCTTTCGAAACGGCTTTTCCCTGAACGCGATCGCGGCCGAGACGCCGACCACGGCAAGCACGATCGCGCTCGCCGCGATCACACCGACGCTGATCTTGCCGGCGCCGCGAGGCGCTCGGACGGCCTGTCCAAGCGGGCGTTCGATGTCCTTGCCGATATCAGCCAAGCCCTGTCCCCGATGCAAGGTTCCGAAGGCGACCTCCTTCGGCAACACATGCACGAATTCATCAATCCTGGCGCCTGGGCGCCATATCTGGAGGCCTGGTCCTGCCCCCCGAATCAAACTGCCGGAACCTTTCGGTCCCGGCAGCATCGCATTGCTTCGTTCAACCGGCCAGACCGGTTGCCTTACTGGTTGAGCACGGCCTTTTCCGGATTGGGCGGGAAGGCCGGATCGGTCTTCTGGCCGCGCAGCAGCTGCTCGGCATAGATGAGCTGCAGGTCGTCCTTCGGATCCGGCGGCACATAGGCCGCGGAACCCGAGCCGGTCTTGCTCTCGTCGGCGCCCTTGATATGGCCCTTGAGATCGGATTCGCCGCGCGTCAGGTCCCTGCCCTGCAGTTCGGGCGGCAGGGGCTGGTCGACCTTGATGTCGGGCGTGATGCCCTTGCCCTGGATCGATTTGCCCGATGGCGTGTAATAGAGCGCCGTCGTCAGCCTGAGCGCGCCATTCTCGCCGAGCGGGATGATGGTCTGGACCGAGCCCTTGCCGAAGGACTGCGTGCCGACCACCGTGACGCGGCGCAGGTCCTGCAGCGCGCCGGCGACGATTTCCGAAGCGCTGGCCGAGCCGCCATTGACGAGCACGATCATCGGCTTGCCGTTGATATCGTCGGTCTGCTTGGGCTTGGCGTCGAAGCGGGTGACGTCCTTTGGATCGCGTCCGCGCGTCGAGACGATCTCGCCGCGCTTGAGGAAGGCGTCCGACACGCTCACCGCCTGGTCGAGCAGGCCACCCGGATTGAGGCGCAGGTCGAGCACATAGCCCTTCAGCTTGTCGTCCGGCACCTGCTTCTTGATGGTCTCGATAGCGTTCTCGAGGTCGTCATAGGTCTTTTCGGTAAAGGAGGTGATCTTCATGTAGCCGATATCGTTCTCGACCCGGAACTTGACCGCCTTGACCTTGATGATGTCGCGCACCACAGTCAGCTCGATCGGCTTGTCGGCGCCCTGGCGCAGGATGGTCAGCTTGATCGGCGTGTTGACCAGGCCTCGCATCTTGTCGACCGCGTCGTTGAGCGTCAGGCCGCGAACCTCCTCGCCGTCGATCTTGGCGATATAGTCGCCGGCCAGCACGCCAGCCTTGGCGGCCGGCGTGTCGTCGATCGGCGTGATCACCTTGACCAGGTCGTTCTCCATGGTGACCTCGATGCCGAGCCCGCCGAACTCGCCCTTGGTCTGCACGCGCATGTCCTGCGCCTGTTCGGCGTTCATGTAGGAGGAGTGCGGGTCGAGCGAGGAAAGCATGCCGTTAATGGCGTTCTCGACCAGCGACTTGTCGTCGGGCGGGGTCACATACTGCGCCCGCACCCGCTCGAAGATGTCGCCGAAGATCGCCAGTTGCTTGTAGGTCTCCGATCCCGCAGCGTTCGCCGCCGAGCCGGGTGCGCCATAGACAAGGCTCATGGCGGACGCGCCCATCAGCGCACCGGCAAACAGAAGCGACAGTTTCCGCATCATTTCACGTCCTTCCAGAAAAACGGTCCGCCCACCATGGGGCCGGATCGACGGGTTTTCCATCCTTGCGGAACTCGACATAGAGCTCCGGCGTGGCATTTCCATTCTTCGAAACCGAGGTGCTTGCCACCCGGGCTTCTCCCATCGCGCCGACCGGCTCTCCTGCAAGCACCGACTGGCCAGTCGCGACGCTGATTCTGCTCATCCCAGCCAAGACGACATGATAACCGTCGCCGGCATTGAGGATCAAGAGTTGACCGTAGGAGCGAAACGGCCCCGCATAAAGCACATTCCCATCCGCCGGCGCGGTAACGATGGCTCCCGATTGTGTCGCAACCATGTCCCCAAGCATCAAGGCGCCGTTACCGTCGTCGGCGCCAAACCTGAGTTTGATGCGGCCGGTGACCGGCAGGGCGACCTGCCCTTGCAGCGCCGAGAAAGGCGCCGCGGCGGTCAACCTGTTGCCTTCGGGGACCGGCAGCGATGCCGTCTGGTCGCCACCGGGGTCGGTGCCGCCGGCCTGGCCAGCGGCGGCTGCCTTTGCGGCGTCCGCGGCCTTGCGGTTCTTGTCCGCCTGCGCTTCGAGCGAGGCGATCAGATCCTTCAGGCTGCTGGCTCTGGCCGCCAATTGCTCGGAACGCTGCTGTTCGGCCGCCATCTGCGCCTTGGTGTCGGTCTCGAGCTTCTGCTTGGCTTCGAGCAGCATGCCGAGCCGCTTCTTTTCCGCCGTCTGATCGCCGACCGCCGCCGTCAGCCGCGCCCGTTCGGCTTCGATCGAAGCCGTCACCCGGGTCTGCTCCTTGAGATCGGCCAGCAGGCTGTCGGTCTGCTGGCGCAGTTCCGGCACCACGGCGCCGAGCAGGATGGCGCTGCGCACCGACGACAGCGCATCTTCCGGCTTGACCAGGATCGCCGGGGGCGGGTTGAGCCCCATGCGCTGCAGGGCGCCCAGCACTTCGGCCAGCACGTCGCGCCGCGCCGCCAGCGAAGTACGGATCTTCTGTTGCTGGCCCTTCAGCCCTTCCAGCTTGGCGCCGATGTCCTCGATGTCCTGGCCGAGCTTCTGCTCGGTCATCGCCGACTGGATGAGTGCCGCGGTGATCGAGGCGTGGTCCTTCTTGACCGTTGCGATATCGGCGGCGAGCTTGGCCAGCCGTTCGGACGACAGCGTTATTTCCTTCGAAACCTGCTCGTATTCGGCACGGCTCTGGTCCGGATCGGGCGCCATGTCGAGCGTGTTTTCGGCCCGCACCGCATGCAACGACAGAAGCGCCGCCACCGCCGCGACACCGCAGCGCATGCGCCAGGAGCCTCCCGTCGATGGGCCCGTCGTCGATTTCCAGCCTTCAGACATTCGCGATCGATTCTATCCGCGCCTTCGTTAACGAATCATCAACCATGTTAGCGCCTGTCGCCCAAAGGGTTCGCAATAACGCAATGCAACGGAAAAACAGGCCCACGTCGAATCTTGCGCGGCATTTGGGGCCAAATTCGGTGCGATCCGGCGGCTTTCAGGACCTGTGGTAGGGATGACCCGACAGGATCGTCGCCACCCTGTAGAGTTGTTCACCCAGCATCACCCGCACCAGCTGATGCGGCCAGGTGAGCGCCCCGAACGACATCACCAGCTCGGCCTGGCCGCGCAGCGACGGATCGTGGCCGTCGGCGCCACCAATGGCGAGGACCAGCGCCTTGCGTCCGCCGTCGCGCAACTGTCCCAGACGGCCGGCGAAATCCTGTGAAGACAGGCTCTTGCCTCGCTCGTCGAGCAGGATGAGGGCCGTGCCTGGCTGCAGCTGTGCCTGCAGCCGCGAACCCTCGTCGCGCTGGCGCTCGGTGGCGCTCTGCGCGCGGCCCTCGACGATCTCGGTGATCCCGGCGAATTCGAGCCCCACGCCGGGGCCGCTCTTGGCGAACCGCTCGAAATAGCGGTCGGCCAACTCCCGCTCGGGGCCGGCTTTCATGCGGCCCACGGCATGAACTGAAATCTTCATCCCGCCTCTATAAGCCCCGCGAAGGGCTTAGTGGAGGGTCTCTTCCTCGAGATCCGGCGCCTGCCACATCTTTTCGAGATTGTAGAATTCGCGGACTTCGGGGCGGAAGACATGGACGATGATATCGCCAGAATCGATCAGGACCCAGTCGGCGCCTGACAGTCCCTCGACGCGCGCGGTGCCGAGACCGGCATCCTTGAGCGCCTTGAGGAGATGGTCGGCGACAGCCGCGACATGACGGTGCGATCGGCCCGACGCAACGACCATGTAGTCGCCGAGGCTCGATTTTCCCTGAATGTCGATTGAGACAATGTTTTCGGCCTTGGAGTCTTCCAGACTGGCAAGGACTGTCTTGATGGCACGGGACACGGCGTCGTCTACGCTGATCCTGGCCGGCGAAGGCACGATGTCGGCCTTCTTCCGCAGTGCTGTTCTCAGTGTATTTCCTTTCGCAGCAAGAACAACCAAATCACCCCTTAAAGCAGGTGACACCACTTAGATAGGCAGAGTTCCGTTGCAGTTTCAAGACGGAGCCCCGATGGACGCGAACTCGCCGAGTGGAATGTTGTTCCACAGGTGACGCAAAAACATCGGAACCCAGGCCTTCTACAGCGGTTACCGGCTGACCGACCAACCGGAATCCCGCCATGCCGATCGACCCGCAAAACACCCTTCTCACCGTCCAGACCGGCCTCGCGCAGCTGAGTACGCTGATCGTCTCCTATTCCTTTTCCGCCATCGGCGCCGTCATCCTCCTGGTGGTCGGCTACATCGTTGCCAACCTTGCCGAGCGCTCGATCTCGGCTGGCCTCGGCCATATCCATGGTTTCGACGCGACGCTGCGGCATTTCTTTTCAAAGATCGCGCGCTACGCCATTCTGATCCTCGTCGTCATCATGGTGCTCGGCCAGTTCGGCGTGCAGACTGCATCGATCATCGCCGCGATCGGCGCCATCGGCCTCGCCATCGGTCTCGCCCTGCAAGGCACGCTGCAGAACATCGCCGCCGGCATCATGCTGCTCGCGTTGCGGCCATTCCGCATTGGCGAATCGGTCGAGGTCGGTTCCATTGCCGGCTCGGTCGAGGAAATCGGCCTTTTCGCCACCAAGCTCAGGACCGCCGACGGCATCTACATATTGGCGCCGAATTCGACGCTGTGGAACCAGCCGGTGCGCAATTTCACCCGCAACGGCGTGCGCCGCACCGACATCACGCTCAGCATCGGCTCCTGGAACGACATAGACGGCGCCCAGAAGACATTGCTTGCCATTGCCGGTGCCGAGAAGCGCATCCGCCGCGAACCGGCGCCGATCGCCTTCGTGGCCGGGCTCGGCGATACGACCGTTTCGCTCACCTTGCGCTACTGGACCGCGGCGGCGGACCATTTCGCCACCCAGATCGACATGACGAAACGCGCCAAGCAGGTCTTCGACAGCGAAGGCATCTCGATCCCGCAGCCGCCTCCGGAAGCATCGCCACCCGAGGCCCGCAAGCAGTAATCAGTCGCCCCTGTGGCGGACCACTTCGTCCGGCGCGAAGGCGAGTTCGACCGGCAAGGGTGCTTGCGCCGACATCGGCGCGAAACTGCCCGTGGCGGCCGCCGGGACGCGGCCCGCCGCGATCACCCGCCACAGCACGAAAAGGCAGAATACCGAGGCGATGACGATGCCGACATAGATGAAGGTTGCCGTGCCGAAGACGGCGGAAAGCGCCGTGACGATGCCCGGCACGATGAAGCCGGCGAGCGACCAGGCAAACAGCATCGAGCTCGACAGCGCCAGCAGTTCATCCTTCCTGGCGCGGTCGGCGGCATGCGCGCTGGAGAGCGCGTAGATCGATTCCGCCGCCCCGTCCCAGATCAGATAGATCACCACCAGCACCATCAGCGCACCGCCGTCGAAGGCGATGGCGAGCACGCTGGCAACGACCGCCAGCGCCGCGGCGCCGGCAAGCACGTAGCGCCGATCAGTACGGTCGGAGAGCCAGCCGAGCGGTATCTGCAGGATCAGCGTGCCGACCGGCATTGCCGACAGCAGCAGCGCAACATCGGCTTGGCTGTAGCCCTTGGCCGTGGCGTGGATGGGGGCGAAGCCGGAAATGATCATCGACAGGCCGCCGACCGCCAGCATGCCGGCGACGCCGACCGGCGAAATCCGCCAGGCTTGGCGCAGCGCCACCGAAGCCGCCTGCGGCGCCGGCGGCTGGGCAAGGCGTGTCATGCCGACGGGCAGGATCGACAGAGCGGTAAAGGCGATGCCGATCAGTGAGGCGGCCGCCGTGTGGATGTCGATCACGGCAAGCGTCGCATAACCAACGCCAAGACCGGCAATGTAGGCGACGTAGAACACGGCCATCACCCGGCCGCGTACGGCGTTCGGCAGCGCGTCGTTGAGCCAGCTCTGCGCGACGATGAACAGGCCGCATATGGCAAAGCCGTAAAGCGCGCGCGCCACGATCCACAGCAGCGGGTGCGGTCCAGCGCCGATGGCGGCATTGGACAGCGCGATCAGCGCCGACAGCACCATGAAGGCGCGGGCGTGGCCGACCCGGCGCACCAGCGGACCGGTCAGGATACAGCCGGCGAGGCCGCCGGCCGACAGGCCGGTGACGATCAGCCCTGCCCAGACCGGATCGAACCCTTCGACGCCGAGCCGGACGGGGATATAGGCGAACATCAGCCCGTTGCCGATGGCAATCAGCGCCATCGACACGATGACACTGGCAATCGCGATCAGCGGCGCAGGCGTGCTGCCCTGGTCGGGATCGATCGTGGGATGGGTTTTCTTGTGAATCGCCATGGCTGGTCAGCATCGCCCATGGGTCGGGCGGACGCCGCTGTAAAAACGACATGGCCGGATGGACGAGACGCTCAACCCTTCGCCATTTTCCGGATCGCGCTCGACGACAGCGAGGAACGCGGACCGTGGATGAAGGTCCAGGCCGGCGCCTTCATCCGCGCAAGCCTTGGCGCGTCGCCTTCGTCGATGCGGGCGTAATCGAAGGTCTTGGCGACAACCGACGATAGAAAGGACAGTGTCGCGCCGGGTCGGTCGATGACCGCGATCGGAAAGGTCATGACGATCTCGCGCCAGCGCTGCCAGCGATGGAAATCCCGCAGGGAATCGGCGCCCATGATCCAGACGAAGTCGACGCCGGGATTGCGTGCCTTGACCAGCGCCAGCGTGTCGGCGGTGTAGCGCACATTGTGTGCCGCCTCGAAGGCGGTGACCTTGATCTTCGGGTTCTTGGCGATCTTCTCGGAAAGCGCGATGCGCTCGCCCAGCGGCGCCAGTTCGCGCGTGCTCTTCAGCGGATTGCCTGGGGTCACCATCCACCAAAGCTGGTCCAGCGCCAGACGCCGCAAAGCGATTTCGGCGACCAGCGCGTGGCCGGCATGCGGCGGGTTGAACGAACCGCCGAACAGTCCGACGGCCAGCCCCTTCTCGGCATGCGGCATCTTCAGATAGCTGGAGGGTGTCGCCGGTTCGGAAGAGGCCAGCATCGCTTCAGGCTCTGGCGATCAAAAGCTTCAAGGCCTCACCTGTCCCGACCCGCGCACGCGATATTTGAACGAGGTCAACTGCTCGACGCCGACCGGCCCGCGCGCGTGCATCTTGCCGGTGGCGATGCCGATCTCGGCGCCCATGCCGAACTCGCCGCCATCGGCGAACTGCGTCGAGGCGTTGTGCAGCAGGATCGCCGAATCGATCTCGTTGAAGAACCGTTCGACCGCCTTCGCGTCCTCGGCGACGATCGCCTCGGTATGATGCGAGGAGAAGGTTTCGATGTGATCGATCGCACCAGCGATCCCGTCGACCAGCTTCACCGCGATGATCGCATCGAGATATTCGGTCACCCAGTCGGCGTCGGTCGCCGGCTTGGCGTCGAAGAACATTTTCATCACTTCTTGATCGGCATGGATCTCGCAGCCGGCGGCGCGCAGCGCGTCGAGGATCGGCACCAGATGGGTGGCCGCGACAGCACGGTCGACCAGCAGCGTTTCGGCGGCACCGCAGACGCCGGTGCGCCGCATCTTGGCGTTGACGGCGATCCGCACCGCCATGTCGAGCTCGGCGGAGCGGTCGATATAGAGATGGCAGATGCCTTCGAGATGGGCGAAGACCGGCACCCGCGCCTCGCTCTGCACCCGCCCGACCAGGCTTTTGCCGCCGCGCGGAATGATGACGTCGAGATTGCCGCCAAGCCCCTTGAGCATCTCGCCGACCGCGGCGCGGTCGGTGGTCGGCACCAGCTGGATGGCATCCCCGGGCAGACCGGCCGCCTTCAGTCCCTCGACCAGGCAGGCATGGATCGCCGAGGAGGAATTGAGTGAATCCGAGCCGCCGCGCAAGATGACCGGATTGCCGGCCTTGAGGCAGAGAGCGCCGGCATCCGCCGTCACGTTCGGCCGGCTTTCATAGATGACGCCGACGACACCGAGCGGCGTACGTACGCGCTCTATGCGCAGACCGTTCGGCCGCTCCCACGCGGCGATGACATCACCGACCGGATCGGGCAGGGCAGCGATTTCGCGAATACCGTCCGCCATGGCGCGGATGCGTGCCGGATCGAGCTTCAGCCGATCCATGAAAGAGCCGGAAAGTCCGGATTCGTGGCCATTCGAGACATCGATGGCGTTGGCGTCGAGAATGTCCCGCTCGCGGGAAATGATCGCGTCGGCCATGGCGCCAAGCGCGGCGTTCTTGGCGCCGGCGGTGGCGATGGCCAGCGGTCGGGCGGCAGCGCGGGCGCGCCGCCCGATATCGGCCATCAGCGCCACGGTGTCGTCCCCGGATCTTTCATGCAGCTTCAGCATGGCTCATCCTTCGCTTATGTCGCTTCCGGCGTGACTTACGACGAGATCGTCGCGGTGGATCATCGCCGAACGCGCCTCGTAACCGAGCACGGTCTCGATCTCGGCCGTCTTCAGGCCTGCGATCCTTACGGCATCGGCGGCATCGTAGGCAACCAGCCCGCGCGCGATCTCGCGGCCTTCGGGCGACAGGATCGCCACCGTGTCGCCGCGGGAGAAATTGCCGCTGACCAGCTTGACGCCGGCCGGCAGCAGCGACTTGCCCGAAATGAGCGCGCCGATGGCGCCGGCATCGACGGTCAGCCGCCCGGCCGGTTCGAGCTGGCCGGCGATCCAGGTCTTGTAGCCTTTCACGGGATTGGCGCTGGGCTTGAAGAACGTCGCGCGCTCGCCGCGCTCGATCGCCATCAGCGGCGACAGCCTTGTGCCGGAGGTGATGATCATCGCCGTGCCCGCCGCATTGGCGATCTTGCCCGCATCGAGCTTGGTACGCATGCCGCCGCGCGACAGCTCGGACGCGGCGGCTCCCGCCATCGCTTCGATGTCTGGTGTGATGCGATCGACCACCGGAATGAACTTTGCACCGGGGTCCAACGCTGGCGGCGCGGTGTAGAGCCCGTCAATGTCGGAGAGCAGCACCAGCAGGTCCGCGCCCATCATGGTGGCGACGCGGGCCGCCAGCCGGTCATTGTCGCCATAGCGGATTTCGGAGGTCGCCACCGTGTCGTTCTCGTTGATGACCGGCACCGCCTTCATCTTGAGCAGCGTCGATATGGTGGCCCGCGCGTTGAGATAACGCCGGCGCTCCTCGGTATCGCCGAGCGTCAAAAGGATCTGGCCCGATTTCAAGGCACCCTTGCCGAGCGCGTCAGACCATGCGCCGGCGAGCGCGATCTGCCCGACGGCGGCGGCGGCCTGGCTCTCCTCGAGCTTCAGGGCGCGCTTGCCAAGGCCAAGAATGGTGCGGCCGAGCGCGATGGCGCCCGACGACACGACGAGGATTTCGGCTCCTCCCTGGGCAAGCACCGCGATGTCGTCGGCGAGCGAGGCCAGCCAGTCGCGCTTCAGGCCGCTCGCGCGATCGACGAGCAATGCCGAGCCGATCTTGACGGTGATGCGCCGGTATTTCCTGAGCGGCTGCATGACCTTACTTTTCCCAGCGCGACTCGACCGGCGCGACGATCCGCGCACGCGCCTCCGCGATGACAGCCATCAACGCGCGCTGCACCGCCTCGACGCCCTCGCCGGTGACCGCCGACAGCAGCATCGGCGCGCGGCCGGCGGCACGCTTCAGCGAAGCAACCTTCTTCTTGCGCGCGTCTGCGTCGAGCGTGTCGACCTGGCTCAGCGCCAGGATCTCGGCCTTGTCGGTCAAGCCGTGGCCATAGGCCTCGAGCTCGGCCCGCACGGTCTTGTAGGCCTTGCCCGGGTTCTCTTCCTGCGCGGAGACCAGGTGCAGCAGCACGCGCGTGCGCTCGACATGGCCGAGGAAGCGGTCGCCGATGCCGACGCCTTCATGCGCGCCTTCGATCAGACCTGGAATGTCGGCGATGACGAATTCGCGCGCATCGATGCGGGCGACACCGAGGCCCGGATGCAGGGTCGTGAACGGATAGTCGGCGATCTTCGGCTTGGCCGCGGTGACGGCGGCAAGGAATGTCGACTTGCCGGCATTCGGCAGCCCGACCAGCCCGGCGTCGGCGATCAGCTTCAGCCTGAGCCAGATATTGAGTTCTTCGCCGGGAAGGCCGGGATTGGCGCGGCGCGGCGCCTGGTTGGTCGAGGTCTTGAAATGCTGGTTGCCGAAGCCGCCATTGCCGCCCTTGGCCAGGAGGAAGCGCTGGCCGACGACGGTCAGGTCGCAGATCAGCGTCTCATTGTCCTCTTCGAAGACCTGCGTTCCGGCCGGCACCTTCAGCGTGACATCGGCGCCCTTGGCGCCGGTCATGTTGCGGCCCATGCCGTGGACTCCGGTCTTGGCCTTGAAATGCTGCTGATAGCGATAGTCGATCAGCGTGTTCAGCCCGTCGACCGCTTCCAGCCAGACATCGCCGCCGCGGCCGCCATCGCCGCCATCCGGGCCACCGAACTCGATGAACTTCTCGCGCCGGAACGACACCGAACCGGCGCCCCCGTCACCGGAGCGGACATAGACCTTGGCTTGATCGAGAAATTTCATGGGACTGCAGTTTCTTTTATTGGCCTTGCGGCATTGCTCTAAACCTTGGGCCTTGCTCTAAACCAAGGCGCGGCGAAGGGCGAGGCCGTTTTGTGACGATGGCCGCGCGGGGTTGGCCGGAGAGACGTCGGAATGAAGCTTGTAACCTACAACATCCAGTACGGCATCGGTCTCGATGGACGCTACGATCTCGGGCGCATCGCCGACGCGGTGCGCGGCGCCGACGTAATCGCGCTGCAGGAGGTCACCCGCAACAATCCCCGGAACGGCAGCCGCGACATGGTGGCCGAGATCGGCGAGGCGCTGCCCGATTATTTCGCCGTCTATGGCAGCAATTTCGAGGCCAATATCGGCTCGCGCATCGAGGACGGCCGCGCCATCACCACGACCTTCCAGCTCGGCAACATGGTCTTGTCGAAAACACCCATTCATCTGTCGCGCAACCTGCTTCTGCCGCGCAGCCGCAGCTTCGAGATGATGAACTTCCAGCGCGGCGCGCTGGAAGCCCTGATCGAGACGCCGCTTGGTTTCATCCGCTTCTATTCCATCCATCTCGATCACCGCAGCCCGGTCGAACGCGCCAGCCAGATCCAGTTCCTGCGCCAGCGCCTGTTGAACTATGCGCTCGAAGGCGGTGCGCTGTCCGGCGTCGCCGAGATCGGCCTGCCGGAACTGCCGCATCCGGAAGCCTTTGTCGGCATGGGCGATTTCAACATGCTGGCCGGCTCGCCCGAATATGTCGAACTCGCCGGCCGGCCGGACCATGAATTCGGCATGCCGCTGACCGCCGACTTCGCCGTCGATGCCGCCCTGCGCCTCGATGTCGCCGGCGACGATCTCGTCTCCTGGGTCGATCCCAACGACCCCACCAACGCCAGCCGCCACAAGCGCATCGACTATATCTTCACCAGCGCCTCGCTTGCCCGGTCGCTGAAGCGCCTGTGGGTCGACAGACAATCAGTCGGTTCCGACCACCGGCCGGTCTGGGTCGAACTGGGCTAAGCCCAAGTCCGGTCCCGAGCTGATTTGTACTGTTTCGCCCCACGCGCCAAGGTTTGCCGATATTCAGGTCAGGCCGGCCTCACCTGAATATCGACGCACCTAGAAGTGGATCCAATTGCGCAGGCTCGTCCAGGTTTTCCTGTCGAGCCGGTAACGTTCGACCGGCACCTGGCCGGCGACGATCGAATTCAGCATGCCCTGGCCGGCATATTGGAAGCCGCATTTGTGGATGACGCGGCGTGAAGCCGGATTGATGACCCTGGTCGAGGCCTGCAGCACCTGGATCGACGTCTTCTGGAAGGCGAGGTCGACCAGCGCGTGCGCGGCTTCCGTGGCGTAGCCCTTCTTCCAGTAGGGCTCGCCGATCCAGTAGCCGAGCTCAAGGCCGCGATCGGTGGTGTTCAGCCCGGCGCAGCCGACGAAAGTGTCGGTGCCGGCCAGCGTCAAGGCATAGGCGATGCCGGCGCGCCGCGCCTTGGTCATGGCGAGGAAAGCACGTCCCTCGGCCTCCCCATAGGGGTGCGGCATGCGCGCCAGCATCTCGGCAACGTGACGGTTGTCGGCAAGTTCGACCAGTTGCGCGATATCCCGCTCATCGGGAGCGCGCATCACCAGCCGCTCGGTGACCAGCACCGGGCAATCTATCGCGTAACTTTCGTCTTCTGAATCTTCCGCTTCGGCAACCATTTGAAGTCCTCCAGGCACAAGAAAAAGGGGAGATGGAAACCCATCTCCCCTGATCCTTTTCCTGGTTTTGCCAGACACCGGTCCCGAGATGGGCGCCGGTGTTCTAGTGCGGAACCGGCTACTCCGCGGCTTTGGTAATCGGGTTGACCGATACGTAGGTTCGGCCGTTGGCTTTTTTGTTGAACGTCACGGCGCCGGTTTCGAGCGCGAAAAGGGTGTGGTCCGTGCCCATGCCGACATTGACGCCGGGATGCCAGGTGGTGCCGCGTTGACGAATGATGATGTTGCCCGGGATGACGGCTTCGCCGCCGAACTTCTTCACGCCCAGACGCTTGGAATGCGAGTCGCGACCGTTGCGCGACGAGCCGCCAGCTTTCTTGTGTGCCATCTAACTAACTCCGATGCGCCCATGGGCGCTTGAATGGTCTTATGAACGCGTTCGCGTTCCGTTTCAAGTCCGATCCAGCGACGTTTCGCGCCGGTTCGCCTTACTTCTTGGCCAGTTCCTTGGCCTGCTCGCGCCAGTCCTTGATCTGGTCGGCGCTGAACGGCATGTTCTCGTCGATCTTGGCAACGTCCTTCTCGGTCAGCTTGGCGAGCTGCGCGAAGGTGATGATGCCCTGCTCGGCGAGATCCTTGGCGGCGACCGGGCCGATGCCCTTGATCACGGTCAGGTCGTCCGGCTCGCCCTTCGGCGCCTTGAACAGCGGCGCGGCGGCGGCCTCGGCCTTCGCGTCTTCCTTGGGGGCGGCGTCCTTCTTGGCCTTGGCTTCCTTCGGCGCGGCCTCGGGAGCGACCTCAGCCTTGGCTTCCGCCTTGACGGCCGCCTTCTTGGCGGGCTTGGCGCCACCCAGCAGGATCTCGGAGATCCGCACGGTGGTCAAGAGCTGGCGATGGCCGATCTTGCGGCGCGAATTCTGGCGGCGACGCTTCTTGAAAGCGATGACCGTGCGGTTCTTGCCCTGCTCGACGACTTCGGCGGTCACCAGGGCGCCATCGACGAACGGCGCGCCGAACGTGACATTCTCGCCCTCGCCATGAGCGAGCACGTGGCCGATCTCGACGATGTCACCGACATTGGCTTCGACTTTTTCGATCTTCAGGAGATCGTTGGCGGCAACGCGATACTGCTTACCGCCCGTTTTAATGACTGCGAACATTTTTTGCCTTTCGCTGTTCGGTCGGCCTTGATGAACCGCCTCTGGCGGTTCGGCCGTCTTTTTGTCAGTCTGCGGGTTCAAAAAACAAGCGGCGCGGAAGAACCCTCCACGCCGATTGCGCGCTGTCCCTAACCGAAGGTTGCGTGGGAGTCAAGGCAAACGGGCCGGGTTCCCTGCCATGCGGGCGAGACTCCTGCCCAGGACGGAGCGTGGCACTCCGAACGAGGCCTGGACAGGAAGCTGAATTTCCGGTGGATTTGGCCTTGTAACCTGCCCGTTCAGCCGTTATCTAGTGCGCCGCGCCGGCAACGGCCGACCATGACCGCGGAGAGGTGGCAGAGTGGTCGAATGCACCGCACTCGAAATGCGGCATGGGTGCAAGCCCATCGGGGGTTCGAATCCCTCCCTCTCCGCCATTCCCCAAATTGAAGATGCCGGCGGCATCGGCTCACGCCAATTCGCTGGCTCGGCCCCACCCTCGGCGATAATGATCGCCGACAGGCGCCGGCATGCACGCGGCGGGACGCGACCGGCTGTCGCGGATGGGAAATAAGAAGCGATGCCGAGGAACCAAAGCATGTCCCTCAAGTTCGATATCCGTTTTCCAGGGGAGATCGAGTTCAGCATGCAAGGTCGAGCGCCAATCAAGGCAGCACTTCGAGCACAGGCCGATGAGGTACGCATCCGCATCGGCATCCTCCAGCAGGAGCTGACCACCAACCGCAAAAGCATGGGAGGCACATTGCGGTTGGGGTACGAGATAAAGTCGAGGAAAGTCCTTCTGGCGCGTCTGGAAAGGGTATTGGCGCAGTACTCGCCGGGCTGCCTGCGTGACGACGTCCCGACGCTGCGGCGCTCCGAGACAGGCCCGCGATCGCAAGGCTCCCATTGCAGCCTCTGACGCTGCAGCCGTTCGAGACAACGCCCAACCCAGACGGATGGTCAGGGCCTGACGGCGCTTTCTGCAGACAACTGTGCCGCACGGCAGCCTTCGCCGACGCGCTCGCGGGAACCTGCGTTACCGTGGAAAGTTCCTGCTGATGGCAAATCACCCCATTACCGGCGCGCTCACCTCGATCGGCACGTGGACCTCTCGTCCGGCAGCATTCCTGGTCCTGCTGGCCTATGCGATCTTCTGGATCGTTTTCGACCGGCAAAGCTTGAACTGGCATGGCGCGGCCACGCTCCTCACCTGGGCCATGACGCTCTTCATTCAGCGGGCTGAACATCGCGATACCCAGGCCATTCATGCCAAGTTGGACGAAATGCTGAGATCAAACAGTTCGGCTTCGACCATCACCCGCATCGACGATGAAGAGCCCGAGGACATCGAGAAACATCGCGATCGCAAGCAGCAGGGCGACTGATATGCGCGCTGCCGGTCTCGTGGCGTTGCTGAGGGGCGCGAAGGCAACGCGGTTGGGTCGAAAATTCAGCCCGCTGCTCAAGGGATTAAGCTATGTGGCCGTTGCGGTTGTCGCCGGTCTGGCCACGTTGGCTGCCATAAACCTGACCCCTGAACCGCGGGTTTTGCGGACGATTGTCCCGCATCGCTTCGACGCATCGGATCCGCAGTTCGCGAGGTCGATGAGCAGCTACTCGCTGGGACAGATGTCCGACGCGAACGCGGTGCAGACCCTTGTGAACGGCGACGAGATTTTTCCTTCGATGCTCCAGGCGATCGGCGCGGCCCGGTCCACCATCGATTTTGAGACCTATATCTATTGGTCTGGGGCCGTCGGATATGAATTCGCACAAGCCTTGGCGGCCAAGGCGCGGCAAGGTGTCGAGGTCCGGGTGCTCGTCGACTGGGTCGGCAGCCTGCCTTTCGATGAAAACCTGATCCATATCATGACAGGAGCCGGCGTGAGGTTCCAGCGCTACCGGCCGATCCATTGGTATACGTTGGACCGCGTGAACAACCGGACCCACCGCAAACTGCTCATTGTCGACGGACGGGTGGCCTTTACGGGCGGCGTCGGCATCGCCGACAAATGGCGGGGAGACGCCCGCAATCCGGATGAATGGCGCGATACGCACTATCGGATCGAAGGGACCGCCGTACCTGCTTTCCAGGCAGCCTTTGCCGAAAATTGGTTGGAGACGACCGGTGAGACATTGCAGGGTCAGAAGTTCTACCCTCCGCCCGAACCGGCGGGGTCGCTCGGCGCCCAGCTGATACTTTCTTCGCAGCCAAATGGCTCGGAGGACATGGAATTGATGATGCTGGCCGCGATAGCCGCCGCCAGGGATCACCTGCGAATCGGAATGGCTTATTTCGTCCCCGACGACATCGCCCTCCAGCAGATCCTGGACGCCAGGAAGCGAGGCGTGTCTGTCGATGTGATCGTTCCGAACGCGCTCACCGACGTGCCTTTGGTTCGGAAGGGCTCGCGCTATTTCTGGGGCGACTTGCTTATGGCTGGGGTGCGCATCTACGAGTTTCAGCCCACCATGTATCATCCCAAGCTGCTGATCGTTGACGACGTCTGGACGAGCTTTGGTTCCACCAATCTGGACGAACGCTCCTTGCGGCTGAACGATGAAGCCAGTCTGAACGTCTACGGCAGGGATTTCGCAAACACGCAGATCGACCTGTTCAACCAGGACCTTGGGAGATCCCGGCAGATCACCCTGGCTGAATGGGAAGCGCGTCCCCTGCGGGAAAAAATTTCGGACTGGCTGGCCAGCAGGCTGCGCTCCCAACTTTGATGACCTGGCTTTTACTGCTCATTCGACCAGCCTGATCAGCCCTACCGCTCGCCATCAGGCTTTCAGCCAGCCTGATGAGCCGCGATCGCGGCCAGGAAAACCGCGCCAAACTCCTTGAGCTTCGCCCCTCCCACGCCATTTACTTCGGCAAACGCGTCGAGGTCGAGCGGGCGGCGGTCGGCCATGTCGATGAGAGTGCGGTCGGAAAACACCACATAGGCCGGCACCTGGCGCTCCTTGGCGAGCCGTAGCCGCAGCGACTTGAGCGCCGCCAGCAGCGAAGCATCGACGCCCTCGGCTCCGGCGGCGCCTTCCCCGGAACGCTTCCTGCCGCGCGCCAGAGGGTCCCGCGTCTCGACGCGATACTGGAATGCAATCTCGCCACGGCCGAGCGCGCGGCCGCTTTCGGAGATGGCGAGACCGCCATGGCCCTCGGGATCCGGCATCAGGAACCCGCCGGCCACCAGTTGCCGGACCAGCGACAGCCACACTGTCTTCCTGTGCGCGGCGCCGGTGCCGAAACTGCCGAGTGTTTGATGAGCTCTCGCCAGCACCTTCTCGGTCTCGTGGCCAAGCAGGATATCGATGATATGGGCCGCGCCGAAGCGCTCGCCGCTCTCTGCAACCGCCGCGAGGATCTTCCGCGCTTCGGCACTGCCATCGGCGCGCGGCGCCTGGTCGAGGCAGTTGTCGCAATTGCCGCAGGCCTGGGCCTCTTCGCCGAAATAACCGAGCAGCACCTGGCGGCGGCATTGCGCGGTCTCGCAATAGCCGATCAGCGTGTCGAGCCGGCGGTGCGACCGCCTCTTGTGCTCTGACGAGGCATCCTCGTCGTCGATGAACAGCCGGCGCATGCGGATGTCGCCAAGGCCGTAAAGCATATGCGCCTCGGCCTCGCGTCCGTCGCGGCCGGCACGGCCGATTTCCTGATAATAGGCTTCCAGGCTGCCCGGCATATCGGTGTGGAAGACAAAGGCGACATCAGGCTTGTCGATGCCCATGCCGAACGCGATGGTTCCCACCATGACGACGCCGGACAAGGTCATGAAGGCGTTTTGATTGGCTTCACGCGCCTCCTTGCTCATGCCGGCGTGGTAGGCGAGCGCGGTGACGCCGTTGCGCTTCAGAAAGGCCGCCATCTCTTCGGTCTTCTTGCGCGACAAGCAATAGACGATGCCGCTCTTGCCCGCATGGCGCTCGATGAAGCCGAGCAGCTGGCGCTTGCTGTCCTGCTTGGGCGCGATGGCCAGCTTGATGTTGGGCCGGTCGAAACCGAGCACCAGCGTTTCGACCTGCTCGGCGAACAGGCGGGCGGCGATGTCGGTGCGCGTGCTCTCATCGGCAGTCGCCGTCACCGCGATGATCGGCACATTGGCAAAGATACCGCGCAACCGGGACAGATCCTCATATTCGGGCCGGAACGCCGGACCCCATTGCGAGATGCAATGCGCCTCGTCGATGGCGATCAGGCTGACGTGGAGCCTGGAAAGGGCGTCCAGCATGCGCTCGGTCATCAGCCGCTCCGGCGCCAGATAGAGCAGCCGCGTCTGGCCAGATGCCACACGGCGCCAGGCCGCGACATTGGCCTCGCGGTCGAGCGAGGAATTGATCGTATCGGCCGCCACGCCGGCAAGCCGCAGCGCCGCGACCTGGTCCTGCATCAGAGCCACCAGCGGCGAGACGACGAGGGTGAGCCCGCCCAGAACCAGCGCCGGAACCTGGTAGCAGAGCGATTTGCCCGCGCCCGTCGGCATGACGGCCAGCACATGGCGCCCGCCAAGCAGTGTATCCATCACGTCGGCCTGGCCGGGGCGAAAATCGTCGAAGCCGAACACCTCCTTCAGGACGCGCCGCTTGGGATCCCCGGCCCTGATACCCGCCGCCTGCGCCGGCATCAGACAGCCGCCTGGCGGCAAGCGATGTTTCGCGTACGGGAGAGATCGGGCAAGATGGTCAAGGGCGACTCCTTGTGAGGCCTTGGAGTAGCCCACCGCTCATCCCATCACAACCGCCCTGTCAATGCCCTCGGCAACACCGCCGGCGACGCCTTCCCCTGCGGCACACGCACCCCTGATGGATTCCGCCGCGTTGCGATGTAAGCTTGCCCTCGCCGATACGCCACGGAGGGCGCGATGCTGCAGGTGAGACAGGATTTGCTGGGCGAGCGGTTCCGGCTGCAGCGCGCCGCCTTCAAGGCACAACCCTTTCCCGACCTTGGCGTCCGCAAGGACCGGCTGAGGCGCCTGCTGGCGCTGACCGAGCGGCACGAGACTGAAATCTGCGCTGCGATCGATGCCGACTTCGGCGGCCGCTCGGCGCATGAGACCCGCCTGGCCGAATTGTTCGTCGTGCGCGCCGGCATTCGCCATGCGCTCGCCCATGTCGGCGGCTGGATGCGGGAGCGCCGCGTTGCCACCACCTTGCCGTTCCTGCCGGGCCGGAATCGCCTCGTCCCGCAGCCGCTCGGCGTCGTCGGCATCGTCTCGCCCTGGAACTACCCTTTTCAGCTCGCCGTCGCGCCGGTTACGGCCGCGCTTGCCGCCGGCAACCGCGTGCTGGTCAAGCCTTCCGAACTGACGCCGGCTTTTTCCGGGCTGCTGACCAGGCTGGCTGGCGAACATTTCGCCCCGGATGAACTCAGCGTCATCGCCGGCGATGCCGATACGGGGAAAGCCTTCGTCTCGATGCCGTTCGATCATCTGCTGTTCACCGGTTCGACGGCGGTCGGACGCCAGGTTGCGATCGCCGCCGCCGCCAACCTGACCCCGGTCACGCTCGAACTCGGCGGGAAGTCGCCGGCGATCCTCGACCCCTCCTGCGATCTTGACACCGCGGTTGCCAGCGTCGCCTATGGCAAGCTGTTGAATGCCGGGCAGACCTGCATCGCGCCGGACTATTTGCTGGTGCCGAAGGGACAAGCAGGTACGGTCGCCGCGAAGCTCGCAATCGCCATGGCGCGGCTCTACCCCTCGCTGCGCGACAACCCCGACTATACCGCCATCATCAGCGATCGGCATTACCAGCGTCTGCGCGCCATGATCGCGGAAGCGCGCGACACGGGTGCCGATGTCACCGAGATCAACCCGGTCGGCGAGGACCTCGGCAATGCGGGCCGGAAGCTTCCGCCGACCCTGGTCAGCAACGCAGGCTCGGACCTGAAGCTGATGCGCGAGGAGATTTTCGGCCCGGTGCTGCCGATCGTCGAATACGCCACGCTCGACGACGCGATCGCTTATGTGAACCAGGCCGACCGGCCGCTGGCGCTCTACTGGTTCGGCAACGACGGCGGCAACCGCCAGCGCATCCTGCGCGAGACGGTCGCCGGCGGCGTCACCATCAACGACTGCATGCTGCATCTGGTGCAGGAGAACCAACCCTTCGGCGGCGTCGGCGCCAGCGGCATGGGCGCCTATCATGGCGAATGGGGTTTCCGCACCTTCAGCAAGGAGAAACCGGTCTTCCTGCAGTCGCGCTTGAGCGCGGGGAGCCTTCTGCGGCCGCCCTACGGCAAGACGTTCGAACGGCTTTTCGGCCTGCTCAGGCGCGTCACCTGACGCGCATTAAGTCTATCTTCACCATGATGCGGCAGCTTTCGCACTCTGCGGTGATGTTTTGAGTACCGCGGCGCCATTGGCGCCCAGGCAACAACCCGCGCTTCCCTGGAGGCGCGGGTTTTTTCGTTGGCCGAGAAATCGTCGGCGACCCGGTCAGGCGAGGAAATCGGCGCGGTGCGGCGTAAAACTGTCGACCAGCCGCCCCGCCTCGAGCGCCTTGACGCCGTGCACCAGGCCGGACGGCACGATGAAGCTGCCGCCGGTCTCGACGATTTCGGTCCGGCCGCCGATGGTCACCTCAAAACGGCCTTCGGCGACATAGCTCGCCTGCACATGCGGGTGCGAGTGCAAGGCGCCGACACCACCCTTGTCGAAACCGAATTCGACCATCATCAGTTCGTCGGTGGTGAGGAGAACCCGCCGGCGATTGCCATCCGGGGTCGGCGTCCAGGCACCCTGGCCGGCATGCGCGAAAATCTTCGGCTCGGTCATCGTCTTCTCCTCATCGCGCCAGCCATCCCCCATCCACTGGCACCACCGCGCCATGCATATAGTTCGAGGCCGGCGCCAGCAGGAAGACGGCAGCATCGCCAATGTCTCCGGGCTCGCCCCAGCGGCCGGCGGGAATGCGCCCGAGGATGGCCGCGCTGCGGTCGGGATCGGCGCGCAGCGCCTGCGTGTTGTTGGTGTCGATATAGCCCGGCGCTATGCCATTGACGTTGATGCCCTTCGCCCCCCACTCGCAGGCGAGCAGCCTGGTGATGCCGAGCACGCCATGCTTGGACGCCGTGTAGGACGCGACGCGGATGCCGCCCTGGAAACTCAGCACCGAGGCGATGTTGACGATCTTGCCCTGGCGTCCACCGGCAAGGAGGCGCCGCGCAAAGGACTGACACAGCAGGAAGACGGACTTCAAATTGACGTCGATCACGTCGTCCCAGTCGGCTTCGCCGAGATCGATGGCATCCGCGCGCCGGATGATGCCGGCATTGTTGACCAGCCCGTCGATCGGACCGTTTTGATCCCAGACGCGGTCCAGCATCGGTCCGACTGCTGCCGTGTCGGCAAGATCGATGCTCACCGCCTCGAATTGGCCGCCCACAGCGCCTACCTTGCTCGCGGTATCGTCCATCGATGAGCGGCCGACGCCGATCACGGCGCCACCGGCGCGCGCGATCGAGATGGCAATGCCTTGGCCGATGCCGGTGTTGGCGCCGGTCACCAGGATGCGCTTGCCGGCCAGGCTGAAGGCGGAGAGGTCGCTCACCGCAGCATGTCCATCGCCACCGGATCGACATCGGTGTAGTCGACATTGTCGCCGGCCATCGCCCAGATGAAGGCATAGTTGGACGTGCCGGCGCCAGAGTGGATCGACCAGCCCGGCGACAGCACCGCCTCCTCGTTGCGCATGACGATGTGGCGTGTCTCGTCCGGCTCGCCCATGAAGTGGAAGACGCGGGCCGCCTCGGGCAGGTCGAAATAGAGATAGGCCTCCATGCGCCGGTCATGCACATGGCACGGCATGGTGTTCCAGATCGAGCCCGGCGCCAGCTGGGTCATGCCGACGACGAGCTGGCAGGTTTTTGTTCCCCCGGCATGGATGAACTGGAAGATCGAGCGCTCGTTGCAGGCCTCCTTGCTGCCGAGATCGAGGCGCTTGGCGTCATCGAGGCGGATCAGCCGGCTGGGATGAGCCTGATGCGCCGGGGCGCTGAGCAGATAGAACTTGGCGGGGTCGTTCCTATCAGCAGAAGCGAAGGAAACCGTGTCGGTGCCCATGCCGAGATAGAGCATGTCGCGCGCCCGCAGGTCGAAGGACTGGCCGCCGGCTTCGATCGTGCCGGCACCGCCGATGTTGACGGCGATCAATTCGCGCCGGTCGAGAAACCCCTTGGTGCCGGTCGGCTTGATCGCTTCCAGTGGCAATGCCGTTGCCGCAGGCACGGCGCCGCCGACGATCATGCGGTCGTAGTGCGTGTAGGTCAGGCTGATGCGCCCGGGCTGGAAGAGATCCTCGATATGGAAATTATGGCGCAGCTCATCCGTTCCCATGGCGGCCGCCGCCGCCGGGTCGATGGCGAAGCGCGATGTGTAGTCGGTGTGGTTCTGGCTCATTTCTGTCCTGGCTTTCGGTGGATCATTCGCCTGCGGCCGCCTTGACCGAGCTGGCGTAGTAGGCCTGCCGCGCCTGCAGCCGCTCGCGGTAACGCTGCTGGCTGGCGCCGAGATGGGTGCGCATCGCCTCGCGCGCGGCTTCGGCATCGCCTGCCGTGATCGCGTTCAGGATCACCAGATGCTCGCGCTGCAGCCCGCGCTGGTAGCTGTCGGACTGCGCCAGTTCGGTCGACCAGGGCGAGGTCACGTCGCACGGAATGGCGCGCCGGCCGAGCACGTCGAGCATCTCGACATAGAAGGGGTTATTGGTGGCGCTGGCGATGGCGCGATGGAAGGCGAGGTCGGCCGGACCGGTCGGCTGGCTGTCGAGCAGCAGCCGCTCGAACTCGAAGAAGGCTTCCTGGATCGCCGCCTCCTGCGCGGCGTTGCGACGGATGGCAGCGAGCCCAGCCGATTCGATCTCGATCGCCAGCCGCACCTCGAGCACGTTGAGCGCGACCGAATCCTTGGCTCCCATGTCGGCGGCGAGCGCCCCGAACATGGTCGAAATATGCTCTGTGACGAACACCCCGGCGCCCTGCCGCGGCTCGACCAGACCGTCGGCGGCAAGCTTGGCCAGCGCCTCGCGGATGACGGTTCGGCTGACGCCGAAGGTTTCGGTCAGCTGGCCCTCGGTCGGCAGCTTGTGGCCGGGCGGGATCTCGCCCGCCTGCAACTGCTTGCGGATCGCCCCCACGACGGTTTCCGACAGCTTGGGTTTTCTCTCGACCCTGAGGTCGTTTGCGGTATCGGACACCTCGGTGACCTCCTAGTGCAATTCCACGAAAAGTGCGTAGCGGCTTTCCGCCTGGAATTGCGTAAACACAAAGAGTTAGAGCGGTTCAACGATTCTAACGATCGCCGAACCGCTCTAATGGAACAGGCCCGGTAGCCACAATGAGATTTCCGGCACGTAGGTGACAAGCATCAGCACGGCGAAGGCGGCGCCGTAGAATGGCCAGATCGAGCGCATCGCGGTCCAGATCGGAATTCGCCCGATGGCGCAGCTGACGAACAGAACAGCGCCGACCGGTGGCGTGCAAAGCCCGATGCCGAGATTGAGGATGAGGATCACGCCGAAATGCACGGGATCGACCCCATAGGCCATGACGACAGGCAGGAAGATCGGCGTCGTGATGATGATCAGCGGCGACATGTCCATGAAGGTGCCGAGAATGAGCAGGACAACGTTGATCAGCAGCAGGATCACCAGCTTGTTGTCGGACACCGACTGCAGAAAGGCGACCAGTGCCGCCGGTACCCTAAGATAGGCGAGCAACCAGCCGAAGGCCGCCGCGCAGCCGATGATCATCAGCACCATGGCCGTGGTGCGCACCGACGCCGTCGTCGCCGCGACGAAGTCGCCCCAGCTCATCGAGCGGTAGATGATCAGCGTCACCAGGAAGGCGTAGACGATGGCGATGCAGGAACTCTCGGTCGCGGTGAAGACACCGGACCTGACGCCACCGAAGATGATGGCGATCAGGATGAGCCCGGGAATGGCCGCGACAAGCAGTTGCAGGGCCCGGCCGAAGCCGGCGAAGGGCTCCGTCGGATATCCCCGGCGGCTGGCGACCCAATAGGCCGTTGTCATCAGCGACAGCGCCAGCAGCAGACCCGGCAGCACGCCAGCCGTGAACAGGTCGGCGATCGAGATACGGCCGCCGGCGGAGATCGAATAGATGATCATGTTGTGGGACGGTGGAATGAGAAGCGCGATGATGGCCCCGACCGAGGTGATGTTGACGGCATAGTCGACGCCGTAGCCGCGCGCCTTCATCTGCGGGATCATCAGGCCGCCGACCGCCGACGCATCCGCCACCGCCGAGCCGGAGATGCCACCGAACATGGTCGATGCGGCGATGTTGACCTGCCCCAGACCGCCGCGCAAATGACCGACCAGGGAGCCTGCCAGCGCGACCAGCCGCGCGGCGATACCACCGCGCACCATCAGGTCTCCGGCGAAGATGAAGAACGGGATGGCCATCAGCGAAAAGACGCTGACCCCGGAATTCAGCCGCTGGAACACCACGACCGGCGGCAAGCCAAGCGTGAGGATCGTGGCAAAGCTGGCAACGCCGAGGCAGAAGGCGATCGGCGTGCCGATGACCAGCAGGAACACGAAGGTGCCGAAGAGGACGATCAGGGCCATGGTTCACGGCTCCTCGCCGGTTGCATGGATGTCGGCGTCGACGGGCAGGCCGGCAAAGCGCCCGGCCAGCCGTTCCAGCGAAAACAGGCAGACCAGCGCCCCACCCAGGATGACCGGCAGGAAGCTGACGCCGCCCGGCAGGGCAAGTGACGGCATGACCGTGTTCCAGGTCAGCCTGGCCAATTGCACGCCATAGACGATCATGCCGGCGCCGAAGGCCAGCACGACAAGGTCGGAAATGCTGCGCAGTACCGCCTTGGCCGAAACAGGCAGGACATAGAGCAGCACGTCGAAGCCAAGATGGGTGCGTTCGCGCACGCCGACGGCGGCGCCGAGAAAAATGAACCAGCCCATCAGCAGAACCGAGAAGGATTCCGTCCAGCTCGGCGAACGGTTCAACACATAGCGCGAGAAGACCTGCCAGAAGATGATGATCGTCATCAGTGTCAGGCCGGCGCCGCTGATCCAAAGCGCCAGCCTGGCAAGCCCTGACAGGACCCGCTCCGCACCCAGCCAGAATCCTCGCATGGCCGACACGTCCGAAGGCAGCGCGGGGGCCTCCGCGCTGCTCGATCCATTGCCCTTGCTGTTCATTTCTCGGCCTGTATGCGGGCGGCCAGGTCCTTCAGTTCGGGCGTCGACAAGTACTTGTCGTAGACGGGCTTCATCGCGTCGATCAGCGGCTGTTTGTCGATCTCGCTGACCTTGACGCCCGCGGCCTCGACGATGCCGCGCGACTTCTTCTCCTGCGCGTCCCACAGTTCGCGCATCTTGACGACGCTGTCCTTGGCTGCCTGGCGCACGATCGCCTGGTCTTCCGGCGAGAGCTTGTCCCAGCTTGCCTTCGACATGACCAGCACTTCCGGCACGATCTGGTGTTCGTCCATCGTGTAATGCTTGGCCACTTCGTAGTGCTTGGCGGATTCGAAGCTCGGCCAGTTGTTTTCGGCGCCGTCGATGACGCCGGTCTGCAGCGCCGAATAGACTTCGCCATAGGCCATCGGCGTGGCGTTGGCGCCAAGCGCGTTGACCATGTCGACGAACACATCGGACTGGATGACGCGGAACTTCATGCCTTTCATGTCCGCCATCGAGGTAATGTCCTTCTTGGTGTTGTAGAAGGACCGAGCACCGGAATCGTAGAAGGCGAGGCCGACGAGATCATGCGCCTCGAACGCCTTCAGGATCTGGTCGCCGACAGCGCCGTCCATGACGTGGCGCATGTGCTCGACGGAGCGGAACATGTAGGGCAGCGACGGCACGGCGGTCTCCGGCACGATGCCGTTGAACGGTCCCATCGAGACACGGTCGAGGTCGATGACGCCGGCCTGGGTCTGCTCGATCGTGTCCTTCTCCTCGCCGAGCTGCGCCGAGTGATAGACCTCGATCGAATAACGGCCGGCGGTGCGCTGCTTGATCAGGTCGCCCATGTACTTGACCGCCTCGACGGTCGGGTAGCCGTCCGGATGGGTATCCGAGGATCGCAGCACGGTTTCGGCGTTGGCAGCGCCGATCAGCAGCGAACCGATGGCGAATGTCGCCGCCGCCGTCAATTTCGAAAAATGCAACATGACTTCCTCCCTTTGAAAATCGAAACGCCCGGCTCAGAGCCGGTACGCATTCTTGGCAAGCGTGTAGGCAAGCTCCTTCGCGAGTTCATGCGCCTCGTCCTCACGCAGCCTGTGCTCGGCGACGAGACGCGCCAGGAACGCACAGTCGACCCGCCGCGCCACGTCGTGGCGGGCCGGTATCGACGGAAAGGCGCGCGTGTCGTCGTTGAAGCCGACCGTGTTGTAGAAGCCGGCGGTCTCGGTGGTCATCTCGCGGAACCGGCGCATGCCTTCCGGGCTGTCGTGGAACCACCAGGCCGGCCCGAGCTTCAGCGCCGGATAGACGCCGGCCAGCGGCGCCAGTTCGCGCGCGTAGCTGGTTTCATCCAGCGTGAACAGGATGACGGTCAGGTCGCGCTCCAGCCCGACGCAGTCCAGTAATGGCTTCAATGCCGTGACATAGTCGGTCCGGGTCGGGATATCGAAACCCTTGTCCCTGCCGAATTTCTGGAAAGCGGAAGCCGAATGATTGCGCATGGAGCCGGGATGGATCTGCATGACCAGCCCGTCGTCCCGGCTCATCTTGGCCATCTCGGTCAGCATCTGCGCGCGAAACAATTTTCGCTCGCGCTCATCCTGCGAGCCGGCGCGGACCCGGTTGAACAGCTCCTGCGCCGCCGCGTCGGAAAGATTGGCGGTCTCCGCCGTTGGATGACCGTGATCCGACGAAGTCGCGCCGAAGCTCTTGAAGAAGGCGCGCCGCTGGCGATGTGCGTCGAGATAACCGGCCCAGGTCCCGGTGTCGCAGCCGGTGATCTCGCCGAGCCGATCGAGATTGGCCGAAAAGCCTTCAAAATCGGGATCGACGACGGCGTCTGGCCGATAGGCGGTGACGACACGGCCCTCCCAGCCACTGTCGCGGATCATCTGGTGCCATTTGAGATCGTCGAGCGCGCCTTCGGTCGTCGCGATGACCTCGATGTTGAAGCGCTCGAACAGCGCGCGAGGGCGGAAATTCTCCCACTGCAGCAGCGTTGCGATCGTGTCGTAATGGCGGTCGGCGGTCGCGGCGCTCAACGGCTCTTCGATGCCGAACAGATGCGCAAGGACATGGTCGAACCACAATCGGGTCGGCGTGCCACGAAAGAGGTAATAGTGTTCGGCGAACAACCGCCAGATCGCCCTGCCGTCGGTCTCGACGGGCTCACCATCGAGGGTCGGCACGCCGAGAGCCTCCAGCCGCACGCCCTGACTGAACAGCATGCGAAAAATATAGTGGTCCGGCACGATGAGCAGTTGCGCGGGATCGGGGAACGGCTCGTTCAGCGCATACCAGCGCGGGTCGGTATGGCCGTGCGGGCTGATGATGGGCAGGTCCTTGATGCCGGCATAGAGAGCGCGGGCGATCGACAGCGGACGCGCCTCGGCTGAAAACAGCAAATCCGCATTGGTCAGTGCCACGGCCATCCTCCGGCTCCATGGGTAGGATCGGTCAGAAATAATGTCAACATACAAAAATCGGATTGTTGTATGATGACTGCTACGCAAAGCTGAGCATTGTCGGCGGACGCCGTCAGTGTTACCCCGCAAATCGTTCCACGAGATGAGTGCCGAACCGATGACAGACCGCCGCCTTTCCAACCGCACGGCGCAGGCATTGCCGGCCAAGGTCGCCGCGCCTCGATATGATCGTGGCGCAATCACGCCGGGCATCGTGCATCTGGGCGTCGGCGCCTTTCACCGCGCCCACCAGGCCGCTTATATCGATGAATGCCTGGCGGCCGGAGAAACGGACTGGGGCATATCAGGCGTGTCGCTGCGCAGCGCGGAAACGCGCGACGCGCTGGCGCCGCAGGACGGGCTCTACACCTTGGCTGTGCGCGGCAGCGGCGGCGAGAAGCTGCATGTCATCGGCTCGATCGGCTCGCTGCTGGTGGCGCCGGAAGACCCGGAAGCGGTGCTGGCGGTGCTGGCCGATCCGCGTACCCGCATCGTGACGCTGACGATCACCGAGAAAGCCTATTTGCGGGCGGCCGGCGGCGGATTGGACGCAGCGCATGCCGACATCGTCCACGACCTGGCCAATCCGCGAACACCGAAGACGGCGCATGGTTTTCTGACCGAAGCGCTCGCCCGGAGGCGGGGCGCTGGCACCCCGCCCTTTACCGTGCTTTGTTGCGATAACCTGCCGGCCAACGGCGCCACCTTGCACCGGCTGCTGATCGAATTCGCCACACTGCGCGATGCAAGTGCCAGTTCGGCGGGCAATGCCGGAATGGCCGACCACATCGCCAGTCACGTCGCATTTCCCTCAAGCATGGTCGACCGCATTGTGCCAGCCACGACCGACGCCGACAGGGCGCGGATAGCGGGCGAACTTGGTATTGAGGACGCGTGGCCCGTGATGACGGAACCCTTCCGCCAGTGGGTGATCGAGGACGATTTCCCCATGGGCCGTCCCACCTGGGAAAAATTCGGCGTCACCATGGTTGGGGATGTCGCTCCCTTCGAGGACATGAAGCTGAGGCTGCTCAACGGCGCGCATTCGGGCATCGCCTATCTCGGCCTGCTCTGCAGCCACGCGACGGTCGACAGTGCCTTCGCCGATCCGGCGATCCGGCGGTTCGTCGACGCGCTATGGCAAGAGGCCATAACAACATTGCCGGACGACGCCGGCCTCGACCCATCAGCCTATACCGCCGAGCTTGCCGAGCGTTTTTCGAACACGGCACTTGCCCACCGTACGGCGCAGATCGCCAATGACGGCAGCCAGAAACTGCCGCAGCGCATTATCGCCTCGGCTGTCGAGTGCCTCGAAGCCGGCACCGAGCTGGTCCATCTCACGCTGGTGGTGGCTGCCTGGATCGCCGCCTGCGCGGCGCGCGGAAAGACGTTGCCGGAAGGCCATTTCACCGATCCGCTCGATGCGCCGATGACCGCGCTTTTGGACCAGCAGCTGCCGGCGAACGAAACCGCGACGGCGGTGTTTGACATGGCCGGCTTCGCCCGGGATCACGCCGAGCGCCAGACGCTGATCGAGCTCGTGGCCGTCCATCTCGTCCACCTGCGACGAGACGGCCCGACTTTGGCCTTCGCCGCGCTCGGCATAGAAGCCGAAGGACAGCAAGGCGCGAGCGGTACAGAACCTTGATGTCGGCGGCGCAGCGCCCCCTCTGTCCTGCCGACGTCGCGCAACTCCGGCACCGCCGCCACATCAACTCTCACGCCATAATGTCCCGACAAACAAAAAAGCGGGGCAATGCCCCGCTTTCAATCCGTTGTCCCGCGACGCGTTTCAGGCCGGCAGGATCGCGCCTTCCAGCGTGGTGAGCTGGCTAAGGAATTGTTCGGCCTTGCTGCGCGCCTGGTCGTCCTTGGCGTCGGCAGCATCTTCCCTGGCTTCCTGGATGCGGCGGGCGAGATCGGCGCGGTCGACATCCTTCACCGCGACAGCCGATTCCGCCAGCAGCGTGCAGCCGGCCGGGACGATGTCGGCGAAGCCGCCGAACACGACATAGCGTTCTTCGCTGCCCGAGGCGCTCTTCACCGTGACGACACCCGGCTTGATCGTGGTCATGACCGGTGCGTGATGAGCCATGACGGTCATCTCGCCTTCGGCGCCTGGAATGACGACGGATTCGACCTCGGCGGAAACCAGCAGGCGCTCCGGTGAGACCAGTTCGAACTTGAAAGCTTCAGCCATGTCAATTTAGTGAGTAGGGAATAGTGAGTAGGGAGTAGGGCGAGAAAAATTATCCGACTCGCCCAGCTGCTATTCACTACCGACTACTGACTACTCCCTATTCGCTTGATTTACGCCGCTTCTGCCGCGAGGCGCTGTGCCTTCTCGACCGCTTCCTCGATGCCGCCGACCATGTAGAAGGCGGCTTCCGGCAGGTGATCGTAATCGCCGTTGCAAAGGCCCTTGAAGCCCTTGATGGTGTCGGCGAGGTCGACCAGCTTGCCCGGCGCGCCGGTGAACACTTCGGCGACGAAGAACGGCTGCGACAGGAAGCGCTCGATCTTGCGGGCCCGGGCCACGGTCTGCTTGTCCTCTTCCGAGAGCTCGTCCATGCCCAGGATGGCGATGATGTCCTGCAGCGACTTGTAGCGCTGGAGGATCGACTGCACCTGGCGGGCGACGCCATAATGCTCGTCGCCGACGACCAGCGGGTCGAGCATGCGCGAGGTCGAGTCCAGCGGATCGACGGCCGGATAGATGCCCTTCTCGGCGATCGAACGGTTGAGGGTCGTCGTCGCGTCAAGGTGAGCGAACGAGGTCGCCGGCGCCGGATCGGTCAAGTCGTCGGCCGGCACGTAGATCGCCTGCACCGAGGTGATCGAGCCCTTGGTGGTGGTGGTGATGCGTTCCTGCAGCGCGCCCATGTCGGTGGCGAGCGTCGGCTGGTAGCCCACGGCCGACGGGATGCGGCCGAGCAGAGCCGACACTTCGGAACCCGCCTGCGTGAAGCGGAAGATGTTGTCGACGAAGAACAGCACGTCCTGGCCCTGGTCGCGGAAATATTCGGCGACCGTCAGGCCGGTCAGGCCGACACGGGCGCGCGCGCCCGGCGGCTCGTTCATCTGGCCGTACACCAGCGCTGCCTTGGAGCCTTCACCGCCGCCCTTCTTGTTGACGCCGGATTCGATGAACTCGTGATAGAGATCGTTGCCTTCGCGGGTGCGCTCGCCGACGCCGGCGAACACCGAATAGCCGCCATGTGCCTTCGCGATGTTGTTGATCAGTTCCTGGATCAGCACGGTCTTGCCGACGCCGGCGCCGCCGAACAGGCCGATCTTGCCGCCCTTGGCGTAAGGCGCCAAGAGGTCGAGCACCTTGATGCCGGTGATCAGGATCTGGGCTTCCGTCGACTGCTCGACATAGGTCGGAGCCGGCTGATGGATCGAGCGCATTTCGATTGCGTCGACCGGGCCTTCTTCGTCGACCGGCTCGCCGATGACGTTGATGATGCGGCCGAGCATGCCCGGGCCGACCGGCACGGTGATCGGAGCGCCGGTGTCGCGCACTTCCTGGCCGCGCACCAGGCCTTCGGTGGAGTCCATGGCAATGCAGCGCACGGTGTTTTCACCCAGATGCTGGGCCACTTCGAGCACCAGGCGGTTGCCGACATTGGTCGTCTCGAGCGCATTCAGGATCGCCGGCAGGTGATCGCCGAACTGCACGTCGACAACGGCGCCGATGACCTGGCGAACCTTGCCGACAACGCCGGTGGCTTTCGTGGCCACGGCCTGCGTCTTGGCGGCCACGGCCTTGGCCGGCGCCGCTGCTGCCTTGGCCGGAGCAGCCTTTGCCGCCGCTGCCGGAGCCCTGGCCGCTTTCACGGGGGCTGCTGCCTTGGCGGCTGCCGCCTTCGGAGTTGCCTTCTGGGGGGTCGCTGCTTTCGCCATCGTCTTTACCCTTTTCGTCCTTTGTTTCTCACGCGGTCCGGTTCGCGGGACAGTCACCCGCGGACCGCGCCTAGAGCGCCTCGGCGCCCGAAATGATTTCGATCAGTTCCTTGGTGATCTGCGCCTGCCGCTGGCGGTTGTAGGTGATCGACAGCTTGTTGATCATCTCGCCGGCGTTGCGCGTCGCATTGTCCATGGCGCTCATCTTGGCGCCCATTTCGCCGGCAGCGTTTTCGAGCAGCGCCCGGAAAACCTGCACGGAGATGTTGCGCGGGATGAGGTCGGAGAGGATTTCGCCCGGCTCCGGCTCATATTCATAGACGGCGCTGCCGCCATCCACCGCCGCGGCTGGAGCCGAAGCGGCGCTGGCCGGGATGATCTGCTGCGCGGTCGGGATCTGGCTGATCACCGACCTGAACTGCGAATAGAACAGCGTGCAGATGTCGAAGGCGCCCTCGTTGAAGAGATGGATGACCTTCTTGGCGATCGCGTCGGCATTGACGAAGCCGAGCGTCTTGACCTCGCGCAGATCGACACGGTCGATGATCATCGATGCATAGTCGCGGCGCAGGATGTCGAAGCCCTTCTTGCCGACGCAGATGATCTTGACCTGCTTGCCGTCGGTCAGAAGCCGGCGGATGTGATCGCGGGCAAGACGGGCGATCTGCGAATTGAAGCCGCCGCACAGGCCGCGCTCGGCGGTGCAGACCACGAGCAGATGCACGGCGTCCTTGCCGGTGCCCGTCATCAGCGCCGGGGCATCGCCGCCACCGCCGATCGCCTGGGTGATGTTGGCCAGCACGGAACCCATGCGCTCCGAATAGGGGCGCGCCGCTTCCGCCGCCTCTTGCGCACGGCGCAGCTTCGCCGCGGCGACCATCTGCATCGCCTTGGTGATCTTCTGCGTCGCCTTGACCGAGGCGATACGGTTACGAAGGTCTTTTAATGAAGGCATGCTTCAAACCTGATCCCGTCTTGTCTCATCCGGACTGGCGCTTCGCTTAGGCGAAGGTCTTGGCGAAGGCGTCGATCTCGGCCTTGAGCTTGGCGCGCAGATCGTCCGAAAGCGCCTTTTCCTTGCGGATGGCGTCGAGAACGTCCTTGCCCGCCGCACGCATGTGGCTGAGCAGGCCGTGCTCGAACTTGCCGACCTGGTTGACCGGCAGCTTGTCGAGATAGCCGTTGACGCCGGCAAAGATCACCGCGACCTGCTCTTCCGTCTTCAGCGGCGAGAACTGCGGCTGCTTCAGGAGTTCGGTCAGGCGCGATCCGCGGTTGAGCAGGCGCTGCGTGGCGGCGTCGAGATCCGAGCCGAACTGCGCGAAGGCAGCCATTTCGCGGTACTGCGCGAGCTCGCCCTTGATCGAGCCGGCGACCTGCTTCATCGCCTTGATCTGCGCGGCCGAGCCCACGCGGCTGACCGACAGGCCGACGTTGACGGCCGGACGGATGCCCTGGAAGAACAGGTTGGTTTCGAGGAAGATCTGGCCGTCGGTGATCGAGATCACGTTGGTCGGGATATAGGCCGACACGTCGTTGGCCTGCGTCTCGATGATCGGCAGGGCGGTCAGCGATCCGCCGCCCAGATCGTCGTTGAGCTTGGCAGCGCGCTCGAGCAGGCGCGAGTGCAGGTAGAAGACGTCGCCGGGATAGGCTTCGCGGCCCGGCGGGCGGCGCAGCAACAGCGACATCTGGCGATAGGCGACGGCCTGCTTCGACAGATCGTCATAGCTGATCAGCGCATGCATGCCGTTGTCGCGGAAATATTCGCCCATGGTGCAGCCGGCGAACGGCGCCAGGAACTGCATCGGCGCCGGGTCGGAAGCGGTGGCGGCGATGATGATCGAGTATTCGAGCGCGCCGCGCTCTTCCAGAACCTTGACGAACTGCGCGACGGTCGAACGCTTCTGGCCGACGGCGACGTAGACGCAGTAGAGCTTTTCCTTTTCCGGGCCGTTGTCGTGCACCGACTTCTGGTTGAGCATTGTGTCGAGGATGATGGCGGTCTTGCCGGTCTGGCGGTCACCGATGACCAGCTCGCGCTGGCCGCGGCCGACCGGGATCAGCGCGTCGATGGCCTTGAGGCCGGTCGACATCGGCTCGTTGACCGATTTGCGCGGAATGATGCCCGGCGCCTTGACGTCGACACGCTTGCGTTCGGTCGCCTTGATCGGGCCCTTGCCGTCGATCGGGTTGCCGAGCGCGTCGACGACGCGGCCGAGCAGGCCGGGGCCGACGGGAACGTCGACGATGGCGCCGGTGCGCTTGACGATGTCGCCTTCCTTGATGTCGCGGTCGGCGCCGAAGATGACGACGCCGACATTGTCGGCTTCGAGGTTGAGCGCCATGCCGCGGATGCCGCCGGGGAACTCGACCATTTCGCCGGCCTGGACATTGTCGAGGCCATAGACGCGGGCGATACCGTCACCGACGGACAGCACCTGTCCGACTTCGGAGACCTCGGCCTCCTTGCCGAAATTCTTGATCTGGTCTTTCAGAATTGCGGAAATTTCCGCGGCGCGGATGTCCATCAGCCGACCTCTTTCAGTGCAAGCTTGAGCGAATTGAGTTTGGTTTTGAGCGACGTATCGATCTGGCGCGAGCCCATCTTGACCACCAGCCCGCCGAGCAGCGACGGATCGACGGTGACGGAAATGGTCACGTCCTTGCCGGCAACGCCCTTCAGCGCCGCCTTGAGTTCGGTCTGCTGGGCCGCGGTCAGCTCATGAGCCGACGTCACGTCGGCGGCAGCCTCGCCACGGTGTTCAGCGGCGATCTGGCGGAACGCCTTGATCATGCCGGGCACCGCGAACAGGCGGCGGTTCTTGGCGACGACGCGCAGGAAATTGCCGGTCAGGCCGGTGATGCCGGCCTTGTCGACGATCGCCCCGATGGCCTTGGCCTGGTCCTCGCTGGAGAATACCGGGCTGTTGATCAGCCGGGTCAGGTCGGCACTGCCCGCGAGCATGGCCTCGAAACTGGTGAGGTCGGCCTCGACCTTGGCCACGGAATTTGCCTGCGATGCCAGTTCGAACAGCGAACCGGCATAGCGTTCTGCGACACCTGAGATTGGCGATGACGATTGAGCCACGGACCGTCTTTTCTCTTGTCTGACAGGCCGCAGATTGTTGGCGCGAGCAAAAACTCTGGCTAAATCTTTGACCTTACTGCATTTTTCCAAGCACGGAGGCGCGGCTTCCGCTATCCCCGGCCGAAAGTCGATTGCCGTCTAGCACAGGCATTTTAAGACCGCAATGCGTCGTTCCGCATGGTTTTCAGGCACTATTGTCGCATCCGGCGAAAGATCAGCGTCCTGCGCGCCTGAATACCCCAGGATTCAGGGCACAAAGCCGAAGGCAAAGGCGAGCGGCAAGGCCGCGAGCGCCAATTCCACCACAATGGAAACCCAATTGAAAGGTGTATTGGCGCCATCCGACATCATCGACAGCAGCCGGCCGAATGCGGTGAACAGCCAGGAAAATCCGAGAGCCATGTAGACCAGGGGCTGCGCGAGCAGGATGCAGCACAGGCCGACTCCGAGATAGAAGCCCGACATGCGGCCGCGCCCCTCGGCGATCGCCGCCGCCTTCTCGGGTTTCGCCTGCAGGCGCAGGATACGGAACGCCAGCCCCGGCGCCAGGAAAAACAGAAGACCGAGCAGCACGGTGAAGGCCGCGCTTGACCAGGCCAGCCATTCGCCCTGGCTCGTCGGCCATGGAAGCGCAAAATCCATCGTGTCCCTCGAAATGCCTGTTTTGAAAATCGCCGACATTCTAGCGAAGGAAAGAACCGGCGCCAGATGGCTTCAGCCACTTTAGGAGACGCGCATCAACCGAGTGCGAATTCCACCGCCGCCCCGGCATGGATGCGCGTCGTGTCGAAAACCGGGATGTCGAAATCATCCTGGCCGATGAGCATGGTGATCTCGGTGCAGCCCATGATCAGGCTGTCGGCGGCTTCGTCGCGGCGCAAGCGGTTTGCCTCGGCGACATAGGCCGCCTTCGAGGCTTCGGTGACGATGCCCTGACAGAGTTCCTCGTAGATGACGCGATGCACCATGTCGCGCCCGGCCGAATCCGGCACCACTGGCGACAGGCCATATTTGTCGGCAAGCCGGCCCTTGTAGAAGTCCTGCTCCATGGTGAAGCGCGTTGCCAGCAGCGCCGGCCGCCGCAGGCCGGCCTGCCTGACCGTGGCCGCGGTGGCGTCGGCGATATGGATCAGCGGGATCGACACAGCCGCCTGCACCTGGTCGGCCAGTCTGTGCATGGTGTTGGTGCACAGAAGCAGGCCCTCCGCACCGCCGGCCTCAAGTTTGTGTGCGGCATCGATCAGCAGCGCACCGGCACCGTCCCAGTCGCCATCATGCTGCCGTTCGGCGATCTCGGCGAAATCGAACGACCAGAGCAGCAGCCTCGCCGAATGCAGACCGCCCAGCCGCTCGCGCACGATCTCGTTGAGCAGGCGGTAGTAGATGGCGGTCGATTCCCAGCTCATGCCGCCGAGCAGGCCGAGGGTTTTCATGAGATCTTCCGTTTCTCTCGTCGAGGCAGCTGTAGCTGAATTTGTGTTCCTACAAAAAGCTCTGCGGGTCGATGTCCACCTGCACCCGAACCGAGCCGCGCTGTTTCGGCCCGTTGGCCAGCATGGTGCGGATGAAGCTCTGCATGTCGGCGCGCCGTTCGCCCTGGATCAGCAGGCGGAAGCGGTGGCGACCGCCGAGCAACGATAATGGCGCTTCCGCCGGCCCGAGCACGAACAGATCCGGCGCCTCCGGTGCGGAGCGGCGCAGGCCGCGTGCATGGCCTTCCGCTTCCGCCCGCGTCACCGCGCTGACGATGACGCCTGCCAGCCGGCCGAAGGGCGGCAAGGCAGCGCGTTCGCGCTCTGAAATCTCGCGCTGGTAGAAAGACTCGGCATCGCCGGAGACGATCGCCCGCATCACCGGATGGTCGGGCTGGAAGGTCTGCAGCAGGCCAAGGCTCTTCTTGCCGGTGCGGCCGGCACGGCCGGTCACCTGGCTGAGCAGCTGGAAGGTGCGCTCGGCGGCGCGCGGATCGCCATTGGCAAGGCCCAGATCGGCATCGACGACGCCGACCAGCGTCATGTTCGGGAAATTATGACCCTTGGCGACCAGTTGCGTGCCGATGACGATATCGGCCTCGCCGTTGGCGATAGCCTCCAGTTCCAGCCGCAACCGTCGTACACCCCCCATTATATCCGACGACAGCACGATGGTACGCGCGTCCGGGAAATGCGTGACGACCTCTTCGGCGATGCGCTCGACCCCCGGCCCGCAAGCGACCAGGTGGTCGAGCGTGCCGCATTCGGGGCAGGCTTCCGGACGGCGCTCATTGTGACCGCAATGATGACACACCAACTGGCCGCGAAAACGGTGCTCGACCAGCCAGGCCGAGCACACCGGGCAGCCGAAACGGTGGCCGCAGACCCGGCACAGCGTCAGCGGCGCATAGCCGCGCCGGTTGAGGAACAGCAGCGACTGTTCCTGCTTCTCCAGCGTCTTGCGCATATGGTCGATCAGCACCGGCGACAGGAAGCCGCCACGGGCCGGCGGCGCGCGGCGCATGTCGATCGACTTGAGATCGGGAAGTGCCGCCTCAGCGAAGCGGGCGGAAAGAACAGCCCTGGCATAGCGGCCCTGGCTTGCGTTGACCCGGCTTTCGACCGACGGCGTCGCCGACGCCAGCACCACCGGAAAGCCGCCAATATGCCCGCGCACGACAGCCATGTCGCGCGCATTATAGAAGACACGGTCTTCCTGCTTGTAGGCCGGGTCGTGCTCCTCGTCGACCACGATCAGGCCAAGTTCCTTGAACGGCAGGAACAGCGCCGAGCGTGCGCCGGCGACGACACGCACGCCCCCTTCCGCCACTTGCCGCCAGACTTTTTCGCGCATCCTGGGCGGCAGATCGGAATGCCATTCCCCCGGCTTGGCACCGAAGCGCTGCTGGAAGCGTTCGAGGAAAGCATGCGTCAGCGCGATTTCGGGCAGCAGGATCAGCACCTGTTTTCCCTGATCGAGCGCGGCCGCCACCGCCTCGAAATAGACCTCCGTCTTGCCGGACCCGGTGACGCCGTCGAGCAGCGCGACATTGAACGCACCGGTCGCGACATTGGCGCGCAGCATCGACGCGGCGTCGTTCTGGTCCGGCATCAGGTCCGGCACGGCATAGCTTGGGTCGGGTGCGGCCACCACCGGGCGCGGCGGGATCATCACCGTTTCGAACACGCCTTGCGCTTTCAGCCCCTCGATCACCGTCGACGACACGCCGGCGGCATGCGCCAGCCCGGAGCGCGTCCAAGCCAGCCCGCCTTCGGCTGTCTCCAGCACCCGCGTCCTCGCATCCGTCATCCGATCGGGCATGACGAGCGTCCGCTGCAGCCCTTCGATCCAGGGTTCGGGATCGAAAGCTTCCGGCGCACGCAACAGCATTCGCGCCACCATGCCCGGCGCCGACAGCGTGTATTGCGCCACCCAGTCGACGAAGCGGCGCATGGCGCGGTCGATCGGCGGACAGTCGAAAACCTGTTCGATCGGGCGCAATTTCCTGGCATCGACCTGCTCGATCACGCCGTCCCAGACGATACCCGCGACCTGGCGCGGCCCGAGCGGCACGCGCACGATCGAACCCGGCACCACCCGCATGCCGTCCGGCACGGCATAGGTGTAGGGGCGTTCGGCCGGCATCGGCACCAGCACCGGTGCGGCTGCGACAAAGGGCGAATCTTCGATCATGAGGCGTGACCTTGCCCCGACTTTGCTCTAGATCAAAGGGCAACGCTGAACGTGCCTTCGCAGGCGCCACGAAATCGTCAGGAGACCGCCATGAAATTTTTTGCCGACACAGCCGATATCAAGGAAATCCGTGAACTGATCGATCTGGGGTTGCTCGACGGCGTCACCACCAACCCGTCGCTGATCCTGAAATCGGGCGGCAAAATCGCCGAGGTCACCAAGCAGATCTGCGACATCGTCGAAGGCCCGGTTTCCGCGGAAGTCGTGGCGACCGAATACAAGCAGATGATGGCCGAGGCCGAGGTGCTGGCCAAGATCGCGCCGAATGTCGCCATCAAGGTGCCGTTGACGCTGGACGGATTGAAGGCCTGCAAGACGATCCGCACCGAGATGAACCGCATGGTCAACGTCACCTTGTGCTTCTCGGCCAACCAGGCGCTGCTCGCCGCCAAGGCAGGCGCCTCCTTCATCTCGCCCTTCGTCGGCCGCATCGACGATACCGGTTCTGACGGCATGGAAGTGATCCAGGAGATCCGTCAGATCTACGACAATTACGATTTCCAGACCGAGATCCTGACCGCTTCCGTGCGCACAGTGAACCACGTGAAGCAGGCGGCGCTCATCGGCGCCGATATCGTCACCGCGCCACCCGCGACCCTGAAGGCGCTGGTCAATCACCCGCTGACCGACAAGGGCCTTGCCGCCTTCCTCGCCGACTGGGCAAAGACCGGCCAGAAAATCGGCTGAGCGAGCTTATGCCCGATACGAAAAAAGGCCGGGCAACCGGCCTTCAGACTGCTGACAAACCCCGTCAATTTTGGCGGGTTTTGTTTTTATGGTTTGAATGGGCTGGTTATTTCGGTGTCG
>NZ_JAIUHW010000006.1:0-423286 GCF_020165315.1 Mesorhizobium sp. BR115XR7A
AGGCCAGAGGGGGGTGTGACGGAACATCATCGTCGGCGAGCTATCTCCCCTTCCATACCGGTTCGCGCTTTTCGGCGAAGGCGCGGAAACCTTCCATGCCGTCCTCCGACCCATAGAGCGCATCGACCGTCGGCAGTTGCCGGCGCGTCACCTTGTTCATCGCCTCCTGGAAGGTCAGCGATTCCGCCACCCGCGCGGTCTCCTTGATCGCTGCGAACACCAGCGGCGGGCCGCTGGCGAGCAGCCGGGCGATCTCCCAGACGCGGTCCTCGAGCTTTTCCTTGGGCAGCACCTCGTTGACCAGGCCCCAGCGATGCGCCTCGGCGACATCCATCCAGCGGCCGGTGAGCAAAAGGTCCATGGCGACATGATAGGGGATGCGCTTCGGCAGCTTGATCGTCGCCGCGTCGGCCAGCGTGCCGGCGCGGATTTCGGGCAGCGCGAAGGAGGAATGATCGGAGGCGTAGATGAGATCGCAGGACAGCGCCAGCTCGAAGCCGCCGCCCACCGCCATGCCGTTGACGCAGGCGATGACCGGCTTGTTCAGGTCGCGCAGTTCCTGCAGACCGGCGAAACCGCCGACGCCATAGTCGCCGTCGACCGCGTCGCCGCTCGCGGCGGCCTTCAGGTCCCAGCCGGCGCTGAAGAACTTGTCGCCGGCGGTCTTGACGATGGCGACGCGCAGGTCGGGATCGTCGCGAAACGCCTTGAAGGTTTCACCCATCAGCCGCGAGGTTTTCAGGTCGATGGCATTGGCCTTGGGGCGGTCGAGCGTGACCTCGAGGATCAAGCCTTCGCGGCGGGTCGAAATGACGTCAGGCATTCTTGTTTTCTCCCAGCACCAGCAATGCATCGGCGATCCAGGCACCCTTGCCCTCGGAGCAGACGATCAGTGGATTGATGTCGAGTTCCTCGATCTCGCCGGCATTCTCCTGCACGAAGCCGGCAATGCCCGCGATGGCGTCGATGGCGGCCGCGAGATCGGCCTTCGGCCGACCGCGATAGCCTTCGAGCAGCGGGAACAGTTTCAGGCCGCGCAGTGCGGCCTCGATGTCGTCGCGCGTTGCCGGCAGCATCAGCGTGACGCTGTCGCGCAGCAATTCGACCAGCACGCCGCCGGTGCCCAGCGTCATCACGGCGCCGAACATCGGGTCGCGGGTGAAGCCGACGATCAGTTCGGCGACGCCGTCGCGCACCATGCGCTCGACATAGAGCCCGGTGCCGAGCGGCAACAGGTCATGCGCCGCGGTGCTGACCGATTCGGCGTCCTTGAGGTTCAGCCTGACGGCGCCGACCTCGGACTTGTGGGTGACGCCAAGCGCCTTCAGGGCGACGGGGAAGCCGAGCGCCATGGACGAGATCACCGCTTCGACCGCATTGCCGGCGCGTTCGCCTTTTGGCACTGGAAGCCCGGCCTTGATCAGCCGCGCCTTGGCTTGCGCCTCGTCGGGCGTAACATGATCGCCACCGGCCGCGCCCGACGCCGATGTATCCACCGGCTGCGCCTGCGGCTCGCGCCAGGCCCAGCCGATGAAGGCCGCCGCCTGGGCGGCGTCCATCGCTTCGGAAATGCCGAAAAGCGGCACCATGCCGCGCGCCATCAGCTCGGCGGTGTATTCCTCCGGCAGGTTCTCCGGCAGCGAGGAGACGATGGCGCCACGCGCCTTGTTGGTCTTCAGCGCCGATTCGAAAGCGCGCAGCGTCGCCCACCAGTCGGTCACCGAGCAGCGATCGGGACGCGGGAAGTCGAGCACCAGCATGTTGAGGTCGAAGCCGCCCGACACCATGGCGGTGAAGGTGGCGGTCATCGCCGGCTCGTTGTTCCAGATGAAGGTGTGATAGTCCAGGGGATTGGCCACCGCGACCAGCGGCCCTAGCGTCGATTTGACATGGGCGCGATGGGTGTCGTTCAGGACCGGGAAGTTGACCCATCGGCCTTCGGCGCTGTCGGCCATGACCGATGCCTCGCCGCCCGAACAGCTCATCGACGACAAGGTATAGCCAGGCAGCGGGCCGGTGATGTGCAGCAGCTTCAGCGCCTCGATGAAGGAGGGGATGGAATCGACGCGAGCGATGCCAAGCCGCTTCAGGAAGGCGCCGGAAGCAGCGTCCGAGCCGGCGAGTGACGCCGTGTGCGAGACGGTTGCCTGCCGCGCCTGTTCGGAGCGGCCGACCTTCATGGCGATGATCGGCTTCTTGAGCTCACGTGCCCTTGCCGCCAGGCGCTCGAAGCCGGCTACCGAATCGAACGCCTCGATGTGCAGGCCAAGCGCGGTGACGCGCTCGTCCTCGATCAGGCCGAGCGCCATTTCGGACAGGCCGGTCTGCGCCTGGTTGCCGGCGGTCATCAGGAAGGCGATCGGTAGGCCGCGCTTCTGCATCGTCATGTTGATGGCGATGTTGGACGACTGAGTGATGATGGCGACACCCTTGCCGCCGCCTTCCAGCCTGATGCCGCCATGCTGGTCTGGCCACAAAAGCGCGCCGTCCGCATAATTGATCAGGCCGTAGCAGTTCGGTCCGATGATCGGCATCTGGCCGGCGGCGGCCACCAGTTCGGCCTGCAGCCTTTCGCCGTCCTCGTCATAGGCCTCGGTCTCGAGGAAGCCGGCGGCAAAGCAGACGGCGCCGCCGGCGCCGCGTTCGGCCAGCGCCTTGACCACCTCGATGGTGAGGTGCCGGTTGACGCCGACAAAGGCGGCGTCCGGCGCGCCGGGCAAATCGGCGACGGATCGGTAGGCCTTGCGTCCGGCCACTTCGTCCTTGGTTGGGTGCACCGGCCAGATCTCGCCGGCAAAGCCCATCTTGATCGATTGCGCGACGACGGCGGCGGCCTGCACGCCGCCGAACACGGCGATCGATTTGGGGCGCAGGAGGCGTTCAAGTTTATGCATCGATCAAGCCCCGAACGGACGCAGCAGCGCCCGCGAAATAATATGTCGCTGAATCTCCGACGTGCCTTCCCAGATGCGCTCGACGCGGGCGTCGCGCCAGATGCGCTCCAGCGGCAGGTCATCCATCAGCCCCATGCCGCCATGGATCTGGATGGCCTCGTCGGCAACGAAGGCGAGCATTTCGGTGGCCTTCAGCTTGGCCATGGCCATGTCCTGGTCGGTGACGGTGCCCTGATCGTACTTCCAGCCGGCTTCGAACACCATCAGGTCGGCGGCCTTGAGTTCCGTCGCCATGTCGGCGAGCTTGAACGACACGCCCTGGAACTTGCCGATCTGCTGGCCGAACTGCTGCCGCTGCGCGGCATATTCGACCGCATGGCCGAGCGCTCGCTCGGCACGGCCGAGGCAGGTGGCGCCGACCTGCAGCCGCGTGGCGCCGAGCCAGGAATTGGCGACGTCGAAGCCCTTGTGCACCTCGCCCAGAACCTGGGATGCCGGCAGCCGGCAGTCGTCGAATTCGAGAATGGCGTTGGTGTAGCCGCGATGCGAGACGTTGCGATAGCCGTCGCGCACCGTGAATCCCTTGGTGCCCTTGTCGACGAAGAAGGCGGTGATCTTCTTGCGCTTTCCGCGCGGTGAATCCTCTTCGCCCGAGGCCATGAAGACGATGGCGAAGTCGGCGAGATCGGCGTGGGAGATAAAATGCTTGGTGCCGTTCAGCACCCAGTCGTCGCCATCCTGCACGGCGGTCGCCTTCATGCCGCGCAGGTCGGAGCCGGCGCCCGGCTCGGTCATCGCCAGGCAGTCCCATTTCTCGCCGCGGATGCAGGGGAAAAGATACTTTTCGCGCTGCTCCGGCGTGCCGGCGAGCAGGATGTTGGAAGGGCGCGCCACGCAGGTCCAGTGCAGCGCGTAATTGGCGCGGCCGAGTTCCTTCTCGTAGAGCAGCCAGGTCACCGTATCGAGCCCCGCGCCGCCGACATCGGCAGGCATGTTGGCGGCATAGAGGCCCGCCTCGATCGCCTTCGCCTTGATCTCCTCGATCAGCTCGCGGCGCAGCACGCCAGTGCGCTCGACCTCGCGCTCGTGCGGATAAAGCTCGTTCTCGACGAAGGCGCGCGTCGTCTCGACAATGAGTTTCTGCTCTTCCGAAAGACCGAAATCCATGGTCTCAGCCCTTCTTCTTTTTCTTCGGCTTTTCGGCTTTCTTCACCGGCTTGGCGGCCCTGGCCCTTTCCGCTGCCTTTGAGGCCACGGGCTTCTTCGCCGCCAGCTTGGCGAGTTGCTTGGTATAGTCCTTGTGCAGCGCGCCGGCGCCCCAGCCCTTGCCCTTGTTCTGCTTCGACAGCGCATCCATGATCGCGACCAGATTGTCGTCGCGGATCTTTTCCAGTTCGCGGATCGACAGGCCGTGCGCCTGGTCGTCAGACTGGGTGGCGATCAGGTCGACCAGCTCATCGTTGAACTCCGGCACGTCCATCAGCTTGGTCCACGGCCATTTCAGGCAGGGCCCGAACTGCGCCATGAAGTGGCGCATGCCGGCCTCGCCGCCGGCGACACGATAGACCTGGAACATGCCCATCTGCGCCCAGCGCAGGCCGAAGCCGTAGCGCATGATGTCGTCGAGTTCCTCGACCGTGCAGATGCCGTCCTTGATCAGCCACAGTGCCTCGCGCCAGGCGGCTTCGAGCAGACGGTCGCCGACGAAAGCCTCGATCTCCTTGCGGATGACGACCGGCTTCATGCCGATCGAGGCATAGATTTCCTTGGCGACTTCGATGGCTTCCGGGAAAGTCTGGTCGCCGCCGACGATCTCGACCAGCGGCAGCAGATAGACCGGATTGAACGGATGGCCGACGACCAGCCGTTCCGGGTGCTTCTTCATCGCCACCTGCATGTCGGTCGGCTTGATGCCCGAGGTCGACGAACCGACGATGGCGTTGGCCGGCGCGTGGGTGTCGATCTCGGCCAGCACCTTGTGCTTGAGGTCGAGCCGTTCCGGCACGCTTTCCTGGACGAAGTCGGCATCCGCGACCGCCTCCGCGATCGTCTTGGCGAAGGTCAGCTTGCCCTCCTTGGGCAGGCCGCCCGGCACCATCTGCCTATAGGCGCGGCGCGCGCCCTTCATCACTTCCGAGACCTTGCGCGAAGCTTCGGGATCGGGATCGAAGATCGACACGTCGATGCCGTTGAGCAGGAGCCGCGCCACCCAGCCGGCGCCGATGACCCCGCCGCCGATGGCGGCCGCCTTGTTGATGATGCTCATTGAGAGGCTCCGGTTCTTGTCCTGGCGGTTTCGGGATCGGTGAGAGGCACGCGCTCGCCGGCGCGGATGACAGATGGGTCGTAGGCTTTGCGGGCGAAGACTTCGAGCACGAACGGCCGGAAGAAGTCGATCGGGAGCGTCTCATAATCAGGGTCGAAGCTCGACTGGTCCCAGCGTTCGCAAAACTGGTCGCAATCGTCGAAATAGGCATGGCCGGCGAAGCGGTCGCGCGCATGGCGATTGCCGCCGAGATGGTGGGCGTAGTAGAGGCGCTGGAAGTCGCCATGCTTCTCCACCACCCAGGTGCATTGCTCGCGCACGAAAGGTTTCAGGATCGAAGCGGCGTATTCGTCGTGATTGTAGGGCGCGTAGATGTCGCCGATGTCGTGCAGCACGGCGCAGGCGATCCAGTCGGTGTCGGCGCCGTCGCGCCAGGCGCGCGTCGCCGCCTGCAGCGAATGGCCGAGCCGGGTGATCTTGTAGCCGGACAGGCCTTCGTCGAGCTGCACCAGCGCGTCCAGCAGCCGCTCGCCGGTCCTGGCCGCGTAGTCGATCTCGTGGGCGGTCAGGAACTCGTAGTCTTGCCTGTCGCCATCCTTCATGGCGGTGAATTTTACAGTAGCCATATCGACCCTCCCTGCGAATAATTATCGACCCTCCCTGCGAATAATTTATGCCGCGATCGGCGCTCGCTTGGTCAGGTTGAGCTTCTTGCGCACTTCTTCCGGCCCCAGGATCCGGGCGCCGAGACTGGTGATGATCGAGGCGGCACGCTCGACCAATTGCGCATTGGTCGCCAGCACGCCCTTGTCGAGCCACAGATTGTCCTCGAGGCCGACGCGGACATTGCCGCCGGCGAGCACGGCGGCAGCGGCGTAGGCCATCTGGTTGCGGCCGATGGCGAAAGCCGACCAGTTCCATGTCGACGGCACGTTGTTGACCATCGCCATGAAGGTGTTGAGGTCGTCGGGCGCCCCCCACGGCACGCCCATGCAGAGCTGCACCAGCGCGTCCGAATCGAGCACCCTTTCCTCGACCAGTTGCTTGGCGAACCAGAGATGCCCGGTGTCGAAGGCCTCGATCTCGGGCTTGACGCCGAGCGCCGTCATCATGCCGCCCATGGCGCGCAGCATGCCGGGCGTGTTGGTCATGACATAGTCGGCCTCGGCGAAATTCATGGTGCCGCAGTCGAGCGTGCAGATTTCCGGCAGGCACTGGCGCACATGTTCCATGCGGTTGGTGGCGCCGCCCATGTCGGTGCCTTTTTCGTTGAGCGGCAGCGGCGCTTCGGGCGAGCCGAACACCATGTCTCCGCCCATGCCGGCGGTGAGGTTCAGGATGACGTCGACATCCGCCGCGCGGATGCGCTCGGTCACCTCGCGGTAGAGATGCACGTCGCGCCTGGGCTTGCCGGTTTCGGGGTCGCGCACATGGCAATGGACGATGGCAGCGCCGGCCTTGGCCGCGTCGATCGCCGAATCGGCGATCTGCTTGGGCGAGCGCGGTACGTGGGGTGAGCGATCCTGCGAGCCGCCGGACCCGGTCACGGCACAGGTAATGAAAACCTCACGGTTCATCGCGAGCGGCATCGAAACTCTCCTCCCATTCGAAACAGCCCCTACCATCGCTCGACTTGATCAAAGCTGCTTTGCGTTTTACGAAGGGGACATGATCAAAAGCGAAAAGTTCGTCTTTCGCGCCGAACGTGAGACCCTCAAGGTAACGTTCCTGGTGTTTTCCGGCTCCTCTATCATGTGCGTCGCCTCCGCCGTCGACCCGCTGCGCGCCGCCAATCGCATTTCCGGCGAAACCCTGTTCGATTTCAAACTGGTCTCGGTGACAGGCGAGGCGCCGGTTACCACCTGCGGCCTGCCTGTGGCGGTCAGCGGCCGTTTCGACGCCAAGGAGACAACCGACGTTCTCGTCGTCGTCGCCGGTTTCGGCACCCAGAACTACGCGACGTCGGCCCTGCTTTCAGGCTTGCGGAGGGCGGCGCGGGCGGCCCGCGCGTGCGGCGGCGTCGAGGCCGGCACCTGGCTGGTGGCGCGCGCCGGCCTGCTGGAGGGCCGCAGCGCCACCACCCATTGGGAAGACATGGAGGATTTTTCGTCGGCTTTTCCCGGCGTCGATGTCCGGCCGGACCGCTATGTCATCGACGGGCCGGTGTTCACCTCGGGCGGCGCCTCGCCGACCTTCGACCTGATGCTGCACTTGATTCGCACGCGGCTCGGCATGGCGGTGGCGCTCGATGTCGCCAGCGTCTTCATCTACGACCAGGCGCGTGCCGCGACTGATGCCCAGCCGCTGGTCTCGCTCGGCCGGCTCGACGGCTACGATCCGCGGCTGGCGCAAGCGATCCGCTTGATGGAAGCGCATGTCGACCAGCCGCTGACCATCGACGCGGTGGCCAAGCGCGCCGGGGTGACGGCGCGCACCCTGGAAAGCATCTTTCGCAAGTCGATCGGCGAGACGCCGGGCGCCTACTATCTCAGGCTGCGCCTGGGCGCCGCGCGCCGGCTCGTTGTCGACACGCGGATCGCCATGGCGGATATCGCCGGGCGGACGGGGTTCTCGTCTGCCGCGGCCTTTTCGAGAGCATTTTCAAGGGCTTTTGGCGAAGCCCCTGTCAGGCTTCGCCGAGGTTGAATCCAGGCGGCTCAGGCGGCGTTTTGCCGGTCGCTGCCGCCATCGATCTGCGAGCGCATCTGTCTGGCCAGATGGGTCTCGAAACGGCTGGCAACAGCACGATCCCATTCGTTGGACCGGCGCGCGCCATCCCTGGGATGCGGCATTGCCATCAGCCGGTCGATGATCGATCCGGCCTCGCCAGGTGAGAGCAGGGCGTCGATTTCACGTTCGTTCTGCATATCGGTTCGCCTCCTTCTTCCTCTCCCGCCACGAGCCATACCTATACGAGATTCGTGACGGCAGTTTGAAGGCAAGAGCGAGGTCATTGAGAGGCGGCAAGGGGCAAAACCTTGTCGTCGATTTCAGCATGGCGCGCAGAAAGTTTCCGCGCGCCAAGCTTTCGAATCGCATAGTGCGCCGGCTTGGATTGCCGACGGTCAGGCAGCGTCAGACGTAGCGGTTGACGATGTTTTCGAGCAGTTCCTGGCGGCCGGAGCGCGGTTGCGGCTCGATCTTCTTCTTCACCACGCGCTCGGCGATCTCTTCCAGCGTCCGCTTGCCCGACAGCATCGCCTTGGCCTCGGCGCTGTTCCAGCCGGCATAGCGCTCGGCGAGCGGACCCGACAGCGCCTTGTCCTCTACCATCTTCGCTGCCGCCTTGAGGCCGCGCGCGCAGGAATCCATGCCGCCGATATGGCCGATCAGCAGGTCCTGCGGGTCGAGCGACTGGCGGCGCAGCTTGGCGTCGAAATTGGTGCCGCCGGTCTTGAAACCGCCGGCCTGGAGCACCTGGTAATATGCCAGCGCCATTTCCGGCACGTTGTTGGGGAACTGGTCGGTGTCCCAGCCCGACTGGTAGTCGTTGCGGTTCATGTCGATCGAGCCGAAGACGCCGAGCGCATTGGCCAGCGCCAGTTCGTGCTCGAAGGAGTGGCCGGCCAGGATGGCGTGGCCCTGCTCGATGTTGAGCTTGACCTCCTTCTCCAGGCCGAAGCGCTTGAGGAAGCCGTAGACGGTCGCGACGTCGTAGTCATACTGGTGTTTTGTCGGCTCCTGCGGCTTCGGCTCGATCAGGATCGTGCCCTTGAAGCCGATCTTGTGCTTGTAGTCGACGACGAGGTTCAGGAAACGGCCGGCCTGTTCCTGCTCGCGGGCAAGATCGGTGTTGAGCAGCGTCTCATAACCCTCGCGCCCGCCCCACAGCACGTAGTTCTCGCCCTTCAGCCGCTTGGTGACGTCGATGCAGCTCTTCACCGTCGCGGCCGCGTAGGCGAACACATCCGGATCGGGATTGGTCGCCGCGCCCGACATGAAGCGGCGGTTGGAGAACAGGTTCGCCGTGCCCCACAAAAGCTTGACGCCGGTCTGCTTCATCTTGCCGGCGAAATAATCGGCGATCTCATCGAGGCGTGCCGCACTTTCGGAAAAATCCTTGCCCTCGGGCCGCACATCGGCGTCGTGGAAGCAGAAATAGGGAGCGCCGAGCAGCGAGAACATCTCGAAGGCGACATCGGCTTTGAGTTTCGCCAGTTCCATCGTGTCGATCCCGCCGGCCTTGGGGAACCAGGGACGGTCGAAGGTCTGGCCGCCGAACGGGTCGCCGCCCGGCCAGGCGAAGGAATGCCAGTAGGCGACGGCAAAGCGCAGATGGTCTTCCAGCCGCTTGCCGGCCACCACTTCGTCGGGATTGTAGAAACGGTAGGCCAGCGGATTGGTCGAATCCGGTCCTTCATATTTGATTGTCTGGATATCGCCGAAAAAGCCGCTGCTCATGGTTCTCTTCCTCTCCAAGATAGGTTTGCCCGATTACCTCAGGCGTAATTGGTTTCACGCCGAGGCTGGTCGAAAACGGTCCTGTCAAAACCGTCAAACGAAGGAGACAGACCATGACCGACCTCGACACGATCGCCGTGAACTACATCACCGCCTGGAACGAAAGCGATGCCGACCGCCGGGCGGCCTTGCTCAAGGCTGTCTTCACCGAGGACGTCAGCTATCGCGATCCGCTCATGCAGGGTGACGGCCATGAAGGCATCGCGGCGCTGATCGGCGGCGTCCAGCAGCGCTTTGCCGGCTTCCGCTTCTCGCTGAAGGGCACGCCGGACGGCTTTGCCGACAAGATCCGCTTCTCCTGGAATCTCGGGCCCGAGGGCACTGCTTCCGTCATCGAAGGCACCGACATCGGCATCATCGAGAACGGCCGCCTGAAGAGCGTCACCGGCTTCCTCGACAAGGTGCCGGCGCAGTGAGGCTGATTGGGTTGGGGAGGTGCGAGGCGCCCCCCTCTGGCCTGCCGGCCATCTCCCCCTCAGGGGGGGAGATTGGCTGATTTTTCCGCCTTCGCCATTCGCCTGCATTCCAGGGTTGGCATAGCCATCAACACTGTCGATCTCCCCCCCTGAGGGGGAGATGGCCGGCAGGCCAGAGGGGGGGGCCTGGCGCCAATTCATGCGGTTACGGCCTTGATCGCCGGATAGAGCGCGCGGTAGCGGTGATAGGCATCGGCGAAGGCGCCGCCAAGAGCTGCATCCGGCTCGATCGTCGCATCTGTCCTCGGCGCGGAGCACACCGCCAGCGGATCGGCGCCGGTCGCGGCGATCAGGCCAAGTCTGGCCGCTCCAAACGCAGCGCCGAAATCGCCATCAGCCGGAATATCCACCGGCAATTGCAGCGCGGTGGCGATCGCCTTCAGCCAGTAGCGCGAGCGCGAGCCGCCGCCGATCGCGGTCACGCGCGTCAAGGTCGTGCCGGCGGTTTTCAATGCCTCCAGGCTGTCGCGGAAGGCAAAGGCGACGCCTTCGAGCACGGCCTGTGTCAGCACTGCGCGGCCCGATTCATGCGCCAGGCCGGTGAACGAGCCGCGAATGGCGGAATCATTGTGTGGTGTCCGCTCGCCCGAGAGATAGGGCAGGAAGGATACGCCGGTCGGCGCCTTCAGCATCTCGCCAAGTTCCGATGTCAGTTCGCCCGCGCCCTTGCCCGTGATCTCCGACAGCCAGTTGAGCGAATCGGTTGCCGACAGGATGACGCCCATCTGGTGCCAGGTGTTGGGCAGCGCATGACAGAAGGTGTGCACCGCGCTGGCCGGGTTGGGCAGATAGGCGGCGTTGGCGGCAAACAGCACGCCCGATGTGCCGAGCGAGACAAAAGCGTGGCCGGCGCCGACCGTGCCCATGCCGCAGGCGGAAGCCGCATTGTCGCCGGCGCCGCCAGCCACCGGAGTGCCGGCCGCGATGCCCCACCGCGACGCGAGTCCGGCGCGCAGGGCGCCGGCTTTTTCCGTGCCCTCAACCAGCGACGGCATCTGCTTTTCCTCAAGCGAGGTCGCCGCAAGCAACTCGGAAGACCAGCGCCGCTTGCCGACATCGAGCCAGGACGTGCCTGCCGAATCCGACATTTCCGAAATATGCTCGCCGGTCAGCCAGAGCCGCAGGAAATCCTTGGGCAAAAGCACCTTTGCCACCTTGGCGAAGACAGCGGGTTCGTTGTTCTTCACCCAGGCGAGCTTGGGCGCGGTGAAGCCGGGAAAGACGATGTTGCCGGTGAGCGCGCGGAAGCGCGGATCGGCGTCCAGTGCCGCCGCCTCGACATGGCTGCGCGTATCGTTCCACAGGATGCAGGGCCGCAACACCTGATCGGCCGCATCGAGCAAGGTCGCGCCATGCATCTGGCCCGACAGGCCGATGCCCTTGATTGCGGCGAACTGCCCGGGATGTGCCGCCTTCAGTTCGGCGATCGCGTCTTCGCAGGCGCGTATCCAGTGCAGGGGATCCTGCTCGGACCAGCCCGGATGAGGGCGAGAAACATCAAGCGTGCCATGGCCGGAGCCGATGACGCCCTGTCCGGCATCGATCAGCAGCGCCTTGACGCCCGATGTGCCCAGGTCGAGGCCGAGATACATGGTTTCCTCCCACGTTCTTATTTTTTTCGGAACCCGAAAAATATGTTTGAGCCAGTTTTTAAGGCAAGATCCGCTCCGGGTCAATTCTCTGACAAATCGGCGGCACGTCTCGAAAACAGCGCCGACAGCGGACTGTCCGGGCGTACGGTCGAGCGCTCCGTCGTCAGCGCCCTGGCCAGTGCACCGTCGCCGGCACGCAAGGCGGCCTCTATCAGCGTCAGATCGATGACGTCGCGCTGCGCGTGGCTGCCGCCAAATCGATGGGCGATGGTCCGGATCGGCCGGATCAGTCGGATGGTTTCGGCGTAGTTGCCCTCTCCGAACGCCTTGATCGCAAGCGTCAGGGGATGGCCGACATCCCGCGTGAAAGCGGCATTGTCGTCACCGCCCCGCATCGCTTCGCGCTGTGCCCCGAGCAAGGTCCGGGCCGGAGCATCGAGCCCGGCGCCGACAAAGGCCATCATCGCGTGGGCGTCGTTGAAGGCATAGTTGGAGGCAGCGGCCTTGGGCACCCAATTGGCGGCTAGCGCCGTCCAGCGGTCGCCGACGTCGACGCCGCCGAGGTGAAGCCGCCACAGGATCGCCGATGCATCGACCATGTTGAGCGCCAGCGTCGATCTGCTGCCATAGATCGGCCCGTCATAGAGCGCCAGCACCTCGCCGGTCTCGCCGAGATCGTAGTGGAACAGCGCCAGGTGCCACCAATTGTGGACCTGAAGGAAGCTGTCCTTGGTCCAGGCTTCGGGATCGGCACGCATCCAGGCGATGCCGTCCCTTTGCCGGCTTTGCATCTCCATCACATGCGCGACCGCATGTTGCGCCCAGCCATCGCGCGGTTCGATCTCGACCGCCGTACGGCCGAGCCTTTCGGCCTGCGCATACTCAGCCATCTCTTCGAGTCCGAAGGCCTGCATGCCGAGAATGGCGTGATACCCCGGCATGTCCGCCTGCCATGACGGCAGGGCGCGGGCGATGCGGTCGCGCAGCATGCGGGCGTTGCCGGTGAAGAAATCGACCTGGTGTCCGACCTGGAGCGCCACGGCGTCGAGCGGAAAATCGATCGCTATGTCCTGCAGAATGCCGGAGGCCTGATGCCAGCGCCCGTTGGCGAGGTGGCCGAGGGCCGAGACATGCGCCCGCTCACGCGTTGTCGCGGCAAGCGGCAGCGCCGCCTCGTGGCAGGTCCTGGCCACGGCCGTCGCCTCCGGTTCGGTGGCAAGGCCGAAAAGGTAGCCCTTGAAGACATGCGCCATGACAAAACCGGGGTCCTGCGCGATGGCGCGATCGACGGATTTCACGGGATCGCCAATGAAACACTGCAATTCGCGCACGGCCTGGCCGTAGGGCGCGAATCCAGCTTCCGTCGCGCCCGAAAATGCCAGGCCAAATGCGTCCCTGATGGCCATGCGAGAGTCCCCGGTCGAGGCCCAATGGGCATGATGCCCACGGTCCAGCGTGATCTTAAAGCATAGGCCACGGCTACGCCATTTCACGAGTCGCGCCGCGGCATGTCAGACATTTTTGCAGTTCATCAACCATGGGAGACAGAATAGGCTTTGTAAAACTGGACGAATTGTGGCTTGATTGCGGCGCGGGTAAGGGGCTTGAAATCGCGATCTGAGAGGGGACGCGATGCGGCATTTTGAAATACAGGTTCCGAACAGCGGTTCGGAGCACATTGGCAGGGCTGTTTCTTTGCTGCAGCGAAAGCCCAGGCGGATCAATGCTGGGTTTATTAGGTTACTTGCAACTACGACCCTTATGTTGCTGCCGAACTCCGCGGCCCTGGCGGCATGCCTGCTGGTTCCGTCTCCGGGCAATGACGTCTTCACTTGCGATAGTGGCGATTCGGGCGGCAGCCTCAACGACACCATCGGCAACAACACGCTGAACTTTCCCGCCGGCGGCACCGGCCAGGTGAGCGGTAACGTCACCTTCGGCCCGGGCACGGACCGCATCAACATGCAGTCAGGCACCATCACCGGCACGGTCGATCAGGGCGACGGCACGGATTTCTTCGCCATCGGCGGCGGCACCGTCGCCGGCAATGTCCAGCAGGGCGCCGGCATCGACGACTTCAACATGAGCGGCGGCCAGGTCGGTTCGCTGAACCAGGGCGACGGGCTGGACACCTTCACCATGACCGGCGGGCGCATCGTCGATTTCTTCGACGACGGCGACCGTGCCGTGATCACCGACGGCCGCATCGGCCGCGTCAACATGAAGCTCGACAAGAACTATTTCAACATGTCGGGCGGCATCATCGACCGCAACCTGGTCACCGGCTTCGACCAGGACACCATCATTCTCTCCGGCGGCACGATCGGCGGCAACATCAGCGTCAGCGGCGGCAACGACAGCGTGACGATCACGGGCGGCACCGTCGGCGGCGATGTGCTGATGAGCTTCGGAGCCGACAATTTCGCCTGGAATGGTGGCGGCATCATTTACGGCGCCGTCGATCTCGGCGGCGACAACGATACGGCAAAGCTGAGCAACCTGACCAAAGCCAATCTGGGCGGCGCCGACGCGCTGAATGGCGGTCTCGGCACCGATACGCTGACCTTCGATAACGTCAAGCTCGACGGCATCAGCCGGATCCAGAACTGGGAGACCGTCGACGCCACCAACGACACCCAGCTCACGCTGGACGGCAATCTCGTGCTTGGAGACAGCGGCACCGGCACGGGATCGCTCAATGTCGATGCCGCGAGCACGCTCTATGGCGGCGGCTTCAACGCATCGATCCAGGCCTTTACGTCGGGCCAGCTTGCGGACGTCGTCAATGCAGGCCGCATCGACCTGACCAATGGCAGTACCGGCGCGACGGACCGGCTGATGATTTCGGGCAATTACACCGGGCTCGGCGGCCTGCTGCTCATCCAGACCGAGCTCGGCGATGATTCGTCGGCGTCGGACAGGCTGGTGCTTTCGGGCGGCACGGCTTCCGGCTCGACCGGCATCGCGGTGGTCAATGTCGGCGGCGCGGGGGCCGAAACGATGCAGGACGGCATCATGGTCGTCCAGGCGGTCAACGGCGCCACCTCCACCTCAAGCGCCTTCGCGCTCGACGTGCCGGTCGCGGCAGGCGCCTTCGAATATTATCTGTTCAAGGGTGGCGTCACCGCAGGCAGCGCGGAGAACTGGTATCTGCGCTCGTCGCTGATAACGCCGACATCGCCGGCCGCGGCGCCGCCGGCGGCAGAACCAACACCCGCGCCGGAACCGGTGCCGCCCGAGACCGAACCTCCGCCGCCGCCATCCGCGCTGCCGCCGGTGCCGGCGCCGACCGAGGGCGACATCAACACTCCGCCGGTCGATCCGACGCCGCCGGTGCAGGCTGGCGATCCGGTGCCCGTGCCGCCGCCGCCGCCGCCGCCGGCGCCGGCGGCTGATCCACCGCCACCGCCCCCGCCGGTCCCGACCGCCGTGCCCGATCTTCCGATGCCCGCGGCAGGGGAGGAAATCCTGCTCTATCGCGTCGAGGTGCCGGTCTATTCCGCGGTGCCGCCTGTGGCCGAGCATCTGGCGATGACGACACTTGGCACGTTCCATGAACGGCGTGGCGAACAGAGCCTGTTGTCGAACACCGAACTCTCTCCGGTCTGGGGCCGCATCTACGGCCAGGACGCCAAGGTGGGCTGGTCGGGAACGGTGTCGCCGTTCTTCGACGGCACCTTGTTCGGCCTGCAGGCGGGCTTCGACGTCTTCGGACGCGAAACCGCGTCGGGCGGGATCGATCGCGCCGGCCTGTTCGTCGCCTATGCCAGCATGAAGGGCGATGTGCGCGGCCAGGCGCTGGGGCGGAATGATCTGTCCGTCGGCGGCATCGATGTCAGCGGCACCAGCGTCGGCGGTTACTGGACCCGCATCGGCCAAGGCGGCTGGTATCTCGACGGCGTCCTCATGGCCACCTTCTTCGGCGGCGACGCGACGTCGTCGCGCGATGTCGGCATCGACATTGGCGGAACAGGTGTCACCGCCTCGCTGGAGGGCGGCTATCCCATTGCGCTGGCGCAGGGCTGGACGCTCGAACCGCAGGCGCAACTGATCTGGCAGCATCTGTCGCTCGACGATGCCAAGGATCGTTTCTCGTCGGTTTCCTTCGATAGCGAGGGCCGCGTCACCGGCCGGATCGGGGCTCGGCTGCAGGGCGAGTCCGTTGTCAATGGAATAGCGCTGCAGCCCTACCTCAAGGCCAATATCTGGCATGATTTTGGCGGCACCGATCGTGTCAGTTTCGACACCACCGACATCTCGACGGAGGGCAGGTCGACCTCGTTCGAGTTCGGCGGCGGTATCGTCGCCAAGGTGACCGACAAGGTCAGCATCTTCGCCACCGGCGACTACACCACCAATCTCGGCGGCGACAAACGCCGCATCCTCGAGGGCAATCTGGGCTTCAGCGTTAAATGGTGAGGCCCTCCGGGCCTCACCCGCGTCGGGACATCAATTGCCGGAACGCATCGCCACCGTGGCGATGCCGGCGCCGACCAGGAGCGTGCCGCCGGTACGGTTGAAGATGCGGATCGCCTTGGGATTGCGGACCACGTTGCGGGCGCGTGCCGCGATCAGCGCGTAACCGAAGGCGTTGGCGAAGGCGAGCGCCAGGAAGGTCGTCTCGAAGATCAGCATCTGCGTCCAGAAGTCGGCGTGCCGGTCGAGGAACTGCGGCAGGAAGGCGACGAAGAAGGTGATGCTTTTCGGGTTGAGCGCCGTGACCAGCCAGGCATGCGCCATCATCTTGGCCGACGACACCGCGTCGGTGCGGGGGTCGGCCTTCAGCGCGCCGCCGGCGCGGAACAGTTTCACCCCGAGATAAATCAGATAGCCGGCGCCGATCAGTTTCAGGATGGTGAAGACACCAGCCGAAGCGGCAAGCAGCGCGCCGATGCCCAGCATCGACAAGGTCATGGCGGTGAAGTCGCCGAGCGCCACGCCGACCGCCATCGGCAAAGCGGTGCGCCAGCCCTGGCCCAGCGCATAGGAGACGACCAGAAGGATTGTCGGGCCCGGGATGATGAGGAGGATGGTCGACGCGGCAGCGAAGGCGGCCCAGTTTTCGAAGGACATGCTCGTCTCCTTTGAGCTCAAGGAAGAGGATAAATCCTTGGCTCCCGAAGAATGTAAAGGGGCCGAATCCTTGTTTTTGCGTATTCCGGCCGGGCAACCGGCACGACTCTTACGGGACCGCGACGTCAATTGCGCCAGCCGCAAAAAGCTTGATGACGGTTTCAACGTCTTGCAGATGTTTAATGGCGACCGCGCGGGAGGGCGGAGCGGCGCCTCGGCAAGGCGCAAACGCAAGCAGCGCAAGGCATTCACGCTTTATCAACCATGAATGATGAAAATGCCCACTATCCGGCCGGACCGTGCTTCCCGCCGACAGCGTAGGGTTTGGGTATATGCGTGAGTTGCCGCAAGGTCCGACGCCGCCACGAAACGGCGACGCAGTCGAAACCGATCTTCTTCTTTCCCGCCGCGCCGTCCTGTCCGGGGCGGGCGCTTTGGCATTGCTCGGCGTCGCCGGCTGCTCGACCTCGGGTGGTGGCGATCTGCCGGCGCTGCAGCTCGACGATACGGTCACCGGTTCGGTGCCGATCCGGCCGTCGATCAGCGTCGACAAGAACATCACCAGCCCCGACGTCATGTATGCCTCCTTGACGGATAACGGCTTCAACGTGCCCGAGGTGCCCTATCTCAAGGTCAAGCCGGAGTTCCGTCGCCAGATCGTCGTCGATACGACCGGCGAGGCGCCCGGCACCATCGTCGTGCATCTCAAGGAACGCATGCTCTATCTCGTCCAGCCGGGTGGCGACGCCATCCGCTACGGCGTCGGTATCGGCAAGGACGGTTTCCGCTGGTCCGGCCGCGCCAACATCCAGTACGGCAGGGAGTGGCCGACCTGGACGCCGCCGCCCGAAATGATCCAGCGCAAGCCGGAACTGGTGAAGTGGCAGGGCGGCCAGCCCGGCGGCCTGACCAATCCGCTCGGGGCGCGTGCGCTCTACATCTACCAGGACGGCAAGGACACCGGCTACCGCATCCATGGCTCGCCGGAATGGTGGAGCATCGGCCAGGCGATGTCGTCGGGCTGCGTGCGCTTGATCAACCAGGACATCATCGACCTCTACAGCCGGGTTTCGAAGAAAAACCCCGTCGTCGTCATGTGATCGTCCAGCCCTCCGTTTCTCCCGTTGCGCGATGCGGCAAGACAGGCCAAGGTGACCTGAAAACCATCGCCTAGAGCCGGATGATTTCAGGTCCGTTCGACCTGAAATTCGAATCCGTCTCTTTCGGCGTCATGCTCCAGGGAGACATCAAGCATGGCCGGAACTTTCGTTATCGCGCAGGGCGGCGGCCCGACCGCCGTCATCAACCAGACGGTCGTGGGCGCCGCGCTGGAGATCCGCAGGCGCCATCCCGGTGCCAAGGTGCTGGGCTCCTTGCACGGTGTGCGTGGCATCCGTGACGGCAACTATGTCGACCTCTCCGCCATCCCCGAGGACCGGCTGCGGCTGATCGCCGGGACGCCGAGCGCTGCCCTCGGGTCGACGCGCGACAAGCCGGATGCCGCCTATTGCGAGGTCATCCTGAAAGGCCTGCAGAAGGCGGGCGCCGACGCCTTCATCTATATCGGCGGCAACGACACCTCGGGCACGCAGCAGATCCTGACCGATGCCGCCGGCGGCAAGATCGCTTTCGTCCATGCGCCGAAGACCATCGACAACGATCTCGAGGAAAACGACCATACGCCGGGCTTCATGTCCGCGGCCGAATTCGTCGCTGGCGCCTTCCTGTCCGTCGATCTCGATTTTCGCGCGCTTCCTGGCATCTATGTCGGCATCGTCATGGGCCGCCATGCCGGCTTCCTGACCGCGGCGTCGGCGGCCTGGCAGCTCGATTCCGACAGCGGCCCGCATCTGGTCTACGTCCCGGAGCGGCCGTTCTCCGCCGCCGGCTTCATCGACGACGTGCGCGCCACGCTCGACCGCCACAAGCGCTGCATCGTCGCCGTGTCGGAAGGCGTCAGCACCGCCGACGGCAAGGCGCTGGTCGAAAGCCTGGTGCCGGCGGACAAGCTCGAGCGCGACCAGCACGGCAACGTCAAACTCTCGGGCAGCGACCTGCCGGCGGCGCTCGAACGGGCATTGGCCGAGGGGCTGCCGGGCAAGCGTGCCCGCGTCGACGCACTCGGCTACATGCCGCGCGGCTATGTCGGCTCCATCAGCCCGGTCGATGCGCAGGAGGCCTTCGATGCCGGCGCTTTTGCCGTCGGCGTCGCCGAACAGGGCGGCGGCTCGGTGGCGCTGCAATATGATGGCAGCAAGATAGTGCTGAAGAAGGTGCCGCTGAAGAACGTCGCCGGCAAGACCCGCCACATGCCCGACGATTTCATGAAGCCCGACGCCAACCAGCTGTCCGAGGCCGGAATGGCCTATCTCAAGCGGCTGGTGCCGGAAAAATACAAGGTCGGAAAGCCGTTCGTCTGATGCCGGGTCCGCTTGATGCCCGGCTCACACCCGATGCCCGGCTCACACTTGATGCCCAGGCTCACACCTGATGAATAGCTGGTTCTCCAGGCGCATCGTCGACGGCAGGACGACGATGCTGACCGAGCCGTTCGTGCACGACTATGTGCGCGCCAATATCTGGCATTTCACCGGCCGCGACGCCGACCTTCTGGTCGACACCGGGATGGGCATCTGTCCGCTGGCGCCGGAGATAAGGACGCCCGAAGGCAAGCCGCTTCTGGTCGTCGCCACCCATATCCACCTCGACCATGTCGGCTCGCTGCACGAATTTCCGCTGCGGGCCGGGCCAAGGATGAGCGCAGCGCAATTCGAGAGCATGGATGAGGCCGCGACTTACGCCTACATGTTCCACGATCTCGAGGGCGCCGTTTCGAAATTGCCGGCGCCTGGCTGGAAGTCGGCCGACTATGCGATAGCGCCGGCACCGTTGACGCGTATGCTCGACGAAGGCGACGTGGTCGATCTAGGAGACCGCCGGTTTCGGGTGCTGCATCTCCCCGGACATTCGCCGGATTCGATCGCGCTTTTCGATGAGGCCGACGGCCTGTTTTTCAGCGGCGACGCCATCTATGACGACACGCTGATCGACGATTTGCCGGATTCCGACCGGGAGGCCTATCGCAACACGATGCGCCGGCTGCTCGACCTGCCGATCAGGATCGGCCATGGCGGCCACGGCCCGAGCTTCGACGGCGGGCGCATGCGCGAAATCGCGTCGGCCTATCTGCGATCCGTAAGCGCACTCTGAATTAAATCTTCGTAAGGTCGGGCTAAAACCCTAAATCGCGCAGATCGGCGCCCTAGATAGTTGTTGTCGATCCGGCCGGCTGCCATGCGTGGCGAGGCAGGCAACCCGGGCCGTCGGCACGCTGACGGGCACTTCTCCCAGGAAGACCCGCGGCGCGGATCAACCCCTCGCCCGGACAGAACGACCATGTCAAACCTGAGCATTCTTCGTAGGCATCGCATCGCCGCCCTGCTGGGCGCCGCGCTGCTGGTTTCTCCCTTTGTCGTCTCATTCGCCGACAGCGCGAACGGCGTCGGCACGGGCAACACGGTTGCAACGACGCAGACCCCCGTTGCCGGGACCACGGCCCCGAGCGGTTCGTTGGCGCCGATCGTGGCCACGACCAAGCCGGCCGTCGTGACCGTGACCACGGTCATGAAAGGACAGCCGGAAGCAATGAACGAAGCGTCGCCCTTCGATGGCGCCTCGCCCTTCGACGACTATTTCCGCCAGTTCTTCGGCGATCAGGGCATGCCCGCTCCCAAGACGCCTCCGCAACAGCGGTTGCCGCGGGCCGAAGCGCTCGGTTCGGGCTTCATCGTCGGTGCCGACGGCACCATCGTCACCAACAACCATGTCGTCGACGGCGCTTCCTCGATAAAGGTCACGCTCGACGACGGCACGGAGCTCCCGGCCAAGCTGGTCGGTCACGATGCCAAGAACGACCTCGCCGTGCTGAAGATCAACGCCGGCAAGTCGTTGCCAACCGTGAAATGGGGCGACTCCGACAAGCTCATGACAGGCGACCAGGTGCTGGCGATCGGCAATCCGTTCGGCATCGGCACCACGGTAACGGCCGGTATCGTCTCGGCGCGTGGCCGCGACCTGCATAGCGGGCCCTTCGACGATTTCATCCAGATCGACGCGCCGATCAATCACGGCAATTCCGGCGGCCCGCTGGTGGACGTCAACGGGAATGTCGTCGGCATCAACACGGCGATCTATTCGCCCAATGGCGGCAGCGTCGGTGTCGGTTTCGCCATTCCGTCGGACCAGGCCGAGAAGGTGGTCGCCAAGCTGATGAAGGGCGGCAACATCGAATACGGCTATCTCGGCGTCGAGATCCAGCCCGTCACCCCGGATGTGGCAAGCGCCATCGGGCTGGACCGTCCCAGCGGTGCCTTGGTCTCGCAGGTCAATGACGGCTCGCCCGCGGCCAAGGCCGGCGTCGAGACCGGTGACGTCATCACCGGCTTCGCCGGCCAGGACGTTAAGGATCCCAAGGACCTGTCACGAGCCGTCGCCGACGTCGCGCCGGGTGCCAAGGAGAGACTGGATGTCTGGCGCAAGGGCAAGGCCATGCAGATCTCGGTGGAGGTCGGGCGCAACAGCGACGATGTGAAAACGGCATCGACGGATGACTCCAGCGCGCCGGGCGCCGAACAGGGCTCCCGCGTGCCGGCCGTCGGCCTCGGCTTGATGGATATCACGCCGGACATCCGCCAGCAGATGAACCTCCCCGAGAACGAGCACGGCGCGGTGGTTGCGAGCGTCAATCCCGACAAGCCGGCAGCGACTGCCGGCATCCAGCCGGGCGATGTCATCGTCGCCGTCAACCAGGCTCCGGTGAAGAGCGCCAGGCAGGTGACCCAGGCGATTGCCCAAGCCGGCAAATCCGGACGCAAATCGGTGCTGCTTCTGGTCGAGCGTGGTGACACCCAGATCTATGTCGCCGTGCCGTTCGCCAATGGCTGACACATAAACAGCGGCGTGGCGGGCTTGTGGAGCGCCCGCTACGCCCAGTCTATCGGCTACAACTTGCGCAGCGCCACTTCCTCGATCAGGTGGTCGGCGCCCTTGCGCAGGATCAAGTCGGCGCGGGCACGCGTCGGCAGGATGTTTTCGCGCAGGTTCTTCAGGTTGATGTTGGTCCACAGGCCCTCGGCGATCGCCTTGGCCGCATCCTCCGACAGCTGCGAATAGCGGTGGAAGAAGGAGTCCGGATCGCGGAAGGCGGTTTCGCGCAGCCGCATGAAGCGGGAAATATACCAATTGTGGATCAGCTTCTCGTCGGCATCGATGTAGATGGCGAAGTCGAAGAAGTCCGACAGGAAGGGCACGATCTTGCCGTCCTGCGGCAGCTTGCCCGGCTGCAGCACGTTGATGCCTTCGAAGATCAGGATGTCGGGCCGGTCGATGGTGACGAACTCGCCGGGGATGACGTCATAGGTAAGGTGCGAATAGACCGGCGCGCGGACATCGGGCAACGCCGACTTGATACCCGAGAGGAAACGCAGCAGCGCGCCGACATCGTAGCTGTCGGGGAAACCCTTGCGCTCCATCAGGTTTTCGCGGCGCAGCACCTCGTTGGGCAGCAGGAAGCCGTCCGTGGTGATGAGGTCGACCTTGGGGCTCGACGGCCATCGCGCCAGCAATTCCTTCAGCACGCGCGCCGTGGTCGATTTGCCGACCGCGACAGAACCGGCAATGCCGATGATGAAAGGCGTTTTGGCCACGTCGGCGGCGTTGAAGAAAGCCTGGCGCTGCCGGAACAGAAGCTGGCTCGCCTCGACATGCGCCGACAAAAGCCGCGACAAGGACAGATAGATGCGCTTGACCTCTTCGAGGTCGACCGGGTCATTGAGCGAACGCAGGCGGCGGAACTCGTCCTCGCTCAGCGTCAGCGGCGTATCGGCGCGGAACCGCGACCATTGCTCGGCCGAGAAGAAGCGAAACGGAGAGTATTTCTCGGTTGGCGCGAGCTGATCCATCGAGATACCTGCCCTTCCTCCCGATCAGCCCTTGGGCCGCGACGCCTTCTCGGCGATGCCCGAACGCCCGGTACGGGCTTCGAGCTCCTTGAGCACGTCGTTCAACGGGACACCCGAGATGCCGAGAACGACAAGCCAATGATATATAAGATCGGCGCTTTCGGAAACGAGGCCCTGTTTGTCGCCCTTGACGGCGGCGATCACGGTCTCGACCGCCTCCTCGCCGAGTTTCTGCGCCGCCTTGTCGATGCCCCGGGCGTAAAGCTTGGCCGTCCACGAATCCGGATCGCCGGAATGGGCGCGGTCGCTGACGATTTTTTCCAGGTCGGAGAGCGAAAACTCGGCCATGTCGATCTATCTTCTTGTTTAAGCCGGGTTTTTCCCGAAAGCCGGCTTCGGGAGCATGCTCTAGGACCTGTTGCCCAGCGAGTCCAGCCGCATCGGCAGGCCGGCCTTGGCCATATGCGCCTTGGCTTCGGCGATGGTGTAGGTGCCGAAATGGAAAATGGACGCCGCCAGCACAGCACCCGCACGGCCGTCGCGAATGCCTTCGACCATGTGGTCGAGCGTGCCGACGCCACCCGAAGCGATGACCGGCGCGCGCACCGCGTCCGACACCGCGCGGGTCAGCGCGATGTCGTAGCCGGCCTTGGTGCCGTCGCGGTCCATCGAGGTCAACAGGATCTCGCCGGCGCCGCGATCGACCATTTTCCGCGCGAATTCCACGGCGTCGATGCCGGTCTTCTCGCGCCCGCCATGGGTGAAGATCTCCCAGCGGTCGGCCTCGCCGGGGCCGGAGACTTTCTTGGCGTCGATGGCGACGACGATGCATTGGTTGCCGAACTTGTCGGCCGCTTCGGCGACGAAATCCGGGTTCTTCACCGCCGCCGTGTTGATCGAGACCTTGTCGGCCCCGGCCAGCAGCAATTTTCGGATGTCGGCCACCTGGCGCACGCCGCCGCCGACGGTCAGCGGCATGAAGCATTGTTCCGCGGTGCGGGCGATGACGTCGAAGATGGTCTCGCGATTGTCCGACGAGGCGGTGATGTCGAGAAAGCAGAGTTCGTCGGCGCCGGCGGCATCATAGGCCTTGGCGGCCTCCACCGGATCGCCGGCGTCGATGAGGTCGACGAAATTGACGCCCTTGACGACACGGCCGTCCTTGACGTCGAGGCAAGGGATGACGCGGGCTTTCAGCATCAGCGGCCCTCTATCGTGGCAAGCAGATCGTTGAGCAGCTGACCGACCAACGGCGGCACATCGGCTTGGGCATCGAAGGCCGGATCGTAAGCGGAAACGGTGATGCCGACGACCGGTACCGCAAGCGCCATGGCGCAGGCCGCGTCGCGCAGCTGCTCCGGGTTCGGTCCGCCTGATGTGACGTAACGGTTGGCCTGCAGCGCCTTGGGATCGTGCACGTCGAGATCGAGATGCATGTGCACGCTGTTGGCGCCGGCGGCCTTCAGTTTTTCCGTCGCTTGCGCCACGCCTGGACATTCCGTCCGGATGACAGGCAATGTTTCGAGTAGTTCTTCCTCCGCCGGATCGAGATCGCGGGCGTTGACGAGCACGCAGCGCGCGGGATCGATCGGCCTGAAGCCGGGAATGGCGGCCGCCATCGGACGCCAGCACAGGCCGAGCACCGTCGACAGCGCCATGCCGTCGAGAAAGCCGTAGACGGACGTCTCCGGCGTGTTGAGGTCGCCGTGCTGGTCTGCCCAGATGATGGCGTCGGCGCCTTCGCCGGCGACCGCGCCGGCTGACGTCAGGCAGTTTCCGGCCAGCACAATGGGGAACCGCCCCCTGTCGCGGGCCATGCGGACCTCGCCCGAGACGGCGTTGCAGACGGCAAAACCCGTGGCGATCTCGCGCTCCTGGCCGTCGCCGACCCTGCCGATATCCTCGACCGTGACGTCGTGGCCGGCAAGGGTCAGGGCATCGACGAGCCCGCCCGATATCAGCGCGTCGGGCCCCTGGCCCATGCCGCCATGATAGTGGCCGCTGTCATAGGAGGCCAGGATGAGCGAAACTTTCACGACCGCGCCTCCATCGCCGGCCGGCCCCGCAGGATCGCCAGCGCCTCTGTGGGATCGATGCGGCCGTCATAGAGGGCACGGCCCGAGATCGCGCCTTCGAGTTTTTTCGCATCGGGCATGGTCATGCGCACGATGTCGGCGATCGAGGCCAGTCCGCCCGAGGCGATGACCGGGATCGACACCGCGTCGGCAAGGTCGATGGTGGCGTCCCAGTTGATGCCGGTCAGCACGCCGTCGCGGTCGATGTCGGTATAGATGATGGCGGCGACGCCCGCGCCTTCGAATTTCCTCGCCAGTTCGATGACGCCGAGGCTCGAGGCTTCCGCCCAGCCTTCGACCGCCACCTTGCCGCCCTTGGCGTCGATGCCGACGGCGACCTTGCCCGGAAATGCCTTGCAGGCCTGCCTTACCAGATCGGGATCGCGCACCGCCACCGTGCCGAGAATGACGCGGGCCAGCCCACGGTCGAGCCAATCCTCGATCTGCTCCAGCGTGCGAATGCCGCCGCCGAGCTGCACCGGGTTCCTGGTCGCCTTCAGGATGGCTCCGACCGCGGCGCTGTTTACGCTCTGGCCCTGGAAGGCGCCGTTCAAGTCGACGACATGCAGCCACTCGAAGCCCTGCTCTTCAAAGGCTTTTGCCTGCGCGGCGGGGTCATCATTGTAGATCGTCGCGGTCGCCATATCGCCGTGCTTCAGCCGCACGCATTGGCCGTCCTTGAGGTCGATGGCTGGAAACAGGATCACTCAGGCACCCTCGACGATCGCGAAATGTCCGGTCGAAGCCGCCAGCCTGTTCTGCAACGCTGTCTGGTAGGCTGGCGATCGATAGCAGCTGAGCGCGGTTTCATAAGAGTCGAACTCGACCACCACCTGCCTGTCAAATTCCGATCCTTCGGGATTGGTCACTTGTCCGCCGCGCACAAGATAGCGGCCTCCGAAAGACGAAACCGCGTCGCCGATGGCGTCGCGGTAACGCTGATACCCTTCCGGATCTGTCACCGTCAGCATTACCATCCAGTAGCCCTTCTTGCTCATGGTTCAGGGCCTCCAGCGCAGGAAATTGGTGATCAGCGCCAGGCCCAGCGCCTGGCTCTTCTCAGGATGGAACTGCGTGCCAGCGAGATTGTCACGGGCGACCGTGGCCGTCACCGGGCCCCCATAGTCGGCGACCGCGAGGATCTCGTCCGGTTTTTTTGCGTCGAGATGGTAGGAGTGGACGAAATAGGCATGCAGTCCCGCCGCGCCGGTCGGAATGCCGGAGAACAATGGGTGCTTATGCCTCAATTCGATCGTGTTCCAGCCGATCTGCGGGATCTTCAGCGCCGGATCGGAAGGCGTGATCTCCTTGACGTCGCCCGATATCCAGCCGAACCCGTTGGTGACGGTCTTTTCGAGGCCGCGCTCGGACATCAGCTGCATGCCGACGCAAATTCCCAGGAAAGGCCGGCCCTTGGCGATGGCGACGTCCTCGACCGCCTCCCACATGCCGTCCACGGCACGCAGGCCGGCCGCGCAATCGGCGTAAGCGCCGACGCCGGGCAGGACGATGCGGTCCGCGGTGCGCACCCGGTCGGCATCGGCCGTCAGGTCGATCTCGGCCGCGATGCCGGCCTCGCGCGCGGCGCGCTCGAAGGCCTTGGTGGCCGAGCGCAGATTGCCCGAACCGTAATCGATGATCGCAACCCGCATCTCAGCGCCGTCCCGGAATGTGGGTCAGCCCCAGCGCCATGCCTGGCTGTGCCGGGCGCGCCAAAGCGGCATCTGGGACGATGCGCGGCGCGGGTGCCGCTTCATCCGAAAGCCCTTCGACCTCAAGGGCATAGCGCATGTCGGCGTCGGCGAGCCAGCCGGCCTCGACGACGCCCCACTCATGCCAACCGCGGCGGCGCAGTGCCGCGATGCGCAAGCCCTGTCCTTCCAGTCCGACATAGAGCGAGACGAGCAGCGACAAAAGCGAGCCGGCCACACCGAGCCCAAGTCTCTCGCCAAGCATCGACAGCACGCCCATGACGACAAAGGCGAGCGCCGCTTCGACCCACAGCCGGTGCCAGGCAAGCCACAGCGGCGGCACAAGCAGGCCGAGCCAGGTGAAGCCGTCGCGGACTAAGGTCGTCGTGTCGACGTTCTCGCTGCGGCCAGGTGGCTCCATCACGACATAGGCGGTCATGAGGCTATCCCTTCAAAGAACCCTTGGTGGAGGGAACCGCGTCAGGCTGGCGCGGATCGCGCTCGAGCGCGGCGCGCAGCGCGCGCGCCACCGCCTTGAAGCAGGTCTCGGCGATATGATGGTTGTTGGCGCCATAATGGTTGGTGACATGCAGCGTGATGCCGGCGTTCTGCGCCAGCGCCTGGAAGAATTCGCGCACCAGTTCGGTGTCGAAGGTGCCGATCTTGGGCGACGAGAACGACACGTTCCAGACCAGGAAGGGGCGGCCCGACACGTCGATCGCCGCGCGCGTCAGCGTCTCGTCCATGGCAAGGTCGATCGAGGCGTAGCGCATGATGCCGCGCCGCTCGCCCAACGCCTTGGTCAAGGCCTGCCCGAGCGCGATGCCGGTGTCCTCGACCGTGTGGTGGTCGTCTATATGCAGGTCGCCCGTTGCTCTGACGGTCATGTCGATCAGGGAATGGCGGGAAAGCTGGTCCAGCATATGGTCGAAGAAGCCGACGCCGGTGGCGATGTCCGATTTGCCAAAGCCGTCGACATGGATCGACACCGAGATGTCGGTTTCCCCAGTCTTGCGGCTTGCATCGGCGGAACGAGGCGCCATCACTCTATCCTTGTGCCAGTGGTTCAGATCGTGACCGGTTCACGGGCCTCAAGCGCTCGCTGGCTTGAAAACGAGAGCCTTCTAGCAGCATGATCCGGCGATTGCCAGTTGCGATCCCGGCCGCTATCGAGCGGTTTGCAATCATTGGCCCCGTGCATACATATGGCCGATCAAAGTCACTCGTACCGCGCCAAATCGCCTTTTGAAGGGATGGTGCGAATCGGAGCCAAGAAATGTCCAATGAATTGACCATGCACGCCACGACCATCGTGACGGTGCGCAAGGGCAACAAGGTGGTGATCGCCGGCGACGGCCAGGTCAGCCTGGGCCAGACCATCATGAAGGGCAATGCCCGCAAGGTGCGCCGCATCGGCAAGGGCGGCAATGTGATTGCCGGTTTCGCGGGCGCCACCGCCGACGCCTTCACGCTGCTGGAACGCCTCGAAGCCAAGCTCGAACAATATCCCGACCAACTGACGCGCGCCTGCGTCGAGCTCGCCAAGGACTGGCGCACCGACCGCTATCTGCGCCGGCTGGAGGCGATGATGCTGGTCGCCGACAAGTCGGTCTCGCTGGCGCTGACCGGCAATGGCGATGTGCTGGAACCAGAACATGGCGTCATGGCCATCGGTTCGGGCGGCAATTATGCGCTGGCCGCGGCGCGCGCGCTGATGGATACGGACAAGGATGCCGAGGAGATCGCCCGCAGGGCGATGCAGATCGCGTCCGATATCTGCGTCTACACCAACAACAATTTCGTCGTCGAAACGCTCGATGCCGCCTGAACCAGACCATGACCCCGCAAGGTGGGAACCGGTTTTCGGAAAAGATCATGGTCAAACAAGAAAGTAGCTACGATTTTCGGCCGGTGACCAAAAAGGACCTGCCGATGATCGCCGGCTGGCTCGCCGAGCCGCATGTTGCAGAATGGTGGGATGATCCTGAGACGGAAATCGCGGAGATTGCCGATCACATAGACTCGATTTCCGTCGAGCCGCTGATCGTTGAGCTCGACGGAAAGCCGATCGCCTATCTGCAGAGCTATGACCCGCATATGGAAGACGGCCATCCCTATGCCGATCAGCCGTTCGGCACGCTGGGCATCGATGTCTCGATCGGCCGGCCGGAACTGATCAGCATCGGCCATGGCTCGGCCATCGTGCGTCAGTTCGTCGAAGACCTGTTCGAGGAAGGCGTGCCCCGTGTCATCATCGATCCCGACCCCGCCAATCTCAGGGCCATCCGCGCCTATGAAAAGGCGGGTTTCCGGGCCATTGATCGCAGGCAGTCGATCTATGGCGACGTCGTGCTGATGGCGATCGATGCCGAAGACGCGCAAGAGGGGTAATCCAGGGCATGGTCATATCCAGCGAGGACAAGGGCCTTTCGGCCTACGAGGACAGCTGGCGGATGGGGTTGCTGATCGTCGCCGGCCTGCTCGCCGCCCAGGCTCTCACGCTCTATCTGATGGGCCATCCGCCGATCTGCACCTGCGGCTATGTCAAGCTGTGGCATGGCGTGGTGAACAGTTCGGAGAATTCCCAGCACATTTCGGACTGGTACACCTTCTCGCACATCATCCACGGCTTCCTGTTCTATGCGCTGGCCCGGTTCCTGTTCCCGCGCTCGCCGATCGGCTTGCGGCTGGCATTCGCCGTCCTCGTCGAGGGCGGCTGGGAAATCCTCGAAAACAGCCCGTTCATCATCGAGCGCTACCGCGCCGGCACCATTTCGCTCGATTATTACGGCGACTCGATCATCAATTCGGTGTCCGACACACTGGCCATGGTGCTGGGATTTGTGATGGCGCGAAGGCTACCTATATGGGTGATCGTTAGCCTCGCCATCCTCTTCGAACTGGGTACCGGCTACCTTATCCGGGACAATCTTACACTCAACGTGATCATGCTGCTGCATCCGTTCGAGGCCATCAAGCAGTGGCAAAGTGGAATTTAGTGATATGAGCACATTTTCTCCCCGCGAAATCGTTTCGGAACTCGACCGCTTCATCATCGGCCAGAAGGACGCCAAGCGCGCCGTGGCCATTGCCTTGCGCAACCGCTGGCGCCGCCAGCAGCTCGAAGGCCAGATGCGCGAAGAGGTGATGCCGAAGAACATCCTGATGATCGGCCCGACCGGCGTCGGCAAGACCGAGATCTCGCGCCGCCTGGCCCGGCTGGCCGGCGCGCCGTTCGTCAAGGTCGAGGCGACCAAGTTCACCGAAGTCGGCTATGTCGGCCGCGACGTCGAGCAGATCATCCGTGACCTGGTCGAAATCGCCATCGGGCTGGTGCGCGAAAAGATGCGCGAGGACGTGAAGGCACGCGCCCATGTCAACGCCGAGGAACGGGTGCTGGAAGCGCTGGTCGGCAAGACGGCGAGCCCGGCGACGCGCGATAGTTTCCGCAAGAAGCTGCGCGACGGCGAACTCGACGACAAGGAAATCGAAATCGAGGTGGCCGACACCGGCAATGGCGGCATGCCCGGCTTCGAAATTCCCGGCATGCCGGGCGCCAATATCGGCGTGCTCAACATCAACGACATGCTGTCGAAGGCAATGGGCGGCAAGAAGACCAAGCTGCGCAAGACGACGGTGAAGGAATCCTACGACCTGCTGGTCAGCGACGAGTCCGACAAGTTGCTCGACCAGGACGAGGTGGTGCGCCGGGCTCTGGACGCAGCGGAAAATGACGGCATCGTCTTCCTCGACGAGATCGACAAGATTGCCGCCAGGTCGGACATTTCGGGCGGCCCGTCGCGCGAAGGCGTGCAGCGCGACCTGCTGCCGCTGGTCGAGGGCACCACGGTGGCGACCAAATACGGGCCGTTGAAGACGGACCATATCCTGTTCATCGCCTCGGGCGCGTTTCACGTCTCGAAGCCGTCGGACCTGTTGCCGGAATTGCAGGGCCGCCTGCCGATCCGCGTCGAACTGCGTGCACTGGAGAAGGACGATTTCGTCCGCATCCTGACCGAGACGGAGGCCAGCCTGATCAAGCAGTACATCGCGCTGATGAAAACCGAAGGCGTCGAGCTGACCTTCACCGACGACGCCATCGATTCGCTGGCCGGCGTCGCCGTCGACCTCAACGCCAGCATCGAGAATATCGGCGCGCGGCGGCTGCAGACGGTGATGGAGCGGGTGCTGGACGAGATCTCCTATGATGCGCCCGACCGCAACGGCACGGCCGTCACCATCGATGCTGCTTATGTGCAGAAGCATGTCGGAGACCTCTCCAGAAACACCGATCTGTCGCGGTTCATCCTCTGAACGAAGACGCCGGAGCGGTCCGGCGCGGCATCGAGTAAAAACTCCGGCAGGAGCCATGTGTGGCCAGATGGTACCATCTGGCCACCTTTCGTCTCGCCGGATGAAGAGGCGCTCTCGACTCGACCAGGTGCTTTACCTAGTTTGCGCGGCAATTCTCTAGGCGGCGGCGCATGAAAAAACTCATCCTGGTCATTCTCGGCTTGACGCTGGCGGCGACGCTGTTCGCCGCCGACGCGGCGACACTGGTGCCGCCGGGAAACCGCAATGCCGAGCAGCCCGACATTCCCGGCGCCTCCAGCCGCCGCACCCAGGCGACCAACACCAGCTTCCAGGCGAAGTATCGCAAAGTCTACGCGCTGTTGCAGAACGACCCCGACCTGCGCGGCAAGATCAAGAAGGCGGCAAGCGCCTATGGCATCGACCCGATGCACATCGTCGGCGCCATCGTCGGCGAGCACACCTACAATGTCGACGCCTATGACCGGCTGCAGACCTATTATGTCAAGGCGATCTCCTACCTCTCGAGCAAGCTCTCCTTCGCCTATGATGGCGAGGACATCACCGATTTCGTGCAGCGGCCGGAATTCAGGAAGTGCGCCGCGATTTCGGACAGCTACGATCTGTGGGAATGCCGTGAACAGGTTTGGAACCGCTCGTTTCGCGGCAAGACCGTCGGCGGCGAGGATTTCCCCGACAACCGGTTCGGCGCCACCTTCTTCCAGCCCTATTATGCCGGCCAGACCTTCGGCCTCGGCCAGCTCAACCCGCTGACCGCCCTGCAGATGAGCGATCTCGTGCACAAGGTGTCGGGCTTGCCGAAGCTCGACGTCTCCGATCCCAATTCGGTCTACAAGACCATCATGGATCCGGACCTGACGCTTCCTTACGTCGCCGCGACGATCAGGAAGTCGATCGACGCCTATAAGAGCATCGCCGGCTTCGACATTTCGGGCAATCCGGGCCTGACCGCCACGCTCTACAATGTCGGCAATCCGGAACAGCGCGCCTATGCGCTGAAGGCGGAAAACGAAAAACGCCGCGCCACCGGCGAGCCGGAGAAGCTGCCGGAAGAGAATTATTACGGCTGGCTGGTCAACGACAAATTGCCGGAGCTGAAGGCGCTGTTTTAGGGCGGACCCGGCGCGCTGACGTTGATTTGCCAAAGCCGCGCCGCCCCTCATTGTCCTGCCGGACATTTCTCCCCGTGTAGTGACGGGGAGAAAGACGCTGTCATCAATGATTTCGCCAATCGGTGCATGAATTGCGGCGAGGTTGCCATAGCCCCCTTCTCCCCGTTCTACGGGGAGAAGATGCCGGCAGGCAGATGAGGGGCGGCGCCGACATCCACAAGGTGCACGACCCCTATGCCGCCAGCAACGCCTTCAGCTTGACTTCAGGCGATCCCAGCGCGTCCGCCGACGGTTTTGCCCGCTTCGCGATCAGCATTTCGGCCAGCCTGATGTCGCGCGCCACCGCATTGCCCGGGCCGATGCCGCTGGCCGCCACCAGCCTGCCGTCCTCGGCGAGATGAAAGAGGATGAAGGCGCCGTCACCGAGATCGCGGCGCACGGTGCTACGGCCTTCGTCGGACAATCCCGCGATCTGCAGGGACAGGCCATACTGATCCGACCAGAACCACGGCACAGCGGCATGCGGCTCGCCGGCGCCCAGCATGTTCCTGGCCGCCAGTGCGCCCTGTTCCTGCGCGTTGCGCCAGGCTTCCAGCCGCACGCGACGGCCGCCATAGATGGCAAGCGGGAACGAGCAGCAGTCGCCGGCGGCGAAGATGTCGGGATCGCTGCTGCGCAGTTCTGCGTCGACCGCGATGCCGTTTTCGATGGCCAGGCCGGCCCCCGCCGCCAGTCCGGTCACCGGCACGGCGCCGATGCCGATCACGGCGAGGTCGGCAATGATCTCCCGGCCGCCGGCGAGCGTCACCCGCACCTCCTTGCCGTCGTCGGCGACGGCGGAGATGCCTTCCCCGCAGATCACGTCGACACCCTCGGCGACATGCGCGTCATGGGTGATTTCGGCGATCTCGGCCGGAACGCCGCGCATCAGGATGCGCGACTGCGCCTCGATGACGGTGACATCTGTGCCGAGCTTGCGCGCCGCCGCGGCAAGCTCGAGGCCGATGAAGCCGCCGCCGATGACGGCGATGCGATTGCCGGCGCTGAGATGAGCGCGGATGGCCAGCGCATCGGCGAAGGTCCTGAGATAGACGCAGCGCCCGCCAAGGCCAGGCATCGGCAGCTTGCGTGGGGTCGAGCCAGTGGCCAGCAGCAGCTTGTCGTAGGGCAGCACCGAGCCGTCGGACAGGCGCACCGTGTGCGCCGCGCGATCGATCGCGATCGCCTGAACGGAATGGATATGCCGGATCGCTTTTCCCGCCAGGATTTCGTCGCTGGCGATCGCCTTGATTGCAGGCGCGTCGCTGGCCATCGCCTCCTTGGACAGAGGTGGCCTCTCATAGGGCAGATGCGGCTCGTCGCCGACCAGCGTCACCGGCCCGTCATAGCCGAGATCGCGCAGCGTCAGTGCTGCCCGTCCGCCGCATTCGCCGGCCCCGATGATCACCATTCCCGGCGTCATGCCCTTTACCCGATCTGAACCAGCACTTTGCCGGCGTCGACCTTGACCGGATAGGTCCTTAGGTTGACGCAGACCGGCGCGCCCCTGGCCGCGCCCGTCTTGTAGTTGAAGCGGCCATTGTGCTTGGGGCATTCGATGATGTCGTCCATCACCAGCCCGTCGGCGAGATGCACCTTCTCATGCGTGCAAAGTCCGTCGGTGGCGAAATAATCGTCGTCAGGGCTGCGATAGATGGCGAAGGTACGCCCGCCATGATCGAAGCGCATCACATCTTCTTCGTCGATGTCACCGGCGGCACAGGCCTCGACCCAATCGCTCATTCAGTCCTCCCCTGGAGTTGTCGGATGTCATTCCGCCGCCGCGGCGACGATGTCGTTGTGGAATTCCTCGCGGTACGGCCTGGCGGTCGGCGGCAGCTCGCGCTTGAGGAAATAATCCTCGTTGCGCAGCTGGCGGCGGAAGGCCGGGATCATCTCGCGGTAACCGGCCAGGATCGAGGGCGTCGGCGCCGGCAAATCGTGCTTGATCAGCGCGTGCAGCCTGGGCAGCGCATGGTAGGGCACCATCGGGAACATGTGATGCTCGACATGGTAATTCATGTTCCAGTAGATGAAGCGGCTGATCGGGTTCATGTAGACGGTACGGCTGTTCAGCCGATGATCGGTGACGTTGTCGGCAAGGCCGCCATGCTGCAGCAGGCCGACCATCACATGATGCCAGGCGCCGTAGAGCCGGGGCAGGCCGACCAGCATCAAGGGCAGGAACGAGCCGGTATAGAGTGCCAGCGCGATAGTCGCTGCATAGATCGCCGTCCAGATGCGGGCAATATGGATCGCCTTGGGCTGCTCCTGTTCGGGAATGAAGGTTTTTTCCGCAGCGCTGATGTTGCCTGCGGCGTTGCGCAGCATGTCCGACATCGCGTGCCAGGCGTCGAGCACGCCGACAAAACCGAGGACGAGGCGCGCCAGGTCCGGCGGCCGCATCACCGAGATCTCGGGATCGCGGCCGACGATGATGGTGTCGGTGTGATGGCGCGTGTGGCTCCAGCGCCAGGTCACCGGGTTGCGCGTGATCATGAAACAGGCGATCTGATAGACCGCGTCATTCATCCACTGTGTGCGGAACGCGGTTCCGTGGCCGCATTCGTGCCAGCGTGAATCGGTCGACGAGCCGTAGAGCACGCCATAGACGAAGAAGAACGGCACGCACCACCAGCTGCCCCAGAACCAGGCACCGCCGGCGCCGCTGACGATGAGGGCGGTCAGCCAGATCGCGGTGTCGCGGATCGCCGGGCCATCGGAGCGCTGCATCAGTTCCTTCATCTGCTTGCGGGGAATGTCGGTGTGATACCACTCGGCGGCCGACAGGCCGTTCTCGACGGCAAGCCGGGCGTCGCGGCCGATCAGGCTGTAGTCACGCCGGGACGGCGCTGCGGTCATGATTGCCTCCCAAGGCAACGGGCTCGATACCCAGAAATAACGCCGCGCCATGATAGACTCAACATCACAAAGATAGTTTCTATCATTTCCTATCAAAGTAAGGTATCGATATCAGGCAATCGAGCGGGGACGATCATGGCGAAACGGCCGACCATCACTGATCTGGCGCGCGTCTCCGGCGTCAGTGTCGCCACGGTGGACCGCGTGCTCAACAATCGCTTGCCGGTGCGCGAGGAAACGGCGCGCCGCGTCTACGAGACCGCGACCGAGATCGGCTATCATGCCGCCGGCCTGATCAAGCAGAGGATGCGCCACGAGCTGCCGGAATACCGGCTGGGCTTCCTGCTTTTGAGAGGCAACGACGTCTTCTACACGGAGTTCGCGCGGCAGCTCGAACTCGCGCTGTCGCAATCGCAGCGCTTCCGCGGCGTCGCCATCATCGACTTCGCCAGTTCGCTGACGCCGGATGAAATCGTCGAGCGCACGCGCAAGCTGGCGGCTAAATGCAGGGCGGTCGCCCTGGTCGGGCCCGATCACCCGGCGCTGACGGTCACCGTCGAGGAGATGAAGGCCAAGGGATTGCCGGTCTTTTCCCTGCTGTCCGACTTCGCGGCCGGCATTCGCGAGGGCTATGTCGGCCTTGACAACCGCAAGGTCGGCCGCACCGCGGCCTGGATGATCTCCAAGGCGGCGAAGCGGCCGGGCAAGGTCGCGCTCTTCGTCGGCAGCCACCGCTTCCACGGCCATGAACTGCGCGAGATCGGCTTCCGCTCCTTCTTCCGCGAGCAGGCGCCGGACTTCACCTTGCTGGAAACGCTGGTCAATCTCGAGGCCAACCAAATCACGCAGGACACGCTGCTCGACCTGCTCGGCCGCCACCCGGACCTCGTCGGCTGCTACGTCGCGGGCGGCGGCATGGAAGGCGCGGTCGCGGCGCTGCGGCAGGCCAGGCCCGCCGAGATGCCGGCGGTCGTCTGCAACGAGATATCGGCGGTCTCGCGGTCCGCCCTGGCGGACGGGGTGCTGACCATGGTGATCTCCACGCCGCTGGCTGCTTTGTGCCGCGAACTGCTCGGCCTCATGGCGCATGCCATCGAGACGGGCGCGGCCAACGCACCCGGCCAGACCTTCCTGCCGTTCGACATCTACCTGCCCGAGAACATCTAGCGAGCTTTGGCCTAAAGCATAGCGCCCGACCTGCATCCAAATTGACGCATTACCGATCGCTAATATATACATACCCAATGGACGGGGATGGGTTTGGGTATATCGCTTTTGGGAGCGACGAGCTCTATGCGCGTGGCGCGCTCTTCAGCGCGCTTCGCTTGCTTCACTATTGCCCGGGTGCCAGGATCACGGTGCTGACCGACCGACCCTCCATTTTCGACGGCTATCCCATCGAAGCGATCGAGCTCACGGCCCAGAGACAGACCGAGATGTCCTTCGGCAATCGATACAGATTTGGCATCAAGGCCGCCGGCATCATCGATCTGCTTCAACGTTGCGAGCGCCTGTTCTTCATGGATGCGGACATGTATCCGACCGGCGACATATCGCGCTGTTTCAACCGAATTTCAGCCTTGTCCTCGATAATGTGGCGGTGCGAAGGGCGCCCAAAGGCTCCCTATCGCTCGCTCGAAGGCGAGGGGCTCTCCATTGGAGGCCGCATCCTGATCGGAGATGAAACGATGTGGGCGAGCGGCGTCCTTGGCGTTCATCATCACAACATTCCGGCGCTGGAGCGAGCATACGCGGCCAGCGAGAAAGTCAGTGAAATCGTGCATTTGCACACCCCGGAACAATTCTGTACCGGCGTCGCGCTATCCCAGGATGGGCGAACGATCAGCCGCCACTGGCTGCCGATCCGCAACTACAGTACCAGGGGAAAGAAGCTCCATGCCCGAAGGCGAATTGGAGCTTTCTTCGATCTCAACGGCAAGCTCAGTGTCGAACGGCAGGTGAAGCAGGCGGCGTCGTGCAGGGTCTGGAGAGCGCCGCTCGACCTCTTGTTGCAGAGAGACATCTGGCATTTCTGAACGCCATGCCATCGCCCGCCGACGGCATCCAAGGAATGGACCCGGCGCGCAGACGCCGTCGGCTCCGCACCGCATTCCCGTGTCCGCCAAAATCGCACATCCGGTTCTGGAATCTCCCTTGACGCCTCCCGAGCAAATGGAATAAATATTTCACCAGTCACGTATTTTGGTTCTTTCGTTCCGGAACATCTGTTTCATCAAGAGGCCTTGGCGTTCCAGCAAACGGCAGGCGCAACCCGGGGAGAGAGACGGTAATCGGGAGAGATTCCCCAGGCAGAACGGGGATTCCGGAGAGATCGGTGCAACCGGACACCAAAAGTGGAGGAGAAATACAATGAAGAAACTGCTTTTGGGCGTCGCCTTCGCGGCGCTGATGAGTTCATCGGCCATGGCCGCCAAGATCGGCGTGTCGATGGCCAAGTTCGACGACAATTTCCTCACCGTGCTGCGCAACGGCATGATCGAGCAGGCCAAGGGCATGAGCGGCGTCGAGTTGCAGGTCGAGGACGCGCAGAACGACGTCGCCAAGCAACTCGACCAGATCAAGAACTTCGCCGCTTCGGGCGTCGACGCCATCATCGTCAACCCGGTCGACACCTCGGCCACGCAGGCGATGTCGGATGCGGCGGCCGCGGCCAAGATCCCGCTGGTCTATGTCAACCGCCAGCCGGTCAATGTCGACACGCTGCCAGACAACCAGGCCTTCGTCGCCTCGAACGAGGCCGATTCCGGCACGCTCGAAACCAAGGAAGTCTGCCGCCTGTTCAAGGAAGCCGGCAAGAAGGAAGCCAATGTCTATGTGATCATGGGCGAGCTTTCCAACCAGGCCGCCGTGCAGCGCACCAAGGACATCGACGATGTCATCGCCACACCGGACTGCAGCTTCATCAAGATCATCGACAAGCAGACCTCGAACTGGGATCGCGACCAGGCGCAGAACCTGATGACCAACTGGCTGTCGACCGGCAAGAAGTTCGACGGCGTCATCGCCAACAATGACGAAAGCGCCATCGGCGCCATCCAGGCGATGAAGGCCGCCAACATCGACATGAAGTCGGTTGTCGTCGGCGGCGTCGACGCCACCCAGGACGCGCTTGCCGCCATGCAGGCGGGCGACCTTGATGCCACCGTCTTCCAGGACGCCGCCGGCCAGGGCGCGGGGGCGCTGGATGCCGCGCTGAAGCTCGCCAAGGGCGAGAAGGTCGAGCACAAGGTCTATGTCCCGTTTCAGCTGGTCACGCCGGCCAACATCGACAAGTTCCTGAAGAAGAACTGAGCCGCGGACATACGGAGCGGCGCTCTCGCGCAGCGACAGCGCCGCTCCGCTTCCCTCGGCGCCCGAAGGTGCTCGGGGAACGACCGCGGCTGACGGAGGATAGAAGAATTGGCACAGACATCTCACGGCGTCGGCGGGGTCAGCTATGACGCCAGGAAGCGCACATGGCCGGCCGAATTCAACGTCTTCCTGGCGCTCGTCATCCTCGTCGTCATCTTCGAACTGATCGGCCGGGTCTTTCTCGGCGACAGCTTCCTGTTCAACACCCGCAGCGACGTCTCCGGCCTCTTCAACGAGGCGCGCCTGCAGATCATCATTCTGCAGGTGTCGATCGTCGGCATCATCGCCATTGGCGTCACGCAGGTGATCATTACGGGTGGCATCGACCTGTCCTCCGGCTCGATCGTCGGCGCGACGGCCATGATCGCCATGAGCTTTGCCCAGGTCGCGACCGTCAACGGCAATCCCAACCCCAAGGCGATGTTTCTGGCCCAAGGCTGGACCGACCTGCCCGTGATCGTCCCGGTGCTGGTGGCGATCGGCTGCGGCCTGCTCGCCGGCCTCGTCAACGGCTCGCTGATCGCCTACACGCGCATCCCGCCCTTCATCGCCACGCTCGGCATGATGGTGACCGCGCGGGGCATCGCCAAATGGTGGTCCAAGGGCCAGCCGATCTCGTTCCCGACGGACAGTTTCGCTGGTATCGGCAAGGGCTTGATGCCCGTCATCATCTTCCTGTCGCTGGCCGTGCTGTTCCAGCTGATCATGACCTACACCAGATACGGCAAGCACTGCTACGCGATCGGCTCCAATGAGGACGCAGCGCGCATGTCTGGCATCAAGATCGCCAACCACAAGATCCTCGTCTATGTCATCGCCGGCATTCTTGCAGCACTCGCCGCCGTCGTGCTCTCCTCCAAGAACCTCACCGCCCAGGCCGGCATGGGCGTCATGTACGAACTCGATGCCATCGCCATGGCGGTCATCGGCGGGGTCTCGCTGTCGGGCGGCCGCGGCTCCATCATCGGCACGGTGATCGGCGCGCTGATCTTCGGCGTCATCATCTCCGGCTTCACCTTCCTGCGCCTCGACGCCTACTATCAGGAGATGGTGAAGGGCGTGATCATCGTCGGCGCGGTCGTTCTCGACCAGTGGCGTCAACGCATGCGGGCATTGAGGGCTTGATCGTGTCAGACATCGTCCTGAAGACCGAAAACCTGACCAAGCGCTATGGCGGCGTGCATGCGCTCGAAGGCGCCAATTTCGAGCTGCGCAAGGGCGAGCATGTCGCCATCATGGGTGACAACGGCGCCGGCAAGTCGACCTTCGTGCGCCAGATCACCGCCGTCGAGCAGCGGACCAGCGGCCAGGTCTGGTTCGATGGCAAGGAAGTGAATTTCGCCGGACCGATCGAGGCCCGCGAGGCAGGCATCGAGACGGTGTTCCAGAACCTGGCGCTGGCCGACGACCTCGACGTGCCGTCGAACCTGTTCCTCGGCCGCGAAAAAGTGTTGTTCAATCTCGGACCGTTCTCGATCCTCGACCGCAAATACATGCGCAAGGCAACCGAGGCGGCGCTGGTCCGCACCGCGGTCAAGATCCCCAATCTCTCCAACACCATCCGCCATATGTCGGGCGGCCAGCGGCAGTGCGTGGCGATCGCCAGGACGGCGACCTTTGCCTCCAAGCTGATCATCATGGACGAGCCCACGGCGGCCCTCGGCGTGCAGGAGACGGCGCAGGTCGAAAACATCATCCGCACGCTGAAGGACAATGGCGAGCCGCTGATCCTGATCAGCCACAACATGCGCCAGGTGTTCGACCTTTGCGACCGCATCGTGGTGTTCCGGCGCGGCCGCATCGTCGCCAATCTGCGCAAGGAAAATACCGACGGGCAGGACATCGTATCCTATATCACCGGCGCCAAGACCGGCGAGGCGGAACTCGCGGCCTAAGGGCCGGGCTCGGAGGCGATGGTCATCGCCTTCCCGTCGATTTGTCTTGACCGGAAAATCATTCAGCGCCCATGACCGGCGCCCCGCTTCGAACCATCCCCAGAGGAAAATACCCATGACTGTTCGCTTCGCCCTCCTTGGTGCCGGCCGCATCGGCAAGGTCCACGCCCGCGCCGTGGGTTCCAACCCCCAGGCAAAACTGGTCGCCGTGGCCGATGCCTTCGAGAAGGCGGCGAGCGAATTGGCTGTTGCCTATGGCGCCGAGGTGCGCAGCATCGACGAAATCGAGAAGTCCAAGGACATCGACGCGGTCGTCATCTGCACGCCGACCGACACCCATGCCGATCTGATCGAGCGCTTCGCCAAGGCCGGCAAGGCGATCTTCTGCGAGAAGCCGATCGACCTCGACGTCAAGCGGGTCGAGCAGTGCCTGGCCGTTGTCGACAAGGCCAAGGCGACCCTGATGGTCGGCTTCAACAGGCGTTTCGACCCGCATTTCGCCGCCGTGCGCAAGGCGATCGACGACGGAGCCATCGGCACCGTCGAGATGGTCACCATCACCTCGCGCGACCCCGGCGCTCCGCCGCTCGATTATATCAAGCGCTCGGGCGGCATTTTCCGCGACATGACCATCCATGATTTCGACATGGCGCGCTTCCTGCTCGGCGAGGAGCCTGTCGCGGTCAGCGCGCACGCCTCGGTGCTGGTCGACAAGAAAATCGGCGAAGCCGGCGATTTCGACTCGGTCAGCGTCATCCTCGAAACGGCTTCGGGCAAGCAGGCAGTCATCTCCAATTCGCGCCGCGCCACCTATGGCTACGACCAGCGCATCGAGGTGCACGGCTCGAAGGGCATGGTGGCGGCCGAGAACCAGCGGCCGGTGTCGATCGAGCTCGCCAACGAGAAGGGCTACACGCGCCCGCCGCTGCACGACTTCTTCATGACCCGCTACCTCGACGCCTATGCCCTCGAGATCGCCGCCTTCATCGCTGCGGCAACATCCGGCAAGAAGGCGGCGCCGAGCGGCGCTGATGGCCTCGTGGCGCTGAAGCTGGCCGATGCGGCGCTGAAGTCGGCGACCACGGGCAAGACCATTCGTCTCGACAAGTAAGAACCGGACCCAACGCACAGGAGCAGAGCGATGAGCGCATCCGCCGATCGCAATTCGAACACACGCGCCATCGTCACCGGCGGTGCGCAAGGCATAGGATTCGCGGTCGCCGAAGCGCTGGCCGACGAAGGCTGCCGGGCGCTGGCGCTCATCGGCCGCTCGCAGGAGAAGGGCGACAAGGCTGTCGCTCATTTCAGGAAATCAGGCGTCGACGCCATCTTCATCAGCGCCGATGTCTCCAAGGTTGCCGACTGCAAGCGCGCGGTCGCCACCGCGCTCTCGCATTTCGGTACGATCAACGCCCTGGTCAACGCCGCCGCCACCTCGGCGCGCGGCTCGCTGGTCGAGACCTCAGAAGAGCTGTTCGACCAGATCTTCGACACCAATGTGCGCGGCCCGTTTTTTCTGATGCAGGGCGTGGTGGCGCATCTCTTGGAGAAAAAGGCGCCCGGATCGATCGTCAACGTGCTGTCGATGTCGGCGCATACCGGGCAGTCTTTCCTGACGCCCTATTCGACCAGCAAGGGCGCGCTGATGACGCTGACCAAGAACGTCGCCAACGCTTATCGCTTCAACCGCATCCGCTGCAACGCCGTGCTGCCCGGCTGGATGGACACCGAGGGCGAGGACGTCGTGCAGAAGAAATGGCACGATGCGCCCGACGACTGGCTGGCGAAGGCCGAAGCCGCGCAGCCGATGGGCCAGTTGGTCAAGCCGGACCAGCTCGCGCGGCTGATCAGCTACATGGTCAGCCCGCAATCGGGCGTCATGACCGGATCGCTGGTCGACTACGACCAGAGCATCGCCGGGTCGTCGCCGGAGTAGGTTCATGCGAGCGATCTGCGTGGCGCACCTTGAACCTATCCTATGTCTGTCTTTGTGAAATCCTGACCGGTGTAGAGCAAAGCCAAATTATATGCCTTGCAACAGGCGTAGGAAAAGCAATCGCCCATATTGAGCTGCGCCGGCGAATCGACACCCTTGCCGTAACTGCGTGCGGCTTCGATGGCGAGCCGCCCGACTTCGGCTGAAATGAGGACCTCGCCGATTCCCAAATCCTGCACGAAACGGTCCACGGCCGCATTCGCCTTTGAGACTGCCGCCGGTTGGATGGGTGAAGGCAGGGGGGTCTTTGAACGCGCCAAGGCCATTGCGGTCTCGAAACGAACGATCGCCGAAATGAAGAAAGGCCCGCCATGGGCGTCCATCCGGGCGGCGAGTTCTCCTGCCGTGAGCTCCGGACGCAACAGAGCGACGACCGCCGAAGCGTCAATGAACAAGCTCATAGCCCCCCTGAAAGCTCGTCCGAATAGGCTCTCATATCGAAGTCAGGATTATCCGCTCCGATTTCGCCAGCCATTCTGACTGCCTCCGCCAAGCGTTCCGATACAGTTTGGACACTGCGGGCGCGCTCAATTTCATGCGTCAGGGCCCGGCGAACCGCCTCGGCTTTGCTCGGCGCCTTTGTGAGGCGCTGCACCTCAAGTACCAGCCGGTCGACTTCCCGGTCCTTCACATAAAGCGGCATTGGAGCATATCCTTATTGGAATATCCAACATATACCCTCTTACATATTCAAACAAGACCGCCATCAGGTGCGTGACATTCAATGCGAGTTCAGCTATAGCCCACGCATGATCAACCTGACCGCCACGTATTGGTACTTTAGGAGCTCGCTGGCGGCGGGAGGATTGCGCTCGATCTGAAGATTGCAGCAACAAGATCCGAACAGCCGCCAGACCTGGCGGCTTTTTTGTTTCAGCCGGCAGGTTCCCAAACAGGAGCAGAAAGCCGTGTTGACCACCACAGACGACCTCCGGGTCAAGGAACTGAGACTGCTGAGCACGCCGGACGAGGTGATGCGCGAGATACCGCGCTCACTCACGGCGACACGCACCGTTGCCGCCTCGCGCAACGCCATTCACTCCATCCTCACCGGGGCCGACGATCGGCTTGTTGTCATCGTGGGCCCTTGTTCCATCCACGATCCGGTCGCGGCCGTTGATTATGCCAGCCGTCTGGCGGCGCTGCGCGAGGCTCTGTCCGACCGGCTCGAGATCGTCATGCGCGTCTATTTCGAGAAGCCGCGCACCACGGTCGGCTGGAAAGGCCTGATCAACGATCCCGACCTCGACGGCAGCTTCAACATCGACAAGGGGTTGCGGATGGCACGCAACGTGCTTTCCGCCGTCAACAATCTCGGCCTGCCGGCGGCGACCGAATTCCTCGACATGACGACGCCGCAATACATCGCCGACCTCGTCGCCTGGGGCGCCATTGGCGCGCGCACGACCGAGAGCCAGATCCATCGCGAGCTGGCCTCGGGTCTCTCCTGCCCGGTCGGCTTCAAGAACGGCACCGACGGCAATCTCAGGATCGCCGGCGAGGCGGTGAAGTCGGCCGCCCAGCCGCATCATTTCATGGCGGTGACCAAGGGCGGACGCAGCGCCATCGCGGCGACCACCGGCAATGAGGATTGCCATGTCATCCTGCGTGGTGGCGTTCAGCCCAACTACGATGCGGCAAGCGTCGAAGCCGCATCGGTCGAACTCGTCCGCATCGGTATCGCCCCCCGTCTGATGATCGACGTCAGCCATGCCAACTCAGCCAAGAAGCCGGAGAACCAGCCCAAGGTCGCGGCCGATGTCGCGAGCCAAGTGGCGGCTGGCGACGAGCGCATCATCGGCGTCATGATCGAGAGCAATCTCGTCGCCGGCCGGCAGGATGTCGTGCCCGGCAAGCCACTGGTCTACGGCCAGAGCATCACCGATGGCTGCATCGACTGGGCGACCACGGAGACGGTGCTGCACGGTCTCGCGGGTGCTGTCGAATGGCGCCGCTCGGCGCGCCGCGCCATACTGGACAGCCGGCAGGGCGCCGCCTGATCTGGGGGAGCATAAGGGCGGCGCTTCCACTTTCAGTCCAGGGCCACGCCGCTCTTAGGCCCCGCAGCGCTCACCTCCTTGCATGTCACCGATCCGCGTGTTACATACTGAACCAAATGGTTCAGTATTCTCCTGCCCCCCTGGATGCCTCGTTCGCCGCGCTTTCGGACGCCACCCGACGCGGCGTTCTGGAGCAGCTCGGCCGTGCGGATGCCTCGATCACGGACTTGGCCCAGAAATTCCATATGACCCTCACGGGTATGAAGAAGCATGTCGGCGTTCTGGAGCAGGCAGGCCTCGTCACGACGCGGAAGGTCGGGCGCGTGCGGACCTGCAAGCTCGGCCTGCGCCGCCTGGAGGAGGAGACGGCATGGATCGAGAGATACCGCCAACTCTGGGCCGCACGCTTCGACGAGCTGGACAAGGTTGTCGAGGAAATGAAACGGAAGGAGGAAGCCGATGGACGAAACAAGAGCGAATGAGCCCACCCCCATGCAGAACCGCACGACGGTGGAACGGAAGTCCGACCGCGAGCTGGTCGTCACGCGAACCTTCGACGCGCCGGCCCGCATCGTGTTCGAGGCCTGGACAAAGCCCGAGCTGTTCAAGCAGTGGTGGACGCCGAAATCGATGGGCATGTTCCTGCGTTCCTGTGAGATGGATGTTCGTGTGGGAGGCGGGTACCGCTTGGTGTTCGGGCATGATGACTCGCACCCCGCCGAGTTCTTCGGCAGGTATCTCGAAGTGACACCGCCCTCGCGCCTCGTCTGGACCAATGACGAAGGTGGTGACGGTGGACCCGTGACCACAGTGACCTTCGAGGAAAAAGGCGGCAAGACGCTGCTGGTCATGCACGAGGTCTATCCCTCGAAGGAGGCCCTCGACGCCGCCGGTACCGGGGCGGCGGATGCGATGGCCGAGACGTTCGGGCAGTTGGACGAGCTTCTCGCCACGCTGCGGCACGGCGCCGCCTGATCCGGCAGGCGCCAGAAGGCGGCGGTTCGGTTCAGCCCGAGACTACGCCGCCCTCAGCCCTTCCCATGCGGTGAACACGGAGACCGCGAAGAGCAGCAGCCCGGCCGCCCGGCCGGCAAGGATGGTCACCCGTGGATTGGCGATCAGAAGCTTGCGGCTGCGGCCGGCCGATATTGCGAGCCCGCCATAGACCGCGGCCTGCGTCAGCACGGTCAGCAGGCCCATGATCGTCGCCTGCATCCAGATCGGGCCGTAGTCCGGTTTCAGGAACTGCGGATAGACGGCGAGTACGAAGAGGTAGGCCTTCGGGTTGATCAGGCAGGTCACCAAGCCCTGGCGAAACGCCTTCCATGCCGAGCGGCTGCCGGCGGGGCCCTCGTTGCCGACGGTGATGGAGCTGCGCATCAGCGTGATGCCGATGAAGGCCATGTAGGCGGCGCCCGCAAGCAGCAGCGGCTTGAACAGGATCGGCAAGAAATGCACCAGCAGGCCGACGCCGATGGCGCCGTTCAGCGTGTGCACCATGCCGCCGACCATGATGCCGCCGGTCGCGGCAAGACCCCTGTCGCGGCCGCCGGTCAACGCATTGGCAAGCACGAACAGCATGTCCATGCCTGGAACGGCGATGATGCCGAACAGGAGGATAAAGAACAGCCAGAGATTTTCAGCATAGCCCATGTCAGTTGCCTGTTGTCCCGCTCGGCCCAGCCTCGGCGGAACCTGTTGATTTTCAAAACGATAGGCAGTCCTATAGGCAGGCCCAACTGACGATGGTGTGTCAGTTGTGATCGGTACCAGGTCAGAAAAATGCGCAAGGCCTCGCGCCTGTTCGAGATCATCCAGATCCTGCGGCTGGCGCGGCAGCCGGTGACGGCGGCAATGATCGCCGGGCAACTGGAAGTGACGATCCGCTCGATCTATCGCGACATCGCGGCGCTGCAGGCGATGCGCGTGCCGATCGAGGGCGGGCGTGGCATCGGCTACATCCTGCGCCCCGGCTTCGACTTGCCGCCGCTGATGTTTTCGATCGAGGAAATGGAGGCGATCGTCCTGTCGCTGGCGCTGCTGGAGCGCACGGGCGACGACGAGCTCAAGCAGGCGGCCAAGCGCGTCGGCGCCAAGATCGCCGGCGCGGTGCCGCCGCCCTTGCGCCAGACGCTCGACGCCAATGCGTTGCACGCCTGGGGCTTCGCCGCGCCCTCCGCAGGCGCGATCGATCTGGCGCTGGTGCGCCGCGCCATACGCGACGAGGAGAAGCTAGAGCTCTCCTACCGCGACGAGCTCGGCCGCGCTTCCGAGCGCCTCATCCGCCCGATCGCTCTGATCTATTACGCCGAGACCGCCAACATCGTCGCCTGGTGCGAGCTGCGCCAGGCGATCCGCAATTTCCGCAGCGACCGCATCGAGAATTGCCGGCCGACCGGACTGCGCTTCAAGGGCGAAGGCGATCGTTTGCGGCAGATCTGGGTCAATAGATGGGACACGCCGGCCGCGATTACCCGCGCCTAAAGAAGCTCGCAAAAGTAACTGGCGCAGAAATTCTTATCACGAGCCGTGCTTGCAAGGGGGGATTGCACCCGTTCCGGATTGGCCGAAACGTCGATCCCGTCGCAGGGAGCGAAGCGGCGCAGATCACAGGATATATGCCGTCACGCTAAGTCCTCCCTCTAGTAATTCGACCGGCGTTCCTGATGAGCCCCTGAAGTTCCGCCTGCACGCTCGCTGGAGCTGACCCGCCGGCCTTGCTACGCCTCTTATATTCCTCTGCAAAAACTGAGTCGACATACGAATCTGCTGCAGATTGAGGCGTATCCAGTAGCGCTGTCCGAATATTTTGTGCCCGGCTCATAACGGTAAGGGCTATCTGTACCACGTTTATGGACTCCCTAGTTTGAGCCCATACCGCATCGGCATTCCACGACGCCATTGTGGTTACGAAGGCAGAGTAATCGAAATTCTGTTTTCGATGATAGCATGATGCCAGGATCAGCAGGGATGGAAGGTCTATTTTTTCCGGATACCTCCATGCGGCTGTGGTGGACCCCATTATATCCATAATCTGCTCAATTGCCCGAAGGGGGATTGGGTTTTGGGCTGCAAAGCCATTCGTGATAACATTTTTTAATATGTCTTTTGGCTCAAGAAGACCGCTTTGCGCTGGGCTGGAAAGTTTCGTAAGGTCGATTAGGTCTAGCTTGCTTGCGACAAACTCCCCCAGTCGCGGTTCGGCGAAGCTGTAGCGACGATCGAAGAACCGGCTTAAGTAGCCGCGCCCATCAAAATCACCGCCATAAGCGCCCCGGATTGCGTGCTGTAGCTGGCCTGTGTCAGTCGAGAAAACGAAGACGACCTCATTTGCTTCAAATAGATGCTTCACACGCTCGAGCATGGCGACAGCGTAAGATGGCCGACACCTATCTAACTCATCAATGATCACGAAAAGTGGACATCTTAGCCCAATCTCAGGTAGTTTTGAGGTTAGCTCGCCCATATTCGAGCGGAATGACTGAATCGATTGGCTAGCTTTTGCAAATTCGGCGATCAATGCGTCAGCGGTCTTGTCAGTAAGCGCTTCAATCTCCTTGCCGGCGGCAACTATTGCGTCATCAAGAACTCCAACGTCCGACTTCGAATTTTCGGCCGGTACCACATGGCCTGCATCCTCGCCGTGCAAAAGGTCATCAATCGTCGAATTTGTGTAGCGGCGGATTGCCGACTTACCCAAGGCGACCAACGTACGGCCAGCTATCTGTGCCCCATTTGATTTTACATCATTCCAGACCTTCTTAACGATGGCCTTCTTGGCCGTGTGCGGCTTCATGACCTTGTCGATCTCGGCCATGATGGCAACCAATGGATCTTCTGAATGGTCATCTCTCCAGGAGTTCACTTCAGCAACCAGATAGCCTTCTATCCGCAACTGACGAGCAAGTCTTGAAACGAAGAAACTCTTTCCGCTTCCCCATTCACTATCAATGTTCAAAACGTAAGAGGCGGTTTTGCCAAGCCTTTTTCGCAGACCGACACTCTGGACCAAAAAATCGATGATAAAGCGCGCGTCATTTTTTCTACCGATCTTGTCGTCTTTCCAGACCTCATCGGCTTCTTGCTTTACTGCGTTCATAAACTATTCCCCATGCCGACCCGGGAGCATAGGCTGAGTCAACAGCCTCGTCAGCCCCTCCTATGCAGGGAGCTTTGCATGACTGAAGGCATCGCCACCGCAAATGCCCGGAGTTGGCTAGGACGGGGAACGTATGTCCCACTCATTGGAATGGAACAGGGAAGGAATACGGTTTCCCTTGCTCGCGCTGCTCCTAACATGAGAAGCGATCGTTACCTCACATCCACCCAGCGCTTCTCCTCGAAGGAGCGCGCCATGGCGTGCACGGTGCGCTCGATCTCCAGTCCTTCGGCGAACTCGATGAGCCGGGCCGGCTTGCCGGCAAGCCGTGTCAGCAATTCATGGCATTCTATGATCTTGAGGTCGTTGAAGCCGAGGCTGTGGCCGGGCGCCGGCACGAAGAGGTCATAGGGCCTGTGCTGCGGCGCCACCAGAATGGTGCGGTAGCCCTGTTCGGTGGGTCGGTCGGACGTCAGGTAGAGCTGGAATTCGTTCATCCGTTCCTGGTCGAACAGGATCGATCCCTTGGACCCGAAGATCTGGATGGCGATGCGGCCCTTGCGGCCCCAGGCCGAGCGGTTGACCTGCAGCGTGCCGGCAATGCCGTTTTCCAGATGCATAAGCACGCTGGCGATGTCGTAGGTCTCCACCGCGCGCCGGCCGCCTGAAGCCAGCTTGCGGTCGGCATAGGGTTTGGCCATGTCGCAAATGACGCTGCCGACGCGGCCGAACAGCGCCGAGACCAGCGACAGCGGATGCACGGCGAAATCGTCGAGCGCGCCATAGCCGGAAGTCGCCTCGTGCTTCCAGAAGAACAGCGCCTCGGGATCGGCCATGAAATCCTCGTCCATTTCGATGCGCAGATGGTTGACCTCGCCGATGATCTTCTCGTCGAGCAGCGCGCCGATGTGGCGGATGGCCGGGCTCTGGATGTAGTTGTAGCCAAGCGCGGCGACCCTGCCTGATTTCTTCGCCGCGGCCGCCATCGCCTCGGCTTCGGCAAAGCTCGGTGCCATCGGTTTTTCGCACCACAGATGCTTGCCGGCTTCGAGGACAGCGATGGCCATTTCCGGATGGAACTGATTGGGGGTTGTCAGCGACACGATATCGACCTCCGGGTCGTCGACGACGGCGCGCCAGTCGCTGGTGGCCTTGGCGAAGCCGAACTCGCCTGCCTTGCGCCTGGCGAGCTCCTCATTGACCTCGCCGAGATGGACGAGCCGTGGCTTGGCCGCATCGGGGAAGACGGCCCCGACGGCGCTCCACGCGATGGCGTGGCATTTGCCCATGAAACCCGTGCCGATAAGACCGACGCCGACCATTTTTCGTTCCTCCGCTGCCATAGAAGCTGAGTGGATGAATTAGTCCATTTTTTTCAGGAATGGAATGTCTGCCTCATTTTTTATGGCGTTCTTGCGCAGGCTCGCTATGATGGGGCAGAGAGGGTGTCCAGACAGGCTTGGGCAGAGGGACGATGGACGAACAGGTACCTCGCGACTTCGAGACGCTGCGTGCCACGATTCTGGACCGGCGCGAGAGCCTGCCCAAGCGCATCGCCCAGATCGCCGCCTACGCGCTCGACAATCCCGACGACATCGCCTTTGGTACCGCCGCCAGCATCGCCGCTTCGGCCGGCGTGCAGCCCTCGACCCTGATCCGCTTTGCCCAGCAACTCGGCTTCGACGGTTTTACCAGCCTGCAGCAGGTGTTCCGGGAACGTCTGCGCGAGCGCAACTCTTCCTATGACGAGCGGCTGCAGGCGCTGCGCGCCAAGGCCGAGGGCGGTGCCGGCCACCGGGCGATCTTCGACGGCTTCATCGCCGCCGCCAGCACCTCGCTCAACGACATTTCCCGCACGCTGGACGATGCGCATCTGGAAGACGCGATTTCACTGCTGGCGAAGGCGCAGACCATCTATGTCTTGGCAAAGCGACGCTCCTATCCAGTGGCTTCCTACATCGCCTATGCGCTCGGCAAGCTGAAGATCCGCAACCAGTTGATCGAATCGGCCGCCGGCCTGAATGCCGAGATGGTCGGCTTCGCCACACCGGCGGACGCCGTCATCGCCATCAGCTTCTCGCCCTACGCGCCGGCCACGATCGAGGAGGCGCGCGCCATTTCCGAGCAGGGCGTGCCGATCGTCGCCATCACCGACAGCTCGTTCTCGCCGCTCGCCCAGTTCGCCAGGGTCTGGTTCGAGGTTGCCGAGGCGGATTTCGCCGGCTTCCGCTCGCTGTCGGCGACAATGGCGCTGGCCATGGCGCTGACCGTCGGCGTCGGCGAGAAGCGGCGCGACGCGAGCCGTAAGCGCAAGGCTTGATCAGGCGTCCCTTCCAGGCAATTTTAGCCTAGGGAATGCTCATTCCATATTGACTATGGATTGGAATTATTATTTCATATTGCCGGCGCCACGCAGCCGCTCGCGCGTGTTACCCAAAACAATGTTGTCCATGACGACAAGACCGACGGGAGGTTCCAATGAGCGAAGCCGTGGACGCAAGACAGGCGCCGCTCGATGTCATCACCATCGGCCGCGCGTCCGTCGACCTCTATGGCCAGCAGATCGGCTCGCGGCTGGAGGACATCACCTCCTTCGCCAAGTCGGTCGGCGGCTGCCCGGCCAATATTTCCGTCGGCACGGCGCGGCTCGGGCTGCGCTCGGCTCTGCTGACGCGCGTCGGCGACGAACAGATGGGCCGCTTCATCCGCGAGCAGCTGAAACGCGAAGGCGTCAACACCGACGGTCTGAAGACCGACAAGGAGCGGTTGACCGCGCTGGTTCTGCTTTCGGTCGAGAGCGAAGGCGTTTCGCCGATGATTTTCTACCGATCCGACTGTGCCGACATGGCGCTGGCCGAGGAGGATATCGACGAAGCGTTTATTGCCTCGGCCCGTTCGATCGTCGTCACCGGCACGCATTTTTCCCGCCCCAACAGCGATGCCGCCCAGCGCAAGGCGATCCGCATCATGAAGGCCAGGGGTGGCAAGGTCGTGTTCGATATCGACTATCGCCCGAATTTGTGGGGCCTTGCCGGCCACGCCGAAGGCTTTGAGCGCTATGTCAAATCCGACCGCGTCTCGGCCCAGTTGAAGACGGTGCTGCCCGATTGCGACCTCATCGTCGGCACCGAGGAAGAGATCATGATCGCGTCCGGCGCCGACGACTGCCTGAGCGCGCTGAAGACGATCCGCTCCCTGTCCTCGGCCACCATCGTCCTGAAGCGCGGCGCCATGGGCTGCATCGTCTATGACGGACCGATCAGCGACGATCTCGAGGACGGCGTCGTCGGCAAGGGTTTCCCGATCGAGATCTACAATGTGCTAGGCGCCGGTGACGCCTTCATGTCCGGTCTGCTGCGCGGCTGGCTCGGCGGTGAAAGCCTTGCCACGGCGGCGACCTGGGCCAATGCCTGCGGCGCCTTCGCCGTGTCGCGGCTGCTCTGCGCGCCGGAATACCCGACCTTCGAGGAGCTGCGGTTCTTCCTCGAGAATGGCAGCAAGCATCGCGCGCTGCGCAAGGACGAGGCGATCAACCACATCCATTGGGCAACCACACGCCGGCGCGACATCCCCTCGCTGATGGCGCTCGCCTGCGATCACCGTGTGCAGCTCGAGGATGTGGCGGCCAAGACCGGCGCCGATCCGGCGCGCATCCGCGATTTCAAGGTGCTGGCGGTCAAGGCCGCGGCCAAGGTCGCCGCCGGCCGCGACGGCTATGGCATGCTGATTGACGAGAAACATGGCCGCGAGGCGATGTTCGAATTCGCTCGCCACCCCTTCGCCTGGCTTGGACGCCCGGTGGAACTGCCGGGCTCGCGGCCGCTGCGCTTCGAATTCTCGCAGGACATCGGCTCGCAGCTTACCGAATGGCCCGTCGATCACTGCATCAAGTGCCTGTGCTTCTATCATCCCGACGATCCAGCGGAACTGAAGGAAGAACAGCAGCAGAAGCTGCGCGCGCTGTTCGAGGCCGCACGCAAAGTTGGCCGCGAACTTCTCATCGAGATCATCGCCGGCAAGCACGGCAAGCTCGACGACACGACGATCCCGCGCGCGCTGGAGGAACTCTATGCGCTCGGCATCAAGCCGGACTGGTGGAAGCTCGAACCGCAGGCGTCGAGCGGCGCGTGGGCCAGGATCGAGGCGGTGATCCTGAAGCACGATCCCTGGTGCCGGGGCATCGTGCTGCTTGGCCTGGAGGCGCCGCAGGACGAGTTGGAGGCCGCTTTTGCCGCCACGGCCAACGCGCCCATCGTCAAGGGCTTTGCCGTCGGGCGCACCATCTTCGTCCACGCAGCCGAACAATGGCTGGCCGGCAGGATGTCGGATGACGAGGCTGTCGCCGACATGGCGTCGCGCTTCGAACAGTTGACCGAAGCGTGGCTTGCCGCGCGCGGCCGCAAGGCGGCATAACAATACGCAACGGCGTAGGGACTGCGGAGGAAAACACCATGAGCCAGACAATCCGCCTGACGATGGCGCAGGCGCTGACCCGCTTCCTGTCCCGCCAGATGACCGAGATCGACGGGAAAAAAACGCCGATCTTCGGCGGCGTCTGGGCGATCTTCGGCCACGGCAATGTCGCCGGCATCGGCGAGGCGCTCTACCAGTTGCGCGACGAGTTGCCGACCTTCCGCGCCCACAATGAGCAGGCGATGGCGCATGCGGCGATCGCCTATGGCAAGGCCAATTTCCGCCGCCGCTTCATGGCCGCGACCTCTTCGATCGGCCCTGGCGCGCTGAACATGGTGACGGCGGCGGCCCTTGCCCACGTAAACAGGTTGCCCGTCCTGTTTTTGCCAGGCGACGTCTTTGCCAACCGCATTCCCGATCCCGTGCTGCAGCAGGCCGAGGATTTTTCCGACGGCACGGCGACGGTCAACGACTGCTTCCGCCCGGTGTCGCGCTATTTCGACCGCATCACCCGGCCGGAGCAGATCATCCCGGCGCTGAGCCGCGCCATGCAGGTGCTGACCGATCCGGCCGAATGCGGCCCGGTGACTTTGTCGCTTTGCCAGGACGTGCAGGCCGAGGCCTATGACTATCCCGAGAGTTTCTTTGCCGAGCGGATCTGGCGCCAGCGCCGGCCGCGTCCGGACCGTGACGAACTGGCGGCGGCCGTGGCGGCGCTCAAGGGAGCCAGGAAGCCGCTGATCATCGCCGGCGGCGGCGTGCTCTACTCCCAGGCTTCCGACGAACTGGCCAAGTTCGCCCAAGCCGCCGGCATTCCGGTCTGCGAAACGCAAGGCGGCAAGTCCTCGCTGCCGGACGATCACCAACTCAACATGGCAGCGGTCGGTGTTACCGGCACTTCGGCCGCCAACCGGCTGGCGGAAGAGGCCGACGTCGTGCTCGCCATCGGCACGCGGCTGCAGGATTTCACCACCGGCTCGTGGGCGCTGTTCAAGAATTCCGGCAAGACCATCATCGGGCTCAACGTGCAGCCCTTCGATGCCGGCAAGCACCGGGCGCTGCCGCTGGTCGCGGATGCCTGGGAAGGGCTGGCCGAGTTGGCAACGGCTCTGCAAGGCTGGAAGGCGCCCGCCGCCTGGACCGACAATGCGGCCGCCGGCAAGAAGGCCTGGCAGGCCGATGCGGCCAAGGTGACGGCCTCGACCAACGCTGCTTTCCCCTCGGATGCGCAGGTGATCGGCGCCGTGCAGCGCGCCATGGGCTCAGGCGTGACGCTGCTGCATGCGGCAGGCGGACTTCCCGGCGAACTGCACAAGCTCTGGCAGGCCGGTGCGCCGGGCTCCTACCACGCCGAATATGGCTTCTCGACCATGGGTTACGAGATCGCCGGCGGGCTCGGCACCAAGATGGCCAAGCCCGACGAGGAGGTCGTCGTCATGATCGGCGACGGCTCCTACTTGATGCTCAACTCCGAGATCGCCACCTCGGTGATGCTCGGCCTGAAGCTGACCGTGGTGCTGCTCGACAATAGGGGTTTTGGCTGCATCAACCGGCTGCAGATGGCGACCGGCGGCGCCAACTTCAACAATCTCTTGCAGGACTCGCGCTATGAAATCCTGCCTGACATCGACTTTGCCGCGCATGCGGCGAGCATGGGTGCGATATCAGAGAAAGTGCCGTCGGTTGCCGAGCTGGAAAACGCGCTGCAAAAAGCCAAGAAGAACGACCGCACCACCGTGCTGGTCATCGACACCGATCCGCTGGTTTCGACCGATGCCGGTGGCCATTGGTGGGACGTGGCGGTGCCCGAGGTTTCGGCGCGGCCTCAGGTGAACGCCGCGCGCAAGGCCTATGACGAGAAGCGGCGGATGCAGAGCGTCGGCGATTGACGCCAGCTCCCTTCTCCCCGTCACGATACGGGGAGAAGGTGCCGGCAGGCGGATGAGGGGCGGCGCTAGCGCCAAAAATTGAACTGTCTAATCCGGAGTGACGACTTGAAAGCCAAATTGGGCATGTCCCCCATCGCATGGTGGAACGACGATCTTGCCGAACTGAGCGATGACGTGTCGCTGGAGGAATGTCTGCGCCAGTCGCGCTCTGCCGGCTTCACCGGCATGGAGATGGGCCGGCGCTTTCCCAACGACCCCGCCATCATGCTGCCGATCCTGAAGGCCGCCGACGTGACGCTGTGCGGCGGCTGGTTCTCGGGCACGCTGGTCGATGAGGAGATGGCTGCCAACAAGGACCGCATCCAGCCGATGATCGACCTGTTCAAGGCAGTCGACGCGCCCTGCATCGTCTATGGCGAGGTCGGCCGCTCGATCCAGGGCGACCGTTCCAAGCCGCTCGCCACCAAGCCGAAGCTCACTGGCGACGAGATGAAGGCCTACGCGCGGCGCCTGACCGAATTCGGCGAATGGTGCGCCGAGCAAGGCATGCCGCTGTCCTATCACCATCACATGGCGGCCGTGGTCGAGACCGAGCCGGAGCTCGACGCCTTCATGCGCCATTCCGGCGAAGGCATCCCACTGCTGCTCGATGCCGGACACCTCGCCTTTGCCGGCGGCGACGTGCTGCGCGCCATCGACCATCACCACAAGCGCATCAGCCACGTCCATGTGAAGGACGTGCGCATGGGTGTGATCGAGAAGCTCGACCGTACGAAGCAGTCCTTCCTCGATGCCGTGGCGCGCGGCGCCTTCACCGTGCCGGGCGACGGTTCGCTCGATTTCGGCGCCATCGTGCAGCGGTTCGCCGACCACGGCTATGAAGGCTGGTTCGTGGTCGAAGCCGAGCAGGACCCGAAGAAGAACCCGCCGCTGAAGATGGCGCAGGTTGGCCACAAGGAGCTGATGCGGGTGATGACATCAGCCGGCTACACGGTGGAGACGCAAGGGTTTCCGAATGCCTGATCGGGTTCTCGCCAGGCCGGGCTTGCTGTAGGCTGGCCAGATGAAAGATTCCGAGCACCCCTTCTTCCGGCCATTGTGGCGGCGTGTCGCCGTCGTCGCGGTCTGCCTCATCTGGTCGGTCATCGAGTTCGCCACCGGCACGCCGTTCTGGGGCGTCATCGCGCTCGGCTTTGCCGGCTACGGCGCCTGGCAATTTTTTTATCTTTATAAGCCGGCCGACGAGACGAAGCCTCCGGCCGATCCGAAGGAATAAGCGGTCCATGGCGCGAGCAGTTTTGTGGATTGGATACTGCGAGCGTAACGGATCGCACACGTCGGCGATTGGCCGAAACGCCCCTCGCTTCGTCATCCTAGGGCGGAGCAGGAGCTTCGCTCCTGCTCCGCCCTAGGATGACGAAGTTGGAAGGCTAGGATAGGAGAGACAAAATGTCGAAACTGCTCGTCAAGGCCGACAAGGGCCATGGCCGCGTCGCCCATGTGACGCCGAAAAGCGCCGGCTGGACCTATGTCGGTTTCGACCTGCATCGGCTGAAGCCGGGCGAAAGCGCCTCGGGAAAGACGGACGACCGCGAAGTCTGCCTGGTGTTCGTGACCGGCAAGGGTACCGCGAAAGCCGGCGGCAAGGATCTCGGCCTGCTCGGCGAGCGCATGTCGCCCTTCGATGGCAAGCCGTGGTCGGTCTACGTGCCGCAGGGATCGGACTGGTCTGTAACGGCCGATACCGAGCTGGAACTTGGCGTCTGCTCGGCGCCTGGTCTTGGCGGTGGCCTGCCGGTCCGGGTGATCGGACCGGACGATCTCGGCCAGGAGGTGCGCGGCAAGGGCACCAATACGCGTTACGTCACCAACATCCTGCCGGAAGGCCAGCCGGCCGACTCGTTGCTGGTCGTCGAGGTCATCACGCCCGGCGGTCACACGTCGAGCTACCCGCCGCACAAGCACGACCAGGACAATCTGCCTGCCGAATCCTATCTCGAGGAAACCTACTACCATCGCCTCAACCCGCCGCAGGGCTTTGCCTTCCAGCGCGTCTACACCGATGCCGACAAAAGCGGACATCGCGCGCTGGACGAAGCCATGGCGATCGAGGACGGCGATGTGGTGCTGGTGCCCAAGGGCTATCACCCCTGTGCCGCCTGCCACGGCTATGACCTCTATTATCTCAATGTGATGGCCGGACCGAAGCGGACCTGGAAATTCCACAATGCGCCCGAGCACGAATGGTTGATGAAGGCCTGACCGTCTCGCGTTTCCGGCCGAACTTATTGGTCCAGCTGGGAAAAATCGTCGGCTAAGGACCCCAGGGGCCGATTTGCCTTCTAAAACCCGTCAAAGCTTCGTCAATCCGTCATGGAAATCACCTATGGCAACGGTTCTGACGAGGACTTCCCATGCGTTATGCGATTTATTTCACCCCCCGGCAGGACGAGCCGCTGGCGCGCATCGCCGCCGACTGGCTAGGCCGCGATCCCTTCGGTGCCGCGACCAGGCCGGTTGAGGCCGTTGCCGATCTGTCGGCAGCGGAAGTGGCCTTCCACACGGCCTCGGCACGCCGCTATGGCTTTCACGCGACGCTGAAGGCGCCCTTCCATCTGGCTGCCACGGAGACCGAGACCTCGCTGCGCGCGGCGCTGGATCATTTTGCCGAGGTTACGCCTGTCGTCACGATCCCGCGCCTTATCGTCAGCCAGATCGACAGCTTCTTCGCGCTGGTGCCGGAAGGGCCGCTGCCGCCGCTCAACCGCTTCGCCGACAATGTGGTACGCGATTTCGACCGGTTTCGCGCACCGCTGTCAGAGGCCGAGATCGAGCGGCGCAGCCCGGATTCGCTGAAGCCGGCCGAGTTTCGCAATCTCTGCCAATGGGGCTATCCCTATGTCTTCGAGACCTTCCGCTTCCACATGACCCTGTCCGGCCGGGCCGGCCCACAGGAAAGCCCTCGCCTGCGCGCCGCCATCGACAGCCTTTTCGCCGATGTGTTGCGCCAGCCCGTGCTGGTGGATGCGCTGACATTGTTCGTCGAACCCGAACCCGGCGCGCCATTCATGGTGCTTTCCCAGCACGCGCTCGGACGCCGCCCGGCCCGGAAAACCGCCTGAACGAAACCCGACTGCAAGAACCAAGGACTACCCGCAATGACCGCCGAAACTGTTCTTTCCAACGCCCGCATCGTTCTTGCCGACGAGATCGTCGAAGGGTCACTGGTGCTGCGCGATGGCTTGATCGCCGGCATCGATGGCGATGCTGCCCGAACCGGCGAGGACATGGGCGGCGACTTTATCATTCCAGGGCTGGTCGAACTCCACACCGACCATCTCGAGGGCCATTATGCGCCGCGGCCGAAAGTGCGCTGGAACCCGATCGCCGCGGTGCTCGCCCATGACGCGCAGGTGGCGACCGCCGGCATCACGACCGTGCTCGATGCCTTGCGCGTCGGCATGGACGAGGACGCCGACCTGACATTGGACGACATTCGCAAGCTGGCCGATGCGATCGAGGACAGCGTCGCGCGGGATCGTCTGCGGGCCGATCACTTCCTGCATCTTCGCTGCGAGGTTTCAGCACCGGATTGCCTCGACGCATTCGCCAATTTCGACGGTGACGAACGGGTCAAGCTGGCGTCGCTGATGGACCATGCGCCAGGCCAGCGCCAGTTCGTCAACCTTGAAACCTATGCCTACTACTACCAGCGCAAGCTGAAACTCTCGGATCGCGATTTCCAGAAATTCTGCGAGAAGCGGATGGCCGAATCGGCACGCAACTCTGGGCCGAACCGCGTCTTCATCGCCGCCGCCTGCCAGGAGCGCGGCATCGTGCTCGCGAGCCATGACGATGCGACGTCCGCTCATGTCGACGAGGCCATCGAGCAGGGCGTGCGGGTCGCCGAGTTCCCGACCACCGAGGAAGCGGCGCGGGCCTCGAAGGCCGCCGGGCTCGGCGTGCTTATGGGCGCGCCCAATGTCATGCGCGGCGCCTCGCATTCGGGCAATGTCTCGGCACGCACCTTGGCCAGCGACGGCCTGCTCGACATCCTTTCGTCCGACTACATTCCCTTCAGCCTGATCCAGTCGGCCTTCTTCCTCGGCGACATGGTCGAAGGCATTTCGCTGCCGCAGGCCGTCGCCATGGTTTCGAAGAACCCGGCGCAGGCCGTCGGCCTCGACGACCGCGGCGTCATCGAGCAGGGCCGTCGCGCCGATCTGGTGCGCGTGCGCGTCGACGATCATGTTCCGGTCGTGCGCACCGTCTGGCGGCAGGGACGCCGGGTGGCATGATGGTGTCGGCCTCGATCGAGCGCGAACTGTCCGCCGAAACCTTTCCGATCCGTCACGGCGTCTTTGTCGCTGTCGTGGGCCCCAGCGGTGCCGGCAAGGACACGGTGATCGGCTATGCCAAGGCGCTCTTTGCCGACGAGACGCAGCTGGAGTTCGTGCGCCGCGTCATCACCAGGCCGAGCGATGCGGCGAGCGAAGACCACGATACGCTGGCCGACGCCGCCTTCGCCGAGGCCGATGCCGACGGCGCTTTCGCCATCTCCTGGGAAGCGCATGGCCTGCGCTATGGCCTGCCTGCCGATGTCGACTGGTCTGTTTCCAATGGACATGTCGCCATCGCCAACGTGTCGCGCGCGATCATCCCCACCTTGCGCGAGCGCTATGCCAATCTGGCGATCGTCGAGATCACCGCTTCGCCCGAGGTGCTGGCCGAGCGGCTGGCGATGCGCGGCCGCGAGTCGCGCGGCGAGGTGCTGGCGCGGCTGGCGCGCAGCGCCAATATGAGCTTGTCCGGCCCTGGCGTCACATCGATCGACAACAGCGGTCCGCGCGAAGTGGCCGGCGAGCGTTTCGCCGAAGTGCTGCGCAAGGCCATGGCCTTTTCCGACATGTCGGGCCTGATCTGATCCGGGCTTGTTTCACCCGCCTGCTTGCGCTGCCGCTGGAAACGCCCCGGGCTGCTGGCCGCATGGGGTGATTCTGGATTACGCTCCGGGGATTCGCCCCAGGAATCAGGGTCGAGCCAGACAGGAAGCTTCATGCAGACACTGACACCCGTCCTCTCGACAATCGCGGCGGCATTTCTCGCCTCGCTGGTCGAGGTCGTCGAAGCTTTCACCATCGTGCTTGCGGTGGGGGTGACGCGCAGCTGGCGCCCGGCATTGACCGGCGCCGCGCTGGCGCTGGCGGTGCTGGCGGCCCTGGTGCTGGCCTTCGGCCCGCTGCTGGCGCTGGTCCCGATCACCACGCTGCAGTTCGTCGTCGGGGTGCTGCTCATCCTGTTTGGTATGCGCTGGCTTCGAAAAGCCATCCTGCGCAGCGTCGGCGTCATTGCCCTGCATGACGAGGAAGCGGCCTTCGCCAAGGAAACCGCGGCCCTCCACCGGCAGGCCGCCGACCGGCGCGCCGACTACCTCGCCGGGCTGGCCTCGTTCAAGGCGGTGCTGCTCGAGGGTGTCGAGGTGGTGTTCATCGTCATTGCCGTCGGCGCCGCGCATGGGCAGACATTTTACGCCAGCATGGGTGCGCTGGCGGCTTTCATCCTGGTGATGCTTGTCGGCCTGGCCGTCCACCGGCCGCTGGCGCGCGTGCCCGAGAATGCGCTCAAATTCGTGGTCGGGCTGATGCTGACCAGCTTTGGCATCTTCTGGACCGGCGAAGGCATCGGCGCCCATTGGCCGGGCGCCGATCTTGCCTTGCTCGCCATCTTCGCCATCGTCGCGCTGGCGTCCTTCGCCATGGTGCGCTGGCTGCGCGGCATCCTTCCAACGGCAGCCGGAGGGCTCGCCCGATGAACGTCCTTCGTCTCGTTGCCAGGGAAGTCTTCGGCATGTTCGTCGACGACGGCAATCTGGCGCTGCTGGCGCTGGTCCTGGTGGCCGCCGTCACCGCGGCGGTGAAGTTGCTCGCGCTGCCGCCGCTGCTTGGCGGCGGGCTGCTGCTGGTCGGCTGCCTTGCCATCCTGTTGCAAAGCGTTCGCCGCGCCGCGCGCCAGGGCGGCAGGTAATTTCAGTCAAGCCGCATGGCTGATAACCAGAGGGTGGCCGCGAAAGGCACGCCACCCCGTCAGCTCCCAGCACCGGTAAGCTATTTCTGCCGGGAGGAACCTATTCGGCGGCGGCGCCGACCGCGCCCTTGCGGGCGGCATCGACCATCCGCCGGCGCGCCCGGAACACACCCCATTGCTGGTCGACCAGCACGCCGATGAGGATGACGCCACCCATCACCGCGAAGTTGAGGGAGGAGGGAATGCCGAGCAGGTTGACGAGGTTCTGCAGTTCCTGCAGCAGCACCGTGCCGAGGATGACGCCGATCAGCGAGCCCTCGCCGCCGCGCAGAGAGAAGCCGCCGAGCACCGCGGCCGCAATGGCGTAGAGCTCGTAGAACTGGCCGTGGCTGGCCGGCGAGATCGAGCGCGTGTACATGGCGAAATAGATCGCCGACAGGGCGGTAAGCACGCCGCAGATGACGTAAGCCGCCATGACGACGCGGCCGGTGCGAATGCCGGAATATTTCGCCGCCTCCTCGTTCTTGCCGATGGCGTAGAGATAGCGGCCGAACACCGAGCGGTGCAGCACCACCCACATGACGATGGCGATGACGATCAGCGCGAAGAAGGAGTTCGGCACGCCCCAGGAGCGGCCGGCGGTCAGGAATTCGAGATCGGGAAAATTCTGCCCGAAGGCGAAACCGGCGGTGCCGTCAGCGGTGTAGAAGCGCGCGACGCCGCGATAGATCAAAAGCCCGCACAAGGTCACGACGAAGGGCTGCAGCTTGAGCCGCGTGATCAGCCAGCCATGCGCCAGGCCGATGATGGCGCCGAGCACCAGGATGAGCACGAAGGCAACAGGCCATCCCATGCCGCGCACGGCGATGAAGTCGATGAACAGCGTGCCCAGCAACGCGACAACGGAGCCGACGGACAGTTCGATGCCGCCGGTGATGATGACGAACGCCTGGCCGATGGAGAGGATGCCGAACAGGCCGATCAGGTTCGAGGTGTTGGCGAGGTTGATCGGCAAGAGGAAGCGCGGATTGATGATGGCGACGATCGCCCCGACCACCAGGATCAGGATCAGCAGGCCGAGATCTTTCTTTGTCATCGTCGTCTCCGCTTACGGCCTGTTCGCCGGTTTGCCCACCGCGAGCAAAAGCACGTTTTCCTGGCTGAACTGATCCTTGTCGAGAATGCCCGAGATCTGGCCCTCATGCATGACGGCGATGCGATCGGAGACGCCGATCACCTCTTCCATGTCGGAAGAGATCATCAGCACGGCGACGCCGGCGTCGGCCAATGCCCGCATCAGCCCGTAGATCTCGGCCTTGGCGCCGATATCGATGCCGCGCGTCGGCTCGTCGAGGATCATCACCTTCGGGTTCATGGCCAGCCATTTGCCGAGCACTACCTTCTGCTGGTTGCCGCCCGACAGCGTGCCGGTGCGCGTCTGCACGGAGGGCGCCTTGATGCCGAGGTTTTTCTTCTGCTTCTCGGCGGTGGCGGTCTCGGCGCTTGCGGAGACCAGCGAGCGCCTGGCATGCGCCGGCAGATTGGGGAGTGAAATATTCTGGGCGATCGACAGGTCGAGCAGGATGCCGGTCAGCTTGCGGTCTTCCGGCACAAGGAAGATGCCTTGCGCGACTGCGTCCGCCGCGCTGGCGAGCGTTAACGGCTTGCCGTTGAGCTCCAGCGTGCCGCCAAGGCTGGCTTCGATGCCGAAGAACACCCGCGCCAGTTCGGTTCGGCCGGAGCCGACAAGGCCGGCAAGGCCGAGGATTTCGCCGCGCCTGACGTCGAGATCGACCGGCCGGCTGGGGTAGGTGGGGGTGCGGACGGCCTTGGCCGCAAGCGCCACGGCGCCGGGCGCACGCGCCGCCTCGGAGGCCTTCTCGCGCTCCTTCAGCATGCGGCCGATCATCAGCTTGACCATCTGGTCGTGATTGATGTCGCGCTTGCCGAGCGTCCCGGCCAGCATGCCGTCGCGCAGCACCACGACGCGGTCGGCGACGCGCTCGATCTCGTGCAGGCGGTGCGAGATGAAGATGACGCTGATGCCGTCGGCCTTCAGTGCCTTGATGACGTCGAGCAGCTTGTCGGTCTCGGCCAGCGGCAAGCTCGATGTAGGCTCGTCGAGGATCACCAGCCTCGCCTTGATCGACAGCGCCTTGGCGATCTCGACCATCTGCTGCTGCGCCAGCGACAGATCCGCGACCTGCGTGTCGGCGGAGAAGTTGGCGCCGACGCGCTTCAGCAGCGGCGCCACCATGTCGCGCAGTTTCGCGCGGTCGACCAGTCTCAGCGGTCCGGCGCGCAGCGGCTCGCGGCCGAAGAAGATGTTGGCGGCGACGTCGAGGTTTTCGAAGAGGTTGAGTTCCTGGTGGACGAAGGCGATGCCCGAACCCAGACTCCCCTCCACGCTCAGGCCTTTGTGGGCGGCGCCGTCGACCGTGATGGCACCGCTATCGGGCGTGGTGACGCCGCCGAGGATCTTCATCAGCGTCGATTTGCCGGCGCCATTCTCGCCGACCAGGCCGATGACCTCGCCCGGCCTGACCTCCATGGAAAACCCGTCGAGCGCCACGACGCCCGGATAGGTCTTGCGCACGTTCTCGAGGCTGAGAAACGGGGTGGTCGCCGCGATGGATGTGTCGGAATAATTCATCATGCCTGACAGCAGCCGGTGGGCCGAAATGCCCATTCTGCAGACTGACGACCCCGGCAGGGTTCGTCAATGCGAACAGCCGGCTCAAGCGAAGTTGAGCCGGCTGAACTGCTTCTGGTCTTAGTTTCCAGCCATCGCCTTGAGATTGGCGGCGTAAGCGTCGACGTCATCCTTGCCGATGATCTTGGTCGGGATGATGATCAAATTGCCGGCCGGGATGCCCGACTTGTCACCCTTGAGATAGGCGGCCATCAGCTTCATGCCCTGATAGGCCCATTCGAAGGGCTGCTGCACGACGGTGGCGGCAATGGTGCCTTCCTTGACGCCGCCCAGCGTGATCGGATCGTCGTCGAAGCCGACGACGGTGATCGAGCCAAGCTTGCCGGCATCGCGCAGCGCTTCATAGATGCGTGGCGTGTTGTAGGAGTAGAAGCCGACCATGCAGGTGACGTCGGGGCTGGCGACCAGCGCGTCCTCGACATTCTTCTTGGCACGCGCCTGGTCAATGTCGTCGCCGCGTACGTCGACGAGTTCGATCTTGGTGCCGGCGAGGCCGTCCTTCATGCCCTGGATGCGCTCCTTGGCATTGTCGGCGCCGAGCAGGCCGACGAAGCCCAGGCACTTGCCGCCGTCCGGCATCGCCTTCTTGGCGATTTCGGCCGCCTGCTTGCCGGCGTCGACATTGGACGAGCCGATATAGGCGACACGCTTGGTCTGCGGGGCGTCGCTATCGGTGGTGAACAGCGCCGTTTGCGAAGCGATCTTGTTCAGGCCATCCGTCGAGGTCTTGGGATCGACGGCCGAGACCATGATGCCCTTGACGCCGGCGGTCACCAGGTCGTCCATCAGCCGCTGCTGGATGGCGACCGAGGATTGTTCGGGATATTTGAGTTCGAGCGTGTAGTCGGGCAGTTCGCCCTGCGCCTTCTTGACGCCGGCTTCGGCCGCTTTCCAGAAGTCGGAAGCGCCGTTGACGACGAAGGCCAGCGTCGGCTTGTCGTCGGCGCGCGCGATTGCCGTCGCCGTCAGGCCGACAGCCAGGGCCGCGGCGGCCACGGATGCATTGCGTATCAAGGATTTCATGTTCAACCTCCCGTTTTGGTCAGTCGTAGGGCTGACCGGACTTGCTCACTGGATTGTCTTGCACACTAAATTTGTCTTGCTCACCTGAATTGCCGTCTGCGGCGTGGACGCCCTCCTCCTCAAGGGGTTCCCGGCAGTGAAAGAATGGCGTCGTTACCAGCCACGGCCACGGACTTTAGAGACTCATTCCTCGTTCGTAAATAGTCCGATTTGTCTGACATATCACATATCTGAGACATGGTTTGCGGAAGTCATATCCGCTCCCCATCGGGCCATTCACAGACACTTCCATCGCAGCCGGACCAATGGGGGCCGGAGGCGATGGATTGACGGTATAGCGCATCCTTGTATTAGTAAACACTATTAGCAAACGACCGTTCCGGTGGCGCTCTGGTGTCACGGCCGAATCGGTTTGCCGACGCGGTGATGGCTGATCCCACGCAGCGGGGGCTTTGCGACCTCTGGTTTTGCGAGGGCTCGAGCCTGTATGGCGGGAGTGGGCCTAAGGATGGTAATAGTTATTAGTTCGGTCGATGCGCATGTGAATCGGAAGCGTCGCCTCATCTTGTCGGCCCGGCGGGCTACAGCTAGACAGGCTGGGAATTTGGGGGCGGCATGAGCGAGACGACGGACCAGGCCATCAGGAAGCGCCGCAAGGCGGCGGCAAAGCCCAAGGGCCGCGTCACCATGACCGACATCGCACGCGCCGCCGGCTGCTCGCAGGCGACGGTTTCCTTCGTGCTCAACAATTCACCTGGCATTCGCCTGTCCCGGCAGACTCGGGAGCGGGTGATCGAGGCGGCGCGCGCGCTTGGCTACAGCGCCCCCGCCTTCTCCGCGCTGAAGCCCGTTGCGGCTTTCGAGGGGGCTTTTGATGGCCCCGCCTTCGACGGACTCGACGGCGTGATCGGCTTCGCCGTCGACCAGCTCGCCACCAGCCCGGAAGCCGTGGTCGCCATCGAGGGCGCGCGCCAGGCCTCGTGGAATGCTGGCAACGTGCTTCTGGTGGCGCAGACCATGGGAGACGCCGTGATGGAGTCGCGCGCCATTTCGGCGCTGACCAGGCGCGGCATTTCGGCATTGATCTACATGACCATCTTCACCCGCGAAATCACGGCGCCCGACTTCCTCTACGGCCTCGACATTCCGGTCATTCTGCTCAACTGCTACACGGCGGACTATGCATTCCCCGCCGTGGTGCCCTCCGAAATCGCCGGCGGCCAGAGCTCGACGCGACACCTGATCAGCCACGGCCACCGCCGCATCGCCACCATCACGGGCGAACCCTGGATGCAGGCAGCACAGGACCGGCTGAAAGGCTACCGCCGCGCGCTCGCCACCGCCGACATCCCCTTCGACCCCGAACTGGTGGTCGAGGGCGACTGGTCGGCCAGCGCCGGCTACGCCGCGACAGTGAAGCTCTTGGCCCTGAAGGACCGCCCGACCGCCATCTTCTGCCAGAACGACCGCACCGCGATCGGCTGCTACGAAGCCCTGAAGGAAGCCGGCCTGCACATTCCCGCCGACATCTCGGTCGTTGGCTATGACGACGAGGAAATCGCCCGGCATTTGTTCCCGCCGCTGACGACGTCGATCCTTCCGCACATGGCCATGGGCCAATGGGCGATCGAGCAGCTGGAAGCGCCTGCGATAGTGGGGCGGGGGCGATATCCAATCACCAAGCTGGAATGCCCGCTGGTGGAGCGCGAGAGCGTGGCGGCATTCAAGGGTGTCGCATAAGAGCCGGACTTTTCCTCCCGCACTCGGAGGCAGGCGTCCGCCGTGCTCCCCTGCCTTGGCTTCATCCTGATAGAGGTCTAGCCTGCGCCCGCAGCCAAGGGAGGGGTATATGACATCGAGTTTCACCGTTCATGACGCGTCCGGCTATGAGCAACTGATGGGCCGCTGGAGCCGAAAGCTCGCGCCCAGCTTCATCGGCTTCGCCGGGCTCGCCCCCGGCGAAAAGATCCTCGACGTCGGCTGCGGCACCGGCAGCCTGACGTTCGAACTGGCGAAATCCGCCGAACTCGCGGCGATCGCGGCCATCGACTTTTCGCCTGTCTTCGTCGAGGCGGCAAAGCGGCGCAACACCGATCCGCGCATCGAAATCCAGCAGGCGGACGCTACCGCCTTGCCGTTCGCCGACAATGCGTTCGACCGCGCGCTGGCGCTGCTGGTGCTTCACTTCGTGCCGGAAGCCGGCAAGGCGGTTGCCGAAATGCGCCGGGTGACGCGACCGGGCGGCGTGGTCGCGGCTGTGGTGTGGGACCATCTCGGCGGCATGGCGGGCATGCGCATGATGATCGACACGGTGGCCGCGCTCAGCGAGAGCGGGCGCCAGCTGCGCGGCCGCTATTGCTTCCAGCCGATGATGCAGCCCGGCGAAATGAAGCGGACCTTCATCGAGCAGGGGCTGGCCGACGTGACCGAAACCGAGCTGATGATCCGCATGGATTACCAGGACTTCGCCGACTACTGGACGCCGATTTCTGCCGGCGAGGGCCCGCTCGGCAAATACATGACAACGCTGCAGGCAGCCGAGCGCGAGCGCACCGAGGCTGCCGTCCGCGATGCCTATCAGGCCGGGCGACCGGACGGCCCGAGGTCGTTCGCCAATGTCGCCTGGGCGTGCAGGGGCGTGGCGCCCTGACCGCCCAGGCGGCGAAGCGCCTTTGAACCGCGATCAGGCCTGCCGAGCAACCAGATCGGCATAGCGCTGCAGGTAAAGCGGCCAGCCCTGATCGCCGGCGACGCTGTCGCGCACACCTTCCCAGCCCTGGCCATGGCGCTCCAGGTTGCGGTGCTCGATCTCGACGCGGGTACGCCCAGCCGTTTCGGCGGTGAACCGCACTTCCCACTCGCTGGTCTTGGCCGGATCGGTCTCGATGCGCCATTGCGGGCTGATGTCCCAGCTCAGGAGCACGCGGTTGGGGGGCTCATAGGCCAGCACGCGCGCCCAGCGGCACTCGCTGCCGTCGACGCCGCGGTCATAGACGTGGCCGCCGACGCGAGGCTCGAACACCGTCTCGGCGATCTGGGCTGCAAGCAGGTTATGCTCGGGCGGTTTGAAACTGCCGAAATCCTCGGTGAAGACCTTGAAGGCGCGCTCGATCGGCGCCTCGACGACGACGGATTGTTTCACGGAGGCGATGGGGATCTGGGTGTTCATGGTCACTCCTCTGGTGGGGTTTCGACGGCCAGCTTGTAGGCCGCGAGCGTCTTGCTCCAGAACCGGTCGAGCCAGGCGCGCATCTGGCCCAGCCCGTGCGGATCGATGTGGTAGACGTTGCTGGCGCCCTTCGGCTCCGCGCGCACCAGCCGCGAGTCGCGAAGCACCTTGAGATGCTGCGACACCGCGGACTGCGACACGCTGACCTGCCGCGTGACCTCCGCCACCGAGCGCGGACGCTCCGCGATCAGCTCGAAAATCTGCCTTCGGGTCGGATCGCCCAGGGCGGCAAGCTGTGCGCTATCAACAGTCATGACTTATGATTAGTGCAGGCTGATGGTTGAGTCAAGTGACGGTGCCAGCGGCCAGGTGGCGGCGGGGAAATTTCCTAGGAGATAGAGGTTACACTTCATTACGGTGGAAGGAGTTGCGCCAAGGTGGAAATCCGCCAAGGCATGAGACTGGCCGCGCCGTCTATCCCTTGCGTTCTTCAAGGCTGTTGCCGCCATCGACGACCAGCAAGGCGCCGTTGATATAGCTGGCGCTCTCGGAAGCCAGGAACACGACCGCCGCCGCGACCTCGTCGGGCCGGCCGGCGCGGCCCGGCGGCGCATACAGGGCCGCCATCCGCTCCGCCTCGCTCGACGCGCCGGTTTCGATCCAGCCGGGCGCGACGGCATTGGCGGTGACCCCATGGCGCGCCGCTTCCAGCGCCAATGTCCGGGTCAGGCCGACCATGCCGGCCTTCGCCGCGGAATAGGCGGCGGTGCCCTGGTAGGATACCAGCGGCCCGGTCACCGACGCGACGTTGACGATGCGCCCATACCCCGTTTCGACCATCGCCGGCAGAAACGCCCTGGTGACGAGAAACGCGGTCTTCAGGCTGGTCTCGATGCCCCGGTCCCACTCGGCCTCGCTCATCGCCAGGAACGTCTTGTCCACGGACGGCGACGCCAGCGATCCCATGCCGGCATTGTTGACCAGGATATCGACAGCGCCGACCTCGGCCCGCAGCCGCTCCACCTCCGTCGCGATGGTAAGATCGGCGACCGCGGCCGTGGCATCGACGCCATCGCCGCGAAGCTCGCCAGCGCGCTCCAGCACCCGCGCGCTGGCGCCGGTCAGGAAAACCGCATGCCCGGCCCGGCCAAACTGCCGCGCAATGGCAAAGCCGATGCCGTCAGCCGCGCCGGCGCCGGTGATCAGGACACGTCTGGTGGTGGTTGTGGCCAAGTCTGGCTCCAAAACCCGTTCGGGTCAGAAGTGTTACCCATGTCTCCGGTATAAACCGTAACCTATGTGTCCGGAACGGACCTTGGAAGCATGGCGCACCCGACAGGATTCGAACCTGTGACCTCTGCCTTCGGAGGGCAGCGCTCTATCCAGCTGAGCTACGGGTGCTTTCAAGGCGAAGAGCCCGGAAAACGAACCAGCCGGCGAACCGGCAAGTCACGGCTTCTTAGCGGAAGCGGGCGCGGGCTTCAACGGGCAATTGGCGGCGTTGCGAATTGGCTTGATGCGTCTGGGCCTCGCATACGGCATCCTACCCTTCGCAGGCTCAGGGCGTTCGAAGCTCGAAAAGCCAAGCAGTTGGCTTTTCGTCCGCTACACGGACCACTCCTCACCCCCTCACTGCTCCGCCGGGCTCTTCACCGGCCGCCGCCCCCGCACCGCCCGCTTTGCCTTCTTGGCGCTCGCCAGCTCATGCATGGCATCGAGCTGCATCTGCTGCATCTCGGCCAGGCGCGTCCATTGGCGCGAGATGAGGTAGTCGAGCTTTTCGTGCAGATGGCGGACTTCCAACTCGGCCTTGAGGTTGACGCGGTAGTCGTTGAAGGAGCGCAGCCGGTCCTTGGCCTCCGTCCGTCTCTGGCTCATCATGATGATCGGCGCCTGGACGGCGGCGATGCAGGACAGCAGCAGGTTGAGCAGGATGAAGGGGTAGGGATCGAAGGCCCCCGCCATGCCCGCGATCAGGTTGATGCCGATCCACACCAGGAGCACACTGGCGAACGAGATCAGGAACCACCAGCTGCCGCCGAAGGCGGCCATGTTGTCGGAAACGCGGTCGGCGAAGGAGCGGTGCTCCTCGAATTCTTCTTCGCTGTTTTCCGAAATCGTGTCCTGCCGGGCGATTGATTCCACCACCTGGCGGTCGAGCTCGGAGAATTCGCCGTGCTCCTGCTGTAAGAGCTCCTCCATGTAGCGCATGCGGTAGCGGCCGAGCTCCTCGCGGCTGATGCGCGCGCCCTTGGGCAGGTCGGGGTGGTCCGAATGAATGCGGTCGGCGAGGCTCGGGCGCAGCGTGTCGATGCGCACAAGGTCGCGCTTGCGGAATTTGCGGCCCGAGATCGCCGACGGCTTTTTCTTGGGCTTCAGCCGCGATGCGCCGGGACCTGATGGCTCGGAGTCCGGCACTTCGGGCGTGTCGAAATGCTCGTCGGAAACCTCGTGCGAATCCTCTTGCGTGGTCGGCGCCTCGAAATACTCGCCGCCGCTGTCGTTCTCATTGTCGGCCGACTTCTGCTCGGATGCCTTGGGAACGGTGCTCATGATGGGCTCCTGCGCTGTAAGTTAGGATACGCTGAGGCGACGGCGCCTATCCACTGTCGGATTCGCAGCCTATGCCACGTCTTCCGCACGATTGCGTGACAGTCGCAAGACGATAGCCGGCTGCAAGGTTTTTACAGTGACCAAGGCACGACTTGGGTCGGCGTCCGCCCAAGGGCGGACCGTGTCTTCACCGTTCATCGTTCACAAAGCCAGGCAATTGGCTTTTTGTCCGCTGCGCGGATCACGCCTCACTTCACTGCTGTTCGGCGAACATCAGCCTGGTCTTGGTGTCGGCCATGGTGGGCGACAGGCTGCGCTGGATCAGCGCTTCGACATGGTCGTTGCGCTGGCGGGCACTGTCGGCGCCCATCACCACCACGATCAGCTGGCGGCCGTCGGCATCGTAGGAGGTGACGATGTTGAAGCCGGAAGCCCTGATATAGCCTGTCTTGATGCCGTTCACGCCGCGCACGCGGCCGAGCATGTCATTATGGCCGCGCACCAGCCGGCCGCGAAACATGAAGTCGCTTTCGGAGAAATAATGGAAGTGCTGCGGGAAGCGCCGCTGTAGCGACATGCCGAGCACCGCCATGTCGTGGGCGGTCGTCATCTGGCCGTCGTCGGGCAGGCCCGATGCGTTGCGGAAGGTGGTGCTGCTCATGCCGAGCTGGCGCGCCTTGGATGTCATCATGGCGGCGAACTGGTCTTCAGAGCCGCCGAGATATTCGCCCACCGCCACCGCCACGTCATTGGCCGATTTGACGACGATGGCGCGGATGGCGGAATCGACATCGATCGTCTCCCCGCGCCGGAAACGCATCTTGGTCGGCGGCTGCGAGGCGGCGTGGTCGGAAACCGGGATCTGCGTTTCCTTGGTGACGCGGCCGGTCTCCATCGCCTCGAACAGCAGATAGAGCGTCATCATCTTGGTCAGCGAGGCCGGATAACGCTGCGCCGTCGAATTGACCTCGAACAGCTGCTTGCCGCTCTTTCCGTCGACGACGATGGCCGCGTATTTCTGCGGCGGCGCCGGCACGGCCAGAACGCTGTCGGGCGGGGCCGTGGTCGAGCAGCCGGCCGTCAGGGCCGCCAGGGCCAGGACAGCCAGGATTTTCTGGAAGAGCGGAAAGAGACGCGGCAAGGACAAGGGCTGGACTGTTCTGGCGATGCTGTTGCTGAGATAAGGCGAAGCTAACGTAACGCGGCGGGTGCGTCCATTTGGTTAATGCCGGTTAGCCCCGGGAATGTCGAGTGCCGGCGCGACCTGTTTCCCCACCCGCCAGAGGCCAGGGAGAGGAACCAGGCTTTGCCACCGCCCCGAAATCGCCCGTTTCCTGTCTTTCCTTGCCAAAGCCGCGTTTCCCGTGGGAAGGAGCGTGGCATCCGGCGGCTAGGGGGGCTTGCAAAATGGCTGACATTGGGGCTGGCGCCGCGCCGTCATTGATCAGGGCGTCGCTCAGCCGCACCGGCAAATGGGCCGGCAGCATCGCCTTCATCGGCGGCGCCGTTTCCGACATCCTCAACCCGCTGGCGCCGTTCGCCGCCTATATCGCGCTGGCTGCCTCGATCGCGGCCGTCGTCATCGCCATTGCCATCGTGCTCAGGCTCGTGCTGGCGGCCAAGGCACTGCCGGCGCTGGTGTTCGCCACCAGTGCGGCGGCGGTTGCCGGCGGCGTCTACGCCGTGCAGAAGGAGACCAATTCGCAGAACGGCATCATCGCCAGCCTGGTGCCGGCGGTCGCGCAACTGCAGCAGTCGATGGGCATCGTCGCCGAAAAGGTGGCCAGGATCGAGCAGACGGTCACGCAAACCCAGAAGACCGTCGAAGAGGTCAAGAAATCGACCGACACGGTTGCCCAGAAAACCGATCAGATCGCCTCCGCCCAGCAGCAGCAAGCGGCCCAAGGCGCCGCGACGCAAAGGACCGTCGAAGCGGTCAAGCAAACCACCGAGACACTCGTGGGCGGCCAGCAGCAGCAAGTGGCCCAGGCCGAAAAGCTTCAGGCGACGACTGAGCAGATCGCCGCCTCGATCGACACGATAGCCAAGGGGTTTGCCACCTTGGCCGCGCAAGGCGGCGCCATCGCCGAGCCGAAGCGGCCGGACGAGTTCTACCACAATGCCCGCGTCTACGAGCTCTCGGGCGACATGCTCAACGCGCGGCGCTCCTACCTCGCCTTTGCCGGCTTCGATGTCGACGCCATCGACCCCTATACGCGCTTTGCCACACTTCTGCGGGTCCAGGATGGCAAGGCCGGCGCCCGCGAGGTGTTCGGCCAGCTCGCGGAGAAAGCCAAGGCGCCATCGATCAAGCTCGTCCACCTGCTGCAGTTCGACGATACCCAGCGGCTCGACAAGCTCAACGCCTTCATCGCGGCCAATCCGGACTATGCGCCGGCCTATTTCCTGTTGGCGCAGGAGTTCTCGGAGGATCGGCTCGGCAGCCAGACGCTGGCCGATAAGCGCAGCGAAGCCCAGGCGCTGACCAAGTTCGTCTCTTACGAGAAGGATGGCGGGCTGCTCGGATATTTCGTCGACCAGACCCAGCTTGCCGACTGGCTGGACCGCGGCCGCAGCCGGCTGGCGGCCCTTGGCGACGTGCTCGACCCCGCCCGCTTCGCGCCGTTGCTGACGCCGATGCGTTCCAACCAGGGCTGGTCGATGACCATTTCGCTGCCCGAGCCGGCGACCGCGATATCCTGGCGTCTAGGCGGCAGCGGTCCCTTCACCGACACCGGCCTGCTGGCGCTCAACGACCAGCGAACCGGCAAGCCGATGCCCAATCCGAGCTTCGAATTGCCCGACAGCACGGCGCAGACCACGATCGCGATCAAATATCTCGACATCAGGGGGCGCGAGACCGGCCCGTTCGACATAAGCTTCGACCCGGATGCCGCCCTGCAACAGGGCAACAAGCAGATCCTCGACCAGTTCTGGACCTCATGGATCGCCTTCGACGCCAGCGGCAATCATGGACTGGTCTATTTCACGCAGATGCTGTCATACCGCTGCGCCATCAAGGAAGTGCATTACAGCCTGAATGGTGCCGCGCTCGACAAGACCCTTCCCATGCCGCCCTGCAATGCCAGGGACCCCTACGCCATCCCCGATGATTTCCAGCCCTATTTCAAGGTCGTCGAAAGCGTGACTTCGATCTCGGTGCAGGTGACCTATACCGACGGGACGAAATCGCCAGTGCGGGACTACAAGCGGCAATAGAGCTCGCATTTCCGACGACGGCGAGCGCAAAACCGATGCAAAATACGCGCCCGCGCGCTTGCGCGGTGCGCCGAACGGGTTCTTCTTGGCATCCGTCGGATTCGGGTGAGAGATCCATGGATACAGTCACGATCAACGCCAAGGGCATTTCGGTTTCGCTCGACCTCACGGTTGGCCACATCGCCGACATGGTCATCGAGAGCGGCGCGCGCCGGTTGAAGCCGCTGCACCGTGCACCCTGGGTCGACGCGGGCGAGACGCTGCCTCCAGACCTGCCGCGAGGCACCGTCAGGCTCTCCGGCGACTTTCTGTGCGCGCCGTTTTCGCGCAGCGATGTCGAGGAGGCGCCGCTGCATGGCTGGCCGGCCAACAGCGCCTGGGATGTGGTCGACAGCGGCGCCACGGATGGTGGCTGGCGCGCGGTCTTCCGGCTGCGCCATAAGGTGATGGGCGCCAGCGTCGACAAGATTTTCACGCTGCGCGACGGCCATCCTTTCCTCTACCAGGAACATGTGTTTTCCGGCGGGTCCGGCGCGATCTCGGTCGCCCATCACCCGATGACGGCAATGAAAGGCGGCGGCAGGCTGGCTTTCTCGCCGAAGCGGTTTGCCGCCACGCCAGCCGACCCGCTGGAGCCGGACCCCGTGCGCGGCCGCTTCATGCTGGCCTACCCCGGTCGGTCGTCGGACCTCGGGCATTTCCCTGCTGCCGGCGGCGGCACGCTCGATCTGGCGGATTACCGCATGGATGCCCGGCGCGAGGATTTCCTCACCCTGGTCGAGGCCGACCATGGCGGGCCGGGCTGGACCGCGCTGGCGCGCCAGGCCGAGGACGATTTGGTGCTGGTGCTGAAGAACCCGGCCGAACTGCCTGTTACCATGCTTTGGTTCAGCAATGGCGGGCGCGACTACGCGCCGTGGAGCGGCCGCCATCTCGGCGTGCTCGGCATCGAGGATGGGCGCACCGCGGTCGGCCACGCCGCCTCGCTGGGCGACAACTGGCTGAAGCGCGAGGGCGTGGCGACCGCGTTCGCGCTCGGCCGGGATCGCGGCGTCTCGTTCCGCCATGTCATCGGTGCGTTGCCCCTGTCGGGTGGCGGGCCTCCGCGCGCGATCACCACGGCGGGTGGCCACCTGCGGTTGGCTGGCGCCGCGGCATCGGAGGTCCCGTTCGATAGCGAATTTCTGCGTATCGGCCAGCCAGCGGCGCGCTGAAGACAAAGCCGCAAGGGACTAATCGCAGTCGCCACTGCTGACTCCACAACCGGTCGCTCTAAATCGTGCAAATCGCGGTTTGAAATTTCAAGCGACCGCCGACAAGATGCGTCCAAAATCTGCGGAAGGAGCCGAAAAATGTCCGAAATCGCCCACCTCGCCGCCACCATCTTCAAGCGTGCCGGCAAGGCAAATCGCTTCATCGTCGCCATTGCCGGGCCGCCGGGCGCCGGCAAGTCGACGCTGTCGGCAAGCCTGCATGACCTTTTGCCGGAAGGCGCGGTGGAGGTCGTGCCCATGGACGGCTTCCACTATGACGACATCGTGCTCGAGCGGCGCGGTCTGCGGGCGCGAAAGGGCGCGCCCGACACGTTCGACTTTGGCGGCTTCGAGACGCTTTTGAAGCGCATCCGTGCCGGCGAGGCCGAGATTGCCATTCCGGTGTTCGACCGCGGCATGGAATTGTCGCGCGCCGCCGCGGCGATTGTCGGCGCCGAGACCAAGTTCATCCTGGTGGAAGGCAATTACCTGCTGCTCGACGAGGAGCCGTGGTCGCGCCTGGCGCCGCTGTTCGATTTCTCGATCTTCGTCGACGTGCCGCGCAACGAGCTCGAACGCCGCCTGATGGAACGCTGGCACGAGCATGGACGTTCCGAGGCGGATGCGCGCGCCTGGATCGCCTCCAACGACATGCCCAACATCGAACGCGTGCTTGCGCGGCGCCGGGCGGCCGACCTGGTCTTTGGTCAACCCGGTTAATTTTCAGTATTTTTCGGCCGGAACCTTAAGACTTACACGCGTTATCCCGATCAGGCAATCATGTCAGAAGAGGGATTCCGTCCGATGGCAACAAACGCAAAAAAGCCCGCCAGGGGCAAGTCGGCACAACCGAGGGCGCAGTCGACGGCCGGGGCTGGCCCGGCGATCGCCCAGCGCTCCAAGGATGCGAAGGCCTTCGGCAAGGCGGCGCCGAAAAAAGTCGTGCCAGGGTCGAAAGCGACCGTGCCGAAAGCGGCCGCCAAGCCCGCCCAGGCGAAGAAGCCGGCCGTGGCCGGCGGCTCGAAAGCAGGCGGCGGCTCGAAGGTTCGCACCGCGGCCAATGTCGCCGCCGGCGCGGTCGTGGCCACAGCGCGGGGCGTGGCATCCCTTGCCGCCTCCGTGGTCGGCAGGGGCGGACCCAAGGCGAAAGCAAAGTAGGCCGCTCTTCCCGTGGGCTGACGGGTTCAGCCTCGCGCCGGAATGGTCAGGCCTTTCTGCACCGCCGGCCGCGCCAGGCCTCGCTCCAGCCAGGCTGCCAGATTGGCGAAATCGTCGAAGCCGACCAGATCGCGGGCTTCGTAGAAGCCGATCAGGTTGCGCACCCAGCCGAGCAGCGAGATGTCGGCGATGGTGTAGTCATTGTCCATGATCCACTTGCGGCCCTTCAGCCTGACGTCGAGAACGCCGAGCAGGCGGCGCGATTCGTCGCGGTAGCGCTCCAGCGGCCGCTTGTCGGCGATCTCGCGGCCGGCGAATTTGTGGAAGAACCCGACCTGGCCGAACATCGGCCCAATCGCCGCCATCTGGAAGAAGACCCACTGGATCGTCTCGTAGCGCCGCGCCGCGTCGACAGGCATGAGCAGGCCGGTCTTTTCCGCCAGGTAGAGCAGGATCGCACCGGATTCGAACAGGCCGATCGGCGCACCGTCCGGTCCGTCGGGATCGATGATCGCCGGGATCTTGCCGTTGGGATTGAGCGACAGGAATTCCGGGGTCCAGCTCTCGTTCTTGCCGATGTTGATCAGGTGCGGCTCATAGGGCAGGCCGATTTCCTCCAGCGCGATCGAGATCTTCACGCCGTTCGGCGTCGTTGCCGAATAGAGCTGGATCTGGTCCGGATGCTTGGCCGGCCAGCGGCTTGCGATCGGAAAGGCGGACAGGTCGGCCATCGGGAACTCCTGATCGGGGGGATGCGCACCAAGCGGCGCGATATTGGCGGTCGGCCAAGAATTAGGGCTGCGGCGAGGCCGGATCAATATGGCGGCGACGCTTTCACCCCGCACGGGCAGTCACCCAACTCGCACCGCGCGAACGGTGGGGACCGGCCCGGGCAGGTGGCAAACGCCCGGGGTCAGATTGCCTTGAAGGCCAGCACCGCGTTGGTGCCGCCAAAGGCAAAGCCATTGCTGATGGCGGCGCGCACCTTGCGCTCGCGCGCGACATTCGGCGTGACGTCGAGATCGCAGTCGGGATCGGCCTCGCGGTAATTCGCCGTTGGCGGCACAACGCCTTCGCGGATCGCCATGACGCAGGCGATCATCTCCAGCCCGCCCGAGGCGCCGAGGCAATGCGCGTGCATCGACTTGGTCGAGGAGACGGATAGCGCGCGCGCATGGTCGCCGAAGACGCGCTTGATCGCGAGAGTTTCGATCTGGTCGTTGGCCTTGGTGCCGGTGCCGTGCGCGTTAAGGTAGTCGATGTCTTCGGGATTGAGCCCGGCATCCGCCAGGCAGAAGCGCATCGCCGCTTCCGGCCCCTCGACGGTCGGCGCGACGATATCGGAGGCATCGGCCGAAAGGCCGGCGCCGGCGATTTCAGCCAAAATGGTGGCGCCGCGCGCCATCGCATGGTCGTAGCTTTCCAGAACCGCCATGCCGGCGCCTTCGCCCAGCACCAGCCCTTGGCGGTCGGCCGAGAACGGCCTGCATGTGTCGGGCGAAAGCACACGCAGCGCCTCCCAGCCCTTCAGCACGCCCCACACCAGCGGCGCATCGGTGCCCCCGGCCACCATCACGTCGGCGCGCCCGAGCCTGATCTGGTCGACCGCCGATGCGATGGCATGATTGGCAGACGAACAGGCCGAAGTGACGCCGAACACCGGTCCGCGCAAACCCAGATGCATGCTGACCTGACCGGCGGCGGCGCCCGGCATCACTCTTGGAACGGTGAAGATACCGGCGCGATTCTTGCCCTCGAGCAGGATGGCGCGATAATTCTCCTCGACGGTCTCGAAGCCGCAGACGCCAACACCGACAATGGTTCCCATCCGATAGGTGTTGTCCGCATGCGGGACCAATCCGGACTGCCGCATGGCTTCTTTCGCCGCGAGCACCGCCAGCAGGCTGAAGCGATCCATCGACACCAGTTGCTTGCGCTCGATGCCGTGATCCGGCAGGGCTTTGATCTCGCAGCCGGTCTTGACCTTCAGGTCGTGCAGGAAGGGGTTGTCGATCGGGCCAATCGCCGACCGGCCGGCCCGCATCTCGGCCCAGATTGCCTGCGCATCGGTGCCCAATCCGCACAGTCCACCGATGCCGGTAATGACGACGCGCTTCAGCATTCGGTCAGGCTTTTTTCGCGATCAGCGCGCGAACGGCCTCGACCATGTCGCCGACGTTCTTCAGGTTGCTCCAGGCATCGACCGTGTTCATCTCGATCTCGATGCCATATTGCTCCTCGAGGTCGAAGATGATCTCGGTCAGCTCCAGCGAATGGATGCCGAGCGCCGTCAATTCGGTTGTGGTGGTGATTTCCTCGCCGCCCGGCTCGGCATGGGCCTTGATCTTCTCGATGATGTCCGCTGCCAGCTGGTCAGCCATTCGGTTTCTTCCCCACTGTGTCGTTTCCCGACGCCAACTGAACGGCGCCTTCTTGTCCTCGATATCAGGCCGCGATCTTCGCCTTATCCCTCCGCCAAGCGTCGCCTGACCGTACCAAGGTGGTTCCCTCTATAGAAACGGAAACGCCATCAAGCAACAAGCTATATGTCGACAAAAGCGCCACAGTGCTTAACCTGACGGCGTGGATACGATCGAAAATACCAAGTTTTCAGGTCAGCTGGCCCAGCGCGCGGCGGGCAAGGCGCGGCTAGGTTGCGCCCGCATTGACGGCCGCACGCGGCTGCGGCGCCTCTATCAGGACGGCTCCGCCAAGATAAGGCTGCCGTATGTTTCGGCCGGCCCGCTGGAGGCCGTCCTGATCAACACCGCCGGCGGGCTGACCGGCGGCGACCGCCTCGGCTGGGATGTCGATGTCGGCCCGCGTGCCAGCGCGGGGATAACGACCCAGGCCTGCGAAAAAGTCTATCGCGCCGCATCGGACCATGCCGAAGTCCGGGTCAGGCTGACCGTCGGAGAGAACGGCAGCATCGCCTGGCTGCCGCAGGAAACCATCGTCTTCGATCGCGCCGCGTTTGTCCGTACGTTGGACGTCGAGCTTGCCGCGGGGGCCGAGGCGCTGGTGCTGGAAGCGGCTGTCTTCGGCCGCCTGGCCATGGGCGAACGTGCCACACAGGGCACTTTTCGCGACCGCTGGCGTATCCGCAGGGAAGGAACCCTCATCCACGCCGAGGATTTCCGCATCGGACCTGATATCGCCGACATCATGGCCCGTCCGGCGATAGCAAATGGCGCGATCGCCGTGGCTACGCTGCTGCTGGTGTCGCCGCGCGCGGAAGCCCTGCTCGACCAGGCCAGGGAGATCATTGGCGACCGGGGTGGCGCCAGCGTCTGGACCGTGAAGACATCTGGCAAGCTTCTTGCGAGGCTTTACGCCGAGGACGGCTACCAGCTGCGCCAGCGGCTGGTCCCGCTCGTCGGATTGCTCAACGGAAAAGCGGGGCTGCCCAAATTATGGTCATTGTGACTGTGTCCGCATCACTTCAGGAAGACGCATGAACCTGACGCCAAGGGAAAAGGACAAGCTGCTGATCGCCATGGCGGCGATCGTGGCGCGCAAGCGGCTGGAGCGCGGCGTCAAGCTCAATCATCCAGAAGCGATCGCGCTGATCACCGATTTCGTCGTCGAGGGCGCCCGCGATGGCCGCCCGGTGGCCGAGCTGATGGAGGCCGGCGCCCATGTCGTCAGCCGCGCGCAGGTGATGGAAGGCATTGCCGAGATGATCCATGACGTACAGGTGGAAGCGACCTTTCCCGACGGCACCAAGCTGGTGACCGTGCACGAACCGATCCGGTGAGGAGAGAGACATGCTTGAACTGCGCCCGAACTGTGAATGCTGTGACAAGGACCTGCCGCCGGAAGCGACGGATGCGCGGATCTGCACCTTCGAGTGCACCTTTTGCGCCGGCTGCGTCGAAAGCGTGCTTGGCGGCGTCTGCCCGAACTGCGGCGGCAATTTTACGGCCCGGCCGATCCGCCCCGCCGCGATGCTGAAGAAACATCCGGCTTCGACCAAACGCGTGCTCAAGGCCGAGGGCTGCGGCCCCCGCAAGGCCGCCTGACACCGCAAAACGAAAGGCAAGTTAAATGATCCTTGTCAACCGTCTGTGCCTCTCGGCGATCCTGCTCGTGGCGGCGGCGATGCCTGCCTACGCCCATGTCGGCATCGGCACGACCTCCTCCGCCATGGCCGGCTTCACGCATCCGCTGTCGGGCCTCGACCATATGACGGTGATGCTCGCCGTCGGTCTGTGGGCGGCCCTCAAGGGCGGTAAGGCGATCTGGGTCTGGCCGGCGGCGTTCGTCGGCGTCATGCTGGGTGGCGCGGCCCTGGGCATGGCCCATGTGCCGCTGCCCTTCGTCGAGCCGGGTATACTGGCCTCCGTCGTGGCGCTCGGCCTGCTGGTGGCGCTGGCGGTCGATCTGCCTGTTTCGGCCGGTGTCTCCATCATCGGCCTGTTCGCGCTGTTGCACGGCCATGCCCATGGCACGGAAGTGCCGGAAAATGCCGGCGGCCTCGAATATATGGCCGGTTTTGCCGTCGCCACCGTGCTACTCCATGCCGTCGGCATCGCCGTCGGGCTTGGCCTCGGCATGAGGTCCCGCGGCGTGGCCCGCGTCATGGGCGCCGCCTGCGCGGCGATCGGCATCGGCCTCGCCTTCGGCGTCGTGTGAGGACCCATGATCCCAGGCGAAATCATCCCCGTTCAAGGCGACATCGAGCTCAACAAGGGTCTGCCGACCGTCATCCTGAAAGTGGCCAACAGTGGGGACCGACCGGTCCAGGTCGGCAGCCACTATCATTTCTACGAAACCAATGAGGCGCTGAAATTCGATCGTGAACGGGCGCGCGGCATGCGCCTCGACATCGCCGCCGGCACCGCAACGCGCTTCGAGCCGGGGCAGGAACGGGACGTCACGCTGGTGCCGCTTGGCGGCAAGCGTGAAATCCATGGCTTCCAGCAGAAGGTGATGGGCAAGCTGTGAGGGCTTCTTATGCATGGCCGGCAAGGCCAGCGCGCGCAAGCGCTGCGTGGGGCTCAGCCCGAGGGCTTGGCGGCCGCATAGATGACGATCTTTCCCGGATCGTCGAACTCCACGGCGAGAACGTCCTGTGCAAGGACGCGCCGCGAATCGAGGGCATTGAAAAGCAGGGCGTTGGCCTCGATCTCGTTGCGCAGCTCGGTGACATCGTCCTGATGCTGCCGAACCTTGTTCTCGATGGCTGGCGGCGGGCCGCCTTCGCTGCGCGCCGCGTCGGTGAGGAACACGATATCGACCTTGTCGAGCTTGGACGTCTTGCGCACCGTGCTGATGTTTTCGCGTGTGCGGTCGATCGCCGAACTGACTTTTCCGATTTCAGCGGTCGTCTTGGCTTCTTCCTGGTTGACTTGCGATCCGACGATGCGGTCGACGGTCTCGGGACTTTCCAGGCCCTGCGCGTTGAGCGCCGCCTGCGGGACACTCGCCGCCAGAAACGCAGCCGCGGCAATGACATGCGACCATTGCGCATGGCATCGGACATCGGGCAGGGTGGTGAGGGTCATCGTTCGCTTTCGCAGTTTGCTTCAAGGCCTTTGAAACGAAACGTCCCCAGCCCTGTCACGGTTCCCTCTCCGGTTCGGTGGGCGGACCGGATACCGGCCCGCCGCGCCGGTTCGTCAGCTGGCTTTCTTGGTGATCAGGGTCAGCGCGCCGTTCGGCTCCATGCTGGCCGCAACCACCTGGGCCGACGTCATGCCCTTGGCCTGGAGGGCGGATTTCACCTTGGGGGTGGCATCGATCGAACTGCGCAATTTCTGCAGGCCGGCATCGCCACGCTGGGCGATGACCTGGTTGACCTGCGTCTGGGTGTCCTTCGGCAACTCGCTAATGTCGATCACGTTGACGCTCTGGATCGCCGGCGCGGCCTGCTGACCGCCGGGCGCGGCTGGAACCGGCGTAGTCGGGGCGGGCTGTTGCGCGGGCTGCTGCTGGGCGCTGGCGGCACCCGCCAGCATCAGGCTGGCGGCGGCTGCAAGAATTGTCGTTTTGCGCATGGATTTTCCTTCCATCGATTTGGCAAACGGTCGTTTTGGGGTGACCCTTCAACCTCAACCGCCAAATGGGTCCGGAAGGTGTCGCCCAGCGGGTCATTGCGTGACCATTGGAGGGCGGCAATGTGCAGCCCGGCTTCACCAACACCGCATTTCGGGAGCAACCGCTGATGGCCAGACTAACGCGTGCCGCCTACGCCCAGATGTATGGCCCGACGGTCGGCGACAAGGTGCGGCTAGCCGACACCGAACTCTTCATCGAGGTCGAGAAGGATTTCACCATCCATGGCGAGGAGGTGAAATTCGGCGGCGGCAAGGTCATTCGCGACGGCATGGGTCAGAGCCAGGTTTCCCGTGCCCAAGGTGCGGTCGACACCGTCATCACCAATGCGCTGGTGATCGATGCCAGCGCCGGCATTTTCAAGGCCGATATAGGTTTAAGGGATGGCCGCATCGCGGCCATCGGCAAGGCCGGCAATCCGGACACGCAGGACGGCGTCACCATCATCATCGGCCCCGGCACGGAAATCATCGCCGGCGAGGGCAAGATCCTGACCCCGGGCGGCTTCGACGCGCATATCCACTTCATCTGCCCGCAGCAGATCGAGGAAGCGCTTATGTCGGGCATCACCACCATGCTCGGCGGCGGGACCGGTCCGGCGCATGGCACGCTGGCAACGACCTGCACACCGGGGCCGTGGCACATGGCACGCATGATCCAGTCCTTCGACGCCTTCCCGATGAATATCGGCCTGTCGGGCAAGGGCAATGCCTCGCTGCCGGCCGCGCTCGAGGAGATGGTGCTGGGCGGCGCCTGCTCGCTCAAGCTGCACGAGGACTGGGGCACGACGCCGGCGGCGATCGACTGCTGCCTGTCGGTGGCCGACGATTACGATGTCCAGGTGATGATCCACACCGACACGCTCAACGAGAGCGGCTTTGTCGAGAACACGGTGGCGGCGATCAAGGGCCGCACTATCCATGCCTTCCACACCGAGGGCGCCGGTGGCGGCCATGCGCCTGATATCATCAAGGTCTGCGGCCTGCCCAACGTCATCCCGTCCTCGACAAACCCGACGCGGCCCTACACAGTCAACACGCTCGCCGAGCATCTCGACATGCTGATGGTCTGCCACCACCTGTCGCCGTCGATCCCCGAGGACATCGCCTTTGCCGAAAGCCGCATCCGCAAGGAGACCATCGCGGCCGAGGACATCCTGCACGACATCGGCGCCTTCTCGATCATCTCGTCGGACAGCCAGGCCATGGGCCGGGTCGGCGAGGTGGCGATCCGCACCTGGCAGACGGCCGACAAGATGAAGCGTCAGCGCGGGTCATTGCCTCAGGAGACGGGCGACAACGACAATTTCCGCGTCCGCCGCTACATCGCCAAATACACCATCAATCCGGCCATCGCGCACGGCCTGTCGAAGGACATCGGCTCGATCGCGGTCGGCAAACGTGCCGATCTGGTGCTGTGGAACCCGGCCTTCTTCGGCGTCAAGCCGGACATGGTGCTGATCGGCGGCATGATCGCGGCCGCCCCGATGGGCGACCCCAACGCCTCGATCCCGACGCCGCAGCCGATGCACTACCGGCCGATGTTCGGCGCCTATGGCAAAGCCCGGACCAATTCGTCGGTGACCTTCGTTTCGAAGGCCGCGCTCGAGTCCGGTTTGCACGGCCGGCTCGGCGTCGACAAGCAGTTCGTCGCCGTCGAAAACACGCGCGGCGGCATCGGCAAGCACTCGATGGTGCTCAACGACGCCACGCCGCATATCGAGGTCGATCCGGAAACCTACGAAGTTCGCGCCGATGGCGAACTCTTGACCTGCGAGCCAGCGACCGTGCTGCCGATGGCGCAAAGGTACTTTCTGTTTTGAGACGTTCCGCTGAAATTCATGAATGGGCAATGAACTGCCATGAAAGCGCATGCGCTTCGTCAACTGCGGCAGCGGAATGTTGCGCCGAAGGGTTCGGATAAGGGTCTACCTTTTCCGTCTGGCTTGGAAATTACGTGCTTTGAGAGCAATATCACTTAAATGAACAAGATTTTTCGAAAACAGCAATTGACGCCCTATGAGGCCGATTATGCTCAGTGGTGCGCCGAGCAAGGCGCGCTGTTGCGCGAAGGTCGCCTCTCAGACCTCGATCGCGATAACCTGGCGGAGGAGATCGAGAGCTTGGGGCGGAGCGACAAAAGAGAAATTGCGAGTAGACTTGGCACCTTGCTCCTGCATTTGCTCAAATGGGAATTTCAGGCCGAAAGGCGCAAAACTGGATGGTTGCTGACCATCCGCGAGCAGCGATTTCAGATCGAAGATCTGCTCGATGAAAGCCCTAGCTTGAAAGCCTATCCGGGACGGCGGCTCGGACGAGAATTCAAAATAGCGAGATTGAAGGCTGCGGACGAGACCGGCCTGAGGGAGGGCAATTTCCCCGCGGACTGTCCGTATTCGATCAGGGAAATTCTCGACCATGACTATTTTCCCGGCACGCCGTGGTCATCGGATCAGCTTATTCGCGAATAGCACCACGTGGTCCGCTAGAGCTTTTTCATAGCATCGAGAGCATTATTAGCTACCTATGGACCAGCAAATAGCCTCCGCCCACGACATTTTCCCGCATATTCGCATCGTCATGGGCATGGTGATCGGGCTTGGCGTCGCGCGCCTGCTGTCGGGGGTGGCGCGCATTGTCCAGCATCCCGGCCAATACCGTCTCTACCCCGTGCATCTGGCCTGGGTGGCCTCGGTGCTGTTGATGCTGGTGCACTTCTGGTGGTGGGAGTTCGGCCTCTACACCATCGAAACCTGGACCTTCGGCAAGTACCTGTTCATCATCTTCTACGCGATCACCCTGTTCCTGCTCTGCGCGCTGCTGTTTCCGGATTCGATGCTCGACTACACCAGCTACGAGGATTTCTTCTATTCGCGCCGCGCCTGGTTCTTCGGCCTGCTGGCGGCGACTTACCTGCTCGACGTCATCGACACTTTGCTGAAGGGGCCTGAGCATTTCGCCCGCTTCGGCAGCGAGTATCTGTTCCGCACGCCGGTCTTCGTCGTGCTGTGCGTCGTCGCGATCCTGGTGCGCGACCGCCGGTTCCACATCGCCTTCGTCGCGGCAGCGCTGATCTACCAGATATCGTTCATCCTGCGGCTCTTCGACACGATCGTATGACGGCCGCGGATGCACTAGGCTGCTCGGGAAAGGCAGGGTTCAACGATGTACAAGGCCGTCGGATCGCGCGGATCCCGGGTCAGTCGCGTCCTCTGGATGCTGGAGGAACTCGGCCAGCCCTATGAGTTCGTCGAGGTCAAGCTGCGCTCGCCCGAAGCCTATGCGCTCAATCCGTCGGGCAAGGTGCCGATCCTCATAGACGGTGAATTGACGGTGACGGATTCGGCGGCGATCTGCGTCTATCTCGCCGACAAGCACGCCGATAAAGATATGGGCGCCAATCCCGGTCTCGCTGGCCGCGCCGAAATGGATTCCTGGATGCATTTTGCCCAGAGCGAGTTCGAGGCGCCGCTGTGGAACAAATTGCGCCACCGTTTCCTCCTGCCCAGGGAGGTGCGGGTCGATGTCGGTCCTGCCGCGGCCTTTGACTTCGCCACGGAGGTCAAGGCGCTGGAGCGCCGGCTCGGCGACAAGCCGTTCGCGCTCGGCGACCGGTTTTCCGCCGTCGACGTGCTGCTCGGCGACATGGGCGGCTGGGCGCGTGCCGGCCGTTTCCCGATCGACTCCGAGCGCGTCAATAGCTATTTCGATCGCCTTCTGGCGCGGCCGGCCCGGACCCGGGCGCAAGCCAATGCATCGGCCCGAAAATCGGAATCGATTTTCGGAAAGCACGATGCATAGGTTCAAACGTGTTAGAGCGTCCTTTGCACGTCTAAGGGGACGCGCGGCGCTCTGATGGAGGTTCCATGAAATGAAGCTCAACCTCAACACCGACTTCACCAAATTCCCGCGCGCCGTCTCCGTATTGCCCGCCGGCACGGCCGCAACCACCGCGCCGTCCGGCCGTGCCGTTCTCGCCCATGACGAGCGGCATCTGCGCCGCCGCGCCATCGAACTTGCCGACGGCAGCAAGGTGCTGGTCGACCTGCCCGAGCCTGTCGCTCTGAACGATGGCGACCGGCTGGTGCTGGAGGATGGCGGCCATATCGAGATCATCGCGGCGCCCGAAGAGGTCTATGACATCCGCGCCCGCGACGCCGTGCATCTCGCCGAACTCGCCTGGCATATCGGCAACCGCCATCTCGCCGCCGGCATCGAGGCGCACCGTATCCTCATCCTGCGCGACCACGTCATCAAGGCGATGCTGGAGGGGCTAGGCGCCACGGTGCGCGACGTCTCCCAGCCGTTCAAGCCGGTGCGCGGCGCCTATTCCGGCGGGCATGATCACGGCCATGCGCATGCGCACAGCCATAGCGAAGCGCATGCGCACAGCCACGCGCATTCGCACGATCACCACCATGATCATGACTGACCAGCCGTCCGGCATCGCCCTGCTACGGCTGATGGCGTGGCTGTCGCCGGCCTTTCCGGTCGGCGGCTTTGCCTACAGCCATGGCCTCGAGCGCGCGGTGCAAGATGGGCTGGTGACCAATGCCGCCGGCCTTGCCGGCTGGCTGGAGGCGCTGGTCGAGATGGGCTCGGGCTGGAACGATGCCGTGCTGTTCGCCGAAAGCTGGCGCCGCGCCCGTGAAGGTGGCGATCTGGCCGAGGTTGCCGCACTGGCAGAGGCACTGGCCGGCTCGCGCGAACGCCACGCCGAGACCATGCTGCAAGGCGCGGCCTTCCTCAAAGCAGCCGCCGCCTGGCCCACTGCCGTGCTGGAGCGCTTGCCGGCCGATTGCGCCTATTGCGTGGCCGTCGGAGCCGTGGCCGGCGGCAATGGCATCGCGCTTGAGGACGCGCTGTGCGCCTTCGCGCAAGCCTTCTTCTCCAACCTCGTCCAGGCCGCGATCCGGCTCGGCATGATCGGCCAGAACGAGGCGACGACGCTGCTCGCGGGTTTCGAGCCGCTGGCGCTCTCGACCGCTGCCCGCGCGTCCCGCTCGACATTGGACGACCTCGGCGGCTGCGCCTTCGTCTCCGACGTCATGGCGATGAAGCACGAAACCCAGTATTCGCGATTGTTCCGCTCATGATCCTCCTCGCCTTCGTCCTCTCCTTCGTCCTGCTGCTGATCACGGCACTGCATGTCTATTGGGGCATAGGCGGCGTCTGGCCGGGCAGGGACGCGGCGTCCTGCGCCCACGCTGTCGTCGGCTTTCGCGGCGTCAACGAAATGCCGACGCCGTTCGCCAGTTTCGCCGTTGCCGCCTGCCTCGGCCTGGCAACGCTGTGGCCGCTGGCGCTCATCGGTTTCTTTGCCTCGTCGTTTCCCAAGCAGGGCCTCGCGGCCACCGCGATGCTGATCGGACTGGTGTTCCTGGGGCGCGGCATTGCCGGTTTCACGCCCTGGTGGCGCCGGCTGGCGCCGCAACAGCCTTTCGCTCGGCTCGATTCCAGTTTCTATTCGCCGCTCTGCCTGTTGATCGGGCTCGGCTTCGCAGTCCTTGCCATCACGGAGTTTCCGACATGACACAACCCAACGGCCCCCTTCGTATCGGCATTGGCGGCCCCGTCGGTTCCGGCAAGACGACGCTCACCGAAAAACTCTGCAAGGCGCTGCGCGACGAGTTCTCCATCGCCGTCGTCACCAACGACATCTACACCAGGGAGGACGCCATGATGCTGGCCCGGCTGCAGGCGCTGCCGGAGGATCGCATCGTTGGCGTCGAGACCGGCGGCTGCCCGCACACCGCCATCCGCGAGGATGCCTCGATCAATCTGCAGGCGATCGCCGAGCTCAACCGCAAGTTTCCCGACCTCGACATCATCTTCATCGAATCCGGTGGCGACAACCTTGCCGCCACTTTCTCGCCGGACCTTGCGGATCTCACGCTCTACGTCATCTCGGTGTGCCAGGGCGAAGAAATCCCGCGCAAAGGCGGCCCGGCGATCACGCGGTCCGATTTCCTGGTCATCAACAAAAGCGATCTGGCGCCCTATGTGAACGTCAATCTCGATGTCATGGAGAGCGACGCCGGCCGCATGCGCGGCAAGCGACCGTTCGGCTTCACCGATCTTTCGCGCGGCAAGGGCCTGCGGGAAGTGATCGATTTCATCGTCGAGCACGGCGGACTGCGAACCGTTGGCGCCGCAAGCACGGCGGCATAACTGGCCTTCTGCACCAAGCGAAAGCGGTTGCGGGCACCAGCGGCGCGCGGCATTCTGGGCCAAACCGGAGGATCTTTTCGATGAGCATCGCCCGCCTGCAGAAGGAAACGCTCACCAACCTGCCCTTCTACGAAGAGCGCGTCGATCTCGCCTGCGCCTTCCGCTGGACGGCGCGGCTCAACATGCATGAGGCGGTGGCCAACCATTTCTCGCTGGCGGTCAATGACGACGGCACCAGGTTCCTGATGAACCCGAACCAGGTGCATTTCTCGCGCATCAAGGCGAGCGACCTGATCGAGATCGACGCCAACGACCCCGAGACGCTTTCCGGGCCGAATGCACCCGACCCCACGGCATGGGGCCTGCACGGCGCCGTCCATCGCAACGTGCCGCACGCGCGCTGCGTCATGCACGTCCATTCGATCCACGCCACCGTGCTGGCCTCGCTTGCCGACTCGACGCTGCCGCCGATCGACCAGAATTCGGCGATGTTCTTCAACCGTCACGTCGTCGACGCCCATTATGGCGGACTGGCCTTCGAGGAAGAGGGCGAGCGCTGCTCGCAGCTTCTCGCCGACCCCAAGGTCAAGGTGATGGTGATGGGCAACCATGGCGTGCTGGTCATCGGCGACACCGTCGCCGACGCCTTCAACCGCATGTTCTATTTCGAGCGTGCCGCCGAGACCTACATCAAGGCCCTGTGGACGGGCCGGCCGCTGCGCACCCTGTCCGACGCGATCGCCGAGAAGGCGGCGAGCGAGATGGACAACTATCCCGGCCAGGCCGAACGTCATCTCGCCGAGTTGAAGGCGATCCTCGACGAGCAGGAGCCGGTGTACCGGAACTGAACGCTACAGTCCGAGCTGAGCCCGCAATTCCCCGGCGCTGTTGATGACAATGGCGCCGGGCGGTCCTTCCATCGGCTTTTCAGGCCAGAAGATCGTCTTCATTCCCGCCGCCAAGCCCGCCATGGCGCCCGGCCAGCTGTCGTCGACCGCGACGGCGTGCGCAGGATCGACGTCTGCCAGATAGGCGGCGCGAAGGAAAGGCTCCGCGTGCGGCTTGCCTTCCCGCACATCGTTGCGGCTGATCGTCTTCATGCCGGGGTAGGTCAGCCCGACCATATGCAGATTGGCGTCGACGATCATCCGATCCGAGTTTGAGACCACCGCCTGCTGCACGCCGAGCGCGCGCAACTCCTTGAAGATCTCGATGGCGCCTGGGCGCGGCTTCAGCCCCTCGACCAGCGGCAGGTAATGCTCATATTTGTGAACGATCCATTCGTCGAAGGGCAGTTGCAGCCCGAACTCGTCGCGCATCATTTCGTAGACCGGCCAGGCGGCGACGCCGAGCACGCGTTCGTGCAGATCGGCCGGAGGCGTGAGGCCGGCATTGCGCATCGCTGCGATGAGGGCTGCCTCATGCAGCGGTTCGCTGTCGACCAGCGTCCCGTCCATGTCCCAGAAAACCGCCTTCGGTGTCATGCAGCGCTCCTTTTTTCGATCCCTTAAAGGGTTTGCGCCGCGAGATAAACCTTTGGCGGCCATTGAACATGCCTTCAGATGGGGAAACGGACCCGCGACGCTTTCTCCGATAGGATGTTTGCGGAGAAATCACCGCTGCTTCGGCGCAGGCATTTGCTCTTGCGATTGACAATTGCGCAGGCCGTCATTCCCTGCGAAACTGATACGACCGCCTGATGATCGGCGGTTTCGGGAGGCAGGACGTGAATACCCGGCAGGATGGCGGCAGCAACAGGCTGGACGACGCGGCGCGCGCCGGCTGGCTCTATTATGTTGCCGGCAACACACAGGACCAGATCGCCGCTACGCTCGGCATATCGAGGCAGACGGCGCAGCGTCTGGTGTCGCTGGCGGTGTCGGAAGGCCTGATCAAGGTCCGCGTCGATCATCCGATCGCCAACTGCCTTGATCTCGCGGCACGGCTGAAATCGCGCTTCGCGCTCGACCTGGTCGAGGTGGTGCCGAGCGACCCCAATTCATCCTCCACCACCATCGGCATCGCCGAAGCGGCGGCCGCCGAGATCGAGCGGCGGCTGCGGTCGCCGACGCCGATCGTCATGGGCATCGGCACCGGACGGACGCTGAAGGCGGCGATCGAACAATTACCACCGATGGAATGCCCGCAGCACAAGGTGGTGTCCTTGACCGGCAACATCTCGCCAGATGGCTCGGCCGCTTTCTACAACGTCATCTTCACCATGGCCGACAGGGTCAAGGCGCGGTCCTTCCCGATGCCGCTGCCGGTCATCGCCTCTTCGCCGCAGGAGCGCGAGATGCTGCTCAACCAGCCGATGATCCAGCCGACACTGGTGCTTGCGGCGGAGGCCGACGTCACCTTCATCGGTATCGGCGACCTCGGCCCGAAGGCGCCGCTCTACGAGGATGGCTTCATTTCCGAAAGCGAACTGAAAGCCTTGCAGAAGGCCGGCGGCGTCGCTGAAATCGTTGGCTGGGTGTTCGATCGCGAGGGCCGCATGATCGACGGCATCACCAATGACCGGGTGTCGTCGGCGGCGCTCCCGTCGCGCGAGAAGTCGCTGGTGATCGCGCTCGCCATGGGCGAGCGCAAGCTGCCCGGCATCCTGGCGGCGGTCAACCGACGGCTGGTCAACGGGCTCATCACCGACGAGCGGACGGCGGCCGCCCTGCTGGCCAGTATCTGACGGCTTCGCGATAAAGCCAGCAAGGCTATTGGTGCCGGCCGAAAGGGTCGTTGCCATCGAGGAAACCGAGGTCGCGCTGCAGATGCGGTGACAGGTCCCTGACGTCGAGATGCGCCCTTTTTCGGGTCGCGAACCAGCCGAATCCGTCCGCAAGCCACGAAATCCAGCGATGATCGGGGGCGGGAGTGCATTTTTGCTGCGCCATGGTCATGATCGTCAACCTTCGTTATCCTGAACCCGAATGACGGGTTGAGGATGAATGTCGGCCTTGCCGGCCGCTTTTGCCAATCGAACGTCGATAACGACCCATAAGGAGGCTTTATGCCTGACCTCAGCGCGCCACAGGTTTCGCAGCTGCCGCCGTTGCAGGCGATCCGGGTGTTCGAGGTGGTGGCGCGGCATCTTTCCTTCACCAAGGCCGCTGGCGAACTCGCCATGACGCAGGCGGCGGTCAGCTATCAAATCAAGGTGCTGGAGGAGCGCGTCGGCGCTCCGCTGTTCCTGCGCCGGCCGCGGCAGATCGAACTGACCGAAGCCGGCCAGCGCCTGGCGCCGGCGGTCAGCGAGGCCTTTGCCATTCTTAGCCAGGCCTATGCCGCCGCGCGCGGCGGGGCGGACGGGTTGTTGTGCGTCACCACGGTGCTGACTTTTGCCTCGAACTGGCTGGCGCACCATCTGGGCGCATTCCAGATCGCGCATCCCTCGCTTGCCGTGCGGCTCGACACGTCGAGCCGGCTGACGGATTTCGCCCGCGAGGATGTCGACCTCGCCATTCGTTCTGGCGGCGGCAAATGGCCGGGGCTGGAAGCCCACAAGCTGCTCGATGCCGATTTCACGCCCATGCTGAGCCCGAAGCTCGCTGCGAGCATCGGCGGCATCAACGAACCGGCCGACCTGCTCAAGCTGCCGATCCTCGATCCCAGCGATATCTGGTGGACGCAATGGTTCGAGGCCGCCGGCGTGCACAGCCACGACCTTGCCAGGCGGCCCGGCAGCAGCATGGGCGCGCAGGCCTATGAAGCCAACGCGGCCATATCGGGCCATGGCGTGGCGATCCTGACCCGGGCGCTGTTCAAGGCCGAACTCGCCGACGGCCGGCTGATCCAGCCATTCGACCTGGTCGGCGACGACGGGCACGCCTACTGGCTGGTCTACCCCGAGACGCGCCGCAACGTGCCCAAGATCCGCGCCTTCCGCGACTGGCTGCTGGCCGAGATCGCCTGCTGACCGGCACATAAGCTGACGTCGGACCGGGGCAACAAACGACATCCCGTTCGAGAGGGCTTTGGCCCCGCCGCCTGGACTCCAGACGGCGGCAATCCGAGCCCTGTCGCCGAACCTCCGCCCCATTTGCCGGCCGTGTGCTGCGCTGCAGCATCGAATCCGGCTTGACATAATTAAGACTAAGTGAGTAATTGCTCACAACCAAGGCAAATGCTCAACTTGGTTTATGGGAGGAATTTGATGAAACTTCGCACGCTCACCCTGGGCTTGTTGTCGGCCAGCACGCTTGCGTTCGCCGCACACGCCGAATCCATCACCATCGCCACCGTCAACAATGGCGATATGGTCCGCATGCAGAAGCTGACCGACGACTTCACCAAGGCTAACCCCGACATCCAGCTCAACTGGGTCACGCTCGAAGAGAACGTGCTGCGCGAGCGCGTCACCACCGACATCGCCACCAAGGGTGGCCAATATGACGTGATGACCATCGGCACCTACGAGGTTCCGATCTGGGCCAAGCAGAGCTGGCTCCTGCCGCTCGACAAGCTCGGCGACGACTATGACGCCAAGGACATCATCCCGGCCATCGCCGGCGGCCTTTCGGTCGATGGCAAGCTCTATGCCGCGCCCTTCTACGGCGAGAGCTCCTTCGTCATGTACCGCAAGGACCTGATGGAAAAGGCTGGGCTGAAAATGCCCGACGCCCCGACCTGGGATTTCATCAAGCAGGCGGCCGACAAGATGACCGACCGCGCCAATGGCGTGAACGGCGTCTGCCTGCGCGGCAAGGCCGGCTGGGGCGAGAACATGGCTTTCCTGACCGCCATGTCGAACTCCTTCGGTGCCCGCTGGTTCGACGAGAACTGGAAGCCGCAGTTCGACCAGCCGGAATGGAAGAAGACGCTGCAGTTCTATGTCGACCTGATGAAGGCCGACGGTCCCGAGGGCGCCTCGTCCAACGGCTTCAACGAGAACCTGGCGCTCTTCCAGCAGGGCAAGTGCGGCATGTGGATCGACGCCACTGTCGCCGCCTCCTTCGTCTCCGACCCGAAGAACTCCACCGTCGCCGACAAGGTCGGCTATGCCCTGGCGCCCGACAATGGCCTAGGCAAGCGCGGCAACTGGCTGTGGGCGTGGTCGCTGGCGATCCCGGCCGGCACGCAGAAGGCCGACGCCGCCGAGAAGTTCGTGTCCTGGGCGACCAGCAAGCACTATGCCGAGCTCGTCGCGTCGAAGGAAGGCTGGGCAAACGTGCCTCCGGGCACGCGTTCCTCGCTCTACGCCAATCCCGAGTACCAGAAGGCGGCTCCGTTCGCCAAGATGACGCTGGACTCCATCAATGCCGCCGACCCGACGCATCCGACCGTCAAGCCGGTGCCTTATGTCGGCGTGCAGTTTGTCGCCATCCCTGAATTCCAGGGCCTTGGCACCACCGTCGGCCAGCTCTTCTCGGCGGCTCTTGCCGGCCAGTCGAGCGTCGACGATGCGCTGAAGCAGGCCCAGGACGCCTCCACCGCGGCGATGACCGAGGGCGGCTACATCAAGTAAGGCTCCTCCCGGTGCCGAACGCCGGTCACCTCCTCGACCGGCACCGGCCGCCCGAAACCCAGTTCGGGCGGCCGCCTTTCCAGAGCCTGTGAAAATTCAGCCTGATCCTTGAAGGGTGACCGTCATGGCTACTCAGCAGACCCGTTCGCTTGCCCGATTCATGATGGCGCCTTCCGTGGTGCTGCTGTTCGTCTGGATGATCGTGCCGCTGGTCATCACGATCTGGTTCTCCTTCCAGCAGTATAATCCGCTCAATCCGATGCGCGACGGGTTCGTCGGCTTATCCAATTACGCGCTGTTCTATTCCAATCCGGCCTTCCTGCAGTCGATCCTCAACACGCTTGTCCTGGTGGTCAGTGTGCTGCTGATCACGGTGATCGGCGGCATCCTGCTGGCGCTGCTCATCGATCAGCCGATGTGGGGACAAGGGATCGTGCGCATCCTCGTCATCTCGCCGTTCTTCGTCATGCCGCCGGTGGCCGCATTGGTTTGGAAGAACATGATCATGCACCCGCAATATGGCGTTTTCGCCGACATAGCGCGCTTCTTCGGGGCACAGCCGATCGACTGGTTCGGCCAGCATCCAATGACGGCGATCATCATCATCGTCGCCTGGCAGTGGCTGCCTTTCGCGACATTGATCCTCTTGACCGCGCTGCAGTCGCTCGACGGCGAGCAAAAGGAAGCCGCCGAGATGGACGGGGCCGGCTTCATCAGCCGCTTCATCTATCTGACGCTGCCGCACATGTCGCGGGCGATTACCGTCGTCATCCTGATCCAGACGATCTTCCTGCTCTCGGTCTATGCCGAGATCCTGGTCACCACCAATGGCGGCCCTGGTTACGCCTCCACCAACCTGCCCTTCCTCGTCTACCAGAAGGCGTTGCTGGAATTCAAAATCGGCCAGGCATCCGCGGGCGGTGTGATCGCCGTCATTCTCGCCAACATCGTCGCCTTCTTCGCCATGCGCGCGGTCGGCAAGAACCTGGACAAGTAAGGGAGGATACGATGGCACGCTCAGTCACCACCCAGCACAAGACAATCGCGACAATTGCCGCCTGGACCGTCGCGCTGCTGATCTTCTTTCCGATCCTCTATACGATCATCACCTCGTTCAAGTCGGAACAGGAGGCAATCCAGGGCTTCAACCTGATCCCGTCCGGGACTTTCGAGAGCTATGCCGAGGTCCAGGCGCAGAGCGGTTACTTCAAGTTCTTCCTGAACTCGGTGCTGCTTTCTGTCGGCTCGACCATCCTGGCGCTGTTGGTCGCCATTCCGGCGGCATGGTCGATGGCGTTTTCGCCGACCAAGCGGACCAAGGACATATTGATGTGGATGCTGTCCACCAAGATGATGCCGGCGGTCGCCGTGCTGTTCCCGATCTACCTGATCTTCCGCAATCTCGGCCTGCTCGACTCGCGCATCGGCCTGATGATCATGCTGATGCTGATCAACCTGCCGATCGTGGTGTGGATGCTCTACACCTACTTCCGCGAAATCCCGGGCGAAATCCTGGAAGCCTCGCGTATGGACGGCGCATCCTTGTGGGGTGAAATCTGGTACGTGCTGACGCCGATGGCGGTGCCGGGCATCGCCTCGACCATGCTGCTCAACATCATCCTGGCCTGGAACGAGGCGTTCTGGACGATCCGGCTGACCACCACGGAAGCCGCACCGCTCACCGCCTTCATCAGCTCCTTCTCCAGCCCGCAAGGCCTGTTCTGGGCCAAGCTTTCGGCCGCCTCGACCCTGGCCATCGCGCCGATCCTGATCATGGGCTGGTTCAGCCAGAAGCAGCTGGTGCGCGGCCTGACATTTGGCGCGGTGAAGTGACGGAAATTGCCTGAAGCAATCGGCGAAAAACAGCCCTCGGGGAGGAAACCATGGGAAACATCACGCTCAAGAACGTCTCCAAGTCCTTTGGTTCGACGTCCATCATCCCCGGCCTCGACCTGGTGATCGAAAACGGCGAGTTCGTCGTCTTCGTCGGCCCGTCGGGTTGCGGCAAGTCCACGCTGCTCAGGCTGATCGCCGGTCTTGAGGACACCAGCGGCGGCACCATCAACATCGATGGCCGCGACGTCACCGGCGAGGCGCCGGCCAAGCGCAAGCTTGCCATGGTGTTCCAGTCCTATGCGCTCTACCCGCATATGACGGTGGCCAAGAACATCGCCTTCCCGCTGAAGATGGCGGGCGAGGACCAGGCGACCATCGACAGGAAGGTGAAGGACGCGGCGCGCGTGCTCAACCTCACCAATTACCTCGAACGCCGCCCCGGCCAGCTCTCCGGCGGCCAGCGCCAGCGCGTCGCCATCGGCCGCGCCATTGTGCGCCAGCCCTCGGCCTTCCTGTTCGACGAACCGCTGTCCAACCTCGACGCGGCACTGCGCGGCACCATGCGGCTGGAGATCAGCGAACTGCACCACCAGCTGAAAACCACGATGATCTACGTCACCCACGATCAGGTCGAGGCGATGACCATGGCTGACAAGATCGTCGTGCTCAACGCCGGCAATATCGAGCAGGTTGGCTCGCCGATGGAACTCTACAAGACGCCGAAGAACCTGTTCGTCGCCGGCTTCATTGGCTCGCCCAAGATGAACCTGATCGAAGGCGCGCCGGCTGGCAAATACACCGCCAAGACCATCGGCATCCGGCCCGAACATATGCAGATATCGACCACGGCGGGCGACTGGAAGGCGACGGTCGGCGTGGCCGAGCATCTGGGCTCCGACACGTTCCTGCACGTTCAAGCCGACGGCGTCGGGCCGCTGACGGTGCGCGCCGACGGCGAACTGGCGGTCCGCCATGGCGACACCATCTATCTCACCCCTGACAAAGCCAAGCTGCATCGCTTCGGCGCTGACGGCAAGGCGATGGCCCAGTGAGGGTGGGCCAGTGAGGATGGGCCGGTGAGGATGGGACAGTGAGGCTGCAAGGCAAATCGGCGCTGGTCACGGGATCGGCGCGAGGCATCGGCAGGGCTTTCGCCGAAGCCTATGTGCGCGAGGGCGCCACTGTCGCGATCGCCGATATCAACCTTGAAGCAGCGCAGAAGACGGCCGCCGCGATCGGCGACAACGCCTATGCCGTGAAACTCGACGTCACCGACCAGGCATCCATCGATGCGGCGGTGAAGGCGGTGGAGGACAAGGCGGGCGGTCTCGACATCCTGATCAACAACGCAGCTTTGTTCGACCTGGCCCCGATCGTGGAGATATCTCGGGCGAGCTATGAAAAGCTTTTCTCCGTCAATGTCGCGGGCACGCTGTTCATGCTGCAGGCAGCCGCCCGGTCGATGATCGCGCGGGGCAAGGGCGGCAGGATCATCAACATGGCAAGCCAGGCCGGGCGTCGCGGCGAGCCGCTGGTCGCGGTCTATTGCGCCACCAAGGCCGCGGTTATCTCGCTGACCCAGTCGGCCGGGCTCGATCTGATCAGGCACCGCATCAACGTCAACGGCATCGCGCCCGGCGTCGTCGACAGCGACATGTGGGACGAGGTCGATGCCCTGTTCGCCAAATACGAGAACCGGCCGAAGGGCGAAAAAAAGCGGCTGGTCGGCGAAGGCGTGCCTTACGGCCGCATGGGCAAGCCGGAAGACCTCGCCGGCATGGCCGTGTTCCTCGCCAGTGACGAGGCCGAATACATCGTCGCCCAGACCTACAATGTCGATGGCGGCCAATGGATGAGTTGAAAAGAACGATTTGAGGGGGACGGCGCCTCTTTCTTTCCTCCGGAGAAGGCGCCGCGGGGGCGGGTGAGGGGCCGCATGCTGGAACACCAGGTGCGGCCCCTCATCCTCGCCCTCCCGAAGGAGGCGAAACAGTCGGGCTGCAAATCGGCCAAAGGGTAAAGCAGATGACCGTGAAACTTTCTTCCTCGAGCCTCGTCAGGCTTCCGCCCAAGGTCGCAGGTCCGAACTATGACCGCTCGGCGCTGAAAGCCGGCATCGTGCATTTCGGTGTCGGCAATTTTCACCGCTCGCACCAGGCCGTCTATCTCGACGACCTGTTCGGTCAGGGCGTCGGTCATGATTGGGCGCTGGTCGGCGCCGGCGTGTTCGACGGCGAGAAGATCGGCCGCGGCAAGCTTGAAGAGCAGGATTGGCTGACCACAGTGGTCGAGCAGGACGAGGGCCATATGAGCGCCCGCGTCACCGGCGCGATGATCGATTTCCTGATGCCGGGAGATGCCGCCGCCATCATCGATCGGCTGGCCGATCCGGCGATCAGGATCGTTTCGCTGACCATCACCGAAGGCGGCTATTTCATCGACCCGGCCTCCGGCGTCTTCAACCCGACCCATCCCGACATCGTCGCCGACGCGCAGCCGGGCGCCACACCGAAAACCGTGTTCGGCATTATCCTGGCCGGGCTGGTGCGACGCCGCCAGGATGGTATCGTGCCGTTCACCGTGATGTCCTGCGACAACATTCCCCACAACGGCCATGTCACGTCGGATGGTGTTATCGGCCTTGCCCGCCTGATCGACGAGGATCTGGCGAGCTGGGTCAGCGAGACGGTCGCCTTCCCGAACGCCATGGTCGACCGCATCACGCCGGCCACCAGCGACCGCGAGCGCAAGATCCTCGCCGACGATTTTGGCATCGAGGACAACTGGCCGGTGTTCTGCGAGCCGTTCCGGCAATGGGTGCTGGAAGACCATTTCACCGATGGCCGCCCGCCGCTGGAAAAGGTCGGCGTGCAGTTCGTTAAGGACGTCGCCCCTTATGAGCTGATGAAGATCCGCATCCTCAATGGTGGCCATGCCACGATAGCCTATCCGGCTGGGCTGATGGACATCCACTTCGTCCATGAGGCGATGCAGGAGCCGCTGGTGCGCGGGTTCCTCGACAAGCTCGAGCACGACGAGATCATCCCGACGGTGCCGCCGGTGCCGGACACGGTGCTGGAAGACTATTACCAGCTCATCGAGAAGCGCTTCTCCAATCCCAAGATCGGCGACACGGTGCGCCGGCTCTGCCTCGACGGGTCCAATCGCCAGCCGAAATTCATCATCCCGACCATCGCCGACCGGCTGAAGGCCGGCAAAGGCGTTGCCGGACTGGCGCTGGAATCGGCCCTTTGGTGCCGCTACTGCTTCGGCACGACGGACAGCGGCGCCGTCATCGAGCCCAACGACCCGAGCTGGGCCCGGCTGAAGGCAACGGCAAAGGCGGCAAAGGACGCGCCCGCCGCGTGGCTTGCGATGGACGATATCTATGGCGACGTCGGCCGCGCCGCCGCCTTCGTCGAGGCCTTCGCCCACGCGCTCAACGTGCTCTGGGCCAATGGCACGCGCGCCACGCTGACGCGCTACCTCGCCGGCAAGCTCTGAGAGCCAGCCGGCATCATGACGCCTGAACTGGTCATCTTCGACTGCGACGGCGTGCTGGTCGATAGCGAGGCGCTCTCCGTCTCGGCGCTGCTCGGCATGATCGAACTCGCCGGCGGCAGTCTCGGCGAGGACGCTGCCTACGAGCATTTCCTCGGCAAGAGCATGAAAAGCGTGCGCGAGATCCTCAGCCGCGACTTCGGCCTGGAGATCACCGACCAGCATCTCACCGCCATGCGCGTCGACCTCATGCGAAAGTTTCGCGAGGAGCTGATGCCGATCCCCGGCGTCAAGGAGATGCTGCCGAAGCTCGGCCTGCCGTACTGCGTTGCCTCTTCCGGCACGCTGGAACGCATCCGGTACGCGCTCGACGTCACCGGTCTGCTGACGCTGATGGAGCCGCATCTGTTCAGCGCGGCCATGGTTGCCAAGGGAAAGCCGGCGCCCGACCTTTTCCTCCACGCCGCCGCCACCATGCGAGCCCATCCGCGCAGGTGTCTCGTCATCGAGGACAGCCCGGCCGGTGTCGCCGCCGCACGCGCGGCAGGCATGCGCGTCCTTGCCTTTACCGGTGGCGCGCACGCTGGCAATCCGGCATTGAAAGCGCGGCTTGCGTCGACCGAACCGGACTTTATATTCGCTGACATGCTGCAATTGCCCGATCTGATTGCAGGCCTGGGAGCGAGAGTTAGAGCATCTTGACGAAACAGTTTGTCTGCGCGGTAGATGTCGGCACCGGGAGCGCTCGCGCGGGCATTCTCGACGCCAGTGGCACCTTGCTCGGCCGTGCCGAGCGGCCGATCGCCATGAACCAGCCGAAGCCGGATCATGCCGAGCACGATTCGCGCGATATCTGGTCCGCCGTCTGCACCGCCGTGCGTGCCGCGCGGGAAAAGGCCGGCGTCGCCGCCGGGGATATCGCCGGCATCTCCTTCGATGCCACCTGTTCTCTGGTCGTGCGGGACAGGCAAGGCGGCCAGCTCAGTGTGTCGACCACCGGCGACAAGCGCTGGGACACCATTGTCTGGCTCGATCACCGCGCCATCGCCGAAGCCGACGAATGCACGGCGAGCGGCCACGAGGTGCTGAATTATATCGGCGGCGTCATGTCGCCCGAGATGGCGACGCCGAAGCTGATGTGGCTGAAGCGTAATCTACCGAAGACATGGAATGAAGCCGGCTACCTGTTCGACCTGGCCGATTTCCTGACCTGGCAGGCAACGGGCTCGCTGGCCCGCTCGCAATGCACGCTGACAGCGAAATGGACTTATCTGGCGCACCAGGACAGCGCATGGCAGCGCGATTTCTTCGAACTCGTCGGCCTCGACGATCTTTTTGACCATGGCAATCTGCCCGAAAAGGCAAGCCCGGTTGGCGCCGATATCGGTCCGTTGACGGCGCAGGCAGCGGCGGAACTAGGCTTGACCGAAAACTGCCGCGTCGGCGCAGGCGCCATCGATGCCTATGCCGGGGCGCTTGGCGTGCTCGGCGGTTTTGCCGGCGACGACCAGAATATCGGCCGCCATCTGGCGCTGATCGCCGGCACGTCCTCCTGCGTCATGGCGATGTCGCCCGACCCGCAGCCTTTCGCCGGCGTCTGGGGCCCTTACTACGGCGCCGCGCTGCCGAAGCTGTGGCTATCGGAAGGCGGCCAGTCGGCGACCGGGGCGCTGCTCGACCACATCATCCGCTGGCACGGCGCCGGCGGCGAGCCGAACGCGGCCATGCATGCCAGGATTGCCGGGCGCGTCGCCGAACTGCGCGCCGCCGAGGGCGAGAACCTTGCCGCGCGGCTGCATGTGCTGCCGGATTTCCACGGCAACCGCTCGCCGCTGGCCGACCCGCACGCCGTCGGCGTCGTCAGCGGTTTGACGCTGGATTCGTCGTTCGATAGCCTGTGCAAGCTCTACTGGCGCACCGCCGTCGGCATCGCGCTCGGCGTGCGCCATGTGCTGGAGGCGCTGAACGAGAATGGCTACCTGATCGACACGCTGCATGTCACCGGCGGCCACACCAAGAACCCGCTCTTGATGGAGCTCTATGCCGACGCCACCGGCTGTACGGTGGTCGAGCCGCTGGCCGACGAGGCGGTGCTGCTCGGCACCGGCATGGTGGCGGCGACCGCCGCCGGGCTGTTCCCCGACCTCAACGCCGCCTGCCTTGCCATGCAGCAGGGCGGCAAGACACGCGCCGCCAACCCGGCGGCTGGCGCCCGCTTCGATCGCGACTACCGCATTTTCCTGGAAATGCACCGGCAGCGGCAGGTGCTCGACGCGATTGGGTAAATCAGACAGCGTCCGGCTCTCACCAGTTCATTCCATTCGCGAAAAGAATGCACTGTTCTATCGCCGCCAACCTTCTACGTCTGAAAACCGAGATTCGCTCGGCTGAGCAACCGCTGCAGCAGATCGCTCGTCAGCGAATAGATCGATTGCTGCGGGTTCCGCTTAATCACCCCGATTGAGCGTAACTCGCGGACATTAATCGGCGGATCGATATACGCGACGAGCAGGTAATTGATCACCTTCACCGGGTTCTCTGGTGTTGCGTCCCAAGCGGCCAGTTCTTGTTCGCTGTAAACTGATCGACCGCCCGTTAGCTGCATCAGATCGCGTGTTGATTTAGCCGATTCTACGCTCTCCAGCACCCCGATGGCTGTCATGGCTTGGGATGGCGGATCCTTTGACGCACTCTTGTAGAAAAATAGCACCGACCCGGCCTCACCGAGATTTGAGGGGGCGCGGCACAGATAGACTTTTCGAATAGTATTTCCCGGCCTTGTTGGTCTCTCCGCGCGAGAAGCCCCCGAGAAGAGATCAGGTTGGCTGGGATTCCAAAGGTCTGGATATAGGATGTCGTGATAGTTTTCCTTGATAGGTATGCCGAACCCTTTGACTTGATCGGTAACGAGGAAGCGCGGATATGCCTTTCGGGAAACGTCAAAGACGGAAGCAGTGCCATCAGGAAGCAGCTTGGCTGACGAAAAGCCACGCTCGTAGATCAATTCCCCATTGCCTTTAGTGCCCGCGTTGCGAAAACCGTAAAACTCAAGCAAGCTTCTGAGTGCTGCCTGGTCGTCATAGGTTGTGAGATACGCAAGCTCATAGCTGTTGATCTGGGCGTGCCAGAGGACCTGCTTAAGCAGGAGTTCTCCGAGTTTCACACCTCGCTTTTCTGGCGACACCTTGAAGGTGCAGATCTTAAGAATTTTTCCGGCTTTGGTAACTGCGTCGGTATCTAGCCCGTCCTCGTCCTTGCGGACAATCAATCCGGCCAGTTCATCATCATCATAAACGACCCAGCAGCGGCGGCGCTGCCTGACACATTTATCCTGCCACCAATCATCAAACTCAAGATAACCATCACGGAGACTATCAAAGAACGTATCCGCGTGATCGATAGTATGAGCATCGACCTCTGCCACATGGCGAATTGGAACCTTCTTTGGCTCATAGGTCTGGGTCAGAAGGTCTGCGGCGTCTCCGACAAATAGAACTCGTCGCGCTAGATCAGGGGAATGTCTTTGTGCCCTCTCGTGCAGCCCCCTGTCCTGAGAGACGAGAAAATCGATGACCCCGACATACAACGCGTGCAGCAAGGTTGCATCGACAACGTCGTTTGGCTTTTTAAGCGGTCCAAACGCAGCTTCAAGTTCCGTCTCGGTAAGTCCGCGCCTTTTATCTAAAACCCGGTACTTGGCGATCTTGCTAAGCGAGATTCTGCGCCGGTTGGCGTCTTTGTCCCTTGCGATGTCATCGCGAGCCGCCTCGTGAACATAGACATCAACCTTGTGGGCAGCAGCAAGGCTGGAGAATTTGGCGTAGGCCGCTTCGACAGTGCGGTAGTCTTCAAGCCCTATCAGTATGTTCGTATCAATTAGATACGATTGCTGGCTCATCTTTTAGGGCCTTTCGCAAGTCGCGGCTTGCATACAAAAATGACTGCGGCGGCTCAAAGCCAAATCTCTGACGAAGTTCGGCCAAAGGTACGGGGCGCGAAAACGCGCGTATGTCGTCAAAAAGAAGGACGCAACCGAAGTCAAGGCCTTCAAAATATTTGCGGAACTCTTCACGTCCAATCGAAGCAGCCTCCTCAAAATCAGTCCAAATTTGATTGACGGGCAGTTTTAGAACACTCTTGATTTCAGTCATGCCAACCATGGCGCGTATGGGGGAAGTTGCATAGATATAAGCTATCGTGCCTCCCGGAGCAGATAGAGGGAAACGGCGACGCAATTCGACAGTTTTGCGGCCTTCTATTATTTTCTCTGAATACTGCGGTCTAATCGACAAAACAACATCGCGCTGCGGCCGAAACGGTTCATCATCAAGAAGTGGCAAAACTAATTGATCATCATGGCCGCATTCAGCGTCAAAAGCGTCCAGCAGGTGGAGTGCAACAGGCGTATCTGACGGAAAGACCGCATCTACACGGAGTGAAGCGCCTAGAGCCTCAACATACCGCTTAACTGTGGACAGATAGACCTCGCCGCCCTTTTCCATTTTCGAGACGGCGGCTTGTTGAACGTTCAGCCGGCCAGCCATCTCCTCCTGGGTTAGGCCGGAAAGGAGTCTAAGGCGGCGCAGATCGACGCTATCGCCGCGTGACTTGGCACCATCTGACGCCCTGATAACTCTTCCCGCCAGTTTGCCCATTTTGCTACCTGTGATTCGTGGTGAAATCCGCCCAGTATTCCATACAAGGAATACCTGAGATTGCTACCGTGATTCCTGGAACGTTTAGGTCTGCTGACAGAGGCGGCCGGTGAAATTTGGGCCAAAAACTTCCTCGGAAGCAGCGATAAGCCCCTATCGTTTCAGCAACGATTTGCCGGTCTCTGCGTCGAACAGGTGGATCGCTTCCTCCTCGAACGTATAGCGGACGGGCGCATGCAGCACCGGGCATTCGCGTGCCGGAACCAGTGCGCTGATCTCCTTGCCGCCGGAGCCGAAGGTCACCAGCGCGTCATTGCCATGGAATTCGATGAGATCGGCGGTGCCTTGCAATATGCCGGCGGCGCCGGCGCCGGCCGTCTTCAGGTCCGGCGGGCGGATGCCCAGCACGGCGCGATCGCCCGGCTGGACATGAAAACCCGCCCCGTCCATCGAAAGCACCGTTCCGGCGCCGGTCAGCGTCCAGCCGTTGCCGGCTCGGGCGACCGTCACATCGACAAAATTCATGTTCGGCGTGCCGATGAAGCCGGCCACGAAAATATTGCCCGGCCGCCGGTAGATTTCCGCCGGCGAGCCGATCTGCTCGATGACGCCGTCCTTGAGCAGCACGATTCGGTCGGCGAGCGTCATCGCCTCCAGCTGGTCATGGGTGACATAGACGGTGGTGGTCTTCAACGACTGGTGCAGCCGCGCGATCTCGACGCGCATATGGTTGCGCAATTTGGCGTCGAGATTGGACAACGGCTCGTCGAACAGGAACACCTTGGGCGTCTTGATCATGGCCCGGGCGATCGCCACGCGCTGCTGCTGGCCGCCGGAAAGTTCGGCCGGTTTGCGGCCGAGATAGGGGTCGAGCCCCAGCGTCCCCGACACCGCTTCGACCCGCTTGCGGATCTCGGCCGCCGGCACCTTCTGGCGCCGCAGCCCGAAGGCGATGTTGTCGAAGATCGTCATGTGCGGATAGAGCGCGTAGTTCTGGAACACCATGGCGATGCCGCGATCCCCCGGATCGAGGTCGTTGACCACCTTGCCGCCGATCGAGACCTCGCCGCCGCTGATGTCCTCCAGACCCGCCAGCATCCTGAGCAAGGTCGACTTGCCGCAGCCGGACGGGCCTAGGAACACGACGAATTCGTGCTCTTCGACGCTGAGGTTGAGATCGCGGATGACCGTGGTGGCGCCATAGGCCTTGTCGACATGGGAGCAAACGATCGCGGACATGGTCAGCCCTTTTCGCCTGTAAGCAGGATCTGCAGCTTCACGTCCTGCGGGTTGCCTTCGGCGGCCCGTTCGAACGCCTTGATGCTGTCGGCGAAATCATAGGTGCCGGTGATCAGCGGCTTGAGGTCGACCTTGCCGGAGGCGATGAGCTGCAGGGCGCGGTCGAAAATGTTGGCATAGCGGAACACCGTCTCGATGCGCACTTCCTTCGAGATCGCCGCCGGTACGTTGAGGGCCACCGGCTCCACCGGCAGCCCGACCAGCACCACCGCGCCACCTGGCCGCACGACATCGAACAGGTCGGCGAAGGCCTTGGGGCTCCCGCTCGCCTCGAAGACGATGTCGGCGCCCCAATTGTCGGTCGCGGCCGCGACGGCGTCGACCAGCGACTGTTCGCCGATATTGACCGGCACGATGCCGGCATATTGCGCTGCGATCTTCAGCTTGGGCGCGGAAAAGTCGGAAATCAGCACTTTCGAACAGCCGCCGGCAAGGGCGGCAAGCGCGATCATGATGCCGATGGGGCCGCAGCCGACGACGACGGCGACATCGCCTGGAACGATGCGGGCACGGCTCGCCGCCTGCATGCCGATGGCGAAGGGCTCGACCATGGCGCCCTCGGCGAAGGAGACATTGTCGGGCAGCCTGTAGGTGAAAGCCGCCGGGTGCACGGCATAGGGAGCAAGGATGCCATGCACCGGCGGGGTCGCCCAGAAAGTGACGTCCGGGTCGACATTGTAGATGCCGAGTTTTGTCGCGCGCGACAACAGGTTCGGCACGCCGGGCTCCATGCAGACGCGGTCGCCGACTTTCAAACTCCTGACATTAGCGCCGACCTCGACGATTGTGCCGGCGGCCTCGTGGCCGAGCACCATCGGCGCCCGCACGACATAGCTGCCGATGGCGCCATGGGTGTAATAGTGCACGTCGCTGCCGCAGACGCCGACCGTGTGGATGGCGATCCTGACGTCGTCGGGTCCGACATCGAGCGGCAACGCGATCTCGCGCAGCGACAGTTCGCCTTTTTTTTCAAGTACCAAAGCCCGCATCGGGTCGTCCTCACTTCAAGTCTTTTTTTGCCGGAAAACGGAATTCAGGAAACCGCTGAGCACGCCGAGGAAAAGCAGCGGCGGCAGCGACAGGAGCACGACCGAGGCGTTCAAAATCCCCCACGGCACATTCATGCCTTGCTGGGAGAGTTCGGAGGCGACGATCGGCAAGGTCTTGGCATTGGAACTCGACAGCATCAGCGCGATCAGGAACTCGTTCCAGACCAGCACGAAGCTGAAGGCAATCGCGCCGATCAGCGAACGGGCAGCCACGGGCAGCGCGATCCGCCAGAACACCGCGTAAGCGCCGTACCCGTCAACAAAGGCGGCTTCCTCGACTTCCTTCGGCACGGCCTGGAAGGCTGGAATGGCCAGCCACATGATCACAGAGATGGTCAGCAGGGAGTAGGTGACGATCAAAGCCGGCAAGGTGTCGTAGAGGCCGAGCTGCAGCCAGATCACCATCAGCGGGATCGCCACCGCCACCGGCGGCAGGAAGCGCAGCGACAGCACGAAGAACTGGATGTCGCCGGCCCAGCGGTTGGGATAGCGCGCCACCGCGTAGGCCGCGGGCAGGCCAAGCACGATGCCGATCAGCACGGCCGAGCCGCAGGCGATGACCGAATTGTAGAGGCCGGTGATGACGCTGTCGCGGCCAAGGATGTAGCTGATGTTGGCAAGCGTCGGCGTGAACACGAGGCGCGGAACGCGGGTGATGATGTCGACGCTGTTCTTCAGCGAATTGAGCGCCGTCCACAGCAGCGGGAACACGGCCAGAAATCCGGCGAAGGCCAGGACGGCCTTGGCGATGATGCGGCCGGGCCTCATGCCTGCACCCGCTTCCACAGCATGGTGAAGGTGATGACGGTGGCGATCATCATCAGCACGGCCATCGCCGAGGCGTAGGAGACCTTGCCGGACTCGATGAAGCCTTGCGAGAAGGCGTACATGTCGAGCGTTTCGGTTGCCACGCCGGGGCCGCCGCGGGTCATCACATAGATCAGGTCGAAGGAGCGCAGCGACTCGATCATCTTGACGAACATCAGGCTGATCAGCGGCGCCTTCAGCATCGGCAAGGTGACGTAGGCGTGGATCTGCCAGCGCCGGGCGTGGTCGAGTCGGGCCGCCTCGATCGGCTGCGGCGGCAACGTCTCCAGCAGCTTGAGCACGATGACGGCGAAGAACAGGCCCCACTGCCAGACATCGACCGAGGCGACGGCGAACAGCGCCGTCGAAGGCTTGGACAGCGGATCAAAGATCAGCCCGCCGGTGAGCAGCCGGTAGGGGTAGGTGGCGATGCCGTAGAGTGGATGATAGGCGAACTTCCAGACGAAGGCCGCCGAGACGCGCGGCAGCAGCACCGGGATGATGAACAGCAGGCAGTAGAGATTGCGCAGGCGCGGCGAGGCGGCCTCGAACATCAGCACGCCGAGCCCGATCGCCACCACCATCGTTGCCACGACGGTGACCACCTCCCACTTCACCGACACCCAGACGGCGTTGAGGAAGCGGCGGTCGGAGAATAGATCAAAGAAGTTCGAGAACCAGACCCAGGAATAGGCCGTCGAGCTCAGCTCGCGGTTCTGCAGGGCGATGATGATCGCGTAGAGCGTCGGCACCATCGACAGGATCAGCAGAATGACCAGCGTCGGCACGACAAAGGTGACCGGCAGGGATGAACGTCGAGGCATTGGTCTCAGGCCTTGCTGTGTCTCTGATATCTGGACATGACGGGCAGGCCCTCCTGCGACGCACAGGTTCCGGCGGTCCCGAGACTGCCGCGAACCGCGCGCCGCAAGAGGGAGGGACCTACTTCTTCACCAGCTCATTGGCATAGGCCTCGAGCTCGTTGAGGCTGCCCTTGACGTCGGTGCGCGTGCCGGCGATCAATTCCTCGAGGATGATGCCCCAGCGGTCGCCGAGATCCGGCCAGCGTGGATCCTGCCAGAAGTTTACCGCCGTCACCTTGCCTGTTTCGGCAAGCGCCTGGCCGAGATCGGCGCCGTAGATATCGGCGAACTCCTTGCTGGACAGGATGCTGGTGCGGTTCAGCTCACCGAACTGGTGGGCGTCGAGCCGGCGCTTCTCGTTTTCCTTCGACGTTGCCCAGGCGATGAACAGGCCGGCGCATGTCTTCGAAGCGTCGTCGGCATTGGCCTTCGCCGCGATGGCGAGGCCATGGCCGTAACCGCCACCGGGAAGTGGCGAGGGCGGCGGCAGGAAGCCGATCTTGCCGACCACTTGCGAGGTTTTCGGATCGACCGCCATGCCCGAAAGCGGCGTCGATTCGACCAGGATCGCGACCTGGCCCGACAGGAAGGCGCCGGTCGACTCGTCCCAGCTGCCGGTCTGCGTGCCGGGTGCCGAATCCTTGAACAGCTTCAGATAGGTCTCGGTCGCCTTGACCGCGGCCTCGGAATTGAAGGCTGGCTTGTCGCCGTCGAACCACTTGCCGCCATAGGCCTTGAAGAACGGCATCCAGCGCCAGACATTGGCGCCCGAGCCGCGTGCGCCGCGCAACGCGATGCCATACATGCCCTTGTCGGCATTGGTCAGCTTCGGCACGTCGGCGATCAGCTCGTCCAGCGTCTTGGGCGGCTGGATGCCGGCGGCCTCCAGCACGTCCTTGCGGTAGACCATCAGGTCGCCGCCGCCGGTTAGCGGCGCGAACCAGACCTTGCCGTCATAGGTGGCGACCTTCTGGCGGCCTGGGTCGAAGTCGGCATAGTCGTAGTCAGCCGGATAAAAATCGGTCAGCGGCACGATCCACTTCGACGAGGCGAAAAGCGCCACATTTGCTTCATCGACATAGTAGACGTTGTAGTTGCCGACTGTGGACGCGTCCGCGCGCGACTTGGCGCGGCGATCGTTCTCGTTGAGATAATCGATCTTGAAGCTCGCGCCGGAGAGCTTCTCGAACTCGGCCTTTGAGTCCTCCAGAAGCGTCAGGCCGTCGCGTGGCTGCGCCAGCACCTTGACCGGTGCCGAGCAGACCGGCGCCTGCGCCAGGGCTAGGGTTGAAACGGTAGCGGAAAGCACGAAAGCTGCGCCAAGGCTGGCAGCGAGCCGAACTGGTTTCATGATCTTTTTCTCCTCCAGGAATACGTAGCAGGAAACGCAGGTCATCGGGTTGCGCGATCCTCACCATCGCCCGGACGACATGCCACCCGTCGCCAAAATGCGCAGTTGCGATGGGCCAAGCTAGAAGCCCCGTTGCAGCCGACCTGTACTTTTATGCATTGTGCAGCGCAAAAAACGGCACCCACATAGGGGACGCGTCACACGAGTATCGATCTGGTCCAAAAGGGCGATTCAGGATGCGCTTATGCGCGCATCGCCAGACGCTGCCGCGACAGCTTGCGATAGGATGACGGCGTCATCTTGTGCTTGCGCAGGAAGGCGCGGTTGAAGTTGGAGATATTCATGTAGCCGACCTGGAAACAGATGTCGGTGATCGGGACATCGGTGTCAGCCAGCAGCTTGCACGCCTGCCACAGCCTGAGCTTGGCAAGATGGTCGCTGAAGGAATTGCCGGTGTTCTTCTGGAAGAACCGCGAGAAGGTGCTTTCGCTCATGCCGGCCAGCTCGGCCACGTCAGGCAGCTTCAGATCCTCGGCGAAATGCTGGAACAGATAGGTCAGCGTGCGCTGGATGATGTCGAGCGAGGCGGCGTCGAGAACCGGCTGGAAGTTCGGTGATGACAACAGCTCATACTCATCGGTCCGGGCCAGCAGGCCGACCAGTTCGAGGAACAGGCAGAACCGGGCCAGCCCATGCACCGTACCCATCCGCTCCATCAGCGCGGCGCCTTCAAGCGCGGTCCCGCCGTGGAAGACCATGCCGCGCAGCGACCGTTCCAGGAACGGCTCCAGTTCGCGCAATTCCGGCAGCATGTCAGCCGATCCTCGCAGCCGCTCGGCATCGAATTGCAGCACGATGTCGCGACCCTCGATCAACTCGCCTGGCTGCACCGCGGTGACCCAGTCATGCGGCAGGCCACCACCGACGATGGTGAGGTAGCCCGGCCCGAACTCGCCAATATGGTCGCCGACCAGGACCACGCCGGAGGATTTCCGCAGCAGGTGGATCTCGTATTCCGGATGGAAGTTCCAGACGTTGCGCTCCCAGGGATAGTCGTCCAGCCGCCACAGGAAACTGTCGCTCGCCTCGGTGACGATATGCTCGAAGGAAGGCGCCGTGCGCGGGATCGCCGCCGTGTTCTTTCTGCGTCTGAACGCCATCCTGCCTCCCATATTCGCCCGCCGCCGACGTTTTAATCCGGAGCAGCCCGGGCCGGCAAGGGAACGAGGCGACGCCTCCCGGCAATGGCGCTGGTTCAATCTGTTCTCGCGCCCCTCCCTTGCCTTCATGTCGCATTTCGTTCAAGAGACGGCGCAAACGCCGCGAAACCGAAGGTTTTGCCGTTTGCAATGCGGCTTCCGGCTCTTTGCCGACGCGCCGCAACCTTGAAAGAGCAGGACAATGTCCGCGATCGAAGCCGGCGCTCGCGCGCCGGAAAATCTTTGGCGTCAGGAAATCAGGGCGACGCTGGCGCTGGCCTGGCCGATGGTGCTGACCAATCTCGGCCAGACGGCGATGACCGCCACCGACGTCATGATGATGGGCCGCCTCGGCGCGGACACGCTGGCCAGCGGCGCGCTCGGCGCCAACCTGTATTTCATGCCGCTGATCTTCGGCCTCGGCCTGATGCTGGCGACCTCGCCGATGATCGCGACCGAGCTTGGCCGCCGCCGCTATTCCGTACGTGACCTGCGCCGCACCGTGCGCCAGGGCCTGTGGCTGGCGATCCTGATCTCGGTCCCGATCTGGCTCGTGCTGTGGCACGGCGAGGCCATCCTGCTGGCCATGGGCCAGGAGCCGGCGCTGGCGCGCCAGGCCGGCATTTACCTGCGCTGGCTGGAGTGGGCGGTGCTGCCCTTCTACGGCTACATCGTGCTGCGTTCGTTCATCTCGGCGATGGAGCGGCCGGGCTGGGCGTTGGTCATCGTCTTCGTCGCCGTGGCCTTCAACGTGTTCGCCAACTGGGTGTTCATGTTCGGCAATCTCGGTGTTCCGGCCATGGGCATCGCCGGCTCGGGCCTTGCGACCTCGCTGTCCTCAACGCTGATGTTCGTCGGCATGGCTGTCGTGGTGATGTGGGAGAAAAAATTCCGGCGCTATCACCTGTTCGGCCGCTTCTGGCGATCCGACTGGCCGCGCTTCAAGGGCCTGCTGCGGCTCGGCCTGCCGATCGCCGGCATCCTCGCCTTCGAGGTGACGATCTTCAATGCCGCCGCCCTGCTGATGGGTCTGATCGACGCGGATTCGCTGGCCGCGCACGCCATCGCCATCCAGATCGCCTCGATTTCCTTCATGGTGCCGCTCGGCCTCAACCAGGCGGTGACGGTGCGGGTCGGGCTTGCCCATGGCGCCGGCAATCCCGAAGGTGTGTCGCGTGCCGGCTGGACCGCCTTCGTCATCGGCGTTTCTTTCATGGCGCTGATGGGGCTGGTGATGGTGCTTTGGCCGCATCTCCTGATCAGCGCCTTCATCGACCTTGGCAATCCCGCCAATGCCAGGGTGATCGCGCTAGCCGGTTCGTTCCTGGTTTTCGCCGCCCTGTTCCAGGTCTTCGACGGCGCGCAGGCGGTTGCCGCCGGCATGCTGCGCGGCCTGCACGACACCAAGGTCCCGATGATCTATGCCGCGATCGGCTATTGGGGTGTCGGCCTGCCGCTCGGCGTGCTGCTCGCCTTCCATTTCGGCTTCCACGGCGTCGGCATCTGGATCGGCCTGTCTTCGGGGCTGGCCGTGGTGGCAGCGCTGCTTCTTGCCCGCTGGCTGCGCCGCGACCGCATCGTGCCGTCAGGCGCGTTCGGACATTGAACCCGGTGGCCGGTTGCCAGCCTTCCGTCATGTCCTAACATTGCCGCCCATTAAAACGACGCCTTCAGATCGGACCACGGACGCCCGCTAAGAGAAGGCCCTGGCATGAGATATTGAACGGTTCCCAAGCGGCAAACGTTTCCACCAAGAGACAAATGACCGAGGAGAATTATCATGAAGGCAATTGTGGTGACGGACCAGGCTGCGGGAACGGCCGGGATGAAGCTGGTGGAGCGGCCTGAGCCGCAGCCAGCGATAAACGATGTCGTCGTTCAGGTTCATGCTTCGGGATTCGTCCCGACCGAGCTGGCATGGCCCTCGACCTGGACCGATCGCCGCGGCCTTGACCGAACACCGTCGATCCTTGGGCACGAGCTGGCCGGAGTTGTCGTCGCACTCGGCTACGGCACAACGGGACTGTCGGTAGGTCAGAGAGTATTCGGCCTCGCCGACTGGCATCGCGACGGCACGCTCGCGGAGTATGTAGCCATGGAAGCACGCAACCTCGCGCCGCTGCCGGGCGACGTCGACTTCACGGTGGGCGCAAGCCTGCCGATCTCGGGTCTCACCGCGTGGCAGGGACTCTTCCAGCATGGCCGCCTTCAGGCGGGGCAGAGCGTCCTCGCGCACGGTGCGGCCGGCGCGGTCGGGTCGATGGTGACGCAACTTGCACGAGAGGCGGGCGCCTACGTCATCGGCACCGGACGCGCCGCCGACCGTCAGACGGTGCTCGACTTTGGCGCGAATGAGTTCGTCGACCTCGAGAACGACGCCCTCGAAGACGTGGGCGAAGTCGCTCTCGTGTTCGATGTGATCGGCGGGGAAATCGGGAAGCGGTCCGCCGGCCTGATTCGAGCCGGAGGAACACTGGTGTCCGTCGTCGGATCGACAGAGGCGCGGCCTGCCGACGGCCTGGCGGTCGACTTCGTTGTCGAGTCCGATCGTGCCCAACTGAGCGAGATCGTCCAGCGGGTGCGGGACGGACGACTGCGGACGAACATCGGCAACGTTTCGACCCTCAACGATGCCGTCGCCGCCTTCAACCCTACCGGGCGACGCACTGGGAAGACGATCATCCGCGTTCGTCCGTGAGGATTTGGAAATGGCGAGGGGCAAGGGTCCTCGTCGGTCGAAAGCTGAGCATCCAGCAGATCAAATGACCTTCAAGAGGCGTTCGAACGCTAGGCACCGGGAGTTTGCGGCCGGCGTCGATGTTGGCCAGCGCAACATGCTCTCGGCTCATCGAGCCGCCGCTCGTTGTTCGAGCCGTCGCGCATACTGCGTCAGCGGAAAGCATAGGGCGAAGAAGATCAGCGCCACCAGCCCATAGACCTTGAACGGTTCGAAGGTGGCGTTGTTGATGGCGTTTGAGGTTCGCACCAGCTCCTCGAAGCCGATGATCGAGGTCAGCGCGGTCGACTTGATCAGCTGCACCAGGAAACCGACCGTCGGCGCGCGGGTGATCGCGAACGCCTGCGGCAGGATGATCAGCCTGAGCTCCTGCAAATAGTGCAGGCCGAGGCTGGCGCCGGCATCCCATTGGCCCAATGGCAGCGCATCGACGCCAGAACGCCAGATCTCGGCCAGATAGGCGCTGGCGAAGAAGGTGAGGCCGAGCACCGCCGCGGTCCACGGCTCGATGCGCAGGCCAAGCATCGGCAGGCCGAAGAACATCAGGAACAGCTGCATCAAGAGCGGCGTCCCCTGGAACAACGCGATGTAGCCGGAGGCAACGCGCCGGCTCCATTTATTCTTGGCGATCCTCAGGAACAGCACCGCCATTCCGACCAGCGCGCCGCCGACGAAGGCGGCCAGCGACAAAAGCACCGTCCAGCGCGCGGCAAGCAGAAGGTTGCGCACGATGTCCCAGAGGGTGAATTCGATCATGACACGCCAGCTCCGAGCGCGCGGCGGCCGCCTGCAACCAGCAGCCGCCGCAAGGCCATCGACATCAAGAGATAGACCAGCGTCACGACGAAATACGTCTCGAAAGAACGGAAAGTGCGCGCCTGCAGCATGTCGGCCTCATAGGTCAGCTCGCGCACCGCGATCTGCGACACCACGGCTGATTCCAGCATCATGATGACGATCTGGCTGGTCAGCGCGGGATAGATGATCTTGAGCGCCTGCGGCAGCACGATCTTGATGAACACCTGCCGTGGCCTCAGCCCGAGCGCCAGGGCCGCTTCCGTCTGCCCGTGCGGCACCGCGTCAAGGCCGGCGCCGACGATCTCGATCGTGTAGGCGGCCATGTTGAGCGTCATCGCCAGCATGGCGGCCAGGATCGGATCGAGCCTGATGCCGAGGCTCGGCAGGCCGAAGAAGATGAAGAAGAGCTGCACCAGGAACGGCGTGTTGCGCATCACCTCGACATACCAGCCGATGGCCCGGCGCAGCAGCGCGGGGCCGCTTCGCCGCCCGGCGGCACCGAGGATGCTGAGCAGCGTGCCCGCAAGCGTGGTGACGGCGATCAAAAGGATCGTCGTCGCCGCGCCGTGCGCGATGTCGGCCACGGCACCTGGAAGCCAGCCGAAGGCCACGGCAACTCAATCCTTGAGGTTGTCGGGGTTGAGCGGCGTCTTCAGCCAGGCTTTCGAGCTTTCGTCCAGCTTGCCGTCGGCCAGCATCTTGGCAATGGCGTCGTTGACCGCCTTCTTGAGGGCATCCTCATGCTTGTTGAGGCCGATATGCGAAGGCGAGGTCAGAAGCTGAAACTTCTGCTCAGGCTTCAGCGCATCCTGCTTGGCCAGCACCTGCGCGCCGACATCGTTGCCGACGACCATCAACTGGGTCTGGCCTGAGATGAAGGCCTGGATCACCGAATTGTAGTTGTCGAAACGCTTGATGTCCGCCGAGGCCGGTGCTGCTTCGGTGAGCGAGGTGTCTTCCAGCGTGCCGCGATTGACGGCGACCGACTTGCCGCCGAGATCTTCCTTGCCTTTGACGGGCATTGCCGCCGGACCGATCACCGCGATGTAATAGGGCGCGTAGGCAGCGGCGAAGTCGATGACCTGCTCGCGCTCTTTCGAGTAGCCGACGCTCATCAGGATGTCGACGCGATGGTCGTTCAAATAGGGGATGCGGTTCTGGCCGGTGACGGCAACGGTGTTGAGCTTCACCTTGAGCGTGTCGGCGATGTACTGCGCCACATCCATGTCATAGCCCTTGAGGCTCATGTCGGCACTGGCCGAGGAGAAAGGCGGGAAGTCGGCGAAGACGCCGACATTGATGGTGCCGGCCTTGGTGATGTCGGCCAGCGCGTCGGCATTGGCGGCTTGCGTGGCGAAGCCGGCTAACCCCAGGAGCAGAACGGCGGCGATGGATGATTTGCGGTGGATTGTCATTGTCATTCCCCTTCTGGAAGCTTTTGATTGTTTGGGTCGGCCGCCGGCTCCAGTGCGGCGGCCGCCTTTCTCTGTCAGGCCCCCTTGCCTGATACTGCCGGGCTGAACACCATCAGGCTCAGGATCTCGAACAGCACCTGCGCGCCGGCGTGCGCCGTGTTGGTGGTGGCGTCATATTGCGGCGCCACCTCGACGACATCGCCACCGACAATGTTGAGACCCTTGAGGCCGCGCAGCAGTTCGAGCACTTCGCGCGTCGTCAGCCCGCCGACTTCCGGCGTGCCGGTGCCCGGTGCGAAGGCGGGATCGACGCTGTCGATGTCGAAGGACACATAGGTCGGGCCGTCACCGACTATTCTGCGCGCCTTCTCGATGATGGCGGGAATGCCGAGACCGGTCACTTCCTCGGCATGGACCACGGTCATGCCGGACTCGTAGGTGAATTCCCACAGATATTCGGCCGAGCCGCGGATGCCGATCTGGATGGTGCGCGTCGGATCGAGCACGCCGTCCAGCACCGCGTTGCGGAACGGGCCCCCATGGTGGAATTTGGTCAGGTCGAACAGGCCGCTGGTGTCGCAATGGGCGTCGATGTGGATCAGGCCGACCGGGGCCTTCTTGCCGACCGCCTTCAGGATCGGGTGGGTGATCGAGTGGTCGCCGCCGACCGACAACGGGATGACCCCGGCGTCGACGATCTGGTTGATGCGCCGCTCGATATCCTCATGGCTGGTCTCCAGCCGGTAGCGGCTCTGGAACGGAACGTCGCCGATGTCGGCGACCCTGAGTTCATGCGTCGGCGCGCATTCCAGCACATGATTGTAGGGGCCGATGCGCTCGATCGCCCGCAAGGCGCGCGGCCCGAAGCGCGAGCCCGGCCGGTTGGTGACGCCGAGATCCATCGGCACGCCTGTTATCGCCACCTGCAGGTCGCCGAAGTCCGGATTGTCCGCTGCGATTTCGCGGTAGGGCGCGGCAAGGAAGGTCGGGATGCCGGAATAGGGCGCCAGCCGCGTGCCGCTCTTGGAAAAGATCTTGTCGGCGACCTTGCGGAATTTCGGGTCGAACATCTCGCCGCCATGGCTCTCGCCATATTTGCGACGCAGCGCATCGAGCTTGCCGCGATCGTATCCCATATCCGCTTCTCCTCGGCTGATGCAGTGGTGCCGGCGGTGATTTCGGGCGAACCGACCGTCATCCGGCCGGGCCGTTGTCCCGCTGGCAGTCTGCAGATTTCACGTCTTGATGTTGTTCCGGATCAAAGTGTCCGGCAGCCGCTTTGAAAAAGCAATTGATATTGTTAGGGTGTTTCCTGTGAGAAAATCTCACAGTAAAGCCGAGCATCCATGGCCAAGCGCCTGCCACCACTCAACCCGCTGCGCGCCTTCGAGGCCACGGCCCGCCATGCCTCGCTGACCAAGGCGGCGAACGAACTGAATGTCACGCACGGCGCCGTCAGCCACCAGATCAAGGCGCTGGAGCAATCGCTTGGCGTCAAGCTGTTCGAGCGCGTCGGCCAGCGGGTCAAGCTGACCCCGCATGGCGCCGAACTTTTGCCGGCGGTATCGGTCGCCTTCGACGGCATCGCCGCCGCCACCCAACGGCTGACGCGGCCGGCAAGCAGCGGCGCGCTGTCGGTGTCCTGCGTGCCTGCGTTGCTGCTCTTGTGGATGACGCCGAGGCTGGGCAGCTTCACCGCGCAATATCCCGACATCCAGCTGAAGCTCATTCCCTCCAACGATCCCAAGGATATCCGGGCGCCGCATATCGATGTCTGCGTGCATTATGGCGATGGCAGCTGGGCCGATTGCTGGATGCGCAAATGGTCGGGCCTGGAGCTGTTCCCGGTGGTCAGCCCGACGCTGATCAACAACCGGCCGATCCGCAATGTTCGCGACCTCGCCGACCATGTCTTGCTGCATGGCGACGATGGCCGCGAGTGGCACACCTGGCTGGCCGCCGCCGACGCGCTGGACCTGGAGCGCGGCCGGCGCCATCATCTCGGCGATGCACGCATGACGGCGGAAGCCGCCGTCCATGGCCATGGCGTGGCGCTGGGCGACTCGGTGACGGCAAGCGCGCTGCTGGCCAGGGGCATGCTGGTCGCGCCGTTCAGCCTGTCGGTGCCGGCGGTCGACGATTTCTATGTCGTTTGCCGCAACGAAATGCGGACGACGCCGATCGTGCAGGTGTTCATCGACTGGCTGTTTGCCGAGAAGGCCGGGGATGACGGCCGCGCCGACGCCCCGGTTGCGGGCCGCCTCGTCACCCGCCGCAAACGTCCCGCGCTCAAGGTGATGGGCGGCAAACCCACATAGCCGCATGCAGGGCTTTCTTTTTGTCGGGCCAGCCTGAAAGCGGGCAGCGTTTTTGCCAATTCGATGCTATGAGGCCTGTCGCGATTGTGGGTGGCAGGCAGCGAAGGCGGCAGCAAGCATGGCAAAGACCGATATTGCGCGGCGTGTCTATAACCACACCTGGAAGCTCGACCCGATCGTGCGCAGCCTGCTCGATACGGATTTCTACAAGCTTTTGATGCTGCAGATGATCTGGGGCATGTACCCCAAGGTCGACACCACCTTCTCGCTGATCAATCGGACGACTTCGGTCCGCCTCGCCGACGAGATCGATGAAGGCGAGCTGCGCGAACAACTCGACCATGCCCGCACCTTGCGCTTCTCCAAGAAGGAAATGATCTGGCTGGCCGGCAACAATTTCTACGGCCGCAAGCAGATTTTCGAGCCGGAATTCCTCGCCTGGCTGGAAGGCTTCCGGCTGCCCGACTATGAGCTTTCCAAGCGTGACGGCCAGTACGAGCTCTCTTTCTCCGGCCCCTGGATGTACACCACGCTTTGGGAGATCCCCGCGCTCGCCATCATCAATGAATTGCGTTCGCGTGCCGCTCTGCGATCGTTCGGGCCTTTTACGCTCGACGTGCTCTATGCCCGCGCCAAGGCCAAGATGTGGGCCAAGACCGAACGGCTGAAGGCGCTGCCCGGCATCCGCATCTCGGATTTCGGTACCCGCCGGCGCCATTCCTTCCTGTGGCAGCGCTGGTGCGTCGAGGCGCTCAAGGAAGGCATCGGCGAAGCTTTCACCGGCACCTCCAATGTGCTGCTGGCCATGGACAATGATCTCGAAGCGCTGGGCACCAACGCGCATGAACTGCCGATGGTGTTTGCCGCCCTTGCCAATTCAGAGAAGGAGCTGAAACAGACCCCCTACAAGGTGTTGCAGGACTGGCAGCGCTACTATGGCGGCAACCTCTTGATCGTGCTGCCCGATGCCTTCGGCACCGCCTCGTTCCTGCGCGACGCGCCGGACTGGGTGGCCGACTGGACCGGCTTCCGCCCCGACAGCGCGCCGCCGATCGAAGGTGGCGAAAAAATCATCGACTGGTGGCGCGAGAAGGGCAAGGACCCCAAGCAGAAGCTGCTGATCTTCTCCGACGGGCTCGAGGTCGAGACCATCGAGGAGACGTACCGCCACTTCAAGGGCAAGGTGCGCATGTCCTTCGGCTGGGGCACCAACCTGACCAACGACTTCGAAGGCTGCGCGCCGACGCAAACCAACAGCCTCGACGCCATATCGCTGGTCTGCAAGGTCACCGAGGCCAATGGAAGGCCGGCGGTCAAGCTCTCCGACAACCCGGCCAAGGCGACCGGCGATCTCAAGGAGATCGAGCGGTATCTGAGGATTTTTGGGCAGAAGGATCGCGTGGAGCAACTGGTCAAGGTTTGAGGGTGGTCGGGCTCTTGAACAGTTCGAGTTCCGCCGTAGAACGCCTCGGTCTGCCGTTTGCCTTGTGGTTCTCGGCCTTGTGGCTCGTCTCCCCCACTTCCGCCTTCGCCCACGCCTCCGACCGTGGCCACGTCCTGCTCCTCCCCACCGGCTACTATCTTGTCGGCGGCGCTTTCGCCGTGGCCGCCAGTTTCCTTGTCTTGGCATTGCTGCCGCCCGACACCCTCGACCGTTTCTGGCGCCGACGCCTGCCGCTATTCGCCTTCGGCGACAGCGTCCGCGCCGCCATCAGCTTGATCTCCTTTGCCGGCTTTGCAATTCTCCTCGCCGCCGGCTTCATAGGCAGCCGCGACCCGCTCTCCAACCCGCTGCCACTGGTGGTGTGGACGCTGCTATGGGCCGGCCTGACACTGCTGCAAGGCGTGTTCGATCTCTGGTCGTGGCTCAACCCCTGGTACGGCCCGTGGCGGCTGCTGTCGCGGCTGACCGGCGGAAGCGATGACGGCGTCAGGCAACTTCCGCAATGGCTCGGCTGCTGGCCGGCTGTCATGCTGTTTTTTGCCTTCGCCTGGTTCGAACTCGTCTATCCCGCTCCTGACGATCCGGCGCGGCTGGCCTTCGCCGCCGGCCTCTACTGGCTGTTCACCTTGGTGGCGATGCTGGTGTTCGGCTACGACAGATGGGGTCGAAGCGGTGAATTCCTCGGCATCTTCTTTTCGGTGGTGGCGCGCTTCGCGCCGATCGAGCGCGGCGACAAAGGCCGACTTGCGCTGTGCTGGCCGGGCGCCAAACTGCTCCGGGCCCAGCAGCTGCCCGCCAGCGGCATCGCCTTCCTGCTGCTCGCTTTGTCCTCGGTCTCCTTCGACGGCCTGTCGAAGACCTTCTCCTGGCTCGGCCTGTTCGGCATCAATCCGCTCGAATTTCCGGGCCGCACGGCCGTGATCGGCAGCGGCACGCTTGGGCTCGTTATGACCTTCGTGCTGCTCGCGGCGGTGTTCCTGCTTGCCGTCGTCCTCGGCCAGCGTCTTGCCCGCGGCGGCCAGCCTTTCGCCCAGGCAGCCGGCATGCTGGTGTGGTCGATCGTGCCGATCGCGCTCGCCTACCATGTCGCGCATTATCTGACGGCGCTGCTGGTCGACGGCCAATATGCGCTGGCCTCCCTGTCCGATCCCTTCGCGCTGGGCTGGAACCTGTTCGGCACCGCCGACATGCAGGTCGAGGCCGGCATCGTCGCCGGCGCGGCGTCGGCATGGTGGCTGTGGAATGTCCAGGCGGGCGCCATCATCCTTGGCCATGTGCTCGCTGTCCTCGTCGCGCACGGCTTTGCCTGGCGCCTGCATCCCCAGCCTGCCCGCGCCGCGCTCAGTCAGTTTCCGCTCACCGTGTTGATGATCGCCTACACCATTTTCGGTCTCTGGCTGCTTGCCACGCCGACAGTCGGATGAGACAAGCCATCTCCTGTGAGCCATGCCCCGACGGAAAGCTTGCTTGCCAGGCCAAGCCTTTGGTGATTTAGTTTGTACACATGCAATTTTGCATCCTCTTGCCGAGGATGTTCGAGCCGCCTTATCGTTGGTCAAAACACAAAAACAGGGGAACGAACGTGACTGACAAGAACGGATTTTTCGATCTCTCCAAAACCGCACTCACCCGCCGTACCACGCTGAAGGGCCTCGCCGCCGGCGCTGGCCTCGCCATGGCGCCCGGCTTCGTCCGCTACTCCCAGGCACAGAGTTCGGCGCCGATCAAGATCGGCTTCCAGTCGCACCGCACCGGCATTGGCGCCGCCTATGGCCGCTGGTACGAGAAGACGACCGCCGCCGCGATCAAGGCGATCAATGCCGCCGGCGGCATCAATGGCCGCCAGGTCGAGGTGATCATCGAGGATGACGGCACCGATCCCGGCCGCGGCGCCGAAGTGGTCGGCAAGTTCGCCACCCAGCACAAGACCGACATCGTCTTCGGTACGCTGTTCTCGCATGTCGTGATCGGATCGGCGCCTGCCGCCGGCGAAAACAAGATGCCCTACTTCGTCGTCAGCGAAGGTCACCATGTCGCCTCGACCAAGCTCAACCGCTATGTCTTCCAGCCCGGTATCACCGACGTGAAGAGCCAGATCCAGTCGATGGCGCCATGGATCGCGGCCAATGCCGGCAAGAAGGTGACGCAGATATTCCCCGATTTCGCCTTCGGCTACGACCATCGCGACTACCTGCCGCCGGCGCTGAAGGCGCAAGGCGCCGAGGTGATCGCGCAGATCGCCATTCCACCGACGGAATCGTCCTTCACCAAGTACTTCCCGCAAATCCCGCCCGAGACCGAGGTGATCTACCACGTCATGGTCGGCCCGGCGGTGCTCACCTTCGTCAAGGAACTCGGCGAGTTCTACGGTTCCAACCGGCCGCAACTCTTCGGCTTCATCGATTCGCTGGAAGCCGTGGACATCAACAGCCCCGGCCTCGAATTCCTCGACGGCAGCCATTTCTGGGAAGGCTCGCCGCGCTACGCCCAGCCCGACGACACCGAAGCGCAGAAGGCCTATCGGGCCGCTGTCGGCATCGACGACAATGGCGCCGCCGTCGGCGACGCCAAGGATGTCTCCACCGCCGCGCACATGTTCGGCTGCTGGGAAACGCTCTACGTCGTCAAGAAGGCGATGGAAGACGCCGGCTACAAGGGGCCGGAAGACCGCGCCAAGCTGGTCGAGGCGACCGAGGCGCTGAAGGAATTCGCCGAAGGCCCGGAGCATCCGCAGGGGCCAAAAACCTTCAATGGCAAGATCCACCAGTGCTTTGGCATCCAGAACATCTCCAAGGTCGAGGGCGGCAAGCTGAAAGTCGTGCACAAGACCAAGATCGAGGATGGCCTTTACGAGGCCGAAGGGGATTACACGACGCAGGCGCTGTGAACTTGGCCATCTAGCAAGCGTGAGCGCCAAGGCACCCCCCTCTGGCCTGCCGGCCATCTCCCCCGCAAGGGGGGAGATCGGCAGTTCGTATGGCAGCGCCCATCTGCCCGCGTTGATGATTGGCGAAACCAGCGAGGACATCCAATCTCCCCCCTTGCGGGGGAGATGCCCGGCAGGGCAGAGGGGGGTGCCTCGCGCATCCGTTGGTGCATAACAAATGCACTTCGGACCTCACCTTCTCCTCGCAACCCTTGAAGGCCTCGTCACCTCGGCCGTGCTGGCGTTGACGGCCCTGGGCTTGTCGCTGGTGTTCGGCGTCATGCGTGTCGTCAACGTCGCCCATGGCGAGTTCTTCATGCTGGGCGCCGTGCTTGCCTGGGCGATCACATCGGCAATTGGCGGCCATCCGGCTCTTGGCTTCCTGGCGGCGCTGGTGATCGCGCCGCTGATCGTCGGCGCCATCGCGCTGGTCGCCGAACGGCTGGTGCTGAGCCGGCTCAACTACAATCCGGAAGCCACCATCGTCGCCACCATCGGCATGCTCTACATCATCCAGCAGCTGGCGCTGACCTTCTATGGCCCCGAAGCGCGGCCCGTGGAGCCGCCGTTCAGCTATCGCATCCTTCTGCCGTGGTTCGGCTATTCCGGCTACAAGCTGTCTATCATCGCCGCATCCGCTCTTCTGCTGATCGCGACATGGCTGGTGCTGACGCGCACCAGGATCGGCCTCATCATGCGTGCCACGCAGTATGACAGCGAGACGGCGCAGGCCTTCGGCATCCCGGTCGGCCGCGTCTATGGCGGCGTCTTCGCGCTCGGCGCCATGCTGGCGGCGATCGCCGCGGTGCTGATCGTGCCGATCAGCCAGGCGCACTACCTGATGGGGCAGGATCCGCTGCTCTTGTCCTTCATCGTCGTCATCATCGGCGGCCTCGGCTCGTTGCGCGGCACGGTCGTCGCCGCCGTGCTGATCGGCCTCTCTGACGGCATCATTTCGATGTTCTTCTCGCCTACGCTGGCCAAGATCATCGCCACGCTGCTGGTCGCCATGGTGCTGGTGTTCCGGCCGCAAGGCCTGTTCGGGACGGCATCGCGATGAGCGAAGCTTCGCCGGCAAAGGCCTATGCGCTGCATCTCGGCGTGATTGCCATGCTCTTCATGCTGGGCTTCCTCTTGCCGGGCTATTATCACGGCCTGCTCGCCCGCATCATGGTGCTGGCGGTCTTCGCCATGGGCTACAACATGCTGTTCGGCTATGTCGGCCTGCTCAGCCTCGGCCACGCGATGTTCTTTGGCGCCGGGCTTTACGGCGCCGGCCTTGCCGTCATCCAGCTCGGCTGGAGCGTGCCGCTGGCGTTCCTCGCCGGCATTGCCTGCGGCGCGGCGTTGGCGCTGGTGATCGGCCTCCTGGCGCTGCGCACCACGGGCGTCGCCTTCATGATCGTCACCATGATGTTCGCGCAGGTGTTTTATCTGGCCATCCTCTATTTCGCGGCCTGGACCGGCGGCGATCAGGGTCAGGTCGTGCCGCAGCCGGCGCGTGTCCTCAATCTCGGCGCCACCTCGCTCGATCTCACCAACCCGACCGTACGCTACATGACGGCGCTCGGCTTGTTTTCGCTCGTGCTGCTGATCACGCTTGCCGTCGTCCGGTCCAGATACGGTCGCGTGCTGATCGCGATCCGGGAGAATGAGGAACGCACGAAGATGCTGGGCTACGACACCTTCTCCAACAAGCTTGCCGCCGTTATCGTCTCCGGCACGATCTGCGCGGCGTCCGGCGCCGCCTACGCGCTGCTGTTCGGCTATGTCGGGTCGAGTTTCGCCTCGGTACAGTATTCGATCCTGCCGCTGCTGTGGGTGCTGCTCGGCGGTGCGGCCACAACGCTTGGACCACTGATCGGCACGCTGTTCATGTACTATGTCATCGACGTCACCAGCGGCTACACGTCGGCCTACCTGCTGATCGTCGGCATGGCACTCATTCTGCTGGTGCTGTTTTTCCCGAAAGGCATTCTCGGCACCATCCGCCAGCGCTGGCTTGGATGGCTGCCATGACGCCGCTGCTGACCACCAAGGGCCTGTCGCGCAGCTTCGGCGGCCTGCGTGCGGTCGACAATGTCGACTTCACCCTGATGCCGGGCGAGATCCGCGCCGTCATCGGTCCGAACGGCGCCGGCAAGACAACCTTCGTCAGTCTGATCAGCGGCCGCATCCAGCCGTCTTCGGGAGCGATCGTCTTCGACGGTGCCGACATCACCGGCCTGCCGACCTATGCCAGGGTCCGCCGGGGCATCGCCTACACCTTCCAGATCACCAGCGTCTTTGCCAACCTCAGCGTCTATGACAATGTCGCGCTGCCGGTGCAGCTCACGCTCAGCGATCGCCGCTCGAAGGCTGAGCTGCGTGCCGGCGTCATCTCTGCGCTTGAACGTACAGGGCTGGCCGACCGCACCCATATGCCGGCCGGGCAATTGTCCTACGGCCATCAACGATTGCTCGAAGTGGGGATGGGCCTGGCGCTGAAACCGCGCCTGCTGATCCTCGACGAGCCGACGCAAGGTCTGGCCGACAGCGAGATCGACAATTTCATCGAACTCGTGCGCGACATCGCCAAGAGCGCCACCGTGATGCTGATCGAGCACAACATGCCGGTCGTGATGCAGCTTGCCGATCGCATCACCGTCTTCAACGCCGGCAGGATCCTGGCCGAGGGCACGCCCGAGGCGATCCGCGAGAACGCCGCGGTTCAGGAAGCCTATTTGGGAACGGCGCCATGACGGAGGCGAGCACGGTCGAAGCGCTGACGATTTCCGGGCTCGATTGCTTCTATGGCGCGGTCCAGGTGCTCTATGGGCTCGACCTGGTGCTGAACAAGGGCGAGGTGCTGTGCCTGTTCGGGCGCAACGGCGCCGGCAAGACGACGACGCTGAAGGCGATCATGGGCCTGGTTCCCGCGCGCGCCGGCTCGATCAGGCTCGCAGGGCAGGAATTGACCGGCCTGCCGGCGCATGAAGTGCCGAAGGCCGGTGTCGCCTACGTGCCGCAGGGCAGGCGGCTGTTCGCCGAGATGACGGTGGCCGAAAACATCGAGATCGGGCTGATGGCGCGAGGCAAGGGCAAGGCGACGCGCGAGAACGTTCTCGACCTCTTCCCGCTGCTGCGTCAGCGGCTGCGGCAGCGCTCGGGCACCTTGTCCGGCGGCGAGCAGCAGATGCTGGCCATGGCGCGCGCGCTTTGCCTTGAGCCGCAGGTGCTTTTGCTCGACGAACCGACCGAAGGGTTGATGCCGTCGATGATCGCCAGGATCCGCGACACGGTGTCGAAGCTGCGCGAGATGAATGTTTCCACCATCCTGGTCGAGCAGCGGGTCGATGCCGTGCTGTCGGTCGCCGATCGTGTCTGCTTCATCGAAAACGGCCGCAACCGCGAGACGGTCGATGTCGAGGCCCTGCGCGTCGACCCCTCGGCGGTCCGGCGCTATGTCGGCGTGGGCTGATCAACCGAAAAACAGAAAACCCGCGACCAAGAAGGTCGGTACCAGCACCAGCCCGGACCACAGCATGTACCCAAAGAAGCCCGGCATCTTGACGCCGCGATGTCTGGCAATCGCATAGACCATGAAGTTGGGTGCGTTGCCGATATAGGTGTTGGCGCCCATGAACACGGCGCCGGCCGAGATTGCGGCAAGCGTCGAGGCGAACTCCGTCATCAGGTGGCGAGGATCGCCGCCCGCCAGCTCGAAAAACACCAGGTAGGTCGGTGCATTGTCGAGGAAGGACGACAATGCACCGGTCAGCCAGAAATAGGCGAGGTCGTTGGGCGTGCCTTGCGCCGAGGTGACGAGCGCGACCAGCGGCGCCAGCGCACCGTTGTGGCCGGCCCTCAAAATGGCGACGACCGGGACGATGCAGATGAAGATGCCGGCGAACAGTTTGGCCACTTCCGCGATCGGACCCCAGTTGAAGCCGTTCGCCTCGCGGTGGCTCTTGTAGGAGAGCGGAAGCGATAGCAGGGCCAGCGCGAGGATGATCGCGTCGCGGACCAGGTTCTGCAGTTCGAGACCGACGCCGAACACGGAAAAACTCACGCCCGGCTTCCACGCCGCCGACAGCAGGATGGCCCCGATCACGCCGGCCAGCAGCGGGAGGTTGGCCAGGCCGCGCAGGCGCACCTTCGTATCGGGTGTCGGATCCTTGATCTTCGGTGCGCCGGCCTCGCGCCGGTGCAGGATGAGGTCGATCGCCAGGAACGCCGCCAGCACGACGACGCCAACGAACAGCGTCTCCCGGTAGAGGTTGGTGGTCGTCCAGAAGAAATCGACACCGCGCAGGAAGCCGACGAACAGCGGGGGGTCGCCGAGCGGCGTCAGCGAGCCGCCAATGTTGGACACAAGGAAAATGAAGAAGATGACGACATGGGCATTGAAAGGCCTGTTGTCGTTGGCGCGCAGGATCGGCCGGATCAGTATCATCGAGGCGCCGGTCGTTCCGATCACCGAGGCCAGCAGCGCCCCGACGATCAGCAGCCCGGCATTGACCAGCGGCGTGCCGTGGATGTTGCCGGCAAGCAGGATGCCGCCTGAAATCGTGTAGAGCGCAAACAGCAGGACAATGAACGACATGTATTCGGTGAGCAGCGCGTGCAGCACCGCCTCGGTCGCCGCGGGAGCACCGAAGGCAATCGCGAGCGGCACGATCACCAGCGCCGCCCACAAGGCCGCGATCTTGCCGTAGTGATGTTCCCAGACATGGTGGAACAGCAGCGGACCGGTCGCGATCGACAACAGCAGCCCGGCAAACGGCAAGGCCCACCACAGCGACATGGCGCCGCCAGGCAGGCCGTGCTCTTCGGCCGCGAAGGCCTGTGCCGGAAACAGCATCGCGACGATGATCGCGCCGCCCGCCCCGGTCGCTATCGGCAAGTATCCCCTTCTACCCCCCACGAGTCAGCCCGAAGTGCGATCTTCGAGCGTCACGCCGGCATCGCGCATCTTCGCCAGCATTGTCTCGAGCGATCCGTTGAGATCGATGCCACGGCAGGCATCGAGCCTGACCGTGGTTCTAAACCCTTGTTTGACCGCGTCCAGCGCCGAGAAGGCGACGCAGAAATCGGTCGCCAGGCCGACCAGGGTCAGTGTGTCGATGCCGCGCTCCCGCAGATAGCCGGCGAGCCCCGTCGGCGTCGCATGATCATTCTCGAAGAAGGCGGAATAGCTGTCGATGGCCGGGCGAAAGCCTTTGCGGATGACGAGTTCGGCCTTGGTCCAGGCAAGTCCGGAATGGAAATCCGAGCCGAGACTGCCCTGGATGCAATGGTCCGGCCAAAGCGTCTGCTGACCATAGGGCATCTCGATCGTCGAATAGGGCTGCGACCCAGGATGGCTGGAGGCGAAGCTGGAATGGCCGGCGGGGTGCCAGTCCTGTGTCAGCACGACATGGTCTGTTCGCCGGACCATGTCATTGACCAGCGGCACGATCTCGTCGCCGCCGGCAACGGCCAGCGCGCCGCCCGGGCAAAAGTCGTTCTGCAGGTCGATGACAACGAGCGCTTCGTCGGCCATGGGCTTCCTTCCTGTCAGGCTGGGGTCGGGCTCCGAACGAGGCACCCGGCGAAAGAAAAAGCCGCTGGCGCGACTGGAGGAGAAACTTGACCAGATGGCGTTCCGCGTCAACCTCCAGCGGCATAACAAATGCGTGGCGATGCCAGCCGGACGGATGCCGGCGCAAACTCTGGCTTTGACAATTTCCGCCGTCTTGATATCATTTGCATACGAATGAATTTACCGGTCGAAGCCGGTAAAGACTTTCCTTGGGCAAGCGCCTCGGGAGGGCCAGTTTCGGGCAAAGCCCATTTTATCGGGAAGCCCCACCTTATCGGGAAGCCCCACCTTATTGGGAAGGCCCACCTTATTGGGAAGGAAAGCGTGATCCGTTACGCGAAACCCACCACGGTCGACGAAGCGCTCGCGCTGCTTGGCGGGGGCGTCTGGCGTATCCTTGCGGGCGGTACGGATTTCTATCCGGTGCAGGGCAGCAAACCATTTCGTGACAATGTCCTCGACATCAACGGCCTGACAGCGCTGCGCGGCATCGCCGAGACCGGCAGCCACTGGATCATCGGCGCGCGCACGACATGGACCGACATCATCCGCCATCCCTTGCCACCGGCCTTCGAGGCGCTGAAACAGGCCGCGCGGGAAGTGGGTTCACCACAAATCCAGAACGTCGCCTCGGTCGCCGGCAATCTCTGCAACGCCTCGCCGGCCGCCGACGGTGTGCCGGGGCTGCTGGTCCTTGATGCCGAGGTCGAGCTGCGCTCGGCGGCGGCGACGCGCCATCTGCCCTTGTCGGCGTTCATCCTCGGCAATCGCCGTACGGCCTTGCGGCCTGGCGAGATGCTGACGGCCATCCACGTGCCGAAGCCCGCCGGCACATCGGCCTTCGTCAAGCTCGGGGCGCGGCGCTATCTCGTTATTTCCATTGCCATGGTGGCGGTGCGTCTGGTTGCCGAGAATGGCACCGTCGCGCAGGCGGCCGTCGCCGTCGGCTCGTGTTCGGCCGTGGCGAGGCGGCTTGCCGGTGTCGAGGCGGCGCTGCTCGGGCTTCCCCTGGACGCCGGGCTTGTTGCCGCGGTCCGGTCCGCCCCGATGGCTGAGCTGCAGCCGATCGCCGACGTGCGCGGCAGCGCCGAATACAGGCTCGACGCGGTGCGCGAAATCGTTGCGCGCGCCGCCCTTGAGGCCGCGGGCAAGCCTACGGACGACAAGGTGGCCGCATGAGCATGGAACGCGCCGATATCGCCTTCGCGGTCAATGGCGCCGCCGTCTCGGTCAACGTGCCGCCGCTGCGCCGGCTGTCCTCGGTGCTGCGTGACGAATTGCGGCTGACCGGCACAAAGGTCGGCTGCGACGCCGGCGACTGCGGCGCCTGCACGGTGCTGGTCGACGGCGCTCCCGTCTGCGCCTGCCTGATGTCGGCGGCCTCTGCTTCCGGCACTATGGTGACGACGGTCGAGGGCCTCGCCAATGGGCGCCTGTCGGCGCTGCAAGCCTCGTTCCTGGCGCATGGCGCCGCGCAATGCGGCATCTGCACGCCGGCGCTGCTGGTCGCGGCTTCAGCGCTGCTGGACACGAAACCCAGGCCGACCGAGACCGAGGTGCAGGATGCGTTGGGCGGCATCCTCTGCCGCTGCACCGGCTACCGCAAGATCATCACCGCGGTGATGGAGGCTTCCCTCCAGACCGCGAGCCTGGACTTCCGTCTGCCTCGGTCCGGCCACGCCACCGGCGCGTCGCCGGTCAGGCTCGACGGTGTGCCAAAGGTGACCGGTGCCGAGAAATTCGGCGGCGATTCCTTCCCGGCCGATGCGCTTGCGGTGCTGGTGATCCGCTCGCCGCATCATCATGCCGGCTTCGCATTCGGCGAGATCGATGGCTGGGCAGGCAGCCATCCCGGTATCACGGGTGTTTTCACGGCCGCCGATATCCCGGGAAAAAACTGTTTCGGCGTTATCGGCCCGTTCGCCGACCAGCCGGCGTTGGCCGAGGGCTTTGCCCGGCTTCGCGGCGAGGCTGTCGCGCTGGTCGCCGGCGAGCGCGAGGCGATCCTCGATCTCGATCTGTCGGATTTCCCCGTCCGCTGGACCGAACTGCCGCATGTTCTCCAGCCCGGCGATGCGCAGGCCGAAGGTGCGGCGCTGATCCATGAAAACCGCCCGGCCAATTTGCTGACCAAGGGCTTCGTCGAACGTGGTGATCCCGAGTCGGCACTTGCCGATGCGGCGTTCATCGCGAGCGATACGATCGAAACCTCCTATGTCGAGCACGCCTATATCGAGCCGGAAGCCGGCTATGCATATCTCGACGGCGACACGCTCGTCGTCGTCGCCTGCACGCAGGCGCCTTACATGGACCGCGACGATACGGCAAAAGTGCTCGGCCTTCCCGTCGACAAGGTGCGCATCGTACCGACCGCGACCGGCGGTGGCTTTGGCTCCAAGCTCGACGTTTCCCTGCAGCCGCTGATCGGCCTTGTCGCGCTGAAGACCGGGCGGCCCGCGGCCCTTGCCTACACCCGCAACGAATCCATGATGTCGACCACCAAGCGCCATCCGGCGCGGATGAAGGCCACCGTCGGCGCGGATGCCGAGGGCCATGTCATAGGCATGATCTTCGAAGGCGATTTCAACACCGGCGCCTATGCGAGCTGGGGGCCGACGGTCGCCAACCGCGTGCCGGTGCATGCCTCCGGTCCTTATTTCACGCCGAATTACCGCGCCGAGGGCCGCGCCATCCACACAAATGGGCCGATTGCCGGCGCCTTCCGTGGCTTCGGTGTGCCGCAGGCGACGATCATGCAAGAGACGCTCTATGACGAGCTCGCCGGCAAACTCGGTATCGATCGGCTCGATTTCCGGCTGAAGAACTGCCTTCGGAACGGATCCGAAACGGTTACCGGCCAGGTCCTGGAGTCCGGAGTCGGCATCGCCGAATGCCTCGAGGCGTTGCGACCGCATTGGGCGCGGGCGACAGCCGATGCCGACGCTTTCAACAGCGCCAACCTGGACAGAAAACGCGGCGTCGGCGTCGCTTCGTGCTGGTATGGCTGCGGCAACACCTCGCTGCCCAATCCGTCGACCATCCGGGTCGGCATCGCGGCTGACGGCGCGGTCATCCTGCACCAGGGCGCGGTCGATATCGGTCAAGGATCCAACACCGTCATCACGCAGATCTGCGCCGACGCGCTCGGCCTGCCGCTGGAAAAATTCCGGCTGAAGAGCGCCGATACGGCGATCAGTCCCGACGCTGGCAAGACCTCGGCCTCGCGCCAGACCTTCGTCACCGGCAAGGCGGCCGAGAAGGCGGGCCGCGCCCTGCGCGAGAAGATCCTGCGCTTTGCCAATGTCTCGGAAAAGGCTTCGCTTGAACTGGATGGCCCGGCGATCGTCATCCGCGAAGGCGAGGCGACACGAAGCATCGATGTTGGCTTACTCGACGTGGATGCGGACGGCTTCGTCTTCCACGCCGAGGAGACATACGACCCGCCGACGCTGCCGCTCGATGCCAAGGGCCAGGGCAAACCCTATGCGGTCTATGGCTATGGCGCGCAGATCGCCGAACTTGAGGTCGACCTCAGGCTCGGCACGGTGAGGCTGGTCAGGATCATCGCCGCGCATGACGTCGGCAAGGCGATCAACCCGCTGCTGGTCGAGGGCCAGATCGAGGGCGGTATCGCGCAAGGCATCGGCATGGCACTGATGGAAGAATACATCCCCGGCCGCACCGAGAATTTGCATGACTATCTCATCCCGACCATCGGCGACGTGCCGCCGATCGAGACCATCCTTGTCGAGGTGCCCGATCCCGAAGGGCCGTTCGGCGCCAAGGGCCTGGGCGAGCACGTGCTGATCCCGACGGCGCCGGCGATCCTCAATGCCATTCGTCACGCCACCGGCGTGCTGGTCACCAAGGTGCCGGCAACGCCAAGCCGCATCCTGGCGGCCATCCGCGAGAAGGAGGCACGCGCATGAGCGAGCTTGCCGAGCGTTTCGAAACCCATGATCCCGGCGAGAAGCTGGTGGCGGAAAAGATCCGCTGCGATGCCTGTCCCGTCATGTGCTACATCGCTGACGGACGCACCGGAGCCTGCGACCGCTATGGCAATATCGCGGGCCGCATCGTGCGCATGGACCCGCTGACCATCCTCGACCATGCGGCCGAGACCGGGGCCGCCATTGTCCCCTTTGTCGCCGAGGGCGAGCAGTGGGATGGCGAACTCATCAACACCGGCCGCCGCTTCGTCACCGCAATCGGCGCCGGCACAACCTATCCCGACTACAAGCCCGCTCCCTTCATCGTCAGCCAGGAAGTGGAAGGCGTCGATCTCGTCACCGTGGTGACCGAAGGCATCTTCTCCTATTGCGGCGTCAAGGTGAAGATCGATACCGACCGTCATATCGGACCCGAAACAGCTGTTGTGCGGGCTGAGGGCGAAGCCATCGGCCATGTCACGACGGGAGAATATGGCTCGCAGATGCTGTCGCTGGGCGGCGTGCATCATCTGACCGGCGGCTCCAAGGCGGAAGGCCGCGCCACCTGCGATGCGCTGCTCAACCTGTGCAACCGCAAACCGGTGGAACTCACCATCGACGGCGGCGCCACGGTCATTGTCGAAGCCGGCAAACCACCCGTCATCGACGGCAAGCAGGAACATCGCATGCGCGTCGGCTGCGGCTCGGCCACCATCGGCATGTTCGCCACGCAATGGCGCGGGCTGGTCGACGAGGTGGTGGTGGTCGACGACCACATTACCGGCGTCGTTTCCGAACACCAGGCCGGCAAGGTGCTGGGCTGGCAGGATACCGGTATCAAGATCGTCGGCCGCCGCTCGACGCCGGGCCGCTATTTCAAGGTCTCCGAGCCCGGCCTCGGCTGGGGTGGCACCAGCATTTCAGATCCGCTGTCGATCCTCGGCGAATGGAACGCCAAGAAGGGCGCGCGGCCGGGCCTGTCGCTGCTGATGGTTTCGACCACCGGCGAGCAGTTCGCCTATTACGAGCTCGACGACGACTTGAAACCGGTCGAAAAACCGTTTCCGGAGCGGCTGCAAAAATCGGTCAACCTGATCGAGGACAATTGCGAGCCGGCTTTGTGCACCGTGCTGTTCATCGGCGGCGCCGGCGGGTCGCTGCGTGCCGGCGTCACTGAAAACCCGGTCAATCTCACCCGTTCCGTGCAAGGCCTGAAAACCTACGTCACGGTCGGCGGCGCGCCGGTCTATGTCTGGCCGGGCGGCGGCATCACGCTGATGGTCGATGTCACCAGGGTTCCGCCAGGCGCCTTCGGCTACGTGCCGACGCCGGCGCTGGTGGCGCCGATCGAGTTCACGCTGCGTCGCGACGACTATGTCAGGCTTGGCGGCTACGAGGCCGAAATCCGCAGCGTCGCGGATATTGTCGCCAAGGGCGGCGAGTACCTCAATCCCCGACGCGGCACGGGTGCCCCGGCCAGCAATCCATGGCCGCCGCTGGCGCAGTTGCGCCGCGCGGGCTCGGATGGGGCCGGCTGATGGAAGGCCCGCAAGCGCATTGGCTGCAGGATGGCAAGCGGCTGCATCTCAACCATGGGCCGATCGACCTGATCGTCGAGGCCTTTGGCGAGGCTGACGAGTGTCGCGCCGCCTATGCCCAAGCCGTCGCGCGCTTCCAGACGATCCTGATCGAGTTGGTCGAGGAGCTTCCCGAACTGCGCCTCCCGGCATTTTTCTTGGCGCCGCGAACCTTCGCCGGCCCGACGGCGCGCCGCATGGAAGCAGCCGTCATGCCCCTGGCGGAATGCTTCATCACGCCGATGGCCGCCGTCGCCGGATCGGTAGCCGACGAAATGCTTGCCGCGTTGCTTGCCGGCCGCAAGCTCGACCGCGCCTATGTCAACAATGGCGGCGACAGTGCCCTCCATCTCGACAAGGCCACGTCGATTGGCTTGGCGGTCGCCGGGACCGGCAACGGCATGGCCGACCGGATCACGATCCGCGCGCAAGATGGGGTGCGTGGTGTCGCAACCAGCGGCTGGCGTGGCCGCTCCTTCTCGCTTGGCATTGCCGATGCCGTCACCGTGCTCGCGCGCACCGGCGCCGAGGCAGATGCGGCGGCGACGCTTATCGCCAACGCCGTCGACCTGCCCGGCAATCCCGCCATCAGGCGCACTCCCGCAAGCGACCTGTCGCCCGACAGCGATCTTGGCGCACGGCTGGTGACACAAGGCGTCGGCACGCTTGCCTCTGGCGAGGTGGCGCGGGCGCTGGACAATGGCCTCGCCGTCGCCGAAGATTTTCGCCGGCGCGGCCTGATTGCCGCATCGGCGCTGTTTCTTGGTGGGGAGGCCCGTATCAGCGGCTCCGTTGCACTCGGCCCGCCCAACAAGCATGAACCGGAGGAAGTTGCCCATGCCTGAGTTTCCGATCCGCAAGATCGCGGTGCTGAGCGAAGAGATTTTTCACGACGGTGGGCCTGTCACTGACGTGCCGCGCCGGCGTGCCGCCGCCATGGCGGTGGTCAAGAACCCTTTCGCCGGGCGCTATGTCGAGGAGCTGCAGAGCGCCATGGACGATCTGAAGCCGCTCGGCCTGCTGCTTGCCGACCGGCTGATCGCGGCGCTCGGCGGCGACGTGAAACAGATCGACGGCTACGGCAAGGGCGCCATTGTCGGCAGCGCAGGCGAGCTGGAACACGGCGCGCTGTGGCATGTACCCGGCGGTTACGCGATGCGCGAGCGGCTGGGCGATGCCAAGGCGATCGTGCCCTCGGCCAAGAAGGTCGGCGCCTTCGGGTCAAAGCTCGACGTACCGCTCGGCCACATCAACGCCGCCTATGTGCGCAGCCATTTCGACGCCATGGAGGTCGGCATCAGCGACGGCCCGCGTCCTGACGAGATACTGTTCTGCCTCGCCATGACCTGTGGCCCGCGCATCCACAACCGCATGGGTGGCCTCGCTGCGGATGACATAAAAGCCTGGGACGGGCTGCGGTGAGCGGCGAGGACAACCTGCTCAAGCTGGTCGAGACCGAAGAGGCCGACGATCACGACTACCTCCTGCAGGAACAGGTCGGCTTCATCCTGCGCAAGGCGCACCAGCGCCATGTCTCGATCTTCGCCGCCCGTATCGCCGATCTGACGCCGCCGCAATTCGCCGCACTGGCCAAGCTGCGCGATGTCGGCGAGACCTCGCAGAACCAGCTTGGCACGTTGATCGCCATGGATGCCGCGACGGTGAAGGGCGTCATCGACCGGCTGAAGGCGCGCGGCCTGGTCGAGCTGTCCCGGCATGAGGTCGACAAAAGGCGGCTGCTGGTCAATCTGACGGCCGAGGGTCGCGACGCGATCGAGCGGCTGATCCCGCTTGCCCGGGAAATCACACAGGAAACGCTGGCGCCGCTCACGAACAAGGAAATCGCCACCTTCATGAAGCTGCTGGCGAAGCTGGCGTAGAGCGGCGGCGAGGTCCTTTCCTCTCCCCCGATCGACGGGGGAGAGGAAGGGCCAAGCTGTCGCTCGGACGAAGAACCTGGACCTTGGGCCGGCGCTTATCTCCGGCGAAAACTCACAGGCCGTTGTCCTTCAGCACCTGGGCGGCGTTTTCCTTGGTGATCTTCTGCGTCGGCAAGGTGATGGTCTTTTCCACCTTCTCGCCGTTGAGGAACTTGATCGCCTGGCGCAAGCCTTCCGCGCCTGGGGTCACATAGGTGAAGGTCGCCGTCAGCTCGCCCTTGTTCACCATCTGCACGCCTTCGTTGGGCAGGCCGTCGATGCCGATGAACTTGATGTCCTTCTCGCGGCCGACATCCTTGGCGGCCAGATAGGCACCGTAGGCCATCGGGTCGTTGTGGCCGTAGACGAGATCGATCTTCTCGTTGGTCTTCAGCGCGTTGGCCATCAGATTGTAGGCTTGGTCCTGCTTCCAGTCGCCCGACTGCTGGTCGAGCAAATATTTGATGCCCGGTTCCTTGTCGGTGAATTCATGGAAGCCGTCATGGCGGTCATGCGCCGGCTGGGTGCCCATGCCGCCCCAGATCTCGACGACATTGCCTGCTGCCTTGCCCTTGCCGCCGAGCAGTTCGACGGCGTATTCGCCGGCCGCGCGGCCGATCAGCTTGTTGTCGCCGCCGACGAACTGCGTGTAGTCCTTGGTGTCGACATTGCGGTCGAGCACGAAGACCGGGATCTTGGCGTCGATCGCCTGCTGCACGACGCCGGTCAGGCCGGCGGATTCTTTCGGCGAGACCAGCAGCGCGTCGACTTCCTGGCGGATCAGGTTCTCGACGTCGGCGACCTGTTTCTCCGTCTTGTCCTCGCCGTCGGTGATGATCAGCTCGACCTCCGGATGCTTGGCGGCCTCGGCAATGATGTCCTTGTTGAACTGGGCGCGCCAGGGCTCGATGGTGGTCACCTGCGAAAAGCCGATCTTCCACTTCTTGTCCTGGGCGAAGGCATGGCCGGTGGAGAGCAGTGCCGTGGTGGTCAGCAGTGCCGCGCCGAGTGCGGCAAGCTTCAGCATGTCACGTCGTTTCATTTCTTGTTTCCTCCGAGATTGAGAGACGGTGTCTCTTGCGACGGCCGTTTTGCGGCGGCCGTTTCCTTGTGCGCCGCCCCGGGCAGGCGCAGATAGGCCATGAGATCGCCGGCATTGCGCTCCTGCACGAGCACGGTGCCGATGATGATCATCCCCTTCAGCACCAGCTGAAGGTTCGAATTGATGTTGTGGAGCTGCAATATGTTGGACAGCAGCCCGAAGATCAGCACGCCGCAGAAGGTGCCTGTCAGGCTGCCGCGCCCGCCCATCAGGCTGGTGCCGCCGATGACCACGGCCGCGATGGCGTCGAGTTCCAGCCCGGCGCCGGCATCCGGCTTGCCTTGCCGGTACTGCGCCACGTAGAGCACCGCGGCGATTCCGGCGAGCAGGCCTGATATGGCATAGGTGGCGATCTTGACGCGGCCGGCGGCGATGCCGGAGAGCCTGGCCGCCTCCTCGTTGCCGCCGATCGCATAGACATAGCGGCCGAAGGGCGTGAAGCGCAGCACCGCGCCATAGATGACAATGGCGCCGAGGAAGAACAGGCCGGGCATTGGGATGACGCCGAACACCAGCGAGCGCAGCAGCTCGAAATCGGCGGTTGCGTTGGAACCGGTATAGACCGGCAGCACGGCATTGTTCTGGCCGGCGGTGAGCCGGGCGATGCCGAGCGCCGTCACCATCATCGCCAGCGTGACGATGAACGGCTGCAGCCGCCCGCCAACGATGATGAAACCGTTGACGGCGCCGAACAGCAGGCCGACGCAGGGCGCCACCAGCAGCACGCCGAGAACGCCGAATTTGGGCTCGATCTGCGGCAGCAGGTACCACAGCGAAAGACAGCACAGGACGACGCCGACGGTTGCCGGCGTGACCAGCCCGCGAACGGTGTCCAGCCTGACATCGCGAACGGCGGCATCCGCGCCGGCGCGGGACTTCTCCACATTGAGGAAGATGAAGCGCGTGACGACGAAGCCGAGGCACAGCGCGACTAGCGCGACGGTCGGCACGCCCAGAACGACGCCGGGCGTCACGCCCGGAACTGTCAGCAGCATGGCGCACACCACCGAGCAGATGGCCATCAGCGACCCGACGGAAAGGTCGATGCCGCCGGTGATGATGACAGCCGTCATGCCGGTGGCGATCAGCCCGGTGGTCGATACCTGGCGCAGCACGTCGAGCAGATTGCCGTAGGACAGAAAGATGTTGTTGCCCTTGGAACTCACCGGCGAGCCCAGCACGCCGATAAGGAAGATGGCGATCAGGCCCCAGTAGAGCTTGGTGCGGGACAGGAGTTTCAGTGCGGTCATGCGGCGGGTCTCGATAGGGTCCGGCGCGGTGCAGCGAGGCGCATGATGGCCTCCTCGCTCGCCGCGTCGCGCGAAAGGATGCCTGTCTGGCGGCCGTCGGCCATCACCAGGATGCGGTCGGAAAGATGCAGCAATTCCGGCAGCTCGGAGCTGATGACGGCGATGGCCAGGCCATCGCGCGCCAGCCGGAAGATGAGGTCGTAGATTTCGCGCTTGGCGCCGACATCGATGCCGCGCGTCGGCTCGTCGAGCAACAGCACCCTGGGCCTGGTCGCCAGCCACTTGCCGATGACGACCTTCTGCTGGTTGCCGCCCGACAGCGTGCCGGCGGGCTGGTCGATGTCGCGGCAGCGTATGCCGAGCGCCTTGACCGCCTGCCGCGCCAGCCCCTGCTCGCCGGCCAGCGAGCGGATGCCGAAGCGCGCCAGCGCGCCGACCAGCGGCAGCGCCACATTGTCCGATATCGAGGCCTGCAGGTGCAGGCCCTGCGTCTTGCGGTCCTCGGTCACCAGCGCGATGCCGAGGCGTCTTGCATCGCGCGGCGAGCGGATATCCACTGGCTGGCCGTCGAGCCGGATCTCGCCGCCGGCACGGCCATCGCTCGAGCCGAAGATCGCTTCCATGATCTCGGTGCGGCCTGAGCCCAGCAACCCGCCAATGCCGAGGATTTCTCCGGCGGCCAGATCGAAGCTGACGCCGCCGACCACCTGCCGCCAGCCCTGGCGGTCGGGCTTCGACAGCGACAGGTCGCTGACCGAAAGCACGGTCCTGCCGCCGGGATCCCGCTCACCTTGGGAGGATGCGAGCAGGTCCCGTCCGACCATCGCCGAAATGATGGCGTTTTCGTCGAGTTCGGCCATCGGCCGCGTCAGCACATGGCGTCCGTCACGGAAGACGGTGACGCGACCGGCCAGATGCATCACCTCGTCGATGCGGTGCGAAATGTAGACGATGGCGACGCCGCTATCGGCAAGCTGGCCGATGATGCGGAACAACCGCTGGCATTCGGCCGGCGACAGGGCCGAGGTCGGCTCGTCCATGATCAGGATGCGCGCCGACATCGACAGCGCCTTGGCGATCTCGACCAGTTGCTGTTCGCCGACACGCAAGGCGCCGACGCGAGCGTCCGGATCGAGTTCGATGCCGAGCCGCTGCAGGAGGGCGCTTGCCGCGCGGCTGCTCGCCTTGCGGTCGACGATCAGCCCGGCGATCAGCTTTTCACGGCCAAGAAAGATGTTGTCGGCGACGCTGAGCTCCGGCACCAGGTTGAGTTCCTGGTGGATGATGGCGATGCCGGCATCCTCGGCGTCGCGCACGCCGGCGAAGCCGACCGGCCGGCCATCGACGCTGACCGTGCCTTCATAGCCGGTATAGACGCCGGAGAGGATCTTCATCAGCGTCGATTTGCCGGCGCCGTTCTCGCCCATCAGGGCATGGACCTCGCCGCGTCGCAGTTCGAAGCCGACATCGACGAGCGCGGCGATGCCGCCAAAGCTCTTGGAAATGTGCTCGGCGCTCAGAACGATGTCCGGCCGATCCGATGCCGCATTGCGCGTCGAAGAAGAAGGGGAACTGCTCTCTTGCATGACAATGGCGGCCTCCCTTCCGTCGTCGTCAACTCCAGGCAAACGCTAATCTAAACGTTTCGATAGTGTCAAGCCGATATCAGGTGCCAGAAGTTTGATGCATTTCGATTCTTGCTTAAAAAGACAGGATTCCGTAGGTATTGGCGGCAGAGGGGGGGACGAAACGTTTCGAAAATGACAGCGTCAGGGCGAAAAAAACAGCGCAGATCCACCGCGCCCACCATGCTTCACGTGGCGGAGGCCGCGCGTGTCTCGGTCGCCACCGTGTCGGCGCTGATCAATGGTACGGCGACCGTCAGCCCGGAACTCAGCCAGCGTATCGAACAGGCAATCCGCGATATCGGCTACAAGCGCAACGCCATCGCCCGCAGCCTGAAGATGGGCACGACCCGCACCATCGGCCTGACCGTCCCGCACATCACCAACCCATTCTTCACCGCCGTCGTTTCGGTGATCCAGCAGGCCTTCGACCGCGCCGGCTATGCCGTCATGCTGTGCTGCACCGACGAGGATTTGAACACCCAGGACGACCAGATCAGGCTGCTGCTCGACCGCATGGTCGACGGGCTGATCGTGGCGCGCGTCGGTGGCGGTGCGATCCTCGAGCGGATCGTCGTCGACGCCAATGTGCCGGTCGTGTTGCTGGACCGTCTGTGCGAGGGCGTGGACACCGACGCCGTGGTTCTCGACAACCAGCGCGCGGTGTTCGACGCCATCAGCTATCTGATCAATCTCGGCCATCGGCGGATCGGCTACATTACCGGCACCTCGGATATTTCACCCATGCATGACCGGATGACCGGATATTGCGAGGCGCTCCAGGCCGCCGGCTTGCCGGTGGCCGAGGAACTGGTTCGTTCCGGCAATTTCCACGAGATCGACGGCTACAACGCGACCATGCAGCTGCTGTCGCTGCATGAGCGGCCAAGCGCCATCTTCTCGGCCAACAACCCGATGGTGATCGGCACGATGAAGGCGATCCGCGACATCGGCCTGTCCTGTCCGGAGGACATTTCGGTAGCCTGCTTCGACGATTTTCCCTGGTCCGACGTGTTCCAGCCGCAACTGACGACGGTGGCGCAGCCGGTGCAGGCGATCGGCGAACAGGCGGCGAATCTGCTGCTCGACCGTCTCGCTGGCAACAGGGACGCGCCGCCACGCAAGCTCGTCCTCAAGGGCCGTTTGATGATCCGCAATTCATGCCGCCCGCTGGGGACAATGGTGCAGAGCGTGAGCGCCTGAGCATGCCGAAAGTGTGAAGCGGTTTTCGGGCAATTCTCGGGATTTGATCAGGGCGTGAAGACCCCGGAACACAGTTCCTGCAGCTTCGAAAAGATGCCTTTGCCGCCGGTGATAATTTGCGTCCCGCTCTGCAGCACTGTCTTCGGATCCGCCTTCAGCACAGTGCCGCCGGCCTCCTCGATCAGCAGCATGCCGGCGAGGCAGTCCCAGGGGTTCATGTGTTCTTCCACATAGCCAAGCAGCCGGCCCGAGGCGACATAGGCAAGCATCAGCGCGCCTGACGCGTTGCGGAAGAAGACGCCGCCCTCGGCCAGGATCTTCTTGATCAGCACGGCGATGTTCTCGGCTTCGGCCCGGTTTGAGAAGCCGGTGCCCACCGAGCCCTCTTGCAGGCTGGTGGCCGCACTCGTTTTGATCGGCCTGCCGTTGACGAAGGCGCCGCCGCCCAGCCTTCCGTGGAAGGTCTCGCCGGTCGACGGCTCGTGGATGACGCCGACGATCGTCTCGCCATTTCTTGCGCAAGCGATCACCACGCACCAGGCCGGAATGCCGCGTACGAAATTGGCGGTGCCGTCGATGGGGTCTATGACCCAGGCATGGCCGGTCGAGCCGGCGACCGAGGCGTGCTCTTCGCCGATAATGCCGTCTTGCGGATAGTCGGCGGCGATTGCCGCGCGGATGAACAGCTCGACCTCGCGGTCGGCCTGCGAGACCAGGTCCTGATGGCCTTTGCTCTCGATGGTCAGGCTGTCGAGATCGCGGAAATATTTCAGGCCGAGTTCGCCGGCCCGCCGCGCCAGGTCGATGGCAAACTGCTCGCGTCTATCGAGGTCATGGGGCAAGGCAAGGCTCGCAGTTGCGAAGGATACCCGCACTTAGCAGAGCATCGACGTCGGCAAAAGCTCCAGGCCGCCTGTTTCAGGCCGCTTGCGACAACGATCTGTGCGCCTCGGCCAAAATCTCGAAGGAGCGCACGCGGGCGGCGTGGTCCGATATCTGCGCCGTGACCATCAGCTCGTCGGCGCCGGTGCGTCGCACGAACGCATCGATGCCTTGCCGGACTGTTTCCGGTGAGCCGACGACGGCGCAGGACAGCGCCTGGCTGAGCATGGACTTGGCCATCGGGTCGAGATCCCGGTCATAGTTCTCGACCGGTGGCGGCAATTTTCCCGGCCTGCCGGTGCGCAGATTGACGAAGGCCTGCTGCAGCGAGGTAAACAGCAGCCGCGCCTCGGCGTCGGTGGGTGCCGCGAAGACGTTGAGGCCGAGCATGACATGCGGCTTTTCGAGCTGCTCCGACGGCTGGAAGCGCGAGCGGTAGATGTCCAGCGCATGATCGAGTTCCGCCGGCGCGAAATGCGAGGCGAAGGCGTAGGGCAGGCCGAGCATGGCGGCGAGCTGCGCGCCGTAGAGGCTCGACCCAAGAATCCAGATCGGCACCGTCTGGCCCTCGCCGGGCACGGCGCGCAGACGCTGGCCTTCCTCGGCCGGCAGGAAATAGCCCATCAGCTCGACGACATCCTGCGGGAAATTGTCGGCGCCGGCCTCGAGATTGCGGCGCAGCGCGCGCGCCGTGTTCATGTCGGTGCCGGGAGCGCGACCGAGGCCAAGGTCGATGCGGCCGGGAAACAGGGCGGCGAGCGTGCCGAATTGCTCGGCGATCACCAGCGGCGCATGGTTGGGCAGCATGATGCCGCCGGCGCCGACACGAATGGTTTTGGTGCCGCCGGCGACATGGGCGATGACGACCGATGTGGCCGCGCTGGCGATGCCCGGCATGTTGTGATGTTCGGCCAGCCAGTAGCGCTTGTAGCCGAGCCGCTCGGCGTGGCGGGCGAGATCGAGCGAATTTGCGAGCGATTGCGAGGCATCGCTGCCTTCGACGATCGGCGACAAGTCGAGAACGGAAAGTTCGGTCATATACTGGTCTCCACGATCTTCTTCTCGCGCACCTGGGCCTCGAAGGCCTTGCGGTCGGGAATGGTGATGCCGAGCTGGCCTTCCAGCGTGTCGGCAAGTTCGGCGGCGGTGGCGATCTGCTTCTGCTCGGTGCGGCCATCGACGTGATGGATCGATAGGCGATCGCCGCGCAGCGCATAGCGCCGGTCGGGTGCGGCGCGGGCCGCTATGACGGAAGTGAGGAAATGCGATGCCGGGTTGTTCGACAGGAAGTAATTGGCGACGGAATAGTCGACCTCATAGTGCGGCTGCAGGTCGAAGCGATATAGCGAGCGCCAGTCGCCGCCGATCAAGGCCTGCAGGAAATGATCGCCGGCCTCGACGATGCGAAATGTCTCGTGCGGCGTTTTTTGTTCCCGGCCGGGCTTCAGCAGCAGCGGCGCCGTAAGCGTCAGGCCGCCGAATCCGACGTCGGCGATATAGGTGTGGCCGTCAAGCTCGACGCGCAAAAGCATGTGGCTACGCGCCGTGACGGCGTCCTCGCTCTGCCCCCAAAGCACACGCGCGGCAAGGCCGCCGACCTTGAAGCCGAGCGCCTTCAGCGCGTGCATGAAGAGGAGATTGTGCTCGAAGCAATAGCCGCCACGCCCACCAAGGACGATCTTGCCCTGCAGCGAGGCGATATCCAATCGGACCGGGCGTCCCAGAAACGGATCCATATTCTCGAACGGGATCGCCTGCGGATGCAGGAAATGGAGCGTCTTCAGCGTGTCGAGCGAAGCGTGCCCGGAACCGGCATGGCCGATCCGGGCGAAATAGGCGTCGAGGTCGAAGGGAACGTCATTCATTGGGAAGGGCACCGGGCACTGATCGGCCGGATATAAGCATTCGATCCCGCCGTCGCAAACCGTGCGCCGGTTATCCGGCTGCCGCGGCGTCCTGCTCGTCGGCTTCGTCCTCAACGACCGCCGTGTGTTGGGCGGCGAGAAAATTGCCGACATGGCTAAGGCTCTCGAAATGATCGCAGAACACCTTGACGACGACCAGCAGCGGCACCGCCATCAGGGCGCCGACGAAGCCCCACAGCCATGACCAGAACGCGATGGCGATGAAGATCGCCACGGCGTTGATCTCGAGCCGCCGCCCGACCACCATCGGCGTCACGAACTGGCCTTCGATGATGTCGCACAAAACCAGGAAGGCAGGCGCCAACAGGGCATAGGCGATCGTGTCGAAGGTGATGAGCGCGATGACGGTGACCAGGACAAGCGTGATCATGGCCCCGACATAGGGTAGGAAATTGAGCAGGGCGGCCGCCGCGCCCCAGACCAAGGGATTGGGCATGCCGAGCGCCCACAGGCCGAGGCCGATGACCGTGCCGAGGCCGGTGTTGATGATGGTGACGGTGAGCAGATAATGCGAGATTTCCCGCTCGACGTCGTAGACGACGCGCAGCGCCCGCTTCTTTTCGGTGAGGCTGGCGAAGGACTGGATGATCTTCTCGTAGAACATCGTGCCCGAGGCGAGCAGGAACAGCGACAGCACGAAGATGATGGTCAGGCTTGTCCCAGCCGACAGGATGTTGCTCGCCGCCGACGAGAAGAAGCCGGACTGCGCTACCGCGACCTTTTGCACACCCGGTTCCTGCGATGTCTCGGTCAGCCCTTCGATCTGGTGCGCGATGTCCATGATCCTCTCGAGCGGCCGTCGCAACTGCGCCAATCGCTCGGTCAGCTGCTGGCCGATGGACGATGTGTTGTTGATGAGATCGATGACAGGCCCACTGAGCACATAGCCGGCGCTTGCGAAGACGAAGATCGACACAAGCACCAGAAGCGTCGCCGAAACCACTTCGGGAATGCCGCGCTTGCGCAGCAGCCGCACGATTGGGGTCAGCGTCAGCGCCAGCAGGAAGGCTAGGATGACCGGCATGAAAAAAGCGCGCGCGAAATAGAGCGCATAGACGGTCATGAACAGGAAGATACCGATGAGCAACGAGCGCATGAGACGCGTATCGGCACGCGCCGCCACTCGCGATTCTTCGGCTTCGGCAACGCCTGCGCCCAAAGCGGTGGGTTCGGCCTTCATCGCGATCCCCTCGGCGGGCACATCACAACTGATGCAATCCGCAGACGGAAACGCCAGCGCGGCTTCAAGGTTCCGTTAGCCGGCACTGACGGCGTGGCCGCCTTCGAGCGGCGGCGCCGTCAATATAGCTCAAACCGACGGCTCGGCTGCGAGCGTTCCACGATTACATGCCGTGTAATTGAGTCCGGGCAGGCGGCGGGCCTAGTACGGGAGCAGGCCTTCGCAGCCCAAGGGCTCGCAAGGCTGGCGCGGCGAGGATGTCGCCGGCACGATTACGCCCACCCCTGAAAGAGGACATCACGATGCAAAGATTTACCCTTCAAACAACCGAGTCGGCGCCGGAGAAATCCAGGCCCGCGTTGAAGGCGCTTGAGGAGAAGTTTGGCTTTCTTCCGAACGTCATGGCGACGATGGCCAACAATCCGGTTCTCCTCAATGGTTTCGTCAGCAGCTTCGGCAGTTTCCACGGCGGAAGCTTCGACGAGATCGAAAAGCAGGTGCTGCTGCTGACCAACGCGGTCACCATCAAGTGCCCCTGGACCGTCGCCGCGCATTCGACATTCGCTATCGAGGATGGGATTGCGGAAAGCGAAGTCAAGGCGATCCGGGATGGCAGGTTGCCGACGGACCCAAAATATGCGGCACTCTCGGCCCTGACGAGGGCGCTGATCGAAAACAAGGGAAACGTGAGTGACGCCGACATCGATGCGTTTGCTTCGGCGGGCTATTCGAAAGCCCAGATCCTGGAAGTGGTAACCGGCGTCGGCGTCTCCACCATGGCGGCAACCACCACCAACATGGCCGGCACGCCGATCGAAGAGCGCTTCCAGCCGCAGGCATGGTCTCCCGCCGCCGCGATTGCCGCCTGACCCGATCGACGGCGCATGGATCTTCTGGTGCCATGCGCCGTCGCTGCGTGATTGCATCGCGTGTATCGTTCGAGGGACTGCGAGGACAGCGGGCATGAAGACCAACTCCAGAACGGCCATGACACCCGACCTGGGCACGCTCTTGCGTTACTGGCGCGATGTGCGTGGCAGAAGCCAGCTTGATCTATCCCTCGATACGGGCATTTCGCAAAGGCAGATCAGTTTCATCGAAAGCGGACGCAGCGTTCCCGGCCGTGAGACCTTGATGGCGATCGCGGGGGCGCTCGATGTCCCTTTGCGCGAGCGTAATGCCCTGCTTTTGGCGGCGGGCTACGCGCCGATGTTTTCCGAAGGCGCCTGGAACTCCATGGAAATGAAGAGCGTCACCGACGCCCTGACGCGCATCATGCGCCAGCATGAACCCTATCCGGCGCTGGTCATGGACCGGTACTGGAATGTGCTGATGACCAACGAAGCCGCACCGCTCTTCTTCGGCTGTTTCCTCGACATGGCCGCGCGCGAAGGGCCGCGCAACATGCTCCACCTCATGTTCGATCCCAAAGGCATGCGCCCGTTCGTCGCCAATTGGCCCGACGTGGCGCGGAGCCTGTTCGAGCGGGTCTATCGCGAATCCATCGGCCGCGTCGTCGACGAAAAGACCAGGGAGTTGCTGGCGGCGCTGCTCGCCTACCCGGACGTGAACAGCGATTGGAAAAATCCGGTGGCGATCGGCTTCATGCCGGTCATTCCGCTTGGCTTCATCAAGGACGGTCGCCGCCTGGACTACTTTTCGATGGTCACCACGGTCGGCACTCCCCAAACCGTCGCCGCCCAGGAACTGCGCATCGAGTGCCTGTTCCCAGCCGACGAGGCGACCGAAATCCATCATGCCGCGATGATGGATGCGGCCCTACACCGGGCAACGCGATAAGCATGCTCATCCAGGGCTCATGGAATGAGGCTCGCGGGCCTCCGTAAGTTCACGCGACAGGCGCCGCCACGGTCGGCGCGGATTTCGCGGTTTCCTTGCGTACGATCGGCGCCACCTTGGTGCCGTAGAGCTCGATCGCCTTCATGATCTTGGCGTGCGGCATGGTGCCGATCGCCATCTGCAGCAGGAAGCGGTCATTACCGAACACCCTGTGCTGGGTCACGATCTTTTCCGCCACCTGCTCCGGATTGCCGACGAACAGCGCGCCGTCGGGACCACGCGACTGGTCGAAATGCGCACGCGATGTCGGACCCCAGCCGCGCTCACGGCCGATGCGGTTCATCACCTCGGCCTGGGGGCCGTAGAAGTCGTCCGCCGCCTGCTCGGTCGTGTCGGCGATGAAGCCATGCACGTTGATGCTGGTCGCCAACCCCGTCGGATCGCCGCCAGCGCGCTTGGCGGCCTCACGGTAGAGGTCGAACAGCGGCGCGAAGCGCGCCGGTTCGCCGCCGATGATGGCAAGCGCCAGCGGCAGGCCGAGCGCGCCCGCCCGAGCGGCCGATTGCGGCGTTCCGCCAATGGCGATCCAGACCGGCAGCCTGTCCTGGAAGGGCCTGGGATAGACGCCGCGATCGTTGATCGGCGCGCGCAGCCTACCCGACCAGGTAACCTTCACCTGATCGCGGATGGCCAGCAGCAGGTCGAGCTTTTCGGCGAACAGCTCGTCATAGTCTTCGAGGTTGTAGCCGAATAGCGGGAAGGATTCGATGAACGAACCTCGCCCAGCCATGATCTCGGCGCGGCCGCCCGACAGAAGGTCGAGCGTGGAAAACTGCTGGAAAACGCGCACCGGATCGTCGGAGGACAATACCGTCACCGCACTGGTCAGCTTGATGCGCTTCGAACGCTCCGCCGCCGCGGCCAAAGCCACGACCGGTGCCGAGGCGGCATAGTCCGGCCGGTGGTGTTCGCCGAGGCCGAAGACGTCGAGCCCGACCTGGTCGGCAAGTTCGATCTCCTCGATCAGGTTGCGCAGCCGCTCATGCGGACCGATGGCGCCGGGACCCGGCACAGGGCTCACATCGGCAAAAGTGTAGAGGCCGAGTTCCATTTGGATGTCATCCCAGTGTGTTGATTGTTGCGCTAGGGTCGGATGATTTTAGCTCTGTTCGACCTGAAATCTGAATCCGACCCTAAATCGAAGAGATAGATAGAGCATGATATCGTCCGAAAACCGCTTTCCCCTTTTCGGCATCATGCTCCAGAGGTAGCGACGCGTCCGTCGCGCCGCCAGAGGCTGGCTGGTGAACAGTGCATGTCGATTTCGGCGGAAAATGCGTCTCCCGGGTGCAACATCCCGGAATTTCATGGCTGGCATGCCGTTTTGGCGCTTGAACTCCCGGTTTTCGCGCGTATGTAAGCGTCGCGAATAGACTTCAAGGAAGTGGACTTGGCTATCTACAGGGAAAAAGACATTTTCGAGCGGCGCAATGCCGCGACCGAGGCAAAGAAGGCGCTTCTGGAGCGCTTCAAGTCAAAGCCGGCAGCAGACGATCCCGCGGTGCTGGCACGACAGGCCGAACGCAAGGCGATCCTTGCGGCTCGTGAGATCCGCGAGGCCGAGAAGGCCAAGCTGAAGCAGGAAAAGCTGGCACGCGAGGCGATTGAGAAAGCCGAGCGTGAGGCAGCAGCCGAAGCTGCGCGCATTGCCGCCGAAGAGGCAGCGCAAGCGGATGCCAAGCTTCGGGAAGCTGAAGAGAACGAGCGTATCGCTCGTTTGCTTGCCGATGAAGCAGAGCGCAAGGCAAAGCGCGACGCACGCTATGCGGCACGCAAGCAGCGCACCGGCAGGACACCGCCCGGCTTTACGGGTCGCTAACAGCGCACTCGCCTCGATGGATGATGAATGAGGGACGCGCCAAGGCGCGGCCCTTTTTCGCGTGTCGGTGTTGCCCACGGGGAGCCTCCCTGCATCCAGGGACGTCGATTCATGGATGTCAGCTCGGTCGATAGCGCCAGTCGGTGGACAGGGCCGTTCAGGCCGCGAGTTTCAGCCCCATGATGCCGCAGACGATCAACGCGATGCAGCCGAGCCTGATCGCCGTCGCGGGCTCGCCCAGCAGCCAGACGCCGAGCAGCGCCGTGCCGACGGTGCCGATACCGGTCCACACCGCATAGGCTGTGCCGACAGGCAGGCTCTTCAGCGCCAGGCCAAGCAAGGTCAAACTGACGATCATCGACGCGACCGTGAGCACGGTCGGAACAAGCCTGGTGAAGCCGTCGGTGTATTTGAGCCCGATCGCCCAGCCGATTTCGAACAGGCCGGCGAAGAACAGAAGAATCCATGGCATCGGAACGCTCCATCCAGAACATCCGGCCGAAAGGTCTTCGGATGCTCAATCAAACAATGGGCGGGCCGTCCCAACCAGATTTCGGGAAATGCGAGGTCGTCCCCGCACCGTCGATATAGGGTGTCTGAACGCCCAATCAACAATTCGCCGGCGGCATGTCGGACGCCGCCGGTGAAATCCATGCACGCTGTGCGATCTACTTTTCCTTGATCCTCGTCGCCTTGACCGGCGGCGCCTTCAGGGCCGGAGCGGCTACAGGCTTCTTGGCGTCTTTCTTTGGTTTGCGGGCTTCCTTGCCTGCCTTCATCGCACCTTTAGCCATGATTCGTTCCTCCAGTTGCGGGAAACGGAGTGAAACAAGACAAACGCCAGACTGCAAGAGGCGAGTGCCTGCTGCCAGCGTCGGCAGGCCGCTTTCAACCGGTTTCTAATTTGCTCGTAAACCCCGGCAGTCCATGCCATGCTTGTCTTCGCACTGCAGCATCGACCCGTGCACCGCCGGGTGATCGTCAGGCAGGCCCGTCAGGACGACAATGCGGATCCATATCGGCTGCGAGATGAGCTTCGACTTTCCGCAGGAAACGCCGCTCATCGCAATGCTCAATGTCCACTATTCCCGCGCCTCCGATCTTGAGCGTCCGGATTTCCTGACCTCCAACCCGCCAGTGCCGATTGAGAGTTATCGCGACAGTTTCGGCAACTGGTGCAACCGGCTCGTCGCCCCGCCCGGGCGTTTCACTTTCGGTACGGATGCGGTGATCCGCGACTCCGGCACGTTCGAGATGGGCGAGTTGATGGCGTGGCAGCATGAGGTGCGCGACCTGCCGGCTGAAACGCTGCTGTTCCTGCTGCCCAGCCGGTTTTGCGAAAGCGACCTCTTGGCAAGCGAGGCATGGCGGCTGTTCGGCCATATGCCATCAGGCATCCCGCGCGTGCAGGCGGTGTGCGATTTCGTCCACAACCACATCGTCTTCGACTACGGCAACGCACGGGTGACGCGCACCGCCGCGGAAGCCTGGCGCGAACGGAGCGGCGTGTGCCGCGATTTCGCGCATCTTGCCGTCACGTTTTGCCGGGCACTCAATATCCCGACGCGCTACTGCACAGGCTACATCAGCGACATCGGCATGCCGAAGCCTTGGGCGAGCATGGATTTCTGCGCCTGGATGGAGGTTTATCTCGGCGGCCGCTGGCACGCTTTCGATCCGCGCAACAACGCGCCACGCATCGGCCGCATCCTGATCGCCTCCGGCCGCGACGCGGCGGATGTGCCGCTAACCCATATCTTCGGGCCAGGGTTGCTTGCGGGCTTCAAAGTGTGGACCGACGAGATCCAGGAATAGCTGGCCTTCCCGCCAGCAGGTTTCGAACACATTGAACGACCCGACGATTGGCGCGTTGTGATGGCTGTGCAACTCCGCGGCAGAGCCGCTACACTGCCTCGAAGAGGATAGAACCTGCATGGCTGGACACGGCGGCTCCAGAACGGTTATCTACGCGGCGCTCGCCGGCAATCTCGCCATAGCGTTGACCAAATTCGCCGCCGCCTTTTTCACCGGCAGTTCGGCTATGCTGTCGGAAGGCGTGCATTCGCTGGTCGATACAGGCAATGGCGGCCTGTTGCTCTACGGCATGCACCGGGCGGCACGCCCCGCGGACAGCTCGCACCCGCTCGGCCATGGCCGTGAACTCTATTTCTGGAGCTTCATCGTCGCCCTTCTGGTCTTCGCGCTGGGCGCTGGCGTGTCGTTCTACGAGGGCATCATCCACATCATGGCGCCGGAGCCGGTCGCCAACGCTAGGGTGAACTACATCGTTCTCGGCCTGTCCTTCCTGTTCGAAGGCAGCTCCTGGCTGGTGGCGCTGAAGGAATTCCGCAAGCAGAAGGGCAAGCAGGGCTGGCTGCAAGCCGTGCAATCGAGCAAGGATCCGAGCGTCTATACCGTGCTGTTCGAAGACAGTGCCGCCCTTCTCGGCCTGGCCGTCGCCTTTGCCGGCATATTGGCGGCGGAGATTTTCGAGATGCCCGAACTCGACGGCGCCGCCTCGATCGGCATCTCGCTCATCCTCGGCACGACGGCAATCTTCCTGGCGCGTGAAAGCAAGGGCCTGCTCATCGGCGAGCCGGCCTCACCCGAGGTGCAGAGGAAGGTGCTGGCGATCGTCCAGCAGGATCCGGCGGTGCAGCGGGCGAACGGCGTGCTGACGGTGCATATGGGTCCGGAAGAAATCGTCGCCGGCCTGAGCATCGAATTCGAGGACCATTTGTCGGCGCCGGAGATCGAGGCCTGTGTCGAGCGCATCGAGGCGCGGTTGAAGAAGGAGATGCCTGAGATCACGCGGCTGTTCGTCAAGCCGCAGACGTCAGGCACCTGGGAAAAGCGGCGCAAGCTGATCGAATCCGCGTCCGGATAGATTCGAGTACGAACTTTTGCGACACCGCGGTGCACTTTTCGGGATTCTGGCCTCTGGACCAGCGCCCCGCCGTTGCCTCGGGTCTCCGTGCCGCTAAAATCAGCCGATCGAAGTTGGAGGAATGACAATGAAGATCGACGGCGGCTGCCATTGTGGCGCCATCACCTATGAGGCGGAGGTCGACCCGGAGAAGACCTCGGTCTGCCATTGTACCGATTGCCAGCAACTGACCGGTACGGCATTTCGCGTTACCGTTCCTGCGACGGAGGATCACTACCGGATCACCAGCGGCGAACCGAAGATCTACATCAAGACCGTGGCGAGCGGCGCCAAGCGAACGCAGGCTTTTTGTGCCGACTGCGGCTCGCATCTCTATGCGACATCGGTCGGTGACGGTCCGAAGGTCTATGGGATCAGGGTCGGGACCTCGCGGCAGCGCCAGAACCTGGTCCCGAGACACCAGAAATGGCATCGGTCGGCGCTGCACTGGCTTCCGGAATTCGAGGGTATGACGACGGTCGAAGAGCAGTAGCGTTCAGTCGTCGCCTTCGACGACCCTCAATCTCAGCTGCCCGGTCTTTGAATCGGCAGCGCGCGGTGCGGCCTCCACCTTGGCAGGGGCGCCGCCGCGCGGGGCGTCGGGCTCGCCTTCTCCGAATTCCAGCGCCTCGATCTTCTGGCCACGCTTGGTCACTTTCGAGGTCGAGACGAGTATGTCTTCGATGTCCTTGGCCGACTGGCCGAAATGGCCCTGCAATTTGCGCACCCGCTCGTCGACACGCTGGACGTCTTCCATCAGCCTGATGACTTCGCCTTGGATCAGATGCGCCTGCTCGCGCATGCGCGCATCCTTGAGGATCGCCTGGATGACCTGGATCGACAGCATCAAGAGCGAAGGCGAGACGATGATGACGCGGGCACGGTGCGCCTTCTGGACAACCGCTTCGAAATTCTCGTGGATTTCGGCGAACACCGATTCCGACGGCACGAACATGAAGGCGGTGTCCTGGGTTTCGCCCTGCAGCAGGTATTTTTCCGAAATGTCGCGGATATGGACCTCGATATCGCGGCGGAAGGCCTGGGCCGCGACCTTCTGCAGGTCGGCGTTATCGGCGGCCCGGATGGCATTCCACGCTTCCAGGGGAAATTTGGCATCGATGGCAAGCGACGGCGCGCCGTTCGGCATTTTCACCAGGCAGTCCGGCCGGCTGCCGTTCGACAGCGTCGCCTGGAATTCGTAGGCGCCGTGCGGCAGGCCGTCGGCGACGATCGCCTCCATGCGCGACTGGCCGAAGGCGCCGCGCGTCTGCTTGTTGGAGAGGATCGCCTGCAGCTGCACGACCTGGCCGGCCAGCGACTGGATGTTGCCTTGCGCGGTGTCGATGACCGCCAGCCGCTCCTGCAGTTTCGCGAGGCTCTCATGCGTGGACTTGGTCTGCTCGGTCATGGTCTGGCCGATGCGGCCGGTCATGGCGTCGAGCCGCTGGCCGATCGACTGCGTCAATTCGGCTTGGCGGGCGCCGAACACTTCGGCGATGGCGCCCATGCGGCCCTGCATCTCGGCCTGGGATTGCAGAATGCCGGCCATCCGCGCCTCGGCGTCGCGGGCATGGTCGGCGGCTTCCGCTGCGGCGACCGCGCGCGCCTTGGCCGAGCGCCACAGCGCGATGACGAGCGCCACGAACAAGCCGAGAAACAGCAATGTGGCGACGGCCAAGACGTGGCCGAGCGTGATAGTCGAGGCGCCGAGCCGTGCGGCGGGCTCCGAAAGGATGGTGCTCAGATCATTCATGTGGACAGCATAGCCGATTCGGCGGTCTGGCACAGATCAAAACGTGAACGAGGCGCAGGCGCACCGGTTGACGCCTTTCTATTGAGGTCTTAGGTGAAACGCCATGCCGATCAAGCCGCTTATCATTCTTCCCGATCCCATCCTGCGCCAGGTCTCCAAGCCGGTGGAGCGCGTCGACGCGCCGGTACGCAAACTGGCCGACGATATGCTGGCAACTATGTATGACGCACCCGGCATCGGGTTGGCGGCAATCCAGGTCGGCGAGCCGCTGCGCATGCTGGTGATCGATCTCGCCAAGGAAGACGAAACCCCGGCGCCACACGTCTTCATCAACCCGGAAATTCTCGAAAGCGCCGACGCGCGGTCCGTCTACGAGGAAGGCTGTCTGTCGATCCCTGATTACTATGCCGAGGTCGAGCGCCCGGCTTCGGTGAGGGTCAAATATCTGGACCGTGACGGCAAGCTGCAGGAGATCGAGGCCGAGGGGCTGATGGCAACCTGCCTGCAGCACGAAATCGACCACCTCAACGGCGTGCTGTTCATCGACCACATCTCGAAGCTGAAGCGCGACATGGTGGTGAAGAAGTTCAAGAAGCTCGCCAGGGACAAGGCGCCAGGCAAGCTGGTGGGATAGGGCAATGCCCCTTCGCGTCATCTTCATGGGCACGCCGGAGTTTTCGGTGCCGACGCTGCGCGCCATCGCCGAGGCTGGCCACGAGATTTCAGCCGTCTACACGCAGCCACCGCGCGCCGCCGGCCGGCGCGGGTTGGAACTGACGCCGTCACCGGTGCAGCGCGAGGCCGGGCGGCTTGGCATCGAGGCGCGAACGCCGGCATCGTTGAAAAGCGAGGCCGAGCAGGCTGCTTTTGCCGACCTCGGCGGCGATATCGCCGTGGTCGTCGCCTATGGATTGCTGTTGCCCAAGGCAATTCTTGACGCACCCCGGCTTGGCTGCGTCAACGGCCACGCATCGCTTTTGCCGCGCTGGCGTGGCGCCGCGCCGATCCAGCGCGCCATCATGGCTGGAGATACCGAGACCGGCATGATGGTGATGCGCATGGAGGCGGGGCTGGATACCGGCCCGGTGGGACTGGTTGAAAAATGCGCCATCGGCCCCGATATGACAGCCGGCGATCTGCATGATCGGTTGATGAGTGTCGGCGCTGCCCTGATGGTGGAAGCGTTGGCGCGGCTGGAACAGAATACCCTGGCATTTACCGCGCAGGCGGCCGAAGGGGTGACTTACGCCAGGAAAATCGATAAATCCGAGACGCGCGTGGAGTGGACACGGCCCGCGGCCGAGGTTCACAATCACATTCGTGGCCTGTCGCCGTTTCCCGGCGCCTGGTCCGAGATTGAAATTGGCGGCCGTATGGAACGGCTGAAACTGCTTCGCTCGACGCTATCCGAAGGCGTGTCGCCTTCGGAAGATTTGGGCGAGTCGGGAGGAATTCTCGATGACCGGCTGACAGTCGCCTGCGGAAAAGGCGCGGTCAGGCTGGTCGAAGTTCAACGTGCGGGCGGAAAGCCCGCCGCCGCGTCGGAATTCCTGCGCGGAGCCAAGATCGAAAAAGGACTGAAATTCTCATGAGCATGATGTCGATACGCGCGGCGACGCCGCGGGACCGCGAGGCCATCCGCCTCGTCGAGGAACACGCTTTCGGCCAGCAAACGGAGGCCGGACTGGTCGACGCGTTGGTGACCGGCGGTGACGCCGTCGTCGAACTGGTGGCGGAAGAGGACGGCCAGGCCGTCGGCCATATCCTGTTCTCACGGCTGTTCGTTCAGAGCGGCGGCAAGAGTTTTGCCGCCGTGGCGCTTGCGCCGCTGGCGGTGGAGCCTTCCTTCCATGGCAGCGGCATCGGCGGCGCGTTGATCCGCGAGGCCCATATTCGGCTCAAGGACGCCGGCGAGACACTGGCCGTCGTGCTGGGCGATCCGGCCTATTACGGCCGTTTCGGCTATAGCCACGCCCGCGCAGAAAAGTTCGAAAGCGAATACCAGGGCGAGGCGCTGCAGGCGCTGGCCTGGGGCGAAGCTCCCGAATCCGGCAGGCTGGTCTACGCCTCCGCCTTCACCGCTCTCGCCGCCTAGGCGGGGGCGTATAGCCGACCGGCATGCCGCGTTTTCGCCTAGATATCGAATATGACGGCAGCCTGTTTGCCGGCTGGCAGCATCAGGCCGACCAGCCTTCGGTGCAGCAGGCGATCGAGCAGGCGATCGAGAAATTCTGCGGCGAGGCGGTCCGGCTGCGCGCCGCCGGCCGCACCGATGCCGGCGTGCACGCGACCGCGCAGGTGGCGCATGTCGACCTTGCCAAGGCGTGGCCCGACGACAAGGTGCGCGATGCCGTCAATGCACACCTGCAGGCGGCCGGCGCGCGCATAGTCATCCTGAAGGCCACGATCGTCCCGGACGATTTCGATGCCCGTTTCTCCGCCATCGGCCGGCACTATCTCTACCGCATCCTCAACCGGCGGGCGCCCTCGGCGCTGGAGAAGGGTAAGGTGTGGTGGGTACCGAAGCGGCTCGATGCCGCCGCCATGCACGAGGCGGCGAAGCTCCTGCTCGGCCGGCACGACTTCACCACCTTCCGCTCGACGCAGTGCCAGGCCAACAGCCCGATCAGGACATTGGAGCGGCTCGATGTGAGCCGGGCGGGCGATGATCTGATCGAGGTGAGGGCATCGGCACGATCCTTCCTGCACAACCAGGTGCGCTCGATGGTCGGCTCGCTGAAGCGGGTCGGCGACGGCGGCTGGACATCGGGCGACCTCAAGGCGGCGCTCGAGGCGCGAAACCGCGCCGCCTGCGGCCAGGTGGCGCCGCCCGACGGGCTTTTTCTCATTGGCGTCGATTATCCCGGGTAGAACCCTGGTTCTCCCGGGTAGAACCCTGGTTCTATCCGGGATAAAGCCCGGAAAGGCTCTGGCCCCCGACATCGTCCGGCACGGAGATGCCAAGCAGCGTCTGCAGTCCGAACAGCACCAGCAGCGAAGCGACGAACATGCCGACGAAAACGGCGGTGCCGAAGGCAGCGCCCCTGCCGATCGTCGCGTTGGTCATGCGCCAGGTCAGCACCATCGACAGGGAAAATAACAGCAGCGACACAAGGCTCGAGACCTGGCTTGCCGAGGACAGGAAAAGCCTGATCAGCGCCGAAGGCAGCATCAGCCAGGCGGTGATCGCCGAGGCCCAGTTGCTGGCCACGACATAGTGGACGAAGCGCCCGCCGATGCCGGCGCGCCGCGCCACCAAGGCGAGCGCCACCAGCGGCAGTACCCAGGAGCCGATATCGACTGTCGCCAGTCGCACCAGCATGCTGAAGCGGCCGGCGAAGGCATCGGGATCGCCGATCTCGTTGGCGATGCCGACCCAGCCGACGATCAGCGCCGGTGCCGCGACGATGATGGCGAAGAACGAATTCCAGAAGCCGTCGGCCGTGAGGTCGAGCAGGCGCAGGCCGTCGGCCTTGCCGAGCATCAGCCGCCAGGCGCCGGTCAGCGAAGCTTGGGTTTCGTCCGCCGAAAGCATGCTGGTCAGCCCTGTCCGAACCAGTCGTCGATGAAGCGCTGGTAGATCCGCGTCAGCGTTTCCAGATCGGCGATGGCCACGCGCTCGTCGACCATGTGCATGGTCTTGCCGACCAGGCCGAATTCGACCACCGGGCAATAATCCTTGATGAAGCGCGCATCCGATGTGCCGCCGGAGGTGGATAGCGCCGGCTTTTTGCCGACCACCGCCTTGACCGAGCCGCTCAGCGTCTCGACCAGCCTGTCGTCGCGGGTCAGGAAGACGTGGCTCGGCCGGTCGCGCCAGACCAGCTCATAGTCGACTGGCGTCTTCTTGCCCGGCCGGTATTTCTTGCGCCCAGCCGCCTGATCGAGGCGGTTGTGGATTTCCGCCTGGACCGTCTCGGCCGTCCAGCTGTCGTTGAAGCGGATGTTGAAGGTGGCGGTTGCCTTGGCGGGAATGACGTTGGTGGCCGGGTTGCCGACATCGATGGAGGTCACCTCGAGGTTGGTCGGCTGGAAATCCTTGGTTCCCTTGTCGAAGACGGGATGCAGCAAGGCGTCCACCAGGCTCATCAGGCCGCGCACCGGGTTGTCGGCAAGCTGCGGATAAGCGGCATGGCCCTGGCGGCCATTGACGGTGATGCTACCCGACATCGAGCCGCGCCTGCCGATCTTGATCATGTCGCCGAGCGTGTCCGGATTGGTCGGCTCGCCGACGATCGAGGCGTCCCATTTCTCGCCTTTGGACGCGGCCCATTCGAGCAGCTTGACCGTGCCGTTGATGGCAGGCCCTTCCTCGTCGCCGGTGATCAGCAGCGAGACCGAGCCCTTCGGGCCACCATTCGCCTCGACGTGGCGCGCCACCGCGGCGATGAAGCAGGCAATGCCGCCCTTCATGTCGACCGCGCCGCGGCCGTACATTTCGCCGTTGGCGATGTCGGCGGCGAAAGGCGGATGCGTCCAGGCGGCTTCGTCGCCGACCGGCACCACGTCGGTATGACCCGCGAACATCAGATGCGGGCCATTGCCGGAGCGCCGTGCATAGAGGTTCTCGATGTCGGGCGTGCCGTCTTCGGAGAACACCGGCCGATCGACCAGGAAGCCGAGCGGCTTCAGCATCGCCTCCAGCGCGCTCAGCGCGCCGCCTTCGGCTGGTGTCACCGAGGCACAGCGGATGAGAGAGGCAAGGTTTGCGGCGGGGTCAGTCGGCAGCGTCATGGCAAAAGCGATAGTCGAAAGCGAATGGCCTGTCACGGCCAGACATATGGCCAAGCCAATGGCCGACGATACCGCCGACATTATGGTTTTCATGTCGTATAGTTCTGGCTGATGCGGAGTAAGAGATGGCAAACGGCGAAAAAAGGATCGTCATTGCCGGCGCCGGCAGCATTGGCTGTTATGCCGGCGGCTGCCTGGCGCTCGCCGGGCGGCGGGTTGTCCTGCTTGCCAGGCCGCGCATCGAGGCAGCGCTGCGGCAGGGCGGATTGCGCGTCAGCGACCTCGAGGGCCGCGATCGCCTGATCAAGCCGGCAGAGCTTGCCGTCACCGCCGATCCGGCCGCGTCCTTGCCGGGGGCCGATGTGATCCTGGTCACCGTCAAGAGCGGCGCGACGCGGGAAATGGCGGCACTCATCAAGGCCCATGCCCGTCCCGATGCCGTGGTGGTGAGCCTGCAGAACGGCGTCGACAACGCCGACAGGCTGCGCGCGGCGCTTGGCCCGCGAACGGTGCTGGCTGGCATGGTGCCGTTCAATGTCGTGCAATCAGCCGATGGAGAGCTGCCGTTGCGCGTCCACCGCGCCAGCGACGGCAAGGTTATGGTCGAAGAAGGCAATGTCGGCCTTGCCGACCTTCTCGACACCGAAGGCCTGGCTGTCGAAACGCGTGGCGATATGAAGGCCGTGCTGTGGGGCAAGCTTCTGATGAACCTGAACAATGCGCTGGTGGCGCTGTCGGGCTTGCCGCTGGCAACTGAACTCGCTGACCGGCGCTGGCGGCTGATCCTGGCCAGCCAGATCGACGAGGCCTTGCTGGCGATGAAAACCTCCGGCATCGAGCCGGCGCGGATCGCCGGCCTGCGCCCGACGCTGCTGCCGAAGGTGCTCAGGTTGGCCGACTGGCTGTTCAAGCTCCTGGCGCGGCGCATGCTGGCGATCGATCCCGAGGCGCGCTCGTCGATGTGGGACGATCTGCAGCGTGGCCGGTCGACCGAGATCGACGACTTGCAGGGCGCTGTTTTGCGGCTCGCTGAAAAAGCCGGTACGCCGGCGCCGACGGTCCAGCTTATCAGCGCGCTGGTGCGCGCGGCGGAAGCCGAGCGGCTTGGCTCGCCAAGGCTGGTGCCGGAGAAGGTTGCGGCGCCGCCGGCCGGCCATCGATCAACGTGATCTTCTGCCAGATCTTGCGCGACAGGTTGGACGCCAGGTTCTCGATGTCGTTGACACCGTCGATGACGACGGCGTCATTGACGGATTGGGCGAACAGCGCCGCGATCTTGCCGGTGATCGACAGCATTTCGGAGCAATAGTCGAGATAGCGCGCGAGATCCGCGGCATTGGTGAGACGGGCCGGCGAATGCGCCGTCGGCTTGAAGCTGGCCGACAGCGCCGCCGGATCCTTGGTCAACTGGTGCATGTCGATGACATGGATCAGCGATCTGAGGCCGTGCAACTGGCGAAACACCTGCTTGCGCTTGATGCGCTCCTCCGTGCGGATCAGGGCCAGGAAGCCGAGCACGGCGAGGATGATCATGTTGATCGTGGCTTCGATGCCCTGCACCGACTGCACCGCATCGTCGGCTTGCGAGATGCGAATGAGCGGCAGGATGGTTCCGACGAACAGGAAGATCAGCGCGCCCGCGATGACGGCGGCGACGATGATGCCGCGCAGCCACCAGATCGGCGCTTCCAGGGTCTTCGCGGCCTTGGCCAGATCGCGCGACAGCGACACAAGTTCGGCGGCGACGCCGCGCAACCCGGCATCCGGGAAACGGTCGGCCACGCGCCCTTCCAGCCGTTCGGCGGTTTCGATGATCAGTTTCGGATCAAGCGTGCGGTAGCGCATGGCGATCCGATCGGCCCCCTAGGGCATGATGCCGAAAAGTGTGAAGCGGTTTTCCGACGACGTCATGCTCTATTTCTTTGATTCTGCCGGCTCGTTGGTGCGCCGGCCATAACGGTTGGGTCCAGGCTGCCCTGGAAACAGGCACAACACAAGGAAGGCGACGATCGAGACAACCGGCACGAACAGGATCAGCGCGGCAATGCCCGGCTTGTCGAGGTCGTGCAGCCGCTTCACCGCCAGCGCGATGTTCGACCACAGCGAGGCGATGAAGGCGATGAAGAAGATGAACGACCACATGTTGCTCTCGGCCGAACCCTCCGGCACCAGCGTGAAGCGGTACAGCGGAAACGCCTGGATGATGGCGACGAGCAACCCGCCAAGAAAATAGGCCGCGCGGCTGACGCGGCCCGAGGTCTTGAAGAAAAGCCAGTTGAGATCCGATCTTTCAGGCAAGCGGGTCCGATCCATATTGATTGGCACCCCTGGTGCCTTCGAGAATGCCGAGTTCGACCAGCAGCCAGATGCCGCCGATGACGGGTACGAAGCCAATCAGCGTCCACCAGCCCGACTTGTTGCGGTCGTGCCAGCGTTTGGCATAGAGGGCAATCGCGAAATAGATCGATGCCAGCGCGAAGAGGATGCCGATGATGCCGATCTGGGCACCGCTGGCCGTGGTGACACGCGTGCCGAGGATCGCATCGAGAATGAAAGCAATAACGCCGATAATGATGAATACGCCGATGCCAGCCCAGAACTTGCCCCGGTTGATACGGCCATCAAAGCTTGTGAGCAGATATTTCCAGTCCATGTCACCCCTCCAGTTGAACCAGCGCGGCCGATTGTCGCGCCGGCGGAAGGTGCGCCTGCCCGGCGGAAAGATCAATCGCGCAGCAATTCGTTGATCGAGGTCTTGGACCGGGTCTTGGCGTCGACCCGCTTGACGATGACGGCGCAGTAGAGACCTGGGCCCGGCTCGTTGTTTGGAAATGCCTTGCCCGGCAGCGAGCCGGCGACGACCACGGAATTCGGCGGCACCTCGCCATAGAAGATCTCGCCGGTGGCGCGGTCGACGATCTTGGTCGACTGGCCGATGAAGACGCCCATGCCCAGAACCGAGCCTTCGCGCACGATGCAGCCCTCGACCACTTCGGAACGCGCCCCGATGAAGCAATTGTCCTCGATGATGGTGGGGCCGGCCTGCATCGGCTCCAGCACGCCGCCGATGCCGACGCCGCCCGAAAGGTGGACGTTCTTGCCGATCTGGGCGCAGGAGCCGACCGAGGCCCAGGTATCGACCATGGTGCCGCTATCGACATAGGCGCCGACATTGACGAAGGACGGCATCAAAACCGCGCCCGGCGCGACATAGGCCGAACGGCGCACAATCGACGCCGGCACGGCGCGGAAGCCCGCCTTCTCGAAATCGACGGCGCCCCAGCCGTCAAACTTGGACGCCACCTTGTCCCACCACACGGCCTCGCCGGGGCCGCCCTTGATGATCTCCATCGGATTGAGCCGGAAGGAGAGCAGCACCGCCTTCTTCAGCCACTGGTTGACATGCCACTTGCCGTCGGCCTGCCGCTCGGCGACGCGGGCGGTGCCGCGGTCGAGCAGGTCGAGTGCCGACTGGATGGCGTCGCGCACCTCGCCGCGGGTCGCGGTCGAAATGGCGTCGCGTTCCTCGAAGGCCCTGTCGATGGTCTTTTCGAGGCTCGCCAGATCGGGCTTCGACATGAATTTGCTCCATTACCAAGCTGTTAAGGGCTGCGCCTTAACCTGTTTAAAAGTCGCGCGGACCCTATGTTAAGGTGGAATGGGGGTCAATCGCGCCAGCGTCATGGGACGGCGCAAGTAAAGGAATGGACGGGTGGATTCGATGACTCCCATGGAAAAGGCGGGATGGACGCCGCTGCCGCACTCGGATGAGGATCTGGAGCGGTCGAAAAGCGTGCCGGACACGCCGCAAACGCGGGCCGAGACCTACCGCCTGGCCTGGAACGATCCCGACTTCATGACCCGGCGCGAGCTGCGCGCCGTCAGGCTGCAACTGGAACTGCTGAAGCCGGAAATGATCCTCGCCGAGCGCGGCATTCGTTCGACCGTGATCCTGTTCGGCGGCGCGCGCCTGCCGGAGCCCGGCGGCGAGGCCTGGGCGGCCAAGAACGAGATGCAGAAGAAGAACCTTGAGGAAAACAGCAAATATTACGAGGAGGCGCGCAAATTCGCCCGCCTCTGCTCGCAGCAGTCGGCCACTTCATATTATCGCGAATATGTGGTGGTGACCGGTGGCGGTCCGGGCGTGATGGAAGCGGGAAACCGCGGCGCCGATGATGTCGGCGCGCCGTCGATCGGGCTCAACATCGTGCTGCCGCACGAGCAGGCGCCGAACCCCTATGTGACGCCGGAGCTCTGTTTCAACTTCCACTATTTCGCCATCCGCAAGATGCACTTCGTCATGCGCGCCAAGGCCGTGGCGGTGTTTCCCGGCGGCTTCGGCACGATGGACGAGTTCTTCGAGACGCTGACGCTGATCCAGACCGGACGCATGGAGCGCGTGCCGGTGATCCTGTTCGGCAAGTCCTTCTGGAAGCGGGCGATCGACCTCGACTTCCTCGCCGAGCAGGGCACGATCAGCCCGGGCGACCAGGACATCATCGATTTCGTCGACACAGCCGACGAAGCCTGGGGCATCATCAGCCGCTTCTACAAGCTAGGGAGTGAGTGAGTGAATAGGCAATGGGAATTAGTGAGTAGGGATTAGTCAGTAGGGATTAGTCAGTAGTGAGCGAGCGAAAGGTGTGCTCCTCCACTACTCACTACTCACTACTCACTACTCACTACTCACTACTCACTACTCACTACTCACTACTCACTATTCCCGTCAAAAATTCCGCGAGATCGTCGGTGACGTAGTCGACGTCGTCCTCCTGCGCCGGGTCGCGTTCCCAGATTTCCGAAAAGGTCGGCTCGAAATTGCGCGGCACCACGAGAACCGTGGTCATGCCCAGCGACTTCGGCACGGCCAGGTTGCGGGCGAGATCCTCGAACATCACCGCATTGTGGCCGGTGACGGCGTGCAGTTCGGCGAACTTCTCGTAGGTCTGGCGCGCCGGCTTGGGATTGAGGCCGGCAGCGACGATATCGAAAATGTCGTCGAAATGGTCGAGGATGCCAAGTTGGCGCGCGGTGCGCTCGGCATGCCTGCGGTCGCCATTGGTGAAGATGAACTTGCGGCCGGGAAGCTGGCGGATGGCGGTGCCGAGGACGGGATCGGGCACCAGCCACGAATAGTCGATGTCATGGACCTTCTCCAGAAAGTCGTCGGGATCGATGCCGTGGCGCGTCATCAGCCCGTTCAGCGTCGTGCCGTATTCGCGATACAGCTCCTTCTGCAGCTTGCGCGCCTCCTCGCGCGGCAGCGCCAGCAGTTCCCCGACATAGGCGGTCATCTTGACGTCGATCTGCGAGAACAGATTCGAGTGATGCGGGTAGAGCGTGTTGTCTAGGTCGAACACCCAGTCGGTGACATGGGCGAAGCGGGCGGGATCGGGAAGCGTGGTCATGCGCTCTTATGGCATGAAACAGGGATTCTGAAATGGACTTTATCCACAACTTATGCGCGTCGAGAGTGGCGGAAATGGCCTCACGATTCAAATTTTAGCCATCCCGGAAAGGTGGCCTTCAGGGCTTGCTGGCACAGAGACAAGTCCTGTGGGAGCCCGCGATGAACAGCATTATTCTCAAATCCGCCGCCATCGCCTTCGCCTCCGTCGCTGCCTCGCTCCTGCTGACATTGATCATCGTCCCAGCGATGGGATTCCCGATCACGCGCACGATCTGGCTGACGTCGACGGTCTGTCCGCTCGTCCTTGCCTGGACGGCATGCGCCGGCACGTTCTGGCAGAGCGACAGGTTGAAAAATGCCCATCGCGAATTGGCCCGTGCCCATGCCCAACTCGCCGCGGCGCACCGCCGCCTGGCGGAAAAGGCGAGCCGCGACGACATGACCGGCATGCTCAACCGGGAAAGCTTCTTTGCCGCGCTGGACGGCTCCCGGCGCAAGTCCGACCGCGGCGCGCTGTTGATCATCGACGCCGATCATTTCAAGAAGATCAATGACAATTTCGGTCACCTGACCGGGGACGACGCGCTGCTGTTGATCGCCAGCGCCATCGAGCGCGGCGTGCGCAGCGGCGACGTGCTCGGCCGGATCGGCGGCGAGGAGTTCGGCGCGTTTCTGACCGGAGCCACGGAACAGGAGGCCAAGCGCGTTGCCGAACGGATCCGTCGCGAGGTCGAGCTGATCCGCTTCCGACCCGTCGATGAGCGAACCATTCCGTTGACCGTTAGCATCGGCGGCACCGTGTGCGGCGAGGATGTCAACGTATCGGACCTGATGCGCGCCGCGGACCGGCGCCTCTACCAGGCCAAGCATGCGGGCCGCAACCTGACGATCCTCGATACCGACATTTCCGAAGCCGCATGAGCGGGTTCGCCAGCACACCCGGCCGGTTAAGAAATCTCTAACCCTGTTTGCATCCGGTTGTGCCGCTTGTCAGGCTTTTTACCGCCTTGAGGCCATGCTTGGCACGATACTGGCTTCCGTGACGATGCGTGTGCCGTTCGGGGAATGTCATACGCGCATCGAAGTCCCAGCCGAGAGGCCTGTCATGAGTTTCTTGATCAAAAAAATGTCGCGCCGCACGCTCGTGCAGGCGCTGATCGCCCTGCCTGCCCTGTCCTTGTTCCGCAAGCTGCCTGATACGGCCGCCACCCATGCCGGTTCATCCCGGGCCAATCCCGACGAGATCGTCGAGGTCAATGGCTGGATCCTGAAGCGGAGCGACTTGGCATGATCTTCGACAGCTACGACGCGTATCGCGCCGCCAATTTCGCGCCAAAGGTCTGTGTACTTGGTTCCGGCCCCGCCGGCACCACGATCGCCAGGAAACTTGGCGCGGCCGGCATCCCGGTCGTGGTGCTGGAAGCCGGCTCGCGGGAATTCAGCGACGAGTCGCAGGATTTCTACCGTGGCACGACGGTCGGCGATTCCTACTTCGATCTCGATATCACGCGGTTGCGGTTCATGGGCGGCAGTTCCAATCACTGGGCCGGTTGGTGTCGCGTGCTCGACAAACAGGATTTCGAGCCGAAAGCCTGGGCACCCGACACCGGCTGGCCTATCCGGCGCGCCGACATCGAACCCTATCTTGCGGAAGTGCGCGATATCCTCGACCTTCCCGATTTCCGGCCAGATGTGCCGATCTCGGACGACATTCGCTGGGTGCAGCTGATCAAGAGCCCGGCGGTCCGGTTTGCAGAAAAGTTCGGCGACCAACTCGACCAGAGCAAAAACATCGCCGTCGTGCTCAACACCTACGCCACCGAGCTTGCCGGAGATGGCAAACGCGTGACCGGCGCCAAATTATGGTCCAACGGGCAGGACGCCGGCTCGTTCAGCGCCGACTATTTCATCGTCTGCACCGGCGGACTGGAGAATTCCCGGCTGCTTTTGTGGTCCAACCAGCGCTCCAACGGCGGCGTCGTGCCGAACGCGACGGCGCTTGGCCGCTACTGGATGGAGCATCCGACCTTCGAGGGCGGCAATGCCATCCTGGCCCACGACGGCGCGTTCGAGGTCGATGCCGTCAAGGAGGCCTTCTTCTCGCCGATGGCTGCCGCGATGGAACGGCTCAAGATCATGAATTTCGGCATCAGGCTGATCGAGACTCCCTATCCGGGCGTCAAGAGCCTCATCGCTGATCTTGCCTGTACGGCGCCGCACATGGCGGAATGGGTGTCGGGCAAGCTCGACCAGAACCTGCGTTGCGCCGCTCAGCTTTATGTCGCCTGGGAACAGGCGCCGCTGGCTTCGAACCAGATCGATCTGTCGAAGACCGAGGTCGACCATGCCGGCGTGCCGCGCATCGAACTGCACTGGAAGAAGTCGGAACTGGAACACCGCACCCTGCTCGAAGGCTTGAGGCTGTTCGGCACGACGCTTGCCCAGAAGAACCTGGGCCGGGTGCGCATTGCCGACTGGATCTCGAAGGGCGACGATTATCCGACCAACGAAGAGACGGCGGGCCACCATCATATGGGCGGCACGCGCATGGGCACCGACGTCACCAGGAGCGTGGTGGACGCCAACTGCAAGGTGCATGGCATGGACAATCTCTATGTCGGCGGCTCTTCGGTCTTTTGCACGTCGGGACAAGCCAATCCAACGACGACGATCACCGCGCTCGCCTGCCGGCTGGGTGAGCACCTGAGCAAGGTGGTCACGGTCTGAGCGCAGTCGTCGTCCCTGCTCGGATCACCACCCGTTCTGCCGACGCCAAGGATGGCGCCGGCAGAGGCTCAAAAGCCGTAGAGGGCGATGCGCACCAGCACGGCGGCGGCGGCGAGCGACACCAGCAGGATGCCGAGGCCGATAGGCGATCCCCAGCCGTACCATTCCATCGCCAGCTTCGCGTATCTGAACTCTTCCTCATGCGAGAGAGGCGTACGCTGTTGGATCAGGCTCATTTTCCACTCCTCGTTGGCGGCCGCCCCTTGCCTATCGCAAGCCGTGGCCGCATATTGCTATAATAGTCTAAATGTTAGACAGATTGATAATTAGATGATCGAACTAAATTCGTCAAGCGGAGATCGCGCCGAACTGACCGCCGCGATCGGCCTTGCCATCATGCAGTGGCAGGACGCGACGCAGGCCTATGACGATGCGGTAGGCGCGAGACTCGGCCTCAACATGGCCGAGCGCCACTGTATCGGACTACTGCATGGCGGCCCGCAATCGGCCGGCGCGATCGCGGCCGCGACCGGGCTGACGCCGGCCGCGGTGACCGCGCTGATCGATCGGCTGGAGGCGCGCGGTCTCTTGACGCGCACGCGCAGCCTCGAGGACAGGCGCAAGGTGGTTATCGAGGCAACGGAGACAACACGGGAGCTCTCGGCGCGCTATTACGGCGCCATCGCGCGGGAAGGTGAAAAGCTCATCGCCACGTTCGGCGACGCCGAGCTTGCCACCATCCGGCGCTTCGTCACCGCCGCGCTCGAGCTGCAGCGCGACCAGCTTGTGCGGCTGAAGGCCGAGGCACCGCAGCCGCGCTGATTTTAGGCGTCAAACCCCTAGCGGTCCGATCGGCCGAAGCGCCGTTCGAGATAGGCCTGGCCGAATTCCAGCGCGATCGACAGGATCCAATAGATCATCGAGGCGGTGATCAGCATCTCGATATGGCGGAACTCCGTCTGGCCCATCGTGCGGGCGAGATACATGATCTCCCAGACGCCGACGACCGACACCAGCGAGGAATCCTTCAGCATGGCGATGAACTGGTTGCCGGTCGGCGGGATGATGACGCGCATGGCCTGCGGCAGGATGACCAGCGCCATGGTCTGGCCGGGGCTCAGGCCGAGCGCCGTGGCGCCTTCGCTTTGGCCGCGCGGGATGCTTTCGATGCCGGCGCGGAAGATCTCGGTCATGTAGGCGCCATAACACAGCGACAACGCAACGATGCCGGCCGGCACCGCGCCGATCACATAGCCGACCTGCGGCAGGCCGAGATAGATGATGTAGATCTGCATCAGCAACGGCAGGCCGCGAAACAGCGACGTGTAGAAGGTGGCCAGCCCGTAGACGATGCCGTTGCCGGTCAGTTTGGCGATGGCCCCGATAAGCGCGATGGTCGTTGCGATGAGAATCGAGATCGCCGAAATGTAAAGCGTCGTGGTGACGCCCTGGGTGATCAGGAAGCCAACCTTCCTGGCAATGAAGGCAAAGGAGAGGTCGAAGGAATAGAAGAACAGCATCAGCAGCGCGAACAGCTCGATCCAGACGCCGGCGATCTGCTGGCGTCGGGGCATGAGCAGCAGCAGCTTGCAGTTCACCAGAACCAGGAGCGCGATCAACACGGCCGAGAGGGCGCGCGACAAGGCTGGATTGGCCTGCAACCAGTCGGATGCAAGCGGCATCACCGAGCCGATCCAGCTCGACTTGATGCCCATGGCGTAGAGGGCCGCGGCCAGCAGCGCGGGAAAAAGCGCGGCCGCCGCGTGGCGGGCAAGCCCTGGATGGGAGAGCATCAGCCTGCCGATCATGCCGTCACCTTGTCCTTGGTGGTGGCGCGGCGTTCCCGCCACCAGTCCTGCGCCTGCAATTTCCAGTAGGTGAGCTGCGCGGCGGCCAGGCCACCGGCGCCGCCGGCCCAGCTCAGTCCGAATGGCGCGAACTGCCGATACCGGTCCGAAGCGCCCAGAATGCCCTCGGCGACTACTTTTCCGGCAATCGCCGTGGTGTTGAGGCCATGGCCACCAAAAGCGGTGCAGTACCAGACGCCCGATTGCAGCTCCCCGATCTGGGGCATCAGATGCCGGGCATAGGACATCAGCCCCGACCAGGCCAATTCGGTCTTGAGGCCGGCGAGCTGCGGGTAGGTGCCGACCATTTCACGGCGCAATTCTCGCGCCAGCGCGTCGGCGGAAGCGGCACGCGTGGTGATGCGCCCGCCCCACAAAAGGCGATTGCCGCTCTCTACCAGACGATAATAGTCGCCGGCCCGCCTGTTGTCGCCGACGGCATCGGTGGTGGCGACGGCTTGCGCGATGAGGCGGGGAGCCGCCTCGGAAACCATCACATAGGTCGCGATGGGCAGAAAGGCGCGGTAGAGCTGGCCGAACACCGGGCCGGTATAGCCGCCGGTCGCAAGCACGATCTGGGGCGCCCGAAGCGTGCCCTGGCTCGTGCGCAGCATCTTTTGCGGTCCCGACAGGTCGCATTGCACGACCTCGGAACTCTCATGGATCTTGCCGCCCAGCCGCTCGATCTCGTCGGCCAGGCAACGCAGATAGTTGAGCGGATGGATGTGAAAGGCGTTCGGGTCGCGCAGGCCTTGGTGGTAGCGAGCAGACTTCAGCACCGCGCGCACGTCTTCGCCGCGCAGATATTGAAGCTCGTAACCGTGGTCGCGTGCCATCTGGTCGGCATAGGCCTTCAGCGCATCGCCGCCGTCGTAGCGCAAGACGCTGAGCAGGCCGGCACGCGGCTGGGCGGCCGATATTCCGAGCGCTTCGATGGTGTCGCGCACGAATTCCATGCCTTCGATCGACAGCCGGTGCAGATCGCGCGCTGCCTCCCCGCCGACACGTGCGGCGATAGTGTCGCCGCCGGTGGCGAAGCCGGGCGTGACGAAGCCGCCATTGCGTCCCGAAGCGCCGAAACCGGCGACCTGGGCTTCCAGCACGACGACGTGCAATCCGGCGCGCGCCAGCTGCAGCGCTGTCGTCAGCCCGGCCAATCCGGCGCCGACGACGGCCACGTCACATCGCGTCTCGCCTTTGAGCGGGGGCCGCGTCTTCCGGTCGGTCAGGGTGCGGGCGTAATAGGTGTCCGGATAGGCCATCGACGACTTTGCGGTGAGGGGCATTCATGAGGTGGGGTGACGCCCGCCGGCTGCCGAGGAGGCAGCCGGCGGAATGACATTACTTGGCGCTGTAGTCCTTGCCGTACCACTTCGTGGTCAGCGCGGCGAGCGTGCCGTCCGTCTTCATTTCGGTGATGATGCCCCCGACCTTCGCGGTCCACTCGGGATCCTTCTTCTCGGCGATGACGACGAGCGGCTCGCGGAAGGCGTACTCGCCTTCCAGGATCTTTACGGGATAGCCGTTCTTGATGGCATTCTGCGCCGTCTGTTCCGGCGCGATCACGGCATTCAGGCGCACGCCGTCGCCAAGCCGCAGGTCATCGAAGGGAAGCATGGAATCCGCGTAGGTGCGGATCTCGCCCGGCTCGAGCTTGTATTCGATGGGAGCCAGGCCAGGCGCGTCGATTTCGAGCTTGCGGCGGATGAAATCCTCCGAGGTGGTGGCAGTCTCGACGCCGATGATCTTGCCGTTGAGATCGGCGACCGACTTAGCGCCGCTGTCCTTGTGCAGGACATAGACGTAGGGGCTGTAATAATAGATGCCGGCAAAGTCGATCACCTTGGAGCGGGCTTTTGTCGGCGTGACCGATCCGACGCCAAGGTCGTAGCGTCCCTGCCAGCGCCCGCCGGTCAGCGTCGCCCAGTCGGGCGTTTCGAACGAGACCTCGACGCCAAGCCGCTTGCCGATCTCGCGCGAGACATCGATGTCGAAACCGGCGAGTTCGTTGCTGTCGTTGAGAAAGCTCTGTGGAGGCCAGGCCGCGTTGGTGGCGATGACCATCGCCTTTTTCGACGTGACGCGGTCCAGGGTTTCACCGGCCATGGCTGCCGTCGTGATGGCGAATGTCGCGGCGGCAAGAACGGCCAAATTGAGCAGTTTTTTCAAAGTTATCCCTCCCTTGTGGTTGAACTGATAGGTTGAGTGGCCGACGTCGAACCTCAGCGCTTCAGCTGCAGGTGCAACCGGATCGGTTTCGGACTTTGCCCATCACAGCCGAAGCTGATTCCCCCTGACGGACCGGCGTTCGTGACTCCAGACAGTCAGGTCGCAAAAAGAAGGGTTCCACCCGGCGAAATGCGGGATATTGGCGATCGCGCAGTCATTGCGCCCCTTGGGATGACAAAGTGCCGGATAGTTGGCCTTGTTCCGTTCGCCGCTGCCAGTATTGCGGATTGTCGCGAGGGCTGTTCAGCCGATAGGATCGCGCGGTGGTTACTAAGCGGATCGAGCGAGAGGTTTTGTTTGTGGAATTGACCGAGAAGGATCGTCAGTTGCTCGCGCTGATGCAGAAGAACGCGCGGGAGCCGGTCGCGTCACTGGCACGGCAGCTCGGCGTGTCGCGGACAGCGCTGCAGGAGCGGATCCAGAAGCTGGAGGCCGGCGGCATCATCGAAGGCTATACCGTGCGGCTGGCCAAGACGGTGGCCCAGAACGCCGTCCACTGTTTCACCCTCGCCTCCCTGAACAACAAGAGTTATCCGGACGTCTCCAGAAGGATCAAGGCGATGCCCTCGATCCAGGCGGTCTATGCCATAACCGGTGAATGGGATCTGATCATCCACCTTGCCGCCGAGACGCTCGAGAAGCTGAACCGGGAGGTGAATGCCCTGAATGAAATCAGCGGCGTCGTCAAAACCGCTTCCCACGTGGTGATGGAGACGAAGTTCAACCGGACCATCTACGCTCTGTAGGAATGGCGGAATGTCCCGGCGGCCGGCCGTTCCACTGGAACTTGTCGATCTGGTAGCCGGTGCGCATCACTGTTTGCGGGTCGAAAGGCACATGGTGGTGTCCTCGACCCCTGCAAACGTGGGCAGGGGACGCGACTAGTTCGGCTGGACTCCGTAGACGGCCAGAAATGCCTCCACCGAGGCATCCGCGTGGCGTTCCAGTTCGGCCTTGGAGCGCCGGTTGCCTCCCGTGAACATGGCTTCATTCATGGGGATCCAAAGAAGCATTCCAAAAAGATGGCTGGCTGCCAGATAGGGATCACTTGTTTGTATCAGTCCTCGACTGGTGAGTTTTTGAAAGCAGGACGCCGTCGAGGCAAGCATGCGCTCAAACCCCTTTTCGTACCAAGCGCGGCCAAGCTGCGGCATTCGATCCGCGTTGGCGATGATCAAGCGCCGCAGCTTCAACAACTCTTCATCCATGAGAACCGCTATCAGGCGTCGGGCAAGCTGCTGCAGGCCGCCTTCCATGAATTTCGCCTCGGAAAGCAGCGTCGTCACTGACTCGATGATGTCATTGACCTGGGTAGCGGTTGACAGAACGACTTCGCCAAACAGCGTCTCCTTGTCGGTGAAATGCTTGTAGACGGTCTGCTTGGAGGCCCCCGCCTTGGTGGCGATTTCCTCCATGCTGGTCCCGTCATATCCCTTGCTGGTGAACGCCGCCGTGGCCGCCTGGATGATCTCACGATCCTTGCGAGCCGATCTGGTCTCACCGTCGATTTTCATGGCGCCCTCTTAACCAGTACTAGACGGTACCGTTCTCTTGTGGTAGCCCCATGAAACGGTACTGGACTGACTAGTACCTGTCAACGAAGGCAAGGCTTAGACCGATGACCAAGATGATCTTCATAAATCTGCCGGTGCGGGATCTGCAGGCAGCGACCAATTTCTATCTCGCGATCGGGGGCACGCTCAATCCGCAGTTCTCGAACGACCAGGCCAGTTCGGTCATGTTTTCCGACGCGATCGGGGTGATGTTGCTGACGCACCAGCATTACGGCCAGTTCACAACCCGCCAGATCGGCGACGCCAGGCGTGACAGCCAGATGCTGATCGCACTCACCGCGAGCAGCAAGGACGAGGTCAATGCCACGATCGAGAAGGGCGTCGCGGCCGGCGGCCGCGCCGATCCCAACCCCGCTCAGGATCTCGGCTTCATGTTCAACCGCCACATCGAAGACCCTGACGGCAACGTCTGGGAGCTCCTGTGGATGAACCCCGCTGCCATGCAATAGCCCAGCGCGATCAAAGCGTCCAAAGCGCGTCGCGTTGAGACAGATTCATGCGACGCGCTTTATGTTTTAGACCGTCGCCGGGTCGAGCGCCGGCTGGCTCTTGCGGCGCGCGACGATCGCTTCGAAATCCGCCGTCTGGAAGGCATCGCGCAAGGCGTCGAAGGACGGCAACACGAAATAGGCGCGCTGGAACTTGTCGATCTCGTAGCCGGTGCGCATCACCGTTTCCAGGTCGAACGGTACATGGTGGGCGTCCTTGCTCTCGACAGCGAACTGCAACTCGGTGAACGACGACATCAGACCGGCGCCAAACGCCTTCAGCTTCTGGCCGTTCTCCTGCATCAGGCCATATTCGGCCGTGTACCAGTAGAGCCGGGTGATCATCTCGTCGCCGCCCAGCGCAATGATGTCGCCGGCCTTCTTGCCATACATCTGCATGAAATCGGCAAACACCGGCTGCGAGAGAACCGGCACATGGCCGAAGAAGTCATGGAACATGTCCGGCTCGACGACGTAGTCGAGTTCCTGCTTGGTCCGCAGCCAGTTGGTGACCGGGAAGCGGCGGTTGGCGAGGTGGTCGAAGAACGGTGCGGCCGGGATGAGGCCCGGCACGGCGACGATTTCCCAGCCGGTCAGCTTGCGCAGTTTGGTGCTGACGTCCTCGAAATCGGGGATGCAGTCGAGCAGGCCGAGCTTCTCGACGCCGTCGAGATAGGAGTGATGGGCGAGCTTTTGCGTCAGCTTGGTCTGGCGGTCGCACAGCGTGCGCCACACCGCCTGCTCCTCGGTCGAATAGTCATAAGCCTGCGCCACGGTGAAATCCGCGCGGCACACCGAATAGTCCCCGCGCAACCCTTGCGCCGCGCAGTCGCGGGCGTATTCGGCAACGCTCATCGTCGTCATGGGTTTTCTCCTCGCATCAATGGTTGACGTGCCGCAAGGCTAACCCGATCTGCCGAGGCAATTCGGTTTTGATGGTGGCTCTTCCGCCACATTCGAGATATCATTCACTCACAATTCGCATCGGATGAGTGAAAATGCCTCAATTCGACGATTTCGAGATCAAGATGCTGGATGTCCTGCAACGCAACGGTCGCAAACCCGTTTCCGAGCTGGCGCAGGAGGTCGGCCTCTCCACCACGCCCTGCGCCCGGCGCTTCGAGGCGCTGCAGGAAGCCGGCATCATCAAGGGCTTTGCCGCGGTGATCAGCCGCCGCGCCGTCGGCCTGATGGTCGAGGTATTCATCCAGGTGCGCCTCGTCAGCCACAGCGACGGCTCGCCCGAGAGCTTCATTGCCGCCGTTCAGCGCATGGACGAGGTTTCGTCGTGCTGGACCATGACCGGCGACCACGACTTTTTGCTGCATGTCATGGTGCCATCGGTCGACGAGCTCAACGCCTTCGTCATGCATAGGCTGATGCGGCTCGACGGCGTGCGCGACGTCCACACGCAACTGGTGCTGCAGAACATCAAGGGACCCGGCCACGTGCCGCTCGCCCATCTCAGGCGGTGATGCGCATCCGCGTTTCTGCGGAAAAGCTGCAAGCAAACTGCTGAGCTCGGCCCTTTCGGTGGCCAGCTCTACAACCAGCATGCACGGACCATTCCTCCCGGAGGTCCGCCATGAAAATCGTCCTGATCAATCCGCCGCACACCGCCATCGGCAGCCGCGTGCCCGACGATCACTTGCCGCCGCTTGGCCTGCTGGCGATCGGCGGCCCGCTGCTCGATGCCGGTCATCAGGTGCGGCTCGTCGATGCCGAGTTCGGGCCGATGCCGCTCGCCTCGGTTGTCGCGGAGGCCCTGAAGGACTGTCCCGACTTCGTTCTGATAGGCCATTCCGGCTCGACCTCGGCACATCCGACCGCCTTGTTGATCGCCGGGATGATCAAGGCGCGCGCGCCGGCGACGATCATCCTCTATGGCGGCGTCTTCCCCACCTATCACTGGCGCGACATCCTGGCGTCAACCGACGCCTTCGACTTCATCGTGCGCGGCGAGGGCGAGGCGACCGTGGTGGCGCTGGTCGAGGCCCTGGAGATGCGCCAGCCGCCGGCAAGCGTTGCCGGCATCGCCTGCCGCGACGGTCTTGACCGTCCCTTCGCCACGCAAGCGGCGATGACCATCGCCGACCTCGACGCCTACCGCGTCGGCTGGGAGCTGATCGACCACCGCATATACAGCTACTGGGGAGGCAAGCGTGCGGTGGTCATGCAGTTTTCGCGCGGCTGCCCGCATCTGTGCAACTATTGCGGCCAGCGCGGATTCTGGACCCGCTGGCGGCATCGCGACCCAGTCAAGTTCGCCAAGGAGATCGCCTGGCTGCACCGCGAGCATGGCGTCGAACTGATCAACCTGGCGGATGAAAATCCGACAGTTTCTAAAAAGGCCTGGCGCGCCTTTCTCGAAGCCTTGATTGCCGAGGATGTGCCGGTGCTGATCGTCGGCTCGACCCGCGCCGACGACATCGTGCGCGATGCCGACATGCTGCACCTCTACCGCCAGGCCGGTGTCATCCGCTGGCTGCTCGGCATGGAAAACACCGACGAGCAGACGCTGCAATTGATCCGCAAGGGCGGCAGTACCTCGTCCGACCGCGAAGCGATACGGCTGCTGCGGAAGCACGGCATCCTGTCCATGGCGACCTGGGTGGCCGGCTTCGAGGATGAGGGATTTCGCGATCTGTGGCGCGGCTTTCGCCAGCTCCTCGCCTATGACCCCGACCAGATCCAGGCGCTCTATGTGACGCCGCATCGCTGGACGCCGTTTTTCCGCATCGCGCGGGACCGAAAGGTCATCCAGAGGGATGCCCGCCTGTGGGATTACAAGCACCAGGTGCTGCAGATGACCCGGCTGAAGCCGTGGATGCTGTTCTTCTCGGTCAAGCTGATTGAGCTCGCCGTGCAGTCGAGGCCGAAGGCGCTGGCGCGCATCCTGTTCCACCCCGATCCCGAGCAGCGGCATTCGATGCGCTGGTACACGCAGATGGGTCGCCGCGTCTGGTTCCGCGAGGTCTGGGGTTTTCTGGTGACCGACCGCCGGGTGAAAGGCGGCCCGACGCTCGCGGAATTCTGGGGCGCACCGCAGGACACTGAGGAGGAATCGATGGTTGTCCGGCGGCCGGTTACAAAGCCGGAGCTTCCCGCGGCCGTAAATCGCGGCCTGCCAGGCAGAAGGTTAGCCGGCTGACAACAAGCATTATGGCACGATCAGCGTGCCGGCGCCGTGTTCGGTGAACAGTTCGAGCAGCACCGAATGCGGCGTCTTGCCGTTGAGGATGACGACGCCTTCGACGCCACGCTCGATCGCCTCGATGCAGGTCTCGACCTTGGGGATCATGCCGCCGGAAACCGTGCCGTCCTTGATCAGCGCCTTGGCCTCGGCGACCGTCAACTCGTCGATCAGCTTCTTGTCCTTGTCGAGCACGCCAGGCACGTCGGTGAGGAACAGCAGGCGCGAGGCCTTGCATGCGCCGGCGATGGCGCCGGCGAAAGTGTCGGCGTTGATGTTGTAGGTATGGCCATCGCGGCCGGGCGCGACCGGCGCCAGCACGGGGATCATTTCGGAGCGCGCCAGAAGGTCGAGCAGCGTGCGGTCGACCTCGACCGGCTCGCCGACGAAGCCGAGATCGAGCACGCGCTCGATGTTGGAATCGGGGTCGATCATCGTCTTGCGCGCCTTTTCGGCGAACACCATGTTGCCGTCCTTGCCGCACAGGCCGATCGCCCATTCGCCCTCGGCGTTGATCAGCGCGACGATCTCCTTGTTGATCGACCCGGCCAGCACCATCTCGACGATCTCGACCGTCTTCTGGTCGGTGACGCGCAGGCCGCCCTCGAACTTGGATTCGATGCCCATCTTGGCCAGCATGGCGCCGATCTGCGGTCCGCCGCCATGGACGACGATCGGGTTGACACCGGACTGCTTGAGCAGCGCGATGTCGCGGGCGAAGGCCTTGCCGAGTTCGAGATCGCCCATGGCATGGCCGCCATATTTCACCACGACCGTCTTGTGCTCGTAGCGCTGCATGTAGGGCAGCGCGCGCGATAAGAGGGCGGCCTGCATTTCGGCGGTGGCGGTGACGTCCGTCATCGGCGTGGTTCCCTGGCATTTGGTTTTATGCATGTCGTTGTCCCAAACCGCTGGGCACATTTGGGCGACATGCATCAGGTAAGGACGGCGGCGTCTTAGCCGGAATTGACGCGAGCCGCAAATGGCATTGCTGTCATAGTCGGTTCACGGTGTCGTCATTGTGACGGCACCATCAGCGGCGCCCGCCGCGTCAGCCAGCCCGAGATTTTCTCCATCTGCGCGGCCAGCGACAAAAGCGTTTCCTCGTCGCCCGGCCGGCCGGCGGCCTGGATCCCGAGCGGCAGGCCGGCGTCCGTGACATGGACGGGGAGCGCGATCGACGGCTGGCCACTGACATTGTGGATCGCCGGCCAATGCGTGAACCAAAGGCTCTTGTCCATCAACTGGCCGAACAGCGGTTTGATCCTGAGCAGCGCGGTGAGGTGCAGCTTGTCGAGCAGGTTTTCGATCAGTTCATCGGCGCCTTTCGGATCCATGGCGCCGCAGGCGAGCGGCGGGTGCGCGATAACAGGCATCAGCACCGCATCATAGCGCGCGGTCTCCGTGATCAGTTGCCTCGAGGTGGCATGCAGGCGCTGCAGGCCGGCATAGGTTTCGCCGGCCGAGATCATCTCGCCCAACCGGCCAAGCACGCGCGTGGCGCGCTCGATGTCGCCCGTCACCGAGCGGCCGACGCGCAGCGCTTCACCCCGCAACGAGCCGGCGACGGCGGAGGCGACCGTTGTGCAGAAATCGGCGAAGAAATCGCGGCCGATAAAAGGCAGATCGATGTCCTCGACCGAATGGCCGCCCTCGCGGGCGAGTGCCACGGCAATGTCGAGCGCCTTCAGCGTCTCGGCCGAAATTGGCAAGCCCAGCGGCGACTTGCGGTACACCGCCAGCGTGAGCTTGCCGGGATCCCGCGCGGCAGCGGCGGCGAACGAGCTTTTTGGCGGGCGCGCGGCATAAGGCGCGAGCGTATCGGGACCATGGGTGAGGTCGAGCAGCAGCGCGCAGTCGCGCACCGAGCGAGTGACGGTGTGATCGACGACCATGCCGTACCAGCTTTCGCTCACCAGTGGGGACAACGGGACACGGCCGCGCGAGGTCTTGAGGCCGACAAGGCCGCTGCAGGCAGAAGGCACGCGGATCGAGCCGCCGCCATCCGACGCATGCGCCACCGGCACGACGCCGGCGGCAACCAGGGCTGCCGAACCGCCCGACGAGCCGCCGGTGGTGTGGCCGGTATTCCAGGGATTGCGGGTGACGCCAAAGGCCTTGGATTCCGTCATCAGCCGCAGCCCGTGCTCGGGTGACGTCGAGGTGACGATCGGAATCAGCCCGGCGGCGAGATAGCGTTCGGTCATCACCGAGTTGAAATCGGGCACCCAGGCCGGAATGCGGCTGCCGCCATGCGAGGGCACGCCCTTGATGGCGATGCCGAGATCCTTGATGGCGAAGGGGACCCCAGCCAGCGGCAGCGAACGGTCGATGCTCTTTGCCCGGGTCCGTGCCGCCTCGTAGAGCGGCTCGGCCGTGGCATTGATTTCGGGGCGGGTGGCCTCGGCACGGGAGATCGCCGCTTCGGTCAACTCGATCGCCGATAGTTCGCCCCTGCGCACCAGACCGGCAAGACCGGTTGCGTCTTCTTCCCAAAGGATTCGTTCGACCGACATGTGCGCTCCCCCATTGCTGCCAAGCTAGTCAGCGGCAATTCCCTTGGCAATCCAGGCTGATAGTGTCTCAGTTTGGAGTTTGGCGGCGACTTTTAAACGGCTATCTCCCGGCGTTGGAAGGGGGCGCAATCGCCCCCGGAACAATGTCGGTGTTTTGGGCAACCTTTATCCGCCAGCCCGACTGTTCTTCCTTCAAAACCAGAAGCAGAATGCCTTCTCGTTTTCCGGCGGATGAGCCGTCCGGAGCGGATGCGCCGGTCAGGATCCATGAATAGTGCACCGATGCAATGCCGGAAGACAATTCAACAACTGACGAGACAACACCCTTCAATCGGCTGTCACGAAACATGGTTTCATGAGTTGCGCGGTGCGCCCTTTCGATCTCGGTGCGGTTCTTCCACCACATGCCCACGACATTGACGAAATTGGCGTCGTCGGCGAACAACGCCGCGAAGTCGTTCATATCGTGTCTATTCCAGGCATCGGCAAAGGCAGTGGCGACATCCTCAGGTTTGGCGAGCACCAATCCCATGACAAATCTCCCTTGCTTCGGCTGAAGCGTAGCATGTCGGGGGAAGCGCCTCAAACGCGATTGCCAGCTTTTGACTTCAAACCGGGACACTGTCTCGGGGCAGGTGTGCGGACGCCGAACTTTAGGTGCACAGCATATTTCCGGCGTTGCAAATACAGCGCAATTGCCTAATTTGGCGCGCATGACGCCGCAGGACATTACCAAGCTGATCGTCCGGACTTCGATGAAAGATCGGGCAGCGTTCGATCTGCTTTACCGGCACACCAGTGCGAAACTTTTCGGCGTATGCCTTCGTGTATTGAACGACCGGGGAGATGCTGAAGAAGCGCTGCAGGAAGTCTTCGTCAAGATATGGACGAAGGCGGATCGCTTTGCTGTCTCCGATCTGAGCCCGATCTCCTGGCTGGTGGCAATCGCGCGCAATCATGCGATCGATCGCATCCGAGCGAGGCGCAAGCCCGCCGCCGATATCGATGCCGCGCTCAATGTGGCCGATCCGGCGCCGGGACCTGAAGCGATGGTGGTGGCGGGCGACGAGACCGAGCGGATCCATCATTGTCTCGATGAATTGGAGAAAGACCGGGCGGCGGCCGTCCGGGGCGCCTATCTCAAGGGCGAAAGCTATGCCGAACTGGCGGAACGCCATGGCGTGCCGTTGAACACGATGCGCACCTGGCTGCGCCGCAGCCTGATGAAACTCAGGGAATGTCTGGAAAGATGACGCTGGCAGAGGACAACGGACCGGAACGTGGAGGCGACGACCTGTTCGCCGCCGAATACGTTCTTGGCGTGCTGCCGGTCGAAGAGCGGCAGATAGCCTCCAGGCGCATCGACGCCGAGACCGATTTCGCGCGGCTGGTCGACGGCTGGGAAGTTCGCCTGTCGCCGCTGGGCGCGGCCTATCTTGAAATCGAGCCGCCGGCTTCGGTGAAGCCGGCGATCGACCGCCGGTTGTTTTCATCCGCCGCCACCACGCCTGCCGAGCCACGCGCCGGCCTGTGGTCCAGCCTCGCCTTCTGGCGCGGCCTTGCGGTGGCGGCTGTTGCCGCGCTGGCGCTCTACGTCGCCGTTCCCTATGTCAACCGGCCGGCTGAACAGCCGCAGGCGCGACTCGTCGCTTCGCTGGCCGCCGACGGCAGCGACGTCAAATATCTCGCCGTCTATGATTCCGAACGGCATGAAGTCAGCCTTTCGCATGTTTCCGGCGTGCTCGCCGCCGGCAAGGACTTCGAACTCTGGATGATCGAGGGCAAGAACGCGCCGGTCTCGATGGGCGTCATCCCGGCGGGTGCGACGGCGCATATTGGCGTCTCGCCCACCACGCAGCGGAAACTCGCGCAGGGCGCCGTGCTGGCCGTCAGCCTCGAACCCGCCGGCGGTTCGCCGACCGGGCAGCCCACCGGGCCGGTGGTTGCCGCGGGCGATTTGAAGGGCATCTGATCGAGCCTTCGCACTGGCGGCGCGTGGATAGAACAGGCTCAGTCTATCTCCGTTCCATATGTCTAAATGGACCGGTAGCCGGCGAATTGCCAAGGCAGAAAATACATCCACAGTGAAAATAAATCAAAAATCCGCGAAATATTCTGAAACTCACGCATCTGTGTTCCGTATCTCCTTGCGTCCCCAAAATGGGAAGAGAAAACCCGAGGAGTTTTGATACAATGCGTAGATTCGCCACCCTTTTGCTCGCCGGCACGATCGCTGTCTCCGCGCTTGCCACGGCTGCTTATGCTGAAAACCCGATGGTCGGCGGCGCCGCCATGTTTGCCAACAAGACCATCGTCGACAATGCCGTCAATTCGAAGGATCACACGACGCTGGTCGCCGCCGTCAAGGCGGCCGGTCTTGTCGAGACCTTGCAGGGCGCCGGCCCGTTCACCGTCTTCGCGCCGACCAATGAAGCCTTCGCCGCCCTGCCGGCCGGCACGGTCGAGACGCTGCTCAAGCCCGAGAACAAGGACAAGCTCGTCAAGATCCTGACCTGCCATGTGATTGGCGCCAAGGCGATGGCGGCGGATGTGGTGTCCATGGCCAAGGCCGATGGCGGCACGCACAAGGTCAAGACGGTCGGCGGCTGCGAGCTGTCGCTGAAGGCCGACGGTGGCAAGGTCACCGTCACCGACGAGAACGGCAATGTCGCCAATGTGACCATCGCCGATGTCGAACAGTCCAACGGCGTCATCCACGTCATCGACAAGGTTCTGCTCCCGAAGATGTGATCGGGCCGAAGATGTAACGAGGCGCTTGTCGCGGACGAACCTGCTGCAAGAGCTCTCCGTCGATCGCGCCGTCTCGCTCCCGTGATCCGCAATCGACACGCGTGCTCCGCGCCGCCCACGATCGAAAGTGGACGGCGCGGAGTGTCGTTTGGGGCAACCGTCACCGGCTTTTGACTTTCGGGCGGCGGCATAGTTTGGCAAAACAGACGACAGGAGGAACTGGTCATGAACCGTCGCGACTTTCTTTTGAGCGGTGCCGCCGCTATCGGCGTCATCGGAACCGCGGCAGCAATGCTGCGCATGGGCAGCCCGCAGGCCGCGCAGGCCGCCGAAAAATTCGAGGTCGCCAAGACCGAGGACGAGTGGAAAGCCATCCTGTCGCCGGCCGCCTTTAACGTCCTGCGCAAGGAAGGCACCGAATATCCAGGCACCAGCCCGCTGCTCAACGAACACCGCAAGGGCATCTTCGCCTGCGCCGGCTGCGACCTGCCGGTCTATCCCTCGGAGACGAAATTCGATTCCGGCACCGGCTGGCCGAGTTTCTGGCAAGAGATCGCCAATGGCATCGGCAAGACCGAGGACCGGTCGCTGGGCATGACCCGCACCGAAGTGCATTGCCGCCGCTGCGGAGGCCATCTCGGCCATGTCTTCGATGACGGTCCGGCGCCGACCGGCCTGCGCCACTGCATCAATGGGGTGGCGCTGACCTTCAAGCCCGCCGCCGCCTGAGGACCCAAAGGCAATAAAAAAACTCCGGGCTTTGCGGCCCGGAGTTTTTTGCGTGGGTCGGAGCTTTCGGGCGTGGACTGGAGGAGCTTCCCGAAAACCGCTGCCACGATTCCTTGCTTCAGTGCCCGCCGCCTCCGCCGCCACCGGGCGCGGCCGGCTTCCTGATCAGCATGGTGAAGAACCCCAGCGTCCCGAACAGCACGGTCAGCAGATAGAACACATCCATGAAGGACAGCAGCGCCGCCTGCTGCTGGACCATGCCCGACAGCTTGGAGATCGCGGCACTGGTGGCGTCGAGGCCGGTGGTCTGCTCGAAATTGAGCGTCATGTTCTGCAGCTTGGCCTGCGCGGCGGCACTGCCCCACTGCACATGCTCGGAGAGCCGGGCATAGTGGAAGGCATTACGGTCGATCAGCACGGTGTTGATGAGGGCGAGGCCGACGGCGCCGCCGAGGTTGCGGGTCAGGTTGAACAGTCCCGACGCATTCTTCAACCGGTCCGGCGGCAAAGTGCCGAGCGCGATGTTGTTGATCGGCACCATGCACAGCATCATCGAACAGCCGCGCAGGATCTGCGGGATGAGCAGCTCGTAGAAATCCCAGTCGGCGGTCAGGTGCGTCATCCACCAGGTACCGGTGGCGAAGCCGAACAGCCCGATCATCATCATCAGCCGCAGGTCCATCTTGCTCGACAGGAAGCCGGAGATGGGCGCGGTGACGAACATGGCCAGGCCGCTGACGAACAGCGCTTCGCCGATCATCATCGAATCGTAGCCGCGGATGCGTCCGAGGAAGACCGGATAGAGATAGGTCAGGCCATAGAGACCGATGCCGATGACGAAGGAAAACAGCGAGCCGAAGGCGAAGTTGATGTTGCTGAACGCCTTGAGGTCGACGATCGGCTCCTCGGCGGTGAAGACACGCCAGAAGAAGATCACCGCGCCGATGGTCATGACGATGGCGCAGATGAAGACGCCCTGGTCCTGCAGCCAGTCATTGTTCGGGCCTTCTTCAAGCACGTATTCCATACAGCCGAGGAAGGCCGCCATGCCGGCCAGGCCCCACCAGTCGAACTTCGAGAACAGCTTGAGATTGGGCTTGTCGAAATCGATCAGCGACCAGGCAGCGGTCGCCACGAGGATGCCCGGCACGACATTGACCAGGAACAGCCAGTGCCAGGAAAAAGCGTGGCTGATATAGCCGCCGACGGTCGGGCCGATGGTCGGCGCCAGTGTCGCCACCAGGCCGATCATCGGCGAGACGATGGCACGGCGCGAGGGCGGGAAGATGGTGAAGGCCGCGGCGAAAACGCTCGGGATCATGCCGCCGCCGATGAAGCCCTGCACGGCGCGGTAGACGATCATCTGGTCGATGTTGGTGGCGGTCGCGGCAAGGGCGCTCGCCGCGGTGAAGCCCGCCGCCGCGACGGTGAACAGCACGCGTGTCGACAGCATGCGGCTGAGGAAGCCCGACAGCGGGATCATGACCACCTCGGCGATCAGGTAGGCTGTCTGCACCCACGGGATCTCGTCGGAGCTGGCGCTGAGGCCGGCCTGGATCTCGGCCAGCGAGGCCGAAACGATCTGGATGTCGAGGATCGCCATGAACATGCCGAACACCATCGCCAGGAAAGCGATGACGCGGCGCGTCGAAATCGTGTCGGGGGCAGCCGGCATTGCCGGCGGCGATCCTGCGGTGATGGTTGCGGTTGCCATTTCCTGGCCCTCCTTGGGGCCCCGTTGAGGCAGGCCGGGCGGCTCGGTGCTTCAATCAGCCACCAAGCCGCCCTCCGAAAAGCGATCAGTTACTGGTGACGGCAGGCGCGGTACGGCTGTCGACGGCGACGACGACGCTCAGGCCCGCGCGCAGCTTGCCGGTCTTCAGCGCATCGGCCGGTACGTCGATGCGGACCGGAACGCGTTGCACCACCTTGGTGAAGTTGCCGGTGGCGTTTTCAGGCGGCAACAGCGAGAACACCGCGCCCGAGGCCGGCGCCAGCGAGGAGACGGTTCCCTGGATGGGCTGGCCGTCGATGGCATCGACCGAGATGTTGACCTTTTCGCCGGGCACGAGCCTGGCAAGCTGCGTCTCCTTGAAGTTGGCGACGATGTAAAGCTTGTCCATAGGCACGACCACGGCGAGCTTTTGGCCGGGGCTGACCAGATCGCCCTGTTCGACGGAGCGGTTGCCGACGACGCCGTCATAAGGCGCCTTGAGCACCGTGAAGGAGAGGTCGCGCGCGGCCTTGTCGCGGCCGAGCTGCAGGGATGCCAGCGTGCTGGCGGATTCCGCGCGCTGTGCCTCGAGCACACCGATATTGGCCTGCGCGGCGGCGATCTGTGCGTCGGCGCCGACGAGCGCGGCATTGGCCTGGTCGAGCGCGGTCTGGGCGTCGTCCAGCTGTGCCTGCGTGCCGACATGGGTCTTGACCAGTTGCGCGGCGCGCTGCTGGGCCCGGCCGGCATTGTCGGCGGCGGCCCGATCGGCGACCTTCTGCGCCTGCGCCTGCTGAAGCGAGGCTTGCGCGGCCTTGGTCTGCGCGTCGATGCGGTCGAGCGTCTTGGCCAGCGTGGCGATCTGCGCCTCGGCCTGGGCGACGGCGATCTTGTAGTCGCCGGCGTCGATCGTCAGCAATGGATCGCCGGCCTTGACCTGCTGGTTCTCGCTGACGAGGACCTGGTCGACATAGCCCGAAATTTTTGGCGAGACGAACGCCATGTCGGCCTGGACATAGGCGTCGTCGGTGGAGATCATGAAGCGGCCCGTGGTCCAGTAGTCATAGCCATACCAGGCGCCGCCGCTCAGAAGGGCAAGGCCGATGATCGGCAGCAGGAAGGAGCGCACCGAGCGCTTTTTCTTGACCGGCGCTTCCGCCGGCGGCGGTGCGACGACCGGCTGGAGGGGAATTTCCGGAGCTTCCGTCGCCGGCGCGACCTTGGCGTTGGGGAAAGGGCGGACTTCGGCTGATGTTGACGCGGTCGAGGACATGACATCTCTCTAAAGTTATAATACTGAACCGTTCGGTTCGATCAGGCCGTTGACATAGCGCGTAAAGAAGACCATATCAAGAGGCAATCGAACCGATTGGTTCGAATTATTTCGAGGTCCGACTTTTATGGTTGAGATTGTACGCAACAGCGAAACCGATCCGTGCGAAGACCTGCTGGACGGTCTGCGCCGCGGCCGCCCGGCCGCTGGACAGGACCCGGTCAAGCGCAGCCAGATCATCGATGGCGCCCGTCGTGTCTTCATCGAAAAGGGCTTCGAGGCCGCCTCGATGAACGACATCACCCGCGAGGCCGGGGTCTCGAAGGGCACCATCTACGTCTACTTTGCCAACAAGGAAGAGCTGTTCGAAGCGCTGATCGAGGAAGAGCGCGGCACCATCTTCAAGAACATGTACGACATGCTCGACCGCGCCGACGACTTGCGCCAGACGCTGGTGAAGTTCGGCAAGGTTCTGTCGATGAAGATCACCTCGGCCAGGGTCATCCAGGCGCAACGCACGGTGATCGGCGCCTCCGACAGAATACCCGATATGGGCGCGCGCTTTTACGAACGCGGACCCAAGCGCGGCCATGACAAGGTGGTGACGTTCCTCAACGCCGCCATCGAGCGCGGCTTGCTCGAGATCGACGATGTCGACCTCGCCGCCTATCAGTTCACCGAACTGTGCCTGGCCGGTCTTTTCCGGCAGTGCATCTTCGCCTATCGCACCAAGGCCCCGACCCAGGACGAGATCGACCACATCGTCAGGTCGGGCGTCAACATGTTCCTGAAAGCCTACGGCACCGAAAAGCTCGTCGAGGACGAAAAAGCCCTGCCGCAAGCGTGAAGGCAGATCGGTATGGGCGATCCTAAGCTTCAGGATCAGATGCGGCGCATCGTGACGGACTTCAATGCCGGTCGTCACGAGCAGGCACGGCTGCTTTGCCAGGAGGCTCTTGACCGGACCGCCGACGACCCAGCTCTCAACCACCTTATGGCCGCCGTTCTTTTCGCCAAGGGAGAGATATCGGGAGCCCGCACGCATATTCATGCAAGTCTGGCGATCAGGGCTGACAACGCATCCGCTCAATTGCTCGCCGGCCGTCTGGCGCGGGCGGCACGGGATTTTGACCAGGCGTTGTTCCATCTCTCACGCGCGGCGGCATTGGCGCCTGACGCTGCCGTGCTTGTCGAGCAGGCGCGAACGCTCGACGAGGCGGGCGACCGGAGGCGCGCGCTCGAGGCGTGGCGGCAGGTGACACTTGCCGATCCCCTGTCGGCGGAAGCGGCAGCGCGTCTGGGCCGCATGCTGTTCGAGGACGGAATGCCTGCCGATGCGGCACCTTTGCTGGAGCGGGCCGTAAACGGAGACGCGCCAGCATCGGCATGGTTCGACCTCGCCCTTGTCAGGCAGGATCTGCATGATCATGTGGGGGCAGCGGCCGCCTATCGCAAAGCGCTGGAGATACGTCCCGGCGACGCCGAGGCGGCGGTCAATCTTGGGGTGGCGCTGCAGGAGACGGGCGACATGGACGCCGCGATGGAGGCCTATCGGTCGGCCTACGAGCAGCGCACCACGACTTTCGGCATTATCGCCATGGCCCTGACGTCAGCGCCGCACGGCAAGCTTTGGGTCGACCGCGAAGCGTTGAAGGGCTTGCTTGGCGGCTAGAGAGCTCCAGGAAAGTTCTAGCGGGCGCGTTTTACGCGAAACTGCTTGCGGTAGACGCCGGGCTCGGCAAGAACATCGGCGACGGTCTTTTCGTAGGAAGCCTTGCGCACGGCATCGAAGCTTTCGAAGACGAGTTCGGGCGCGGCGCGTGGCACTGGAAAGCATTGCGCAACCGGCGTGCCCTTCGCCAGTACTCCTGAGAAACCCTGGTCGGTCCAAATTGCCGGGAAATTGATGCCGGCGTCCTGGAAATGATCAGCATCGACAACACCAGTCACCAGTCGGAAAGGAAGATCATCGCGGTTGACCGGATGGGTGGCGAAGAGGGACCAGCCTTCCTCCAGCTCGATCGTCCAGAAACTGTTGAACTTTATGGCCGCAAGCCCATTCGAGAACGGTGCGCCGGCGAGCTGTTCGGCGACATGGAAGCTGAGCGGCGAACGCGGATGACCCTTGGTTGACGGCTCGGCGATGTCCCACCGCCATTCAAAGGCGCCGTTCTCCACAGTCACATCGCATGGCAGCAGGATCATGAAGCCATGTGTCATGGCATCGACGAAGGGCGGGCACTGCTTTACCGTCCGGATTTCTCGCCCATGGATTTCCGAAAAGGCTTTCGGAGGCATCTTGCGGAGCCAGTCAGGCAGCACGCCGCGCGCCGGAACCGGCCGGGGCAGCGTTTCGGCAAGCGCGGGATCACAACGAAAAACGATACGCATCCGAATGCCCTCGAACGACACTGCGATGCTGACGGATTGCCAAGGCCCGGTCAACGGATGCGCGCACGACGATTAGCCGCCATTGGCGGCGAGCACGATCGCGGCCTGCAATTCCTCCAGGCCTTCGCCTTTTTCCGATGACGTCGCCAGCACGAACGGGAACGCGGCGGGACGCTTCTTGATCTTGGCCAGCGTCTCCTCGATCAGCCGCGGCACGCCGGCGGCCTTGATCTTGTCGGTCTTGGTCAGCACGATCTGGTAGGACACCGCCGCCTTGTCGAGCAGCGACAGCACTTCGTCGTCCTTGGCCTTGATGCCGTGGCGGGCATCGATCAGCACATAGACCCGCTTCAGCGTGACCCGGCCCTTGAGATAATCGAAGACCAGCTTGGTCCACTCGTCCACCTTCTCCTTGGGCGCGGTGGCATAGCCGTAGCCCGGCATGTCGACCAGCGCCATTGGCGGCAGGTCGGTGCCCTCGCCCGAAAATCCATCCGGCACGAAATAGTTGAGCTCCTGCGTGCGCCCTGGCGTATTGGAGGTGCGCGCCAGGCCCTTCTGGTTGACCAGCGCATTGATCAGCGACGACTTGCCGACATTGGAGCGGCCGGCGAAGGCGATCTCGGGCGGCCCTTCCGGCGGCAGGAACTTCATGGCCGGCACGCCGCGGATGAAGATCCACCCGCGCGTGAACAGGTCGGTGCCGATCGCGGTGCTGTTGGGAACGTTCAAGCTGCTGCCTCCAGAAGAGAAATATCGGCGCCCCTGATGGCGTCGAGGTTGCGGCCGATCTTGTCCACCGGCCAATCCCACCATGCCACCGCCAGCAGCCGCCGGACCGTCCTGTCGTCGAAACGCATCTTGACCACTTTCGCGGCGTTGCCGGCGACGATCGCATAGGGCGGCACATCGTGCGTCACCACCGATTTGGCGGCGACGATGGCGCCATGCCCGATTTCCACGCCGGGCAGGATCACAGCCTCCATGCCGATCCAGACATCGCTGCCGACCATTGTGTCGCCGCGCACTTCCTTCGACCACGTGGCTGGGTCAAAACCGTTTTCCCAGCCATGACCGAAGATGTTGAACGGATAGGTTGAAAAGCCGGACATCGCGTGGTTGGCGCCATTCATGATGAAGCGCGCGCCTTCGGCTATGGCGCAGAACTTGCCGATGATGAGCTTGTCGCCGATGAAGGGATAGTGATGCAGCACGCATTTTTCGGCGAACTTGTCCGGCCCGTCGGGGTCGTCATAATAGGTGAAGTCGCCGATCTCGATATTCGGCACTGTCACCAGAGGCTTCAGGAAGCCGACGCGTGTGTGCATCGGGATCGGGTGCTTGATGCCGGGGTTGGGTCCGTCCATGTCGAAGTCCGTCCAGGAATTGATAGCCACGCCGATCCGCAATCCGCGCGCCTGGTCAAAATAACGTGATCCGCCCTATAGCACCAATCGGCTGACGAGCGAGCCTTCCTTGCTCGCCATGCTCATTTGTCGCCGCGGCAGATCACGATCGGATTGGACAGCGCGCTGTCGAACCCACTGCCCTGATACACCTGCACGTTCGACGCTCCGGGCGGCAGCATGAAGCTGCCTTCGACGACTTTTTGATCGCCCGCCATCGTGTGTAGATCCCAGCTAAACGTGCAGAACTGCGGCGGCGCCTTGGATTCGACGTGGCTGCAATTGAGCTGTGCGCCGCCCAGCATGGCGGCGCCGCCACAACTGACCGCATCCTTGGCAGCCGCGGCGCCGGGGCACCCAATGAGAGCCGTGACGGCCGCGATCCCAATCCAATTCATCGCCAAATCCTTGCCGGCAAATCCACATCGCCAGGCGGCCTTTGCGGTGCCGTGGACCATGCGTTTTTTCCTGCCCGAGGCTTAATCGGTCTTGCGCGGCGCGTCCAGCGGGATTATGTGCATGATGATAATAAGCATGCTCACGAAAAATTGTCCATCGATCCCGATCTCCTGCCATGCCCTCTTCCCCCAATATCAGCTTCGTGCTGCACGACGTTGCGCGCCTGCTTCGCAAGCGGTTCGAGCAGCGGTCGCGCGCTTCGGGACTGACCCGCGCCCAGTGGCAGGTGCTGGCGTACCTTTCGCTGCATGAAGGCATCCACCAGAACAAGCTCGCCGACCTTATCGAGATCGTGCCGATCACGCTCGCCCGGCTGCTCGACAAGATGGAGGCCCGCGGCTTCATCGAGCGCCGGCCCGATCCCGCCGACCGCAGGGCCTGGCTGCTTTACCTGAAGCCGCAGGCCCGTCCGCTGCTCGAGATCATGCGCGGCAACGGCCAGAAAACTCGAGACGAGGCCTTCGCCGGCCTTTCGCCTGAGACACAGCAGCGTCTGCTGCAAACCCTAAGCTTGATCAAATCCAATCTGCTCGCGGCTTGCACCCAGCCGGCCGTCGACCGGGAGAAAATACATGGCTGAATCAACATATCCCAAAAAGCCCGCTGGAGACGAGACGCCATCGGGTCGAAGCGACCAGATCATCCAGCTCGACAATGAGCGGGAGCAGCGGCGGGCCAACGTCGTCATCGACAATGACGAGCTGGAAACGCCGGCCGCCCTGGAGCCTGCGGCACTCGAGGCTCCGGCCAAGGAGCCGCAGCCACGGCAGGCCCCCGCCGCCGTCGCCCCTCCTGTTCCGGCCAAACCGAAGCGCAGCCTGACACGGCCGGTCCTTTTTGCCCTGCTTCCGGTCGCGCTCGTCGTCGGTGGCTATTACTACGTCACCGGCGGCCAGATCATGACGACCGACAATGCCTATATCCAGGCCCAGTCGCTCGGCGTCTCCACTGACGTCTCCGGCACGGTGCAGGAGATCGACGTGCATGAGAACCAGGCCGTGAAGAAGGGCGACGTGCTGTTTCGCCTGCGGCCGGCCTCCTTCGAGACCGCTCTCGCCGCCGCCCAGGCCCAGCTCGGCACCGTGCGCAACCAGGTGCTGACCCTGGAGGCGAGCTACCAGCAGTCGCTGTCGCAGATCGAGCAGGCGCAGGCCGACATCCCCTATTATGAGGCCGCCTTCCAGCGGCAGCAGGATCTGCTCAAGACCTCCACCGCCTCGAAGGCGTCTTTCGACAGCGCCCAGCACGACCTCGTCGCCGCGCGCCAGAAAGTGTCCGTCGCCAAGGCGCAGGCGCAGGCCACGCTCGCCCAGCTCGGCGGCGACGCCAAACAGCCGGTGGAGAAGAACCCCTTCTACCTGCAGGCCAAGTCGGGCGTCGATGATGCGCAGCGCAACCTCGCCGATTCCGTGGTCAAGGCGCCGTTCGACGGCATCGTCACCAATGTCGACGCGCTGCAGGTCGGCAAGTACCTGCCGGCTTCGCAGCCGGCGTTCAGCCTGGTCTCGTCGACCGACCTGTGGATCGCGGCCGAGCCGAAGGAAACCGAGCTGACCTATGTCAGGCCGGGACAGACGGCGACGATCAGCGTCGACACCTATCCGGGCGCCGTGTGGCACGGCACCGTTGCCTCGATCAGCCCCGCCTCCTCGTCGAGCTTCTCGCTGCTGCCGGCGCAGAACACCACCGGCAACTGGGTCAAGGTCGTGCAGCGCATCCCGATGCGCGTGACCATCGATGGTATCGACGGCAAGCCGCCGCTGCGCGGCGGCATGAGCGCGGTGGTCGACGTCGAGACGGGCCATGCACGCGGCCTGCCCGACTTCGTCACCAATCTCGTCGGCCTGTTCGGACAAAAGTCATGACCAGCGCGTCCGCGACAGCTGCCACGCCGGCGGTCGCCAATCGCGGCGCCATCACCGCCTGCGTGATCCTGGCCGTCATCATGCAGGCGCTGGACACCACCATCGCCAATGTCGCGCTGCCTTACATCCAGGGCAGCGTCTCGGCCAGCGCCGACCAGATCAACTGGGTTTTGACCTCCTACATCGTGGCGGCGGCGGTGATGACGCCGCCTTCGGGCTACCTCGCCAACCGCTTCGGCCGCAAGCGCATCCTCCTGACCTCGATCACCGGCTTCGTCGTTGCCTCGGTGCTGTGCGGCTTCGCGCAGTCGCTGCCGCAAATCGTCGGCTTTCGCCTGCTGCAGGGCCTGTTCGGCGCGGCCCTGGTGCCGCTCTCGCAGAGCATCCTGCTCGATATCTACAGTGTGGAAGAGCGCGGCTCCGCGATGGCGCTGTTCGGCATTTCGGTGATGGTCGGGCCGGTGCTGGGACCGGTCATCGGCGGCTGGCTGACCGAAAATGTCAGCTGGCGCTGGGTGTTCTACATTAACGTGCCGATCGGCGCGCTGGCCTTCGCCGGCGTGTCGCTGTACGTCCTGGAAACCAAGCTGGACTTCAGGGCGAGGCTGGATTGGCTGGGTTTCGGCATGCTCAGCATCACCATCGCTGCCTTGCAGATGTTTCTCGATCGCGGCGAGCAGCTCAACTGGTTCTCGTCATCCGAGATCATCGTCGAGGCGGTGATCTGCGCATCGGCCTTCTACATCTTCCTCGTCCACACCTTCACCGGCCGCAACACCTTCGTCAATCCGAGGCTGTTCCTGGACCGGAATTTCGCCGTCGGCATGATCTTCATCTTCATCATCGGCATCACCTACTTGGCCTCGCTGGCGCTGATGACGCCCTATCTGCAGACGCTGATGGGCTACCCCGTGGTGACGGCCGGCATCGTCATGGGGCCGCGCGGGCTTGGCACGATGGCCTGCATGTTCCTGGTCGGCCGGCTGATCGGCAAGGTCGACACGCGCTGGCTGCTGCTCATCGGCCTGCTGATCACCGCCTGGGCGATGTACGACATGACCGGCTGGACGCCCGACGTTTCGCAATGGACCATCATCTCCACCGGGTTCATCCAGGGGGCGGGGCTCGGCTTCCTGTTCGTGCCGCTGACCACCATAACCTTCGCCACGCTGGCGCCGGAGCGGCGCGCGGAAGGCACCGGCCTCTACAATCTGTCGCGCAACATCGGCTCCAGCGTCGGCATATCGGTGGTCACCGCGCTCCTGACGCAGAATGTGCAGATCAACCACGCCAGCATCGCCACCTATGTGACGCCCTTCAACCAGGCGTTCAACGATCCGGCGATCTTCCAGGCGATGAACCCCTACACCGCCGCCGGCCGCGCCGCGCTCGACGGCGTGGTGACGCTGCAGGCGACCGTTATCAGCTACATGAACGACTTCAAGCTGATGATGCTCCTGTCGCTGGCCGCCATCCCGCTGGTGCTCCTGCTGCGCAAACCGGGAACGCCGGCCAAGATCGACCACAGCGCTGTCATGGAATGAGGCGGTGGAAGCGGTCGGAAGTTGAGCGCCGCTGACGCCCATTCGCCCTCACAGGACGCAAAAAAAGAAACCGGGGTCCTGTGAGGGACGACAGGACCCCGGCCTCGCCGATACGGCTTCCCAAGAAACATGGCACCTCGTCACGAGGCGGGGATGGCGGACCGAGAAAGCCCCAACGGCCTGCCAACGCCCCCTTTCGCCGGAAGCCGTTACTTCGGCAACAGCACCTTGTTGACGACGTGAATGACGCCGTTCGACTGGTTGACGTCGGCGATCGTCACCTTCGCCTCGCCTCCGGACTCGTCCATGATGTAGAGCTTGCCTTTCTTGATCTCGGCCGTGAGCGTGTCGCCCGAGACGGCCTTCATCTCGTATTTGCCGCCCATCGCCTTGGCCTTCTTCATCATCTCGGCACCTGAAATCTTGCCAGCCACGACATGCGCGGTCAGCACCTTGGTGAGCTTGTCCTTGTTCTCGGGCTTGAGCAGCGTATCGACAGTGCCGTCCGGCAGTGCGGCGAAAGCCTCGTTGGTCGGAGCAAACACGGTGAACGGACCCGCGCTTTGCAACGTGTCGACCAGGCCGGCGGCCTTGACGGCGGCGACCAGCGTCGTGTGATCCTTCGACTTGACCGCGTTCTGCACGATGTTCTTGGTGGCGTACATCGGCGCGCCGCCGACATTCGGGTTTTTGGCGTGGGCTGGGGCGGCAATCGCCATGCTGGCGACAAGGGCTGATACGGCGATGGTCCTGAATGTGGGCAAGCGCATGTGGTCTTCCTCCGGGTGAGGGCTGATCGGAATTGATAGCCTTTTGGAAACGCACAAGCAGTCACGCCGCGCGGGAGCCTGCAGTTTCGCCGATCACGGGAACGTGAATGGAGGCCTGCCCAAAGAAAATATCTGGACGAACCAGGCTTTTTCGACGGGCCGCGCGATTGCGGACAGGCCGACCCGTCACTGGAAGTAAGTCCCGGACATTCAGATGCCGAAGGGAAATGTATCCGGTACCTTGCCGATGCTGTCGGTCGGCTTGCTGAGCGGCGTGACCGCGGACGTTCGATCGAACCAGACAAAGGCGTCGAACTGGCGGGAGACGGACGAGTCCATGTAATGGCTGAGCCGTTCAGTCTCCGGCCTGTAGATGACGCCGATATAGCGTTCCGGCCTCGGCGCCGCCAGATCGGCGCCGAGCTGGCCATGGCGCTCAAAATCCAGCAGGAACGACAGTTTGCCGCTCTCGTGACACAGCCGCTCGAAGCTGCCCGGCAGCGACGGATTTACGTCCTTTACCTCCATCTCACGGTCCCAATCCGAGGCACAGGCGACAGTACCGGTATCCGTCCCGAAGCCGATCAGCGCCGCCTGGGCACCGAAGCGCTCCCGGCAGAGCTGGCCGATGTTCAACTCGTCACGGACAGTGCCCATGTCGGTATGCCGCGCGTCCCCGATATGCGAGTTATGCGCCCACACCACGGCCTTCGACTCCGGCCCATGCGCTTCGAGAAGTTGATCGAGCGTTTCAAACATGTGCCGATCGCGGAGGTTCCAGGTCTCGGCGCCACCATAATACATCACGCGGTAGTAGCGCTCGGCCGATGCGACCAGACGTGCACTCTGCTTGGCGTCGAGGAGATCGCCGTCGCCCTCCATCATGGATCGCTCGAACAAATCCATGCACTGTCGCACAACGGCCTCTTCGCAGGTTCTGTAGCCCGGCCGCAGCGCCGCGCGTCCGTAGGTGCTGGGCTCGTTCTGCCAGGGCATCAGACAGCCATAGCGCTCGCGCGCGACGGCGGCCGCTTCGGGATCGACCTTGTCCAGATAGGCAAGCACCGTGGCGATCGAGCCGCTCATATTGTAGAGATCGAGCCCATAGAAGCCTGCTTTCCGCGCATGACCGGGCACATCCCGGTTGTATTTATGCAGCCAGCCGACGAATTCGGACACCTCGGCGTTGCGCCACATCCAGGTCGGGAAGCGCTGGAAGAGCGGCTGCGCATCCGACCGCCGCTCCCCTCCGCGAACATACCGGTTGATCTGCGCCGCATCCGGCCAATCCGCCTCGACGGCCACGATGGTGAAGCCGTGTCGCTGGAGGAGGCGTCGGGTGACAGCCGCACGGGCACGATAAAATTCCGAAGTGCCGTGGCTCGCCTCCCCGAGCAGGACGACGCGCCGGCTGCCGAACCGATCGAACATCGCGCCGAAGGCCGGATCGTCGATCTGCGGCAAATCTTCGGCCGCCCTTGCAATTTGCTGCGGCAATGGAGGAGCGTGCGCCTCGCGCACCGACGCGTTTTCGTCGTGTCCGCCATGCTCGCCGATCAGCGGTACGAACATGACACCACCGAGGTCCTCCTCCTCGAACTTGTTTGCAGCGATCCGCGTGACGCGAACGAGCCGCTGGGAATAGAGGTCTTCACCGACCGGGATGATCAGCCTGCCGCCGATCTCCAACTGCTCCTGCAAGCCGAGGGGGATGGACGTTCCGGCGGCCGCGACGACGATGGCGTCAAAGGGTGCCTTTTCCTGCCAGCCTTTCGTGCCGTCGCCGACCCTGACCTCGATATTTCGATAAGCGGCGGCATTGAGCCGCCGCTCCGCCTGCTGCGCGAGCGATCGATGCCGCTCGATGGTGAAGACGTGTTCAGCAAGTTCGGCCAGCACGGCAGCCGCGTAGCCCGAGCCGGTGCCGATTTCCAGCACGCGATCGGTCGCCTCGATCTCGGCGATCTCCGCCATTTTCGCGACGATGAAGGGTTGCGAGATCGTCTGTCCGCTGCCGATCGGCAGCGGGCTGTCCTCATAGGCAAATTCCTCGAAACCCTCGTCGACGAATTGCTCTCGCGCAACCCGGCGCACCGCATTCAGAACCCGCCTGTCATGCACTCCACGGCGCGCGATGTGCGCCTCCACCATCCGATGCCTGGCGTGCTCGAAATCCAGCATGAGAGCCTCCAATCAGGCGATTGATCGGATCGACGTGATGTCATCTCGAGAGCGAAGGCGTTTCGGTGGCGCTCTCCCGGCTCCGGCAGACCATCCGGTCTTCCTCGGCAGCTCACGTCGATCGCGCAGGCTTATTGGTTGGTTCGCCCGGTCTGCCGGGGATTGACGCCGCCTTGCGGCGTGGTGTCGTTATCGACATCTCCCTTGAAAGTGTTCTCGCCGTCCAGTTCCTCGTCCTCGTCGAGAAGATTGCCTCCCTTGATCGTGCCCCTGGAGGCGCCGATTCCGGGATTCTGCTTCAAATCCTTGTTGGTGGGCTTGGCCGTCTTTGGGTGAATGTTGCTGCTCATCGGAATGCCTCTCTGCAAGTTGCATGTGATGAGGTCGATCCGCTGCACTGCCTTGAATTTGGATGGGCGCGCCGACCTGATCCTCTCACGCGGGAGCTTAGGAAGCCTTTTGCGCGAACTCTTGAACGCAGGATAAGTTCCATGCGGAACAATCCGGCAGCGGCGAGGGCCGGCTGATTTGCCGGCAATAACGGAGACCAGGAATTGCCGACTCGGTGCCTGTTTTATCGCGTGCCGGACCACCGCATCGCTGAAACTAAAAGGCTGGGCCCTGTAGAACACAGGACCCAGCCGTTAAATCTGTTTGCTTGCCGAGACCGTCCAACTTTATGGCTCAGTCGCTGGGGCGGGCTCTCTTGCCAAAGAGGCGCCGGCTATTCCGCCGGTGACGGTTTCTTGCGGAACAGCGCCACCAGATTGTCCCACAGCTCGATCTTGGCGCCCTGGCGCTTCATGATCACGCCCTGCTGCAGGATCGACAGCGTGTTGTTCCAGGCCCAGTAGATGACGAGACCCGCCGGGAATCCGGCCATCATGAAGGTGAAGATGACCGGCATCCAGGTGAAGATCGCAGCCTGCGTCGGGTCCGGCGGCGTCGGGTTCATGCGCATCTGCAGGAACATGGTGACGCCCATGATCAGCGGCCACACACCGATCATCAGCATATGCGGCAGCGTGACCGGAACCAGCCCGAACAGGTTGAAGATCGAGGTCGGATCGGGCGCGGCCAGATCCTGGATCCAGCCGAAGAACGGCGCATGCCGCATCTCGATGGTGATGTAGAGCACCTTGTAGAGGGAGAAGAAGACCGGGATCTGCAGCGCCACCGGCCAGCAGCCGGCGAGCGGATTGATCTTCTCGGTCTTGTACAGCTCCATCATCGCCTGCTGCTGCTTCATCTTGTCGTCCGCGTATTTCTCGCGGATCTCGAGCATCTTGGGCTGCACCTTCTTCATGTTCGCCATCGACGCGTATGACTTGTTGGCGAGCGGGAAGAAAATGGCTTTCACGATGACCGTGGTGGCCAGGATCGCCAGCCCGAAATTGCCGAGGAACTTGTAGAGCGTGTCGATCAGCCAGAACATCGGCTTGGTGATGAAGTGGAACCAGCCCCAGTCGATCAAAAGGTCGAACCGCTTGATATGGCGCTCTTCGGCATAGGCGTTGATCTTGCCGACTTCCTTGGCGCCGGCGAAGATTTCGGTCTCGACGGTCGCCGACTGGCCGGCCTCGACATTGATCGGGTCGGTCAGGAAGTCGGACTGGTAACGGTGGCGGCCATCCTCGAAATACGCATAGCGCGGCTGGAACGGCTGCTTCTCGGTCGGCACCAGCGTGACGGCCCAATATTTGTCGGTGATGCCGAGCCAGCCGTCGGTCGACTTGCCAGGCTGGTACTGCTTGTCCTTCTCGACCGAGGCGTATTTGTGTTCCTGCAGGCCTTCCGTGCCGGTGAAGCCGATGAGGCCTTCATGCAGCACATAGGTGCTGGCGACGGCCGGCTTGTCGTAGCGCGTGACACGGCCATAGTTGAACAGCGAAACCGCGCTCGAGCCTGAATTCTGCACCGTGTCCGACACGGTGAACATGTAGTTTGCGTCGACGGAGAAGGTGCGCTTGAAGGTCAGGCCCTTGTCATTGGTGTAGGTGAGCGTCACCGGCGTCGACGGGGTCAGCGTCGGATTGCCGTCCACGCTCCACACCGTCTCCGCACCCGGCACCGCGCCGGTCTTGTCGTTGCCGACAAAGCCGATCTCGGCGAAATAGCCGGTGGGCAGCGCCTGCGGGTTGAGCAGCTCGATCTCGGGCGAATTCTTGTCGACCGTCTCGGTGTAGTGCTTGAGCTTGAGGTCGTCGAGCCGCGCGCCGGTCAAATTGATCGAGCCCTCGAGGCTCGGCGTGTCGATCTTGACGCGCTTGGATGCCGCCAGCGCCTGATCGCGGCCGGCCACGGTGACCACGTCACCACCGGGCGCGTTGGGAATGGCGCCCGGGGTGGTCGCGCCTGGGGCCGGTGTCGATGCGCCCGGATTGGCCGCATCGGCCGCCTTCTTCTGTTCCTCGACGCGCTGCTGCTCGATCTTGGCGGCCTCGCGCTGCGCCTCGCTGCGCGGCAGCACGTAGAAGTACTGCCATACCGCCAGGATCAGCACCGACAGGGCGATGGTGATGAAGAAGTTCCGGTTGTTTTCCATCGAGAGCCCTTGGCCTATCGTGTTCCGCGAAGTCGGCGGGAGAGTTCGGCCTTCAACTGGCCGAAAGGGGCGCGCAGCGCATCATCGCGCCCGACGATGACATAATCATTGCCGGGCACCATGTCATCTGCGGCATGGACGCGGACGGCTTCTTTCAGCCGGCGCCTGACGCGGTTGCGCACAACGGCGTTGCCGACCTTCTTGGTGACGGTGTAGCCGACGCGCGGCACCCCGCCATCGCCGCGGTCGAGGACCTCGACGAGGAAAAACCGTCCGCGTCGCTTTTCACCACGACGGACGGCCAGGAATTCCGCGCGTTTCAGAAGCCGCTCGGGATTTTGCCCCACTGGCTTGCCGGTTGCGGGCAACGATCTCGTCTCGCTTAGGCGCTGAGCCGCTTGCGGCCGCGGTTGCGGCGAGCTGCGACGACGCCACGGCCACCCTTGGTGGCCATGCGGGCACGGAAGCCGTGCCGGCGTTTGCGGACGAGTTTGGACGGTTGGTAGGTACGCTTCATTTGTTTTAATACCGCGGGGTGCGGCCCTTCTTGATTCTGTCACTTTGTAACAGGAGCTTTGCCGGGCCGGTTTTGGCGCGATCGAAACCGCGCCGGGACGAATGGCCCGAGCGTGAGCGGGCTTATAGAAAGAAGGGTTTTGGAAGTCAATCCGGCGTCGGCGCCCTAAAGACGCACCTGTTTTGGAGCATCTATTTTTCCGACCAAGGGAGAAATTGGCAAAAAAGCCGTAATCGCCTAATCTTGGCTGATCAAGTGATTGTGAAGATCGAGTCGCATGAACGAAGCCAGCCAAGCAGGGGAAGGGACCGGACCGGCGTCAGCCGCTGTCCGCACGGTACCGCTGTCGCGTGGTCTGTCGACGAAGCTGCTGCTGCTCACCATCGTTTTCGTGCTTTTGGCCGAAGTGCTCATCTTCCTGCCCTGGATCGCCAGTTACCGGCTGAGCTGGCTCAAGGAGAGGCTGAGCACGGCCGCAGCCGTGTCGATCGTGCTGGTGCAGGGCGAGTCGACCTCGCTGTCGCGTACGGCCCAGAATGACGTGCTGATGGCGATCGGCGCCAAGGCGATCGCGGTGCGCGACGGCGGCGTGTCGCGGCTTCTGGTGGTGGCCGACATGCCGCCGCAGGTCGACGAACACATCGATCTCGCCAGCGTCGGCATGATCAAGGGCATGACCGGCGCGCTGGATACGCTGTTTTTCGGCGGCGACAGGATGCTGCGCGTCTTCGGGCCGGTCGGCGACAGCGACAAGGAGTTCGAGCTGATCATGCCGGACTATTCGCTCCGCAAGGCCATGCTCATCTATTCGCGCAACGTCGCTTTCGTCTCGCTATTGATCTCGCTGTTCACGGCCATGCTGGTCTATGCCGCGATCGACCTGATCATGATCGGGCCGATCCGTACCATGACGCGCTCCATGCTCTCCTTCTCGGAAGCTCCCGACGACCCTGGACGGATCATCCGCCCCGCTGCTCGTTCCGACGAGATCGGAGTGGCCGAGCGCGAACTGTCGCAGATGCAGGAGCGGCTGCAAAAGATGCTGGCCGAGCAGAAGCATCTGGCCGACCTCGGTCTCGCGGTGTCGAAGATCAACCACGACATGCGCAACATCCTGGCCTCCGCCCAGCTGATGTCGGACCGCCTTCGCCTGGTCAAGGATCCGACCGTGCAGGCCTTTGCGCCGAAGCTTCTGCGCGCGCTCGACCGCGCCGTCTCCTATTCGGAGGGCGTGCTTCATTACGGCCGCACGCAGGAGCCGCCGCCGTCGCGCCGCAGGGTGAGGCTGCGCCAACTGGTCGAGGACGTGCACGGCCTGCTCGACATCGAGCAGGGCATCGAGTTCATCAACGCGGTCGAGATGGCTTTCGAGGTGGATGCCGATTCCGACCAGCTCTTCCGGGTGCTCACCAATCTTTGCCGCAACTCGGTGCAGGCGATGGCGGCCGATACCGAAAGCGCCGTGGTGCGGCGGCTGGCGGTCTCGGCCGAGCGCATGGGCAGCGTAAGCCGCATCGCCGTCACCGACACCGGCCCTGGCCTGCCGCCCAAGGCGCGCGAAAACCTGTTCGCGGCCTTCCGCGGCTCGGCGCGCAGCGGCGGCACCGGCCTTGGCCTGGCGATCGCGCATGAACTGATCAGGGCGCATGGCGGCACGGTGGAACTGGTCGAATCGATCGGCGGGCGCACCACATTCGCCGTCACCATCCCCGACCAGCCGGTGCGGCTCGACCAGGCCCGTGGCAGCCTGCGCCGCCCGGCCTGACGGCTTCCGTGCCGTTTCCCGAGATTACCACCTTCCGGACCCGTCGCTCTCTCCAACAGTTCCCGATCGCCAGGATCAGGCCAGTCACAGCGGCTCAAATGGCCGGGATGAGCGCCGGCATCGCCGCATGACAGGCTTGCGACAAAACTTTTGCCGGATCGGCTTGCTTTTCGCGAATTCAGTCGTTAGGGAACTGCACACATTCGCGGCCGGTCTTTCGGACCGGATCGCGGGGCCGTCGAAAACATGGCCTGATGCGCGCCCGTAGCTCAGCTGGATAGAGCACCAGACTACGAATCTGGGGGTCAGGAGTTCGAATCTCTTCGGGCGCGCCAAATCTCCTAAGCCGCGGTTTATTGGGTCGATGGCAGCGGCTCAGCCAAATGCCGGCAGCACGCCGCTGTCTCACCCCACTGAGCGTGCCGCCGCCCGGCCGGCGCTGCGGCCCGAGAAGATACAGCCGCCCAGGAATGTGCCTTCGAGCGCCGCGTAGCCATGCACGCCGCCGCCGCCGAAGCCCGCCACTTCACCGACCGCATAGAGGCCCGGCACCGGCTGGCCGCCGGCATCGAGCACGCGGCTGTCGAGATCGGTCTGCAGGCCGCCCAGCGTCTTGCGGGTCAGGATGTTGAGGCGCACCGCGATCAGCGGTCCGTTCGCCGGGTCGAGCATCTTGTGCGGCTTTGCCGTGCGGATCAGGCGGTCGCCGAGATAGGCGCGCGCGCCGCGCAGCGCGGTGATCTGCATGTCCTTGGAGAACGGATTGTCGAGTTGCATGTCGCGGGCGCGGATCTCGCGTTCGACCGTTGCGACGTCAAGCAGCGGTTCGCCGCCGGCCAGCGCGTTCATGCGCGCGACCAGTTTCGAAAGATCGGCCTCGACGATGAAGTCCTCGCCCTTTTCCATGAACGCCTTGACCGGGCCGGGGATGCCGCTCGTGGCGCGGCCGAGCACCTGGCGCCAGCTTTTTCCCGTCAGGTCCGGGTTCTGCTCCGAGCCCGATAGCGCGAATTCCTTCTGGATGATCTTTTTCGTCAGGATGAACCAGGAATAATCGAAGCCGGTGCTCATGATGTGGCTGAGCGTGCCCAGCGTGTCGAAGCCGGGATAGAGTGGCACCGGCAGGCGTTTTCCCCGGGCATCGAGCCACAGCGAGGATGGGCCGGGCAGGATGCGGATCGCATGGTCTGTCCAGATCGGCGCCCAGTTCTTGACGCCCTCGACATAGTGCCACATGCGGTCGCGGTTGATGACCCTGCCGCCGGCGTGTTCCGATATGGCCAGCATGCGGCCGTCGACATGGTCCGGCACGCCGGTGATCATGCGCTGCGGCGCGTTGCCCAGCCGCTTGGGCCAGTTTTCCCGCACCAGCCGATGGTTGGCGCCAATGCCGCCGGAGGCGACGATCACCGCCTGCGCTTGCAATGCGAAACCGCCTGATACGTCGCGCGGGCTCTTGTGGCCGCGCTCGACAGGACTCGGTTGCAGGATGTCGCCCTGTACGCCGGTCACGGCTGCACCCGTCCGCGTCAGGGCATTGACCCGGTGACGAAACCTGAAGTCGATCAATCCCCGCTTTTGCGCCTCGCGCACGCGCAGCACGAAAGGCTCGAGCACGCCGGGACCGGTGCCCCAGGTGATGTGGAAGCGCGGTACCGAATTGCCATGGCCGATGGCGTTGCCGCCGCCGCGCTCGGCCCAGCCGACGACAGGAAAGAATTTCAGGCCGCGCTCGATCAGCCAGGAGCGCTTCTCGCCGGCGGCGAAGCCGACATAGGCCTCGGCCCATTTGCGTGGCCAGTGGTCTTCCGGCCGGTCGAAGGCGGCGGTGCCCATCCAGTCCTCGAGCGCCAGGTCATGGGAGTCGCGGATGCGCATGCGCCGCTGCTCCTGTGAATCGACGAGGAAAAGCCCGCCGAACGACCAGAACGCCTGGCCGCCCAGCGATTGCTCCGGCTCCTGGTCGACGATGATGATTTTCTTGCCCGCTTCCGCAAGCTCGGCGGCGGCAACCAGTCCGGCAAGGCCGGCGCCGACAATGATCACATCCGCGTCGTCAGCCATTTTTCCTCCCCAGGATTAGCCGTCTATGTAGTACGGGTTTCAGACGGTCTCCCAGCCGCCTGTGTCGCCGGCGCGGAAGATGGCGTCGATGACTTTCTGGTTGAGCACGGATTCTTCCAGCGTGAAGACGCGCTCCTTGCCGCCAAGAGCTGCCCGCGCGAAGGTCTCGACCTCGAGCCTGTATTGCTGCGTGCCGGGGAAGCGGAACACCTGCGCCTCGGTGTGGTTCTGGTTGTGCAGTTCGACGCGGTGATGGTCGTAGAGCCCGGCATTGAAGGGCGAGAACAGTTCGATGAAACCCTTCTCGCCGTGGAACACCATCACCTGCCGCGCCGCCATCTGCGTCGACAGGTAGAATGACAGTTCGAAATCGCCGAAATCGGCGCGGATCGACGAATAGATGTCGGTGCCGAATGTCTTGTCGCGCTCGATCGTCGCCTGTACGCGCAGTGGCTCCTTTCCGGTCGAGAAGCGCGTCGACACGGTCGGGTAGACGCCGATGTCGGGCAGCGCGCCGCCGCCGAGATCGAGCTTGTTGCGCATGTTGTTGGGGTCGACATTGTAGTAGGAAAACGCGCCCTGCACATGGCGCAGCCGGCCGATGGCGCCGCTGGCGATGAGATCACGCACCTTGATCCACTGCGGGTGGTAGATGACCATGAAGGCTTCGCAGACCAGCACCTTCTTCTGGTCGCGCAGCTTGATCAGCGGCGCGATGTCCTTGGCATCGAGTGCCAGCGGCTTTTCGACCAGCACATGCTTGCCCGCTTCGATGGCTTTTGCAGTCCATTCGACATGCTGCGAGGTCGGCAACGGGATGTAGACGCCATCGACCTCGTTGGAAGCGAGCAACTCCTCATAGGAGCCGAAGGCATGGCGCGCGCCAAAGCGGTCGCCCAATGCCTTGGCCTTCGCTAGGTCGCGGCTGGCGATCGCCGACAGCACGCCGTTCTCCGCTTCGACGATTGCCGGCAACAGCTGCTCGCGGCCGATCTTGGCCGTCGACAACACACCCCATCGGAACATCACGCTTCTCCCTATAGATTACAGGCAAGGAGGTTTGCCTGAAATCGCTGGAAAAGCCAATGCAGGTCGCTAGGTTCCTCGCCCCACGAAAGCGGGCAAGGAACCCAGGCACCTCAGCCGCGCGCTAGCCCCTTTTCCCGGTCAGCGTCATGTCGAAATCGACGACGTTGGAATAGAGCGGCGTGCCGACATCCATGCCGTAGCGCGAGCGCAGCACCTTGCCGGTGACATGGAATTTGATCGTCCCGCCCTTCAACCCGTCGAGCTCGGCGGTGAATTTTTCCGGAAACGTCTTGCCGCGCGCCGTCAGCCTGCCGGTGACAAGGGCCGACGTGTCGCCGGTGCGGGTCACGCTGGTCGAGCGGAACTGGATTTCGGGACTGTTGGCCGCGTCGAACACCGCGTCGGAGCGCAGGAACGCATCGATGCGGCCTTGGCCGGTGCCCACACTTTCCGGATAGATGGTGAGGTCGACCTTCGAGCGGCCGACGTCCTTGTTGTCGATGCGGATCGTTCCCTTGAAACGGGCAAAGGCACCATCGAACCCGCCGCCGCCGGCCTTGCCGATGGTGAAGCGGATCGAGGAGCCAGCCTGGCTGATCGTATAGCTGCCGGCGGCATCGCCGAGCACGACCGCCGCATAAACAGGCATGGCAAGGCAGGCGGCGGCAGCCGCCAATCCGAGGATTCGCGCACGCATTGGGTTGTTCCTTGTTAGGAGGCAGCGCTCTCTGGCGTCCTCACCCCACAAACGAGACCAAGGCGCGTTCTATTCCCCGGCTGACGAAGGCGTGATCATACGCGTGAGCACCCCGTCGCGAAGCAGGAAATGGTGGCGCAGGGCAGCCGCGACATGCAGGGCGACAAGCGCCGCGCCGGCATAGGCGAGATACCAGTGTGCCGACGTCCAAAAGCTTTCGGCGGCATCGGATTCGGCGAGCGGCAGGTTCGGCATGACGAACAGGTTGAACGGCATGCTGGGAATCTCCAGCGTCGAGACCGACACCAGCGCCCAGCCTGACAGGGGCAGGGCGATCTGGAAGGCATAGAGCGCCAGATGCGCCAGCGGCGCCGAGCGGCGCTCCAGGGCGCCGACAGAAGGCGGCAAGGGCGGTGCCGCATTGCCGAGCCGCCAGGCTATACGCAGGATGATGAGCCCCAGCAGCAGGAAGCCCAGGGATTTGTGCAGCTGGATCAATTCGAAGGCCGTGCGTTGGCTCGGGGTCCTGACCATGACGAAGCCGAGCATGAACTGGCCGATGAAGATAATCCCGATCAGCCAGTGGAGGACGATGGTTGCCCATCCATAGCGGGTCGCGGTGTTGGTGATTGAAGCCTGCATGCGAGGCGAACGTTGGCGCGGCCAGCTTTCTTCCCCTTGCCGACGAGGAGGAGAGTTGCCTACCCACCCACCTTGAAGAAATCGACGAAAGCCCTCAGCGCCGGCCGCATCTGGCGGCGGCTCGGGTAATAGACGAAGAATCCCTGGAAGGGTGGGCACCAGTCCTCCAGCACGCGGATCAGCCGTCCATCGGCGAGCGGCGCGCGGACATAGTCCTCGAAAACGAAGGCGAGCCCGGCGCCGTCGACCGCGGCCTGGGCGATCAGATGGTCCTCGTCGAGGATCAGCGGCCCTTGCACAGCCATTTCGACCTCCTCGCCGTCCTTTTCGAATTCCCAGCGGTAGAGGATGCCGCTGGAGAAGCGGAAGCGGATGCAGCGATGCTCGGCGAGGTCGCGCGGGTGGCGCGGCCGGGGCATGGCCTCGAAATAGGATGGCGCGCCCACCACCGCGCCACGAATGTCCGGCCCGATGCGCACGGCGATCATGTCGCGCTGCAGGCTCTCGCCGAGCCTGACACCAGCATCGAAACCGCCTGCCACCACGTCGGTGAAACGATCCTCGATGATGATTTCCAGCACGATGTCGGGATAGGCCGATGCAAAGGCGCTGAGCCGTGGTGTCAGCACCAGATGCGCTGACGTGCGCGGCACGCTGAGCCGCAAGTTCCCGGCGGGCCGGTCGCGCGCCTCGACGGCCGTCTCCAGCGCCAGGTCGATCTCGGAAAGCGCCGGGCGCAATCGCTCCAGCAATTGTGCGCCTTCCTCGGTCGGAGCGACACTGCGTGTGCTGCGCGCCAAAAGGCGCACGCCAAGCCGTGCCTCCAGGCTGGAGACCGCGTGGCTCACCGCGGAGGGAGCTATCGCCAGTTCCCTGGCCGCGCCGCGAAAACTGCCGCATTGGGCAACGGTTGCCAGCACCGCGAGCTGTGAGAGATGTGCTCGATTCATTGATCTATTTCATGGAACGACCCGTACGAAGAAGAGCCGATTATCGAACGTGCTGCAAGGCGTTATTTCCTAGGCATCACAACAAGGAGATGCGTGATGAAAACCCGCAAGCTAGGAACTGAACTCGAAGTCTATCCGGTCGGCCTCGGTTGCATGGGCATGAGCTTTGCCTATGGCGGCCAGCCGGAAGCCGAGGCGATCGCCACCTTGCACCGCGCCGTCGAGATAGGTGTCAACTTCTTCGACACGGCCGAGGTCTACGGCCCCTACGAGAACGAGATCCTGCTGGGCAAAGCGCTGAAATCGGTTCGCGATAAGGTGACGATCGCGACCAAATTCGGCTTCAAGATCCTGGAGGAAGGCACCGGCATGGATCGCATGGCCGGTGTGGACAGCCGTCCCGAGCACGTCAAGGCCGTCGCCGAGGCGTCGCTGAAGCGGCTCGGCACCGATGTCATCGACCTCTACTACCAGCACCGCGTCGACCCGGACGTGCCGATCGAGGATACGGTCGGCGCCATGGCCGAGCTGGTGCGCGAGGGCAAGGTGCGGGCGCTTGGCCTGTCGGAGGCAAGTGCCGCCACCATCCGCCGGGCACACGCAGTGCACCCGATATCAGCAGTGCAGAGCGAATACTCGCTGTGGAGCCGCGACCCGGAAGACGAGACATTCGCCGTCTGCCGCGAGTTGGGCATTGGCTTCGTGCCCTACAGCCCGCTCGGCCGCGGCCTGCTCACCGGCACCATCGCGAGGCCGGAGACCCTGAGCGACGACGATTGGCGCCGCACCTTGCCGCGCTTCCAGGCCGACGCCATGGAAGCCAATGCCAAGGTGATCGCCACGCTGGAAAGGATGGCGATGGAGAAGGGCGTCACCTCGGCGCAGCTGGCGCTGGCCTGGGTGCTGCACCAGGGCGACTTCATCGTGCCGATCCCGGGTGCGCGAAAAATCCGCCATTTGGAGCAGAATACGGCGGCGGCTGACATCGTGCTCAGCGCGGCAGAGGTCGCGGCGATCGGCGATGCGCTGTCGCCCGACAAGGTTATGGGCAAGCGCTATACGGAGGAGTTGCTGGCGCTGGTGAATGGGTGAAGGTGGAAAAGGGCGCGCCCTTTTGTGCAGCGAATTAAAGGGCGTTGGCGCGAGGCACCCCCCTCTGTGACAGAGGGGGATGCCTCGCGCCAACCTGAAACTCTGTTAGCTCACCACGGCACCACCGTAATCTCCGGCCAATACGCCCGCGCTCGCGCGCCCTTCTCCTCATGCGTCTTCCGGTTATCCATCAGCCGGCTGGGCGTAATTCGAAACGAAAAAAGGTCGTCGAGCCCGAACGGCGCCACGAGGTCCAGCTGCCCGTCGGCGTCGTAGCGCACCCCCACCGCATGCGTCTTCGAGGCAAAATAGCTGACGGATTGGCTGGCACTCGCATAGCGCGGGCACGGCTGCCTGAACTTTTCCGGATACCACAGGTGCACGCGCGCCTGGTTGCGTACTTCCACCGGCAGCGGCAGTCCTTCGAAATGCCTGGCGGCCCGTTGGATCACCGCGTCTTCGGCCTCGTAGGACAGGTCGGAGTCGTCGAAATAAAACAGGTCGACATCCCTGATGCCGTAGCCCGATGGCTTGCCGGTCAGGTGGTTCCAGACGCTATTGTAAAGCGCGCCGGAAACCACCAGCCAATCCGGCAGCGCAAGCGCGCGCACCCTCGCCAGCGTTTCGGCAAGCAGCGGGTCAGCCGCGACGATGTCGAGAAAAGCCGTACGCTGTTTCTCGAAGGAGAGCCCAGAATAGCGCAGATGGTCCATCGCCCTTTGGAGAGCGATTCGTCATCCGCTCGCAAGTCTCAGCCGCGCAGCACGCCGCCCGTCTGCTTGCCGACATTCTCGACGATGCGCTTGGCCAGCGCCTCGAAATCCTCGTCGGTCAACGTCTTCTCGACCGGCTGGATCGAGACTTCGATGGCGATCGACTTCTTGCCTTCGCCCAGCGACGCACCTTCGAACACGTCGAAGACCGAGACAGCCGTGATCAGCTTCTTGTCGGCGGCAAGCGCGGCACGTACCAGCGTGCCGGCCTCGACTCCCTTGTCGACGACGAAGGCGAAGTCGCGCTTCACCGCCTGGAAAGCGGACAGGTCCAGCCTGGGCTTGGTCTTGGTCGGCTTGGCCTTCGGCTCGGGCACGGCATCGACGAACACCTCGAAGCCGCAGAGCGGCCCCGAGACATCGAGCCCTTCCAGCGTCTTCGGATGGAACTCGCCGAACGTGCCGAGCACGGTCTTCGGGCCAAGCTTGATCGTTCCGGAACGGCCGGGATGGTACCAGGCGGGTCCGCCGGCCTCGATCTGCAGCCGGTCGACCGGTGCGCCACAGGCTTCGAGTGCGGCGATCGCATCCGCCTTGGCGTCGAACACGCCGACCGGGCCCGAATTGCCGGCCCAGTTGCGGCCGGAGCCGTCGAGCTTTGCCGTGCCGCGACGCACGCCGGCGGCGACGCGCCGCTGCTGGTCGGCGCCGTCGCCCTCATAGGTGCCCGAGACCTCGAACAGCGCCACGTCGCCGATGCCCTTGTCGGCGTTGCGCTGCGCGGCCGAAATCAGCCCCGGCAGCAGCGAGGGCCGCATGTCGGACATGTCGGCGGCGATTGGGTTGGCAAGCTTCAGCGCCGTCTGGCCGCCGCCGAACAGTTCGGCGTGTTTGGCCGGGATGAACGACCAGGTAACGGCCTCCATCATGCCGCGCACGGCAAGCGAACGCTTGGCGGCACGGGTGCGGATCTGCAGCGTGGTCAGGATCTTGCCGTTGACCACGTCATGCGCGCCGAGCGGCTGCGGCGCGATGTTGTCGACGCCATGGATGCGCATGACCTCCTCGACCAGATCGGCCTTGCCTTCGACATCGGGCCGCCAGGACGGCACGGTCACGTCGACGACGTCGCCCGATCCCTGCGCGTGGAAGCCGAGACGCGACAGGATGTCGAGGCTCTCCGCCTTTGGCACCTCGATACCGGTCAGCCGTTTCACTTCCGACAGCGGAAGCGTCACGATCTTCGGCTGATGCCCGGCATAGCCGGCCACCTCGGCCTCGGTCGGCGTGCCGCCGCAGAAATCGATCACCAGCTTGGTCGCCAGTTCGATGCCCGGCACCATGAATTCAGGGTCGACACCGCGCTCGAAACGGTAGCGCGCGTCGGTGATGATGCCGAGCGTGCGGCCGGTGCGGGCCGTGGTGATCGGGTCCCAAAGAGCGGATTCGATCAGCACGTCCGTCGTGTTCTCGTCACAGCCGGAGTGTTCGCCACCCATGATGCCGGCAATGGACTCGACGCCATTGTCGTCCGCGATGACACACATCTCCGGCGTCAGCGTGTATTCGCGCCCGTCGAGCGCCTGCACCTTTTCGCCATTCTTGGCGCGGCGCACCACGAGGTTGCCGGCGACCTTGGCGGCATCGAAGACATGCAGCGGCCGTCCGCGGTCGAAGGTGACGTAATTGGTGATGTCGACCAGCGCGCTGATCGGCCTCAGCCCAATGGCGATCAGCCGCTGCTGGAGCCATTTCGGCGAGGGTCCGTTCTTGACATCCTTGACCAGCCTGAGGGCGAAGCCGGGGCAAAGCTCCGGCGCTTCGATCGTCACCTTCACCGGGCACATGCCGTTGCCGACATGCGGCATGATCGCCCCGCCGACGAGGCGGCCAAGCCCGCTCGCCGCCAGATCCCGGGCGATGCCGTAGACGCTGGTGGCGTCGGGCCGGTTCGGCGTCAGATTGATCTCGATGACCGGATCGTCGAGATGCGCATAGGACGCAAAGCTGGTGCCGACCGGCGCATCCTCGGGCAGGTCGATGATGCCATTATGCTCGTCGGACAGTTCCAGCTCGCGCTCCGAACACATCATGCCATGGCTTTCGACGCCACGGATCTTGCCGACAGTCAGCGTCACGTCGATGCCGGGCACATAGGTGCCGGGCGCGGCGAAGGCGCCGATCAGGCCGGCGCGGGCGTTCGGCGCGCCGCAGACGACCTGCACCGGCGGCTTGCCGTCGCCGGTATCGACGGTCAGCACCCGCAGCCGGTCGGCGTCGGGATGCTGCACCGCCGTCAGCACCTTGGCGATGACGAAGGGTTTCAACTCCGCCTTATCGTCGACATGCTCGACCTCGAGGCCGATCGAGGTCAGCCGCTCGACGATTTCGGCCAGCGTGGCGTCGGTTTCAAGGTGATCCTTGAGCCAGGAGAGGGTGAATTTCATTGGGCTGTTCCGTGGTAGCTGGCAGCAGAAGTCTTCAGGGCCGTCACGCGCTCAGGCCTCCGAACAGCGTCGGCATGTCGAGCGGCCGGAAGCCGTAATGCGACAGCCAGCGCACATCCGCGTCGAAGAAGGCGCGCAGGTCGGGCATGCCATATTTCAGCATGGCGATGCGGTCGATGCCCATGCCCCAGGCAAAGCCCTGGTACTCGTCGGGATCGAGTCCGCCGGCCCTGAGCACATTGGGGTGCACCATGCCGCAGCCCAGGATCTCCATCCAGTCGGAGCCTTCGCCGAAGCGCACTTCGCCGGGCCTGGAGCGGTCGCACTGGATATCGACCTCGAGGCTTGGCTCAGTGAACGGGAAGAAGGACGGGCGAAAGCGCATCTTGACCTGCGGCACTTCGAAGAAGGCCTTGCAGAACTCTTCCAGCACCCACTTCATGTTGGCGACGTTGGCCGATTTATCGATCACCAGCCCCTCGACCTGATGGAACATCGGCGAGTGGGTGGCGTCGGAATCCTGGCGATAGGTCTTGCCCGGAATGACGATGCGGATCGGCGGCTTCTGCTTCTCCATGGTGCGGATCTGCACCGGCGAGGTATGAGTGCGCAAAAGCTTGCGCTCGCCCTTCTCGTCCGGCTGGAAGAAGAAGGTGTCGTGCATCTCGCGTGCCGGGTGGCCCTCCGGAAAATTCAGCGCAGTGAAATTATAGTAGTCGGTCTCGATATCGGGTCCTTCGGCGATGGCGAAGCCGAGATCGCCGAAGATCGCGGCGATTTCGTCGATGACCTGGCTGATCGGATGGATGCGGCCGCGCTCGGCCGGCGACTGTCGCACCGGCAGCGTCACGTCGACCTTCTCAGCCGCCAGACGGGCGGCGATCGCCACATCCCTGAGTTCAGCCTTGCGGGCCGTCAGCGCCTCGGTGACACGATTTTTCAGGCCATTGATCGCCGGGCCCTTCACCTGCCGTTCCTCGGCGCTCATCGCGCCGAGCGTCTTCAGCATTTCCGAGATTGAGCCCTTCTTGCCAAGCGCCGAGACGCGCACCGCCTCGATCGACGTCTCGTCGGCGGCCGAGGCGATGTCAGCCATCAGGGTATTTTCGAGTGCATCAAGGCCAATGGTTGCGTCGTTCACGATCAAACTCGCTGCGTTGGAAGTCGGCTTAAGTGAAAGTCACTTTAAAAGTGAAATTTCAGGCAGAGACAAAAGAACCCGCGCCAGCCGTGCCAGCGCGGGTTCCCCAAATCAGAATTTCGAATGCTTGGGAAGCGCTGGGCTCGGAGCCCGATCCCGAAAAGTTGCAGACTTTTCGGAAAAGATCGCGCTCCCCGCTAATTTCCCTGGAGCATGATGTTGTCCAAAAAGTCAGAAACTTTTTGGCATCATGCTCTAGGCGACAGCGCTTTCAAAAGCATTCGGAGTGGTGTTCTTGAGGTACTCAAGAGCAACCTTGGCCTTGGCCACCAGGGCGGCGAAAGCCTGCGGCTCGTGGATGGCCATGTCGGACAGGATCTTGCGATCGATCTCGATGCCGGCCTTGTTCAAACCGTCGATGAAGCGGCCATAGGTCAGGCCATGCTCGTGCGTCGCGGCGTTGATGCGCTGGATCCACAGCGCGCGGAACGAGCGCTTGCGGTTCTTGCGGTCGCGGTAAGCGTACTGCAGCGACTTTTCCACCGCCTGCTTGGCGATGCGGATGGTGTTCTTGCGGCGGCCGTAGAAGCCTTTCGCGGCTTTCAGGACCTTCTTGTGCTTGGCGTGCGAGGTGACGCCTCTCTTTACGCGTGCCATGTCATGATCTCCTTAAAAGCAATTCCAGGTGCCTGGCGGCGTTCCGTTCGAAATTGCGTAAAACTGATGCGTGTCCGGACCGAATGCCTTAGAGGCCGTTCGGCAGAAAATTCTTGATGACCTTCTTGCCATCCGGTTCAGCCAGAACCATCGTGCCGCGGGCATTTCGAATGAACTTGTTGGAACGCTTGATCATGCCGTGACGCTTGCCGGCCGCAGCCGACAGGACTTTACCCGTACCTGTGATCTTGAACCGCTTCTTGGCGGCCGATTTGGTCTTCATCTTGGGCATTTTGCTACTCCGTATTGTTGGCGCACGATCGCGCTTCTTGTTCGCTCCGGGCCGACCAAAGCCCGAAAAGCAAATGAAACCGCCACGGCATGCCCTGCCGGGCGGTTTTCTTGGAACGGCGGTGCTATAGATCAAAGATGGCGCGGGCGCAACACCCTCAGCACCGTGCGACGCACTGTCCCCGGTCAGGGCAGCCTAAACCAGACCGGCAGCATGCCCGACAACTGCGCGCCGTCGATCAGTTCGAAAGCCGGCAGCGCGATCAGGAACACCAGCCCGTCGAGCAGTGTGGTCAAAAGCAGGCTCGGCCTGAAGCTGCCGGTGTCGCCTTCCTGGTAGAGCGAAAGCTTGGGGACGAAGCGCGGCACGCGTGCCAGATAGTCGGCATAGGGTGCACCGAGCGCCTCCTTGAGGAACTTCTCCTCGCGCAGGATGACGATATGGAAGGCACCGGCGCACAGAACCGCGAAAAGAATGATGCCGGAGAACGAGCCGATCTGCGCGCCGACGCCGGCGGCGGCCACGGTCGAGAACACGTAGAGCGGGTTGCGGGTGATCGAGTAGGGGCCGCCGGTCACCACCTCGGAGGATTTGCGCCCGCCTATATAGAGCGTCGCCCAGAGGCGCCCGACGATGCCGAGGAAAATCAAGAGCACGCCGAACATCTCGATCGTTTCGTGCACCGGCGTGTCCGGCGGGAAGGTCGACTGGCCGAACAGCAGCGCCAGAAACAGCACCACCACGAGCACGGCAAGCACCAGCCGGCGCATCTGCTGGTAGTTGCCCAGCCCGTGTTTGACGTCCTTGACGTCCGAAACCTTGTCGTTGGCCATGCGGGAATCCGATCGTCGAAGAGCTTTGCCGGCGATCGCAGCTTTGAGCTAAGAAATAAGGCGTCCCGCCGATCGCCGGGACGCCCTGTAGCACAATTCAGGCGGATTTAGAGCGCGATGTCCGGGCCTGACGTCATCGTGATCCAAGTGCGTTCCGCAAACCTTAGCGCGGCGCCAACACCATCATCATCTGGCGGCCTTCGAGCTTCGGCTCGGCTTCCACCTTGGCGATGGTCGCCACCTCCTCGCGCACCTTGTTCAGAAGCTGCATGCCGAGTTCCATATGCGCCATCTCGCGGCCGCGGAAGCGCAGCGTCAGCTTGACCTTGTCGCCTTCCTCGAAGAAGCGGCGCACCGCCTTCATCTTGGTTTCGTAGTCATGGCTGTCGATGTTCGGGCGCATCTTGATCTCCTTGATCTCGATGACCTTCTGGTTCTTGCGCGCCTCGGCCGCCTTCTTCTGGTTGGCGTATTTCAACTTGCCGAGATCGAGGATTTTTACGACGGGGGGGACCGCGTTGGGCGATATTTCGACGAGATCGAGCCCGGCCTCTTCGGCGAGCAGCAATGCGTCGTTGATGGAAATATCGCCGCGATTCTGGCCGTCGGCGTCGATAAGCTGGACCCGGGGAACCCGGATGTCACGATTGGAGCGCGGCCCATCCTTGGTCGGCGCCGCTGCTTTGAAAGGTCTGCGAATGGTCGTGGTCTCCTTGGCCGTTTCGTTCGGGATTTGTCGGTCTTGATACGTGGACGCGCCAATGTGGTGAGCGCGCGGGCGGAGTCAATAGCACAGCATTGACAGAAAATCACCCTGATCGCTGGCCTGCACCAAACAAAGAAACAGCGCGAGTACTTTTCGCCACGCCTCCGGCTGTGCCACAAGGACCGCGTGCCAAAAGACGGGCCTGAGGAAAAAACCATGATCGCCACGCCCCCATCCTCTCTGGCTCCAACTTTTCTGGATGTCGACGGATCTGATATCGCGGTGCGCCATTCAGCCGGCTCGACGCCCGGCATCGTCTGGCTCGGCGGCTACAAGTCGGACATGCTGGGCACGAAGGCCGAGACGCTGTCGGACTGGGCGGCACGGGAAGGCCGGGCCTTCCTGCGGCACGACTATTCCGGCCATGGCGAATCCGGTGGCGCCTTCGCCGACGGCACGATCTCGAAATGGCTTGCGCAAAGCCTTGCCGTCTTCCGGCATTTCGCCAAAGGCGATCAGATCCTGGTCGGTTCGTCGATGGGCGCCTGGATCGCGCTGCGCATGGTGCAGGAATTGCGCAAGGCGGGCGACGCAAACGTCGTCGGCCTGGTGCTGCTGGCCCCGGCGCCGGATTTTACCAGCGACCTGATCGAGCCGGTGCTGACCAAGCCACAGAAGCGCGATCTCGCCGAAAAGGGCTTCTTCGCGGAACCCTCGGATTATTCCCCCGAGCCTTACGTCTACACCCGCGCCCTGATCGAGGATGGGCGCGATAACCGGGTGATGACCGGGCCGATCGACACGCATTGCCCGGTTCACATCCTGCAGGGACTGGCCGACGCCGACGTGCCGTCGAGCCATGCCTTGAGGCTGGTCAGCCTGCTGCCGGCCGACGATGTCACGCTGTCGCTGATCCCTGACGGCGACCACCGCCTGTCGCGGCCGCAGGATCTCGACATGCTGGTGCGGGCGGTCGGCGATATGGCCAGGCGAGGCCAGTGACGATGCGCCTGTCCATCCCGATCTCCGCCTTCGTCGCGGCCATCGTCGGTTTCGGCGGCACGCTGGCCATCGTCATTGCCGCCGCCAAGGCGGTCGGCGCGACGCAGGTCGAGACGGCAAGCGGTGTGACGGCGATCTGCCTGGCCATGACCGTCGAGTGCCTGTGGCTGTCATGGCGCACGAAAATGCCTGTCATCACCGCCTGGTCGACGCCAGGCCTTGCACTGGTCGCCGCCTCGAGCGGCTTCTCGATGGGCGAGGCCGTCGGCGCCTATATCGTCACGGGCGTGCTGCTGGTCGCTACCGGCCTGTTTGGGCCGCTGACCCGGCTGATATCGAGAATACCGGCTTCGGTCGCCTCCGGCATGCTGGCCGGCATCGTCGTCACCTTCGCCATCAATGCCATGAAGGCCATCCCGGCGGACCCTTGGCTCATCCTGCCGCTGATCACGGCATTCTTCGTCATCCGGCTGTTCAATCCGGCGCTGTCGGTGCTGGCGGTGCTGGTTGGCGGTGGCCTTGCCGCCTTCCTTACGGGCCGTGTCGGCGGCCTGCCCGCGCCCGAACTGTCGACACTGACGTTTATCGCTCCCCATTTCACCGCCAAGGCGATCATCGGCCTGGCGCTGCCGCTCTACCTCGTCACCATGGCTTCGCAGAACCTGTCGGGGCTGGCGGTACTGCGGGCGGCCGGCTACCACCCTGAACCTGGCCCGCTGATCGGCGTCACCGGCCTGTTTTCGCTCCTGTCGGCACCATTCGGTGCCGGAACCACCAATCTGGCCGCGATCTCGGCGGCCATCTGCACCGGCCCTGACGTCCATCCCGATCCCGCCGAGCGCTGGAAGACCGGGCCGTTCTACGCGCTTGCCTATCTCGTCTTCGCAATTTTCGGCGCTTCGCTGGTGGCGATCTTCGCCGTCCTGCCGCAGAGCCTGATCGTGCTGGTGGCGGGACTTGCGCTGATGGGGTCGCTCGCCAACGCGCTGGCGATCGCGCTGAAGGACGAGAGCGAGCGCATGGCCGCAACCGTCACCTTCGTCGTGACCGCCTCCGGGCTGACGCTGTTCGGTGTCGGCGCCGCATTCTGGGGCCTGATCGCCGGGTTGGTCGTGCTTTTCCTCGATATGCTCAAAAAGCGATAATCATTTCAGGCCCTTGTTCGGTTTTGGCGGACATTGTCTTGAATCGCCGTTTTCGCCTTCCCATTTCGATTCCACGCAGCCGGTTCTGGCTGTCTCCAACCGAAGGAATGGGAGAAAATGAACACATCTGCATTGATCCGCCCGGCCTGGACGCCGGCGACCATCGCGTTGATGGTGATCGGTTTCATGGTGTTCTGGCCGCTCGGCTTCGCCATGCTCGCCTACATCATCTGGGGCGACCGGCTCGAGGGCTTCAAGCGTGACGTCAACCGCGCGACCGACGGCATCTTCGCCGGCTGCCGCCGTGGCTCCGACAAGGCCGCGCGCTGGGGCAACGGCTCCGCCCGCACCGGCAACGTCGCTTTCGACGACTGGCGCGAAAAGGAGCTTGAGCGTCTGAACGAAGAGCGCCGCAAGCTCGACGAGATGCTGACGCAGTTCGACGAGTATGCCCGCGAATTGCGCCGCGCCAAGGATCAGGACGAGTTCGACCGGTTCATGGCCAACCGCAACAAGTCGACCGCGCCGGCCAAGACCGATCCGAGCACCGGAACGACCCCCACCAAGCGTGGCAAAGGCTCGAACCTGCTCGACGACTGAAGTCCGGCGACAGGGCCAAGGTATGATGACGGCGTCGCGCGAGCGGCGCCGTTTCTTTTTTGTTCTATTCGTTCTCCTCGAATCGCGTATCGTCCCGCCATGACCATCGGGTTCTTCCGCAATCTGACGAAGCCCAAACCCACGCCTGTGGTGGAGCGGGAATATTGCGTCGCCGGCCGCACGCTGCCGCTCAAGATCGTCGAGAGCGCCAGGGCAAAGCGTCTGACGCTGCGCATCGATTCCGGCGGACAGGGCCTGCGCATAACCGTGCCGCCGGGCCTGCGCCGCGGTGAAGTGGACAGGTTCCTCGACCGCCACCAGGGCTGGCTGGAACAGCGGCTGGCCAAGGTGCCGACACGGCCGCAGGTGCGTCCGGGCATAAAGATTCCGGTACGCGGCGTGGCCCACCGTATCGTACATGAGCCGTCAAAGCGCGGCACTGTCACCATATCGCGCGACGACCGCGGCCCGCTGCTGATCGTGCATGGCGACCGCATCCATCTGCCGCGCCGCATCGCCGATTTTTTGAAACGCGAGGCCAAGAAGGAAATCGAAAAGCTGGTCGTCAAGCACACGGAGGCGCTTGGCAAGCGCGCCAAGGCGATCCGCTACAAGGACACCTCCAGCCGCTGGGGCTCCTGCACTTCGGAAGGCAATCTGTCCTTTTCCTGGCGCATCATGATGGCGCCGCAGCCTGTCATAAACTACCTTGTCGCGCATGAGGTGGCGCATCTCAAGGAGATGAACCACGGGCCGAAATTCTGGAAATTGTGCGAAAAGCTCTGCCCCGACACCGATCGCTGCAAGGATTGGCTGAAGCGCAATGGCGGCGCCCTGCAGGCGATTGTGTTCGAGTAGGGCGCCTCAATCATCATTCGCCGCATTGAGCTCATCCGGCCGCAACCCTTCGTCGCCATGGTGCGGCCAGGGTAGAAAGTTCCGGTCGAAAGCTTCGCCGCCGAAATAATCCAGCGCTCGATGCGCCTCGGCGCCATTGAAGGCGGCTCTGTCCATGAGGTGCGCTATGACCTCGCGCGCCTGCGCGATCTTCTGCTTCAGTTCGGCAACGGTCTGGTCGGCCATGGCTGTGCTCCCGCCTTGCATGCTGTCCAATCCATAGGTAGCGCCTTTGGCCCTGCCGGCAAACAGCATGCTTTTTCTCGACTCTTGGCGCTTTTCGTGCCAATTCCCGCGCCATGGCGCTCGACATCAAGATCTGCGGCTTGAAGACCGACCAGGCAATGGCCGCGGCCCTGGCCGGCGGCGCCAGCCACGTCGGGTTCATTTTCTTTCCAAAAAGCCCGCGTTATGTTGAGCCGGCCGAAGCCGGCCGTCTGCGCGAAGCGGCTCGTGGCAAGGCCTCGGCGATTGCCGTCACTGTCGATGCCAGAGACGCCTTCCTCGACGAAATCGTCGAAAAGCTGCAGCCCGACATGCTGCAGCTGCACGGCTCCGAACCCCCCGAGCGAGTGGCTGAACTGAAAGCCCGCCATGGGCTGCCGGTGATGAAGGCGTTGCCGCTCAGCGAGGCCGCCGATCTCGAACGGATAAAGCCGTTTGTCGGCATCGCCGACCGGTTCCTGTTCGACGCCAAGCCGCCAAAGGGCTCGGAACTGCCGGGCGGCAATGGCGTCGCCTTCGACTGGCGCATTCTCGCCGGCCTTGACGCCGGGATCGATTACATGCTTTCCGGTGGGCTCAACGCCGCCAACATCGGCGATGCCCTTAGGCTGGCCAATCCGCCCGCGATCGACATTTCGTCAGGCGTGGAAAGCGCCCCGGGCGTCAAGGATCCGGCGCTGATCGAACAGTTTTTCCGGGCCGTCAGGGCCGCGCGGGACGACCGCGCTGCCTGAACAAAATTTCGAACCCTGAGCATGTCCCGGAAAAGTGGGAACCGGTTTTCCGACAGGACATGCTCAAAGTACAGATCTAGGAGATCGGCGATGAACAAGCCGGCGACACCCAATTCCTTCCGCACCGGACCCGACGAACAGGGCATGTTCGGCATTTTCGGCGGTCGTTTCGTTGCCGAAACGCTGATGCCGCTGATCCTCGACTTGGAAAAAAACTGGAACGAGGTCAAGAACGATCCGGAATTCAGGGCCGAACTGACCGGTCTTTCGACCCATTATGCCGGACGGCCGTCGAAGCTCTACTTCGCCGAGGGCCTGACCAGGCATCTTCGTGAGGTTTCCTCGGCGAAGGGCCTCGGGGGCGGCGCGAAAGTCTATTTCAAGCGCGAGGATTTGAACCATACCGGTTCGCACAAGATCAACAACTGCCTCGGCCAGATCCTGTTGGCCAAGCGCATGGGCAAGAAGCGCATCATCGCCGAGACCGGAGCCGGCCAGCATGGCGTGGCGTCCGCCACGGTCGCCGCTCGCTTCGGCTTTCCCTGCGTCGTCTATATGGGCGCGACAGACGTCGCCCGCCAGAGCCCCAACGTCTTCCGCATGAAGCTGCTCGGCGCCGAAGTGCGGCCCGTCACCGCCGGTCACGGCACGCTGAAGGACGCCATGAACGAAGCCCTTCGCGATTGGGTGACCAATGTCGAGGACACCTATTATTTGATCGGCACCGCGGCTGGCCCGCACCCCTATCCGGAACTGGTGCGCGATTTCCAGTCGGTGATCGGAACCGAGGCGCGCGCGCAGATCCTCGAACAGGAGGGGCGGCTGCCCGACACCATCATCGCCGCCGTCGGCGGCGGGTCCAATGCCATAGGCATGTTCCATCCCTTCCTCGATGACAAGGAGGTTCGGATCATCGGCATCGAGGCCGGCGGGCGCGGCCTCGACGGCATCGAGCATTGCGCCTCGATGAATGCCGGCTCCCCCGGTGTGCTGCACGGCAACCGCACCTATCTCCTGCAGAATGCCGACGGCCAGATCATGGACGGCCATTCGATCTCGGCCGGCCTCGATTATCCTGGCGTCGGCCCGGAGCATTCCTGGCTGCGCGACTCCGGCCGTGTCGACTATGTGCCGATCCTTGACGACGAGGCGCTCGAGGCCTTCAGGCTGACGACCCGCGTCGAAGGCATCATCCCGGCGCTGGAATCCGCGCACGCCATCGCCCATGCGGTCAAGATCGTGCCCGCCATGGACAAGGACCAGATCGTCATCGTCAACCTGTCCGGCCGTGGCGACAAGGACGTCCACACGGTGGCCTCGATGCTGGGCATGGAGATCTAGGCCCTTTGGACCGTTCGACCTGGGAGTTGATTATGAGCAAAATTCGTCCAAAGGGCCTGACATGACAACCCGCATCGACCGCCGCATGGCGAAGCTGAAGGCCGAAGGCCGCCCGGCCCTCGTCACCTATTTCATGGGTGGCGACCCCGACTATGCAACCTCGCTGTCGATCATGAAGGCGCTGCCCGGCGCCGGCTCCGACATCATCGAGCTCGGCATGCCGTTTTCCGACCCGATGGCCGACGGCCCGGCGATCCAGGCGGCGGGCCTCAGGGCGCTCAAAGGCGGTCAGACGCTGGTCAAGACGCTGAAGATGGCGTCGGACTTCCGCGCCGGCGACGATGAAACGCCGATCGTGCTGATGGGCTACTACAACCCGATCTACATCTATGGCGTCGACCGCTTCCTGAAGGACGCGATCGCCAGCGGCATCGACGGGCTGATCGTCGTCGACCTGCCGCCGGAGATGGATGAGGAACTCTGCATCCCGGCGCTGAAGGCCGGCATCAATTTCATCCGGTTGGCAACGCCGACCACCGACGACAAGCGCCTGCCCAAGGTGCTGCAGAACACATCCGGCTTCGTCTACTACGTGTCCATGACCGGCATCACCGGCTCGGCGCTTGCCGACACCGGCAAGGTCGCCACAGCGGTCCAGCGCATCAAGGGTCACACCAACCTGCCGGTCTGCGTCGGGTTCGGCGTCAAGACCGCCGAACAGGCGCGCGTGATCGGGGCCAACGCCGACGGCGTGGTCGTCGGCACAGCGATCGTCAACGCGGTCGCGAACGTGCTGGGGCCGAAGGGTGAAAAGACCGCCGATCCGGCCGAGGCAGTCGCCACGCTGGTCAGCGGCCTTGCGCAAGGCGTGCGTTCGGCCCGCCTTGCTGCCGCCGAATAGTTTCCCTACGTCTTTACCCAACTCTTCGTCAGGACAGGAGCCGAAGCGATGAACTGGATCACCAATTACGTTCGCCCGAAGATCAATTCGATGCTCGGCCGGCGCACCGACATGCCCGAGAATCTCTGGATCAAGGATCCCGAGACCGGCGAGATGGTGTTCCACAAGGACCTGGAATCCAACCAGTTCGTCATCCCGTCTTCCGGCCATCACATGAAGATCTCGGCCAAGGAGCGGCTGAAATTCTTCTTCGATGACGGCAAGTACGAGACCCTGGACAATCCCAAGGTCATGCAGGATCCGCTGAAGTTCCGCGACGAGAAACGCTATGTCGACCGGCTGAAGGACGCCAAGGCCAAGACCGGCCTGGAAGACGCCATCATCAATGCGCTGGGGACCGTCGAGGGCTTGCCGGTGGTGGTGACGGTGCAGGATTTCGCTTTCATGGGCGGTTCGCTCGGCATGGCTGCGGGTGATGCCATCGTGCATGGCTTCGAGGTCGCCTTGCAGCGCAAGCGGCCGTTGATCCTGTTCGCCGCCTCCGGCGGCGCGCGCATGCAGGAAGGTATTTTGTCGCTCATGCAATTGCCGCGCACCACGGTTGGTGTTGATAGGCTGAAGGAAGCCGGCCTGCCCTACATCGTCGTGCTTACCAACCCGACCACCGGCGGCGTCACCGCCTCCTATGCCATGCTGGGCGACGTGCACATCGCCGAGCCCGGCGCGCTGATCGGTTTTGCCGGGCCGCGTGTTATCGAACAGACCATCCGCGAGAAATTGCCGGACGGCTTCCAGCGCTCCGAATATCTGATGGAGCATGGCATGATCGACATGGTGGTGTCGCGGCTGGAGCTGCGGGAGACCATCGCCCGCCTGTTGAAGATGCTGCTCAAGATGCCGGAAGAGCAAAAGCCTCTGGAACCGGAAATCCTGCCGCCGGCCGTGGTTGCCGCCGACGTCCGGCCGCAAGCTTGACGCTACACCGACCTAACGTGAGACTGGCCTGACGTGAGACTGGCCTGACGCGACATTGGCCGCCGCGAACAGCGATTGCGCGGCATCCGTTGCACGCTGTAGCCTTTTGATAGCCGTGGTCTTTGCGGGAGCGATTCTGGCTCCAGGCCATGCACGGGATTTGCCATGACGACGCTTGCCGCGGACCGCGAAATCGAAGCCCTGATGGCGCTTCACCCGAAGGGCTTCGATCTTTCGCTCGACCGCATCTCGCGGCTGTTGGAGCGGTTGGGCAGTCCGCAGGACCTGCTGCCGCCGGTCATCCACATCGCGGGCACCAACGGCAAGGGTTCCTGCGCAGCCTTCTCGCGGGCGCTGCTGGAAGCCTCCGGCCGGCTCGTCCATGTCCACACTTCTCCGCATCTGGTCAGCTGGCACGAGCGCTACAGGCTGGCCGCCGAAGGCGGGGGCAGGCTGGTCGACGACGACATCTTCGCGGAGGCCATTGCCCGCGTTGCCAAGGCCAATGCAGGCCAGAAGATCACCGTCTTCGAAATTCTCACCGCCGTCACCTTCATCCTGTTTTCGGAACATCCGGCCGATGTCGCGATCATCGAGGTCGGTCTTGGCGGCCGTTTCGACGCCACCAATGTCGTCGCGCGGCCGGCCGTGTCGGTGATCATGCCGGTGTCGATGGACCATGAGGCCTATCTCGGCGATCGCGTCGAACTGATCGCCGCCGAAAAGGCCGGGATCATGAAGCGTGGCTGCCCGGTGGTCATCGGCGCGCAGGAAAGCGAGACGGCGCTGCAGGTGCTGATCGACGCCGCCGAGCGGTTGGAATGCCCGACCCTGGTCTACGGGCAGGATTTTCTCGCTTTCGAGGAAAACGGCCGCATGGTCTACCAGGACGATGATGGGTTGATGGATCTGCCGCCGCCGCGGCTGCCCGGTCGCCACCAGTTCGCCAATGCGGCTGCTGCGATCGCCGCGGTCAAGGCGGCCGGCTTCGAGATCAGCCACCGCGCCGCCGAGAAGGCAATGACCAACGTCGCCTGGCCGGGCCGCATGCAGAAGCTGGCGCAGGGCCGGCTGGCGGAACTGGCGCCGAAGGGCGCCGACATCTGGCTCGACGGCGGCCATAATCCCGGCGCTGGCGTCGTCGTCGCCGAAGCGCTGGCCGAGCAGGAAGAAAAGAACCCGCGTCCGCTCTTCCTCATTTCGGGCATGATCAACACCAAGGACCAGGCCGGCTATTTCCGCGCCTTCAAGGGCCTCGTCCGGCATGTCTACACCGTGCCCGTGAGCATGAGCGATGCCGGTGTGCCGAATGACGAACTGGCGATCCGTGCCACGGAAGCCGGGCTGACGGCCGAGCCGGTAAGCTCCGTCGCCAGCGCCCTGATGCTGCTGCGCGACACCTGGGACGGCCCCACGCCGCGCATCCTGATCGGCGGGTCACTTTACCTGGCCGGCGCGGTTCTCGCCGAGAACGGCACGCCCCCAACCTGAGGCCGTCCATCGCCTCGTTATCCCAGGGCGTAGCGAGGAGCGAAGCGAAGCAGCGGTGCGGAATTTCCTTCAGCTGCATTCGTCGAGGGCCGTCACGGCACAGATACCAAGGTCTTCGCGACGGAGCTTCGCTCCTGCTTCGCCCTGGTATGACGAAGTTAAGGAGGCTTCGGTCAACGTCAGGATTGCCGCTTACTTCAGCTCAATCTCGATAAAAGCGTACTCGCCCTCATTGGCGCTGACGACGTCGTGTTCCACTCCCTCCTTGCGGAAATACGGCGCGCCTTTCTTCATCTCGGCGAAGGTTTCGCCGTCCTTGGTCACCAGCTTCAGCTTGCCGTCCATCAGTGGCACCACGACATAGTCGTGGCCGTGGCGATGCCAGCCGGTGTTGTCGCCCGGCTGGAAGCGGTACTCGGTGACGATGACGCGTTCGTTGTCGATGAAGACGGTGGCCTTGGCGGATCCGGTCATTTCTCTCTCCCTGCTTCTGCTGCCAACAGAGGACATGGAGTGGCCCGATGTGAGGGCCAGAGCGGCGCACCGATGACGCCAACAAAAAGCCCGGCGCGATGGCCGGGCTCAATGCTTCGAATTCAGATGGCATCAGGCGAGATTGCCGTTGACCCAGTGCGACAGTGCGGTCTTGGGCGCGGCGCCAACCTTGATGTCGGCCACTTCGCCGCCCTTGAAGATCATCAGCGTCGGGATCGAGCGCACGCCAAACTGGGCGGCAAGCTCGGGATTCTCGTCGATATTCAGCTTGGCGATCTTGACCTTGGCGCCGAGCTCGGTGGCGATGTCCTCAAGCGCCGGTGCGATCATCTTGCAAGGGCCACACCATTCCGCCCAGAAATCAACCACAACCGGTACCTGGGCATTAAGCACGTCAGCCTGGAAATTGTTCTTGTCGACCTTGACGGTGGTCATGCTGAAATCCTTTCGAAATTTTTCGTCCCACCAAATGTGGTGGTTGTCGCGCCCTTCTTCAAGCAGTTCTTGTGTCACGCTCCCGTGAGTCGGGCAAGGGCGTCGTCCATGGCCCGGGACGGCAGTTCGATCAGCCTTGGCGCTTCGGTGAACAGCAGGGCTGCCTTGACCTCCCGCCCGGGATAAAGCGGCTGCAGCAGGGCGCGATAGAGCGCGAGCTGAAGCAGATAGGCCGGCGGGACTTCCGCCAGGGAGGCGGGTGCGGGCCGGTTGGTCTTGTAGTCGACGATCGAGACCGCATTCGGGGTCACCGCCAGCCGATCGATCTTGCCCGAAATGGAGCGGATTTTGCCCTTGACCTCCAGGCTGCCCATGATCGCGACCTCGGCGCGCGAGGAGGGCGCGAACAGCTGACCGAGGCCAGGGTCGGCAAGGATGGCGATGACCGATGCCAGGGCCATTTCACGCTCGTCCTCGGACCACGCCGCACCCGTTCGGGAGAGATAACGCTTCGCAGCGTCCACCCGTGCGTCCTCGGCGATGCCGGGCAGCATCTGCAGCAGTTTGTGCAGTGCGAGCCCGCGCAGCACGGCAAAACCTGGCTCGGCAGCGGCGTCCAGCACCGGCGACGCCTTGTCGACCACCGCTTCCTTGCCTTCCTCGATCAGCGCCGAGGCGCCCGACGGCGACAGGGGACGCGGCAGGTCCTCGAAAGGCGGCAAGGGCCTGAACAGGGTCGTCGGCAAGGGTCCGAAAGCATCGGCCTGCCGTGCCTGTTCGCCCGGACTTGGCGCAACCGGCGGCAGTTTGGTGATGTGGAAACGGTAGACAGGCTCCCCGCCGGCAGGATGCGGACGCTGTTCGCTTTCGGGCGCGCCGCTCAGCGCGCGGCTGACGATCGAATGCCATGTGCCGGCGTTCGGCGCCCGCTTGCCGTGATAGCCGCAGACGATAAGCCGGTCCTCGGCGCGCGTCATGCCGACATAGAGCAGCCGGCGGTACTCGTCGTCGGCGAGTTCGCGGGCGCGAGCGGCGGCCGTCTTCGAGAAGCCGTTGGCGACGTCGCTGGCCGAACGCCAGAGATAGCCCCTGCCGTCCCAATGTCGGCCAGAGCCGTCGAAAGGCATCAGGCGCGGTAAATGCTGGTCGCTGAACGGGGCGGAACCGCCGTCGACCAGGAACACCACGGGCGCCTCAAGGCCCTTGGCCGCGTGCACGGTCATGACCCGGACCTCGTCACGGGTCTGATCCATCTCGCGCTTGATCTCGGGGCCGGCGTTTTCCAGTGTCGACAGGAAGGCTTCCAGCCCGGGCAGGCCAGTCCGCTCTTCGGCAAGGCAGAAGCTCAGGAACTCATCGAGAATATCGCCGGCTTCCGGCCCGAGCCGCGCGATCATCTTGCGGCGTACGCCATCGCGCGCCAGCAGGGCGGCATAGAATTCGAACACCGGCTTGAAGGCGGCCTCGTCAGCCCAGCCGTCGAGTTGCGCGACCACCGCCGCGAGCGTTTCGCTTCCGCCGGCATGCTGGCGTAGCGATGCCGCCAGCGACACGCCGGACGGCCGTTGCGCGGCGAGCGTGAACAGTGTCTCTTCCGGCAGGTCGAAGACCGGACTGCGCAGCAGAGCGGCGAGCGACAAATCGTCCTGCGGCTGGATCAAAAGGTGGCCGAGCGCGATCAGGTCCTTGACGGCAATATGGCCCGACAGGCTCAGCCGGTCGGCGCCGGCAACCGGGATGTCGCGGCGCTTGAGCGCGCGGGTCAGCGCGTGGACGAAGCTGTCGCGCTTGCGCACCAGCACCAGCACGTCGCCCGGCCGCAGCCGCTTGCCACGCCCCTCGATGATTTCCCCCTTGCCGATCCAGCCGGCAATGGTGGCCGCGACATTCTCGGCGACGCGTACCGCCGGCGCATGGGCATGATCGATCGCTTGCGCCCAGTCGTCGGGCTCGTCGACGGCCTCGGCGCCGATCGACGGCCAGACCTCGACATAGCCTGGCGCATCGGTGCGGATCGCCTTGTGGTTCAGCGGATCGGGATCGTGGCTGATGCCGCGCCGCACGATGGGGTCGGCAAAGACCCGGTCGACGGCGGCCAGCACATCGTCAGTGGAGCGGAACGACCAGGTCAGCTTGAGGTCGGCGAAGGACGCTTCGGCATCGCGCACACGCCCGGCGAACAACAACCGGCTGTCGGCGAAGGAGTCGGGTGCCGCACCCTGGAAGGAGTAGATCGACTGCTTCTCGTCGCCGACGGCAAAGACCGTGCGGTGGACCCGCTCGCGGGCGCCGAAGCCGGCAAAGAATTCTTCCGCCAGCCGCTTCACCACCTCCCATTGATCCGGGCTGGTGTCCTGCGCCTCGTCGAGCAGGATGTGATCTATGCCCTGGTCGAGCTTGTATTGCACCCATGGGCCGGCATCGGGCCGCGCCAAAAGGTTCACCGTGCGGGTGATCAGGTCGTTGAAATCGAGAAAGCCGCGGCCGCGCTTCAGCACTTCGTAGCGTGCGATCAGCCAGTCGGCGATGGTCAGGGCCGCGCGTGTGCCCTCCAGCATCCGGAATAGCGCCAGCCGGTCGACAGTCTCCATGATGGCGCTGGCGGCCGACACATAGCGCTCGGCCAGCTCAGGCAGCCGGTCGGTGAGCGCCTTTTTGAACGCCTTTGCCGGATCATAAGGATCGCCGTCGGTCTTGAGGAAGGCTCTTGCAAGCAACTGCAGCCGGCGGAGAGGGTCGCTCTCGGCGAAGGCCAGGCGCGCATAGGGCAGGATGTTGTTCAACACCGACCTGGCGTCGGTGGCTTCGGCTGCCTGGGCAAAGCCGGCAAAATAGTCCGGCAGGAAACCAGGCAGCGGCGATACAGATGCCGCTATGCCTCCGGCGGTCTGGCCGGGCTGGAAATGGAATTCATCGAACAGCGGCTGGAAGCCGTCACGCCCGACAGCATCGAGGAAATGACGCAACCCGTCACGCTTGCGCACGATCTCGCCAAGCAAGGCGTCGAGACCGGCTTCACCGCCGCGTTCCAGGATAGTGGCGAAGGCCTCCGCCAAAGTCCTGTCGCCGGCGGCGGAGATCATCTCGCGGCGCGCAGCGGCAAAAAGCGCGGCCTCCATCTGGCTGTCGAGCATTTCGAAATGGGCGGGGATGTTGGCTTCCAGGGGGAACTGATGCAGAACGGATTCGCAGAAGGCGTGAATGGTCTGGATTTTCAACCCGCCAGGCGTCTCCAGCGCCTCGGCGAACAGGCGACGGGCACGGCGCATGGTGTCGCGATCGGCCCGGCGCCCTTCCAGCTCCTCTATTCTGGCGGCCAGCTCCAGATCACCCAGCGATGTCCATTCCGACAGCGTGGAGAAAACCCGGTTCGACATGTTGGCGGCCGCGGCGCGCGTATAGGTCAGGCACAATATCTTCGAGGGATCGGTGCCGTTGAGCAGCAGCCGGATGACGCGCTGGGCCAGCACGTGCGTCTTGCCCGATCCCGCATTGGCCGACACCCAGGCCGAATTGCCGGGATCGGCGGCCCGGGCCTGGCTCGAAGCCGTATCGCTCGGGATCGGATAGGCTTTCTTCATGCCTCCCCTCCCTCATCCCCGGCGTCGCCGCCGGCGGACCATTCGAGCACGCGGGCGAGGTGGTCGTAATCGCCATCGGTTTCGCCTTCGCGAAACGGCAGCGCGCGCGACAGATAGCCGGTCGCCGGGTCGGCATAATGGATCAGCAGTTTTTCCAGCCGCGCCCAGGCCTCTTCGGCAAGATCGGCGGCGGTGCGTGGTTGGCGGTTGTGTTCGAGTATGGACTCCTCGAACACCTCGCCATTCGGCTTCAACCTGATGAAGGCCAGTTGCGACGGTTCGCGCGTGCCCAAATCCTTGAATGCGCCACGCCTGAGCAGCGCCCCTTCCAACGCCAGTTGCGGCGCCAATAGCGTATGGGCCTGTGCCTTGGAAGGCGAGGAACCCGTCTTGTAGTCCAGAATGTCCGCCATGCCGCCGGCCAGCAGGTCGACACGGTCGGCATAGCCAGACAGCGTTACGCCGGACTGTCCGACGACAGTCTTGCCGGCGCGCTCCTCGGCATGCCGCTGGACCACCGCGTCGGCGCGCGTTCGCTCCCATTCGATGATGTTGGTGGCGAGCTTTTCGAACCGCGGCCACCACACCGCCTCGACATCGGCGGGAAGCGTCGCCTCGGCAAAACAGGCGCGGCCGGCGGCGATGAGCCCGGCCAGTGCGTCCGGCGCGCGCGGGTCGGCCACCTCGGACGAAAAGAGATGCAGGATGGCGTGAAACAGCGTGCCGCGCTCCGCCGCACCCGGATCGCGGACGAGCGGATCGAGCGGCGTCAGGCCAAGGATCCTCCGGGCATAGACAGCGTAGGGGTCGCGGCGCAGCGTCTCGATCTCGGTGACGGAGAAATGCGTCGGGCGGACCGAGAGCGGTGGCTTCGGCTGCGGCCGTGGCGCGAAATCCCGCTTCGGCCCCGTGTCGAGCGCGCGCGCCCAGGCGAGCAGCTCATCGCCGCGCCGGCGCAGTGCCGCCGCCTGATCGTTGCCGATGAAGGTGAGCAGCCGCTGCAACCAGCGCGACGGCACGGCGGGCGCGTCGCCGGCACGCGCCGAGCGGGCCAGCACCACATGTCTCGCGCCCATGGCCATCTGGAAATCATGCGCGGCAAGCCCGATGCGCCGCTCCGGCGGTTCTAGGTCGATGCCGGTCTTCATCAGCCGCGACATGAAGCGGTCGCTCTCCGGCTTGCGCGGCCAGACCCCTTCGTTGAGCCCGCCGATGACCAGCGTGTCGACATCCTGCAGCCGCGCCTCCAGGGCGCCCCAGATGGCGATGTTCCTGTCGGTGCCTTGCGCTGGCTTGACGGTCTCGGGCGCGATCAGCGCCTCCATCACATCGGGCCATTCGATTGCCGCGAACGACAGCGGCGCCGAAGCCGCGACCAGCCCGCGCAGCAGTTCGGCGAGTTTTTCGCCGGCATCGCCGGCGTAGAGTTCGCCAAGACCACCGTCGGCGGAACGGCCGAGATTTTCCAGGGCAACGACGCTGGCTTCGACCAGCTCGGCAAGGCCGGCCTCCGCCTGGCCGCGAAAGGCCGAAAGCGGCGCCAGCGCGTCAGCCAGGCGTGCGAGAAGGGTCCGCGCAACCTCAATGGAGCGCACGGTCAGGCGGGCAAACCAGAACGGCGGCCGGCTGCCGTCGCCTAGCCCGGTGAGGCGGGCCTCGAAAAGATCCGGCAGCGAAGCGATGTCGGGGCGGCCGGTGCCGCCGCGCAGCGTCACCAGTTCGACCAATTCCGCCGCGTGGCGCACGGTGACCCGTTCCAGACCCAGGCCAAGCAGGGGATGCTTGAGCAGCGACAGCAGGCCGACCGGATCGCCCGGCCGGAACACCGCTTCGAGCGCCAGCCTGAGCAGGCTGGCCGCCGGCGTGTTGGACAGCGGCGTGCCGCCGGAATCGTCGGCAACGACACCGAAGCGCTTGAGCTCGACCGAGACGCGGCGTGCCAGCGCGCGGTCGCCGGTCACGAGAGCGGCCCTTTGGCCGGGTTCTTCCACTGCCTGCTTGAGCGCGACGGCGATCGCGACGGCTTCGTCGCGCTCGCTTGCCGCCTCCAGCAGCGTCACGTCGGCGAAAGCGCCGGCGATATCGGACGCTGAAAACCCGTTTCGTGTTTCCGCCCACAATTCCGTGGTCTCGGCCGGCCGCAGCGCCTCGCCGACAAGGGCGGCGCGGCGCGCGAGCTTCGGCTCGGCCGCACCGATCTCCTCGACATCGCCGCGCAGCACGCCGATCTTGCCGATCAGCTTTGCCAGGCCGTATTGCGGATGGCCCAGCACGGCTGGACGCGCGCCGGGAGCGACGAGAGCCTGGAAGGAGGCTTCGTCGAGCATCTGGTCCAGGCCGGGCAGCACGATGGCACCGCCGGACAGGCCGGCGATGGTCGCAAGCAGTTCCGCCGTGGCGGGTATGGAGCCGGTGGACCCCGCGGCTATGACCGGCCCGGCGGGTGGATTGCGCCGTAGCCGCGCCGCCTCGGCACGGATCAGGGCGCTGCGATGCGCGGCTGGGTTGGAGCGGTCGCTCTCTGCGAGGAATTTCGGCCAGGCATCGGTGACGATGCCGAGGAATTCGAGCGTGACCTGCCACCATCCGGCAAGGTTGCCACTGACGAGGCCGGCAAGTTTGGCCCAGTCGGTGCCTTCCGTCTCGATCTCGTCCATCAGCCCGGCCAGATCGCGCGCCAGCCAGATCGCGTCGGCGGTGGAGGCTGGGACGACGATCTCCTCGGCGAAGAGGGCCGCGACATGGGCGGGCAACCGGCGTTTCCACGCCCGCACCAGCGGCGTCAGCAGCAACAGTCGCTCGGTGGCGGCGATCGGGGGCGCGAGATCGATTGCCGCCGATGGATCGGCCTCGAATGCGGCCTCATCCTCGTCGAATTCGCCGAGCGGCCGGATCACCGGCAGGATCGCCGAACCCCCGCCGCCACGCGCCTTCAGGCTGTCGACGAAGACGCCGCGCAATGCACGTGCCGCCCGGCGCGTCGGCACATAGATGGTAACATCGGCCAAAGCGAGGGGGTCACCGTCGAACCGAAACCCGGGGACAAGGCGGCCGTCAAGCAGCGCCTCGGCCAGCGTCGGCAGAAACGGCGCTCCGGAGGGAATGGAGAAAACGCGGCTTGAGCCGCTCATTGCGATCCGATGAGTACGCCGGCCACTGCGTCTTCGGCGAGCGGAATGGCATCGGGCGTGCCGACGGTTATCCAGTGGCCATGCATCGGCATGCCGAACAGGCGGCCGCCGGCAATCGCCTTGTCGAAATAGGCATTGAGCGAATGCGGTTCGGCGGGTGCGTTTTTGAACAGGCGCGGATGGATGATCGCGGCGCCGGCATAGATCAGGCCAGCGGGATCGCCTTTCGAACGCCGCAGGGCACCATCCGGCTCCACCAGGAAATCGGTGCTGCCACAGTGCCCTGTCGCCTGATGGAGATCCGCCAGCATCAGCAGAATATCCATTTTCGCGGCGTCCCATGCAAGGGCAAGCCGCCCGAGATTGAGCGGGCCGTGGTCGATCCAGAACGTATCGGCGTTGAGGATGTAGAACGGCTCCTGGCCGAGCTCCGGCAGCGCCTTGACGATGCCGCCGGCGGAATCGAGCAGCCGGCCGCTCTCATCGGAAATGACGACGCGCGGCGCGCGGCGGGCGGCCACATGAGCGACGATCTGTTCGGGAAGGTAATGGACATTGACCACCGCCTTGCCGACGCCGGCCGCCGCCAGGCTGTCGAGGCCCCAGTCGAGCAGCGTCTTGCCGGCGATGCGGACCAGCGGCTTGGGGATAGCGTCGGTGATCGGCCTCATGCGCTTGCCGAGCCCGGCGGCAAGGACGATGGCGGTGTCCGGTTTCATTGTCACAGCGCTCGTTCCTCCAGCAGCCCGTGCGCGCTATAGAAATCCCGCAGGTCGGCGAGCGTGGGATGCGACAGCGCCCGCCTGAGATAATCGCGGATGCGCGGCAGGTGCCTGAGATAATAGGGTTTGCCGTCACGTTTTTCGAGGCGCACGAAAATACCCAGAATCTTGGAATTGCGCTGCGCGGCCATGATTGCATAGGCTTCGAGGAAGCTTTCTTCGTCGAAGCCGCCCGCTGCATGACGTGCGGCGACATAGGCGTCGAGCGTCCGCTTCTCGATCTCGGGTGCCATTGTGACGCGAGCGTCCATGGCGAGCGAGGCGACGTCATAGGCGCAAGGCCCGATCAGCGCGTCCTGGACGTCGACGATGCCGAGCCGGTCGAGGCCGGACCGCTCGCCGCGCCAGATGATGTTAGGCGAGTGGAAGTCGCGCAGCATCAGCGTGTATTCGCTGCCTTGCAGCCGGTCGAGAAGCGCGTTCCATGTCTTGTGGTAGCCGGAACGCAGCGCCTCGCTTGCCTGCTCGCCCGCTATCGCCGGCACATACCAGTCGATCAGCAGGTCGGCCTCGATCAGCATGGCGTCGCGATCGAAGGGCGGCACGTCATGAACGACGCCGGGAGCCGCCTCCATGCGGTGAGGCCAGGCCTTGCCGTGCATCACGGCAAGCAGTTCGGCCGCCGCCTCGTAGCGTTCGGCGACCGGCTCGCCATTGCCGTCGAGGAAACCTTCCGAGCCCAGATGCTCGAGCAGCAGGAAACCCTGGTCGAGATCCTGCGCGTCGATCCTGGGCACCGCGACCCCGGCGGCCAACAGCGCACGGTCGATGGCGACGAAGGCGGACACCGATTGCGCCGTATGGGCAATCACGGCATACGGTTTGCCGTCGCGCACGGGCGGGCCGAGTACCAGCCGCGGCGAGTTCATCAGCACGCGCGGCGCCTCGCCGGCAAGCGTTACGATCTCGTAGGAGCGGGCCGAGGCATCGCCGATGAAATGCCGGCGCCGCGCTTGCCCCCAGCCGGCGCTCTCCAGAAAGCCGCGCATGGCCAGCGAGCGCGCGACACGGTCGAAGGTAACGCCTTGCCCCGACAGTCGGGCCAGCCGGCCCTCGCCATGCTGGACGAGCTCGATCAGCACCGTCGCTTTGGGCAGATAGCCGTCAGCCCGTTCCGGCCATTCGATCAGGGCGGCACCTTGCGCCAGCGCCTCCTCGAAGCCGAGTTCGTCGAGCTCGGCCGCCGAGGACAGGCGGTAGAGATCGAAATGGTGAACCGGCACGCGGGTATCGTAGCTCTGTACCAGCGTGAAGGTCGGGCTCGGCACTTCGAGACCGGCATCGTCGGCCAGTGCCCGGATCAGTGCCCTTGCCAGCGTCGACTTGCCGGCGCCGAGATCGCCCTTGAGCGCCAGCACGTCGCCCACGCGCAGCGCCAACGCCAGATCCTCGCCCAGCCGCGCTGTCTGGGTCTCGTCGGCGAGCAAACGCTCCAGCACCGGTTCCGTCATCGAGCGCGCTACTCGGCCGCTGCGCGGATGCCCGGCATGTCGGGAAAGGTGCAGATGACGGTCGTGCCCTTGTCCTTGCCGGTTTCGATGCGAACGGCGCCGCCATGCAGTTCGACAAAGCTCTTGACGATCGACAGGCCGAGGCCAGCGCCGCGCCGGCGCCCGCCATTGGCGCGCGGTTCGAAGCGGCGGAACACCGAATCGAGCACATCGGGCGGCATCCCGGGTCCGTCGTCGTGAACCGAGAACTCGACCCCGTCCGCCAGCTGGCGGCAGGCCAGCCGGATGGTGCTGGCCTCCGGCGCGTAGTTGGCGGCGTTGCTGAGCAGGTTATAGAGGATCTGGCGGATGCGCGTTTCGTCGCCATGGAACGTCTTCGGCGCCGCGGCGGCATCGACCGCGAGCCGGATCGAATGCTCCTCCAGCCGGTCGGCGACAAGCTCGGCGGCAGCCGCGATGGTGCGGTCGACATGCACCTCGGAAATGTCGAGCTGCATGATGCCGGCATCGACGGTCGCCAGGTCGAGTATGTCGTTGACGATGGTCAGCAGCACCGAGGAGGACGAGCCGACATGTTCGACATACTCGCGCTGCTTCTGCGTCAGCGGGCCGGTCGCCGGCAGCGACAGCAGCTCGGTGAAGCCGATGATGTTGGTCAGCGGCGAACGCAGTTCGTAGGACACATGCTGGACGAAGTCGTTCTTGAGCTGGTCCGATTTCTCCAGCGCCTCGTTCCTGTCCTTGAGCGCACGTTCGACATGAACGCTGTCCGTGACGTCGACGAAGGTCATCATCACCTGCCCGTTGGGCAGCGGAATCACGGCGTAGCGCAGCACGGTGCCATTGTTGAGCTCGGTCTGGCCGTGGCGCTCGCGGCGCTCGTCGTCGAAGCCGGTGATGGCGGCGACAAAGCCGGGCCAGGGGCTCTCGACCGCCTGCCGATCTGAGAGCTCGCGTATGGTCGATACGTGCACATTGGGCTTGGCGACTTCCGTGCCCAACCCCCACAGCGTGGCAAAGGCCGGGTTCGACAGCCGCAGCCGGCCATCGGGACCGAACACCGCCACGCCTTCGGCCAGATTGTCGAGCGTTTCGCCCTGGACCCGGACCGCGGTGCGGTAGCGGCTTTCGAGATCCATCTTCTCGGTCAGGTTCTCGAACACCCAGGTGACGCCGCCCTTGGGTTGCGGGTTGGCGACGACGCGGATGGTCTTGCCGTCCGGCAGGTGCCACCAGTGTTCCTGCGATTCGACCGCACGATAAGCGCCGAGCAGGCCTTCCTTCCAGCGGCGCCATTCCGGCTGTTCGGCGATCTTGCCCTCGCTGCGCAGCCGGTCGAGCAAAAGGGCGTTGTCGGGCGCGCTGTGCAGGAAGCCGCTGTCGAGCCCCCACAGTTTCTGGAAAGCCTGGTTGAAGAAGCGCAGCTTCTCGTTCGTGTCGAAGATGGCGACTGCCGTGTTGAGCTGGTCGAGCGTATCGGCATGGCTGCGCACGGTCCGCTCATATTCGCCGCGGATGGCCTCGATGGCGCTGGTGTCGCAGGCAAGGCCGGCCGAACCGTCGGCGCCGGCAAAGTCGGTCACGGCAAACACGCGGCGGTCGCCTTCGATCACCGTCGAAAGCGATTGCTCGAACACCGGATGCGATTTGTGCTGGGCGGCGATGGCCTCGCGCGCCTGGCCGCCGAGGAACTCCTGGGCGTCACGCACGGCGGCTTCAGCGTTCTCGGCTTCGACCGCGTCGGCATAGGCCCGGTTGACCCATTTCAGCCGGCCATGCTCGTCACGCAGCCATGCCGGCATCTTCAGCGCCTCGAGCAGGCCGATCATCGTGTCATGGTCGGCGGCCAGCCGCTGGTTTTCGATCTTGAGCCGGGCCTGGCTGCGCTGTGTCTCGGACAGCGAGACAAACCGCACCAGCACATGGGCCGCGCTCTTTCGGCCATGCACTTCCAGCGGAGCGCCGGCCTGCGATTCCACCACCAGGTCGAACGGTCTGCCTTTTTCCCGCAAACCCGTCACGGCATGTTCGAGTGCCGCCGCCGAGCGCGGCATCAGCCAGCGCCCAAAGGCGAGGAATGCGGCCCGTTCCTCCGGCGCTCCGCTTTCGGTCGGCAATGTGCCGATGAGCTCGGGTTTCTTGTTTTCCGAGGCCCAGACGACCACACGCTGGTCGCGCAGATTGAGCAGCGCTTCCGAACGTCGCAACGCTGCGCTGATATCGGCGACGCGGCTTCTCAGCTCGACATTTTCCGCCGAGGTGCGCGCGCGTTCGCGAATGAGAACGATGGCCGAAAGGAATGCCGCTCCCATCACTCCGGCAAAGACGGCTAGCTGCATGACCTCGATCGTGCTGACCGAAAGGCCGACCGCCACTTCGGCGCCCTGGGCGCATGCAACCCCGCCAAGCAGCGGACCGGCAAGTGTGGAGCCGGCAAGCAACAGCCCCGCGCGGCCACGCCACGAAGGGCGCCGCGAGCCAGTGGTCCCCGAATCCTGATGGCCGCCGGAAACGGCCTGTCCCGCGTGAAGCGGGTTTTCCCCCGGCATGTCTTGGTCCTCTTCGCCGCCTGAATGCAAGACCGCCCTGACGCGTGCGCCGGTCCTCGCCCCTGGACCCGCGAATCACAACAATAGCGCCTGCTGGAATCGGCGTGAAGAATCATTCGGCGCAAAAAAATGCCGGGCGAAAAGTCAATCGCCCGGCATCAATATCTTGTAGCAAATTCGGCTTTGGTTAATAGCGGTAGTGTTCCGGCTTGAACGGCCCCTGCGGCGTGACGCCGATATAGGCGGCCTGCTCGCCCGACAGCTCGGTCAGGCGGGCGCCGAGCTTGTCGAGATGCAGGCGTGCGACCTTCTCGTCGAGATGCTTGGGCAGCACATAGACCTGGTTCTGGTACTGCTCGCCCTTGGTGAACAACTCGATCTGCGCCAGCACCTGGTTGGTGAAGGAGGCCGACATGACGAAGCTCGGGTGGCCGGTGGCGTTGCCGAGATTGAGCAGGCGGCCTTCCGACAAGAGGATCATGCGCTTGCCGTCCGGGAAGGTGATCATGTCGACCTGCGGCTTGACGTTGGTCCACTTCAGATTGCGCAGCGACGCAACCTGGATCTCGTTGTCGAAATGGCCGATGTTGCCGACGATCACCATGTCCTTCATCGAGCGCATGTGGTCGAGGGTAACCACATCCTTGTTGCCGGTGGTGGTGATGACGATGTCGGCGGTCGGTGCCGCATCTTCCAGCGTGACCACTTCAAAGCCGTCCATCGCCGCCTGCAGCGCGCAGATCGGATCGACCTCGGTGACCTTGACGCGGGCGCCCGCGCCCTTGAGCGAGGCCGACGAGCCCTTGCCGACGTCGCCATAACCGCAGACGACCGCGACCTTGCCGGCCATCATCGTGTCGGTGCCGCGGCGGATACCGTCGACCAGCGATTCCTTGCAGCCGTATTTGTTGTCGAATTTCGACTTGGTGACCGAATCGTTGACGTTGATGGCCGGGAAGGGCAGCAGGCCCTTCTTCTGCAACTGGTAGAGCCGGTTGACGCCGGTCGTCGTCTCTTCGGTGACGCCGCGGATCGCTTCCTTCTGCTTGGTGAAGAAGCCCGGCGAAGCCTTCAGCCGCTTCTTCACCTGGGCGTAGAAATATTCCTCTTCCTCGCTCTGCGGATTGGACAGCACGTCCTCGCCGGCTTCGGCACGGGCGCCGATCAAGATGTACATGGTGGCGTCGCCGCCATCATCGAGGATCATGTTGGAGAGGCCGCCATCGGCCCACTGGAAGATCCTGTCGGTGTAATCCCAGTACTGTTCGAGGCTCTCGCCCTTGACGGCGAAGACCGGAATGCCGGTCTCGGCGATGGCCGCGGCGGCGTGGTCCTGGGTCGAGAAGATGTTGCAGGAAGCCCAGCGGATGTCGGCGCCGAGCACCTTAAGCGTCTCGATCAGCACCGCCGTCTGGATCGTCATGTGCAGCGAGCCGGTGATGCGCGCGCCCTTGAGCGGCTTCTTGGCCCCGAATTCCTCGCGGCAGGCCATCAGGCCCGGCATTTCGGTTTCGGCGATATCGAGTTCCTTGCGGCCCCAGCCGGCAAGAGAGATGTCGGCGACCACATAGTCCTTGCTACCCGTCATGGCAGTGCTCCGATGCGAATTGTCTTGCTGTGAATTGATCGTTTGGCTTGCGAATTGGTTGCGGATGCGCCCGCGCCGGTCGGCGCGTCGAAGGGCGCGAATTGCCGGCCTGACTAGCAGATCGGGCTTCGCACGACAATGGGATATAAAGAAATCTTTATTCGTGCATGTCTCGGATGGCTGACTTCCGGGTCAGCACTCCTCGCCGAAACGGGAGGCGACGAGCTGCTCCAGCGCGTCCATGACCTCTAGCGCCTCCGGGCCGCTGGCGGTGACGCGGATCGAGTATCCAGGGCTGGCCGCCAGCATCATCAGGCCCATGATCGAGGTGCCGCCGACCTTGACGCCGTCCTTCTCGACATGGACCGAAGCGTTGAAACCGCTGGCAAGCTGGACGAATTTCGCCGAGGCGCGCGCATGCAGGCCGCGCTGGTTGACGATCGGAAACTCCCTGACGATCTGGTCCTTGTCAGGCGACAGCGTACTCATTTGCTGCTCAAAAGCTGGCTGGCGACGTTGATGTATTTGCGGCCCGCGGCTTGCGCTTCATCGAGCGCGGCCGCCATGTTGTCGCCCTTGCGGATCGACGACAGCTTGATCAGCATCGGCAGGTTCATGCCGGCGATCACCTCGGTGCGGCCGGACTCCATTACCGAGATGGCAAGGTTGGACGGCGTGCCGCCGAACATGTCGGTCAACACGATCACACCCGCCCCCGTATCGACACGGGAGACGGCGTCGACGATGTCGCGGCGACGCTGCTCCATATCGTCGTCGGCACCGATCGCCACGGTTTCGAAATTGTCTTGTGGCCCGACGACATGTTCGACGGCATGTCTGAACTCGGTGGCCAGTTGACCGTGCGTTACAAGCACGAGTCCGATCATTCTTTGGTGGCTCCCGTCATCGCCGCTTCACAGGCGCATTTTATGCTCGCCAGCCAATCCAGGCGGCGGGAGCGCTATCTTGTCGACGCGCGGCCCGTTGACAAGCCCAAAATTGCGCCGGCCCACGCCATTTTGACGCATTGCAGCAAAAAACCCAGCGCGGATCATAGAAAAGGCGGGATCGACAGCCGCGCCATCACGGCGAGCAAGGCGGCCGCGACATTGCGCTCGGCCAGATCGATGCGCGCCATCGCGCAGCCGGCGATATCGTCGCTTGCATCCTCCTGGAAGCGTGCGATTTCGCCGGCCGGCAACAGGCGCACATGCAGATCGACGACGCAGGCCGGTTCGAACGGCAGGGCCCGTGGCCCATGTCCCGGCACCTCGGCAAGGCCCCCGATGGTGGCGGGCGCCCGGCACACCAGCCGCCCGGCATGGGCTTCGACGAAGAGCTGATCGTCGCCGACCAGCCGCGAGAACAATCCGCGTTGCAGGCAATGGCTGATCAGCGTCAGCGCCAGCGTTGTCTTGCCCGACCCGGATGAGCCGCTGATGAGAATGCCGCTCTCGCCGATCAGCAGCGCCGTGGCGTGTATGTTGTCAGGCCGCACGTCGCGATCCCTGGCGATTGGCGGTCATCCCTCGGCCGGGAGCGTCACGACGAAGCGTGCGCCCTTGATCTCGCCGGGCTTGGTGCCTGGTATGTTTTCGGCGGTCAACGTACCCCCATGGGCCTCGACGATCTGCCTGGAGATGGACAGGCCAAGGCCGGAATTCTGGCCGAACGCCTCGCCGGCGGGCCGGTCGGTGTAAAAACGTTCGAAGATGCGGTCGATGGCGTCGGCGCGGATGCCGGGACCGTTGTCGTCGACGGTTAGGATGTTGAACTTGCCGGCGCGCGCCAGCGACAGGCTGATGTGGCCATGGTCCTCGGGGACGAAGGAACGGGCGTTCTCGATCAGATTGGTGATGACCTGACCGATGCGCAGATCGTGACCGACGACGACATAGCCCTTGGCGCCCTGCGGCAGCTTGGCGACTTTGAGCTCGATCTCGACCGCCTTCTTGTTGCGCGTGGTTTCACGCGAAACAGCGACGAGGTCGGTGACGAATTTCTTCAGGTCGACGGTGCCGGCATCTTCGCGCGCCAATTCCGCATCGAGGCGCGAGGCGTCGGAAATGTCGGTGATGAGGCGGTCCAGCCGTTTCACGTCATGCTGGATGATCTCCATCAGGCGCGCACGGGAGGTGTCATTCTTCGCCAGCGGCAATGTTTCGACGGCACTGCGCAACGACGTCAGCGGGTTCTTCAACTCGTGCGAGACATCGGCCGCGAAGCTTTCGATCGCCTCGATGCGCGCATAGAGCGCGTTGGTCATGTCGCGCACGGCAATCGACAGATTGCCGATCTCGTCCTGGCGGTCGGAAAAGTCGGGGATTTCCTCGCGACTCTTGACGCCGCGACGCACCCGTACGGCCGCCGCCGACAGCCGGCGCAGCGGGTTGGCGATGGTGGACGCCAGAAGCATCGACAGGATGGCTGTGACGAGCGCCGCGATGCCGAAGACGCGCAGGATCGCCTTGCGTTCGGCGGCGACGATCTTGTCGATATCACCGCCTTCGGTCGACAGCATCAGCACGCCGAGCACGGCGCGAAAACGCTGGATCGGCACCGCCACCGAGACGATCTGCTCGCCCTGTTCCGAGACGCGCACGATGGTCGACGGACTGCCCGTCAATGCCTTGACCACTTCCGGGAAGGCGGCGCCGTTGCCGCCGGGCTGTTCGTGATAGACCGGCAGGTCGGTGTTGCGGAAGAAGTCGAAGATGAATTTCTGGACGCGCTCGACAAGGTCGGGCTCCTCCTCCTCGACCGGCGGCAGGTCGTAGCGCAGGATCTGACCGCGCGAATAGAGATGGCGCGAATCGAGCAGCAAATTGGCGTCGCGGTCATAGATGCGGGCTCGGGTGCGGGTCGGCGAGATCAGCCGCCGCAGGACCGGCGCCACGCGCTCGGGATTGATCGGAAAATCCAGATTGTCGAGTTGGTCCGAGCCAGGGCCCAGGCTTTCGCCGGCCTGCAGCTCAAGCAGTTTTTCCGGGTCGATGCTGATCGAATCCGTCTCGACCGTCGCCGACGCCGCAATCGCGCCGGCGATGATTTCGCCCTGCGTCATCAGGCTTTCGACGCGCGCGTCGATCAGCCCGTCGCGGAAGGTGTTGAGATAGAGGATGCCGGTGACGAGCACCGCCAGCCCGGCGAGATTGAGGAAAAGAATACGCCGCGTCAGGCTGGAAAAGATATGGTGGCCGAGGAAGCGGCGCATCGGCACCGTGATTTTCGACACGAAGGAAGGCATGATGCGCGACGGCCGCCTGGCGGCGCCCGCCGGTCTTGTTCGCTGTGCTTCCACTGCCATCGAACAGCAGCTCCCGCTAGTCCCAGGTTTGATGTATGTCGCAGCTCCACACTGGGGACCGCTTTTGCTCGACATACATCAAATTACGCTTCGCGGAACCGATATCCGACTCCGTAAAGGGTTTCGATCATCTCGAAGTCGTCGTCGACAGCCTTGAACTTCTTGCGCAGCCGCTTGATGTGGCTGTCGATCGTACGGTCATCGACATAGACCTGCTCATCATAGGCCGAATCCATCAGCGCATCACGGCTTTTTACCACGCCGGGACGCTGCGCCAGCGAGTGCAGGATCAGGAACTCCGTGACGGTAAGCGTCACCGGCTCACCCTTCCAGGTGCAGGTATGGCGTTCCTGGTCCATGACGAGCTGGCCACGTTCGAGCGAGCGGGCCTGCTGACTCGGCGCTTTTGCCGCGGCCTCGCGGGCGCTGGCACGGCGCAGCACGGCGCGTACCCGCTCCACCAGCAGGCGTTGCGAGAACGGTTTCCGGATAAAGTCGTCGGCGCCCATCTTGAGACCGAACAATTCATCGATCTCGTCGTCCTTGGAGGTCAGGAAGATCACCGGCAGGTCGGATTTCTGGCGCATCCGGCGCAGCAGCTCCATGCCGTCCATGCGCGGCATCTTGATGTCGAGGATGGCGAGATTAGGGGGCCTGGCCGCCAGGCCTTCCAGCGCGGACGCACCATCCGTGTAGGTCTCGACACGATATCCCTCGGATTCGAGGGCGATCGATACCGACGTCAGAATGTTGCGGTCGTCATCGACAAGCGCGATTGTTGCCATTTCAAGCGGCTCCCTCATGAGCTGTCCCTTCTGTCGTAGAGAAGGGGCTTTTGCAGGACAAATTAGGTACAAAATGTGGCATAGGCCTTAACCGCTGTCACGCGCGGGGTGCCGCCGGCCACAATCCGACCTCGACATGGATTGGACGAACGAACCTCGCCAATCCTTTGGGCAACCGTGAAACTTTTCGCATATATAAACGATTTAAACAACTTTCAAAATATTTAAATCGATTAATGATTTGATATCATTTGGCTTTTCTGGTTCTGACCATCCTAGCCTGCTTAGTGGGTGTGCCGGAAATGCGCCGGCAAAGATGCGGCAAATCTTGAAAAGGGTCACCAATGTCGGAAGTCGGCAAACGCAATCCTGCCTGCGCGATCGATCGTGTCGGTCTGAAAACCTCTGGCACGGTGCGTTACAATTTCGGTGCGGCCGCGCTCTACGAGGAAGCGATCCGGCGCGGTGAAGCCCGGCTGACCGCGCATGGCGCGCTGCTCGCCGAGACCGGCCAGCACACCGGTCGCTCGCCCAAGGACAAGTTCATCGTCCGCGACGCCGCCACCGAGCCGCAAGTCTGGTGGGACAACAACAAGGCGATCTCGCCGGCACAGTTCGACGCCTTGCTCGCCGATTTCCAGACCCATGCCGGGGACAAGGACCTTTATGTGCAGGATCTGGTCGGCGGTGCCGACGCGGAGCTCAAGCTGCCCACCAGGGTGATCACCGAACTTGCCTGGCACTCGTTGTTCATCCGTAACCTGCTCATCCGTCCCGAGGCGGCCGAACTCGAACACTTCGTGCCCGGGATGACGATCATCGACCTGCCGTCCTTCCGCGCCGATCCCGGCCGCCACGGCAGCCGCACCGAGACGGTGATCGCCGTCGACCTGACGCGCAAGATCGTGCTGATCGGGGGCACCTCCTACGCCGGCGAGATGAAGAAGTCGGTGTTCACCATGCTCAACTACCTCCTGCCGGAGAAAGGCGTGATGCCGATGCATTGCTCGGCCAATGAGGGACCGGCCGGCGATGCCGCCATCTTCTTCGGCCTGTCGGGAACCGGGAAGACCACGCTGTCGGCCGATCCGTCGCGCACCTTGATCGGCGATGACGAGCACGGCTGGGGTCCGCACGGCATCTTCAATTTCGAAGGCGGCTGCTACGCCAAGACGATCAAGCTGTCGGCGGAAGCCGAGCCGGAGATCTTCGCCACCACGCAGCGCTTCGGCACCGTGCTGGAAAACGTCGTACTCGACGCCGATGGAATGCCGGATTTCAATGACGGGCGGCTCACCGAAAACACACGCTGCGCCTATCCGCTCGACTTCATCCCCAACGCCTCGAAAACCGGGCGCGCCAGTCACCCGAAGAACATCATCATGCTGACCGCCGACGCTTTCGGCGTGATGCCGCCGATCGCCCGGCTGACGCCGGCGCAGGCGATGTATCATTTCCTTTCCGGCTACACGGCCAAGGTGGCCGGAACGGAAAGGGGCGTGACCGAGCCGGAAGCGACTTTCTCGACCTGTTTCGGCGCGCCGTTCATGCCGCGCCATCCGTCGGAATACGGCAATCTTCTGCGCGAGCTCATCGCTCGCCACGGCGCCGATTGCTGGCTGGTCAACACCGGCTGGACCGGCGGTGCCCATGGCACCGGCAAGCGCATGCCGATCAAGGCGACGCGCGCCTTGCTCGGCGCTGCCCTCGACGGCTCGCTGAAGGCAGGCGCTTTCCGCACCGACGCCAATTTCGGCTTCGAGGTGCCGCTGGCGGCGCCTGGTGTCGACAGCGCCATCCTCGATCCGCGATCGACCTGGGCCGACAAATCGGCCTATGACCGGCAAGCGGCAAGGCTGGTCGGCATGTTCGCCGTCAATTTCGAGAAGTTCGAAAGCCATGTCGACGCCTCCGTCCTCGGCGCGGCGCCGCACATGCAGGAAGCGGCGGAATAGGCGCAGGCAGGACGTCGGTGCCGTCAGCCGTCGGTCGAGACAGTGACAGACTTCCACACCTCGATTTCCTGCCGGAGACGTTCGATTCTGTCCGACACGAGCTTGAGAGCATCGCTGCCAAGCAGAAGCTGCGGCGGCGGATCACTGGCGTCGACCAAGCCTAAAACGGCGGCTGCCAGTTTATCGGGATCACCGAGCTGCTTGCCGCTCTTTACCTGTCGCGCCTCACGTATCGGATCAAAAAGCGCGTCGTAGTCAGTGATTGATCTCTCTGTGCGGACCATTGATCGTCCAGCCCAATCCGTCCGGAACGAGCCGGGGCAGACCGCGGTCACGCGGACACCGAACGGGGCCATTTCCGAACGCATCACCTCCGATATGCCCTGGAGCGCAAACTTGCTGCCGCAATAGTAAGCAATGCCGGGCATGGTAATCATGCCGCCCATCGACGTGACATTGACGATGAATCCACGACGTCGCTCCCGGAACCGGGGAAGAAAAGCCTTAGCGACGGCGACAGCGCCGAAGACATTCACGTCGAACTGACGCCGCATCTCTTCGATCGGCGACTCTTCAAGCACTCCCTCATGCCCATAGCCGGCATTGTTGATCAGCACGTCAACCGGTCCATGTTCGTTCTCCGCCTGCCTGACGACGTCGGGTATGGCGTCGAATTCCGTTACGTCGCACAGTACCGGTCGAACTGCGGTAAGAACGTCGGCGAGCGCTGCGCGTGATGTCTCCGAGCGAACGGCGCCAATCACCTTATGGCCGATCTGGATAGCCGCGGAAGCTATGGCCAAGCCGAAGCCGGAATTCGCGCCGGTGATAAAGAAGGTCTTCTGTGACATGATCCGCAAGCTTTCCTTGATTGGTGATGAGTTGACAAATATTATGAGGAACCGAGGGTTTCGATCGCGGATTCTCTGAATTTGTTGCCAAATCCTATTCCTCCCAAACACGGACGATCCAAGCTGGTCGAGTTGGCCGGAGCTCTCGCCCCTCGTCGCGGCTACAATCCGACCGCGTTCAGCCGCGTCCGCATACTCCGGACGGAAGCCGTGCTTCACGACATCCCGGTCCTCTATAAGCCAGGCGCGGTGTTCGTATTACAGGGAAGCAAGCAAGGTATCCTCGAAAGGGAAATCTACCTCTACGACGAGGAACACTATCTGGCGGTTTCGGTGCCCGTTCCATTCCGCATGAAATCGATGGCCAGTTCGGAGCGACCATTGCTTGCGGTCTATGTTGAGTTCGATATGCAGATGGCAGCCGAGCTCGCCATGCAAGCGCAGATGCATGCCGAACCGGCGAGCGGCAAGTCGCGAGGTCTCGTGTCAAGCAGGATGGCCCCCGAAATAGAGGATGTCCTGCTGCGCCTCCTTGTAGCACTTCGCAGCCCCGTTGAAGCTCTCGTCCTTGGTGACGGCATTCTGCGCGAACTGCATTACCGGGTGCTGGTCGGCCCGCAGGGCGGTGCAATGCTCGCGGCGCTGCAGCAGAAAGGTACGTCCGGAAGGATTATCCAGAGCCTGGCCTGGTTGCGAGAGAACTACGGTTCTGAAATTTCGATCGGCGATCTGGCAAAAGACGTGGGCATGAGCGTTCCTTCCTACCATGTTCATTTCAAGAGCCTGACCGGCAACAGTCCAATGCAGTACGTGAAGGCGATACGGCTCCACGAAGCACGATTGATGATAGCACGCCAGAACAGGACGATCGCAGAGGTCGCGGCTTTGGTAGGCTACGCGAGCCCGTCCCAATTCAGCCGCGACTTCAAACGGCATTTCGGGCGCACGGCATCGGAAGAGACGAAATGGCTTCGTCGCCATCTTGGCGAACTCGCCTGGGCGTCGTGATCAGGATCGTATATGTCAGTTAGGGGCTGCGCTTTCGATCGGGCCTTTTCTTTTTCGGTCCGCCGCGCCATGACTGCGGCATGCCGATCGACGACGACATCATCATATCGGGCGAAGCCGTGATTCACCCGGGCGACCTGCACGAGGATTTCATCCGCTCGTCCGGTCCCGGCGGCCAGAACGTCAACAAGGTGGCGACGGCGGTGCAGCTTCGCTTCGACGCGCGGAACGCCGAGGGCCTATCGGACCGCGTACGCGAGCGGACCATAAAACTTGCCGGCCAGCGCGCCACCAAGGATGGTGTCATCGTCATCGAGGCCGGACGCTTTCGCACACAGGAGCAAAACCGCGCCGACGCACGGACCAGGCTGGCGGCACTGGTGGCCAAGGCCGCAGAACCGCCGCCGCCGCCGCGCAAGAAGACACGGCCGTCGAAAGGCGCGGTCGAGCGTCGGCTGAAGAGCAAGGCCGGGCGCGGTACGATCAAGAAGCTGCGCGGTCGCGTGGAGAGCGATTAAGCAACACGCAAATCGTGCCCGCAAAACCACTTTCAATTTTGCGTTGCGGATGCGAGGTTTCCCTTATTGCCACAGCAAGGGAGACCTAGAGATGGGTATGTTCGATTTCGTCAAGAACGTCGGCAAGAAGCTCGGCATCGGCGGCGACGAGGAAGCCGCACCCACCGCCGACACGCTCAAGAAAGAGCTCGATTCACACAAGCTCGGTACCGATGGCGTGCAGGTCGTTGTCCAGGGCGATACGGCGGTGCTGAAGGGCGTCGTCAAGGACCAGTCGATCTTCGAAAAGGCGGTCATCGCCGTCGGCAACACGCTGGGCGTCTCCAAGGTGCAGGCTGACGAGTTGCAGGTCGCGCCGGCTTCCGGCACGGCGGCCGCAGCCAAGGAGCCGACTTTCTATACGGTCCAGAAGGGCGACAATCTCTGGAAGATCGCCGAAAAGAGCTATGGCAAGGGCCAGGGCGCCAAGAACACGGTCATCTTCGAGGCGAACAAGCCGATGCTGACCCATCCCGACAAGATCTATCCGGGCCAGGTTCTGCGTATTCCAGAACTTGGCTAATCGCCGGGCATGGTTGTATCAAAACGCTGAAATCAGTGCGCCGCGCGTCCGAAAGGCGCGCGGCGTTGCCTTACCAGCGGCGCTTCAGCGAAGCCGTGATGTTGCGGCCCTGGCCGATGTAGCAATAACCGGAATTGCACACCGTCGCGCGGTCATCGGCAATGTTGCGGACGGCGAAAGCGGCCGAGACACCTTCATACCTCTTGTCGATGGCGCCGAAATCGTAGGACGCCGAGGCATCGAGATAGACGGCGGCATCGTTCTTGGCGGTGTTTGACGTGTCGGTATAGGTCGCGCTCTGCAGCCGCACGCCGGCTCCCACCGAAAGGCCGGGTGCCGCACTGCCCTCGTCGAATTTGTAGTTCGCCCAGAGGCTCGCGACATGTTCGGGGGTGACGGCGGGGACCTTGTCCAACTCCGTCGAGTCAGGGCCGGCGCCCGTGATCTCGGCATGGTTGTAGTTATAGGCCGCGATCACGTCGAGCCCGTCCATGACGGCCGCGCGGGCTTCCAGTTCAAAACCATTGCTGGTGACCTCGCCCAGTGAACGATAGGTGCCCGCATTGGGATCGACGACTACCGGCTTGTTCTTCTCGACCAGATGGTAGGCGACCGCGGACAGCAGGATATCCGTTCCCGGTGGCTGGTACTTGACCCCCAGTTCGAACTGTTCGCCCTTCGTAGGCTGAAGAATGCCGCCGCCATCGGCCGAGCGGTTCGAGATCGGTTCGAATGACGTCGCGTAGCTGGCGAAGGGCGCGACGCCGCTATCGAACAGATAGAGGGCGCCGGCCTGCATGCTGAAGGCGTTCTTGTCCACCGTTTCGGAACCGCCCCCAAAATAGTCGCGCGTCTGCTCGACCCAGGTCTGGCGGCCACCGAGCGTGAAACGCCATTTGTCCAGTTCGACCTGATCCAGCGCATAGACGCCGGTCTGGCTCAGATCCGCGTCGGACGCAGAGAACGTGGTGTCCGGGGTCGGGCCGGAGAAACCGTAGGTCGGGTTGGCAATGTCGAAATCGTAGGCCGGATCGGGCGGATCGAACCCATAGCCGAAGGACGAGGTCAGGTTCGTGTAGTCGAGGCCGAGAAGCAGCGTGTGGGCGAGCGCCCCGGTGTCGAACCTGGCCTCGACCTGGTTGTCGGCCTGGAAAACGTTCATTTCGTCGCGAATTGAGGTCGCATAACGATGCGCGACCGTACCTGTCCAACCGGAAACCGCGAGATAGCGCGACCTCAGGTCGAGATGGGAGTATCGTACATTCTGGCGCACCGTGATGCCGCCGTCGAAATCGTGCTCGAACTTGTAGCCGACCTGCTGCTGCCGGATCTTCTGATGGTCATAGTCGGGGTCGCTCTCGCGCAGGGTGTGGACCTTTCCCGACGGATCGGTGATCACGCCGACATTGGAATCGGTCTCGTCCGCCTGCACCAGCCCATAGATGGTGAAGGACGTCGCGGCGTCCGGATTCCAGGTGAACGACGGCTGCAGCAAATAGCGGTCGTCGGCGATGTCGAAATTGGTGTCGCCGTTTCGCGCCAGGCCGACGATCCTGTAGAGGAAATCGTCACTGCCCTTGGTGACCGGGCCGCCGAAATCGAAGGCGGCCTGCGCCCTGTCCTTCGTGCCATAAAGCAGTTCGACTTCCCTGATCCTGTCCTCGGTCGGCAGCTTGGGCACCTTGTTGACGATGCCTGCCGGCGTTCCCGCGCCGTAAAGCACCGATACCGGTCCCTTGATCACCTCGACGCGTTCGAGCGAATAGGGGTCGGTGCGGAACGTGCCGTAGTTGATATAGGGCTGGCGCAGGCCGTCCTTGTAGTCGCCGAGCGTGGTTGCGTCGTAGCCCCTGATATAGATCTGGTCGAATCGCGGGTCGAATCCGTAAGCGCCGGTGCTGACGCCTGAGGAATAGCGCACCGCCTCGATAATGTCCTGCGCGCCGCGCTCCTCGAGTTCCTTGCGTGTCACCACCGAGACGGAGCGGGGCGTTTCGATGAGGGGCGTGTCCGTCTTGGTCGCACCGGAGCTGCGCTTGGCAGCCACCGTCCTGTCGTCCTCACGGGACGTGTCGCCGCCGGCCTCGCCGCTGACCGTAATGGGCTCGAGCACGGTGGCGCCGCCCGATGCCTGGGTGCCTGCCTGCTGGGCGGAGGCTTGGTAGGCACCAGCCAGCGTCGCCAGGCATGTCGTGGCAAGCAGTCCTCGCCGCGACCAGATGCAGCCCCGTTCGATCGCGTTGAAGCCTTGAAGAAATGTCACTTCCATATCCCTCGCTCTCGTTGGCTGCCTGCGGCTTCGCTGGACGCGGAAGCTGAAAATTCTTGTGTCAACCGGTCCGGTTCTAAATCTTGACTATGTTAGTCATCTTTGTTCGTCAACCGCCATTTGGCCAAGACGAATTCGCTGCGGCCATCCCTCGTAAAAACCACGACCGCTTTCGGGTCGCCGTTTTCGTCTGGCGGTGGCATGCTGAGGCTCCGAACCATTCACATGAGCCAACCCATGCTCGTTCTGCCCAAAGGCATCCGTCACATGCCGGCCCATCTGTCCCGCGCCGTCCAGGAGACGCTGGTCGAGGAGGTGAGAAGCATTGTCCAGCAGGCGCCGCTGTTCGTGCCGGCCATGCCTCGGACCGGCAAGGAGATGAGCGTGCGCATGACCAATTGCGGTCCTCTCGGCTGGGTCACCGACAAGGAACGCGGCTATCGCTACCAGCCGACGCATCCGCTGACCGGAGAGCCGTGGCCGCCTATCCCCGACAGTCTGCTAGACCTGTGGCGTCAGGTGTCGGGCTATCCCAATCCACCGCAGGCCTGCCTGATCAATTTCTACACGCCGGAAGCGAAGATGGGCCTGCATCAGGATCGCGACGAGGCCGATTTCTCGGCACCCGTCGTCTCCGTCTCGCTGGGTGACGATTGCCTGTTCAGGGTCGGCCAGACAACCCGCGATGGCGCCACCAAATCGTTCAGGCTCAAAAGCGGCGATGTCGTCGTGCTTGGCGGCGAGGGCCGTCTTGCCTTCCATGGCGTCGACCGCATCTATCCTTCGACCTCGGCGCTGCTCAAGAACGGCGGCAGGATCAATCTGACGTTGCGGCGGGTGACGAAGCCCGACGAGGGCGCCGTATAGGCGAGGGTTCGCGCCCCGCACGGCGCCGCCGACCTTTGGGCGACCAGCGATAGTTCAGTTCAGCGCAGCGGTGAAAAAATCGCCGAGACCAGATGGAAAGGCAAAGCGCCGTAGGTGGCGACCGTCGCCTGATCGTCCCATTGGCGGAACTGCCGGGACGGTCGCGCTTCCAGCGTCAGGGCATGCTGTCGGCCATCGAACGTAACCTTGCCGCGAAAGCACAGCACCCGCTCTCCACCAGACCGGCTGATGGCCATCGCACGCAGACGCGCGACGTGGTCGTCGCCCACATTGATCTCCATTTCGATGCGGCGCCGGACCGGCGGGACGCTGATCCTGATCGTGATGTCCAGCATCATCTCCCCTGCCGTCGCAGGGCACGGTATGGTCTGCGAGAAGGCCAGGGGCGACTGTCCTTCCAGCGGCTCGCGAGGTGCCTGCCTGCCGCGCCATGCTCTGCCGCGCCATGCCCTGGCGGGCGGCTCCTGCCGCAGCCGACCGCTCTTGCGTCTCAGCCGCAACTGCTTGGCAAAGCCGCGCGACAGCCAGGTCAGCCTGCCGAAGTCGGTTCGCGGCTTGGCCTGCAGCACCGCCGACCAGCGTGCAAGGCCGGTGCGGTCGGCCATGTCCAGCACGCGCGCCAGCACCTTGTCAGGCACCGTCACGCCAACAGCGAGCGCAAGGTAGGAAAGCGCCACCGCCGCGGCAACGGCAAGGCCACGCCTGGCGACGACATCGAGGAACACGTCCCAGTCGACGCCGCCGGTGCGAATGGCCACCGCGCAATCGACCAGCCAATCGCTGTGGGTATGGGCATCGAGCCCGCCATGCGCGATGGCGAGCGCGATGCGATCCGCGGGCGACGGCACCAGCACGCCGACACCGCTGAATTCGGCCGTCGCCGCGCGCTGCCAGATCGCCTGGTCATCCTCGTCGCTTTGCTGCGAGCCGTCATAGGCAAGCTGGTGCAGATCGATATCGCCATAACTGCCCTTGAAAAAATTCATCGAGCGCAGCGACGCCAGCCTTGTCCTCAGATATTGGGGACTCACCCCGGTGGCGATCTGCCAGTCGCCGTCGCGCAGCACGCCGAATGCCGCCGGCATGTCCTGCGGCCGCACCAATATGTCGATGTCGTGCGCCACCCGGCCACGCTGCGCCGAGGCGTTCAAGGCAATGCGGCTGGCACCCTTGATCAGCATCACCAGGCAGCCGGAATCCGTCATCGCCTGCAGCGCCGGTTCGGCCTCGCGCATCGCCATGCGCGACTTGGTCCACAGCATCTTTTGCAGGCCGACAAGGCGCGGATAGGCGGATTGGCCGGCCAATTTCCGGCCGAACCGATCGCAGATCGCGGCCAGCAGCCGGTGTTCCCTGAAGGAGACAAGGTCGATGTCGTTCGCGCTTAGCCACTGCATGGCGCAACCGGCGGCCGCGTCCTCATCGACAAGAAGGGCAGCCTTGAGCAGTTGGTCGAGCCCGCCCGTCGGCCAGGACCAGCCATAGTCCGGGAAACGTCGGCTGATGCGGCGAATGCCCGCCATCAGCCCGCGCCGGCCTTGTTCCGGGCCCGTCGCAGCATGGCGAGCCGCGCCACTTCGAGATAGCCGCGGTCGCGCGCCGCATCGCGGCCATAGGACAGGCTGCCGGGCCTGATGCGGCGCAGCGCCAGCACCTCTTCCACCATGTCGAGGGCAAGGCCCGTCTCGCGTGCCCGCGCGATCCAGTCGATCATTTCGCCGCGGCCGCCCGGCGGATCGACGATTGGTCCGACGGTCTCGGCGGCCTCGCGCCGGATCAGCATCGTGGTCCGCGACCAACCGGGTACGATCGCGTCCTCGGGTGCATCGGGCCGGTCATTGCGGAAGTTTCGCAAATGGCAAAAAACGCCCGACGTTGCGGGATGCCTTTCGAGATGCGCGAGCTGTGTTTCGGCCTTGCTCGGCAGCCACAGATCGTCGGCATCGAGCGTTGCAATGAGCGGCGTCGACAAGGCGGCGATGCCCCTTGTCGTGGCGCTCCCAGGTCCGGCATTTGCCTGGCGCAGCAATTGCAGCGGCAGGTCCGTTCCGCCGATCGCCGCCGCGAGATCGTCGCTGGATCCATCGTCGACGATCACCACCAGCTCAGGCCGCACTGTCTGCGCCGCGACCGATCGCAGCGTCTCGGCGATGGTGCCGCTGGCGTTGAAGGCCGGTATGACGACGCCATAGCTCCGCATGCTACATGAAGCGCCAGTTGGCGAGTTCTTTGACATCGAAGATGCCTTCGATCCCGCGCAGTGAAGGGTCGGCCTTGCGCCGTTTCATCGATTTGTGGATGGCCCGCAAGAATTCCCGAAGGGATGTGTCGACCTGCTTTGTCATGTTGCCGGGATGACGTCGGTAGTAAAGCGATACGGTATCCGGCAGGACGAATCTGGGGCCGCTTTCAAAGGTGCGCAGCAGGTAGTCGGTGTCTTCGGCCTGGCCGAAGGCCTCGTCGAAGCCGCCGATCCGTTCGATGAGCTTACGCGAGAAAATGCCTGACGACAGATGAATTCCCCGCACGGTCATGAAATGGCTGCCGGGGCAGGGTTCCAGCAGATCATCGTCGATGTGTTCGACCATCATCATCAGGGAATAGGTAAGCTCCAGAGCGGGGTCGGCGTCAAAGCATGCGATATCGGCCTTGAATCGTCCCGCAGGCGAGACATCATCCGAATCGAGGAACGACACGAGCTCCGTTTCCGGCGTGAGCAGTCTGAGACCAGCGTTGCGAGCCCGGGTCACGCCCATGTTCTCTTGCCGGAAAAGACGAATGCAGGGGTTCTCGGCCATCATCGAACGCACGGCCTCCGGCGACCCGTCGGTCGAGCCGTCGTCGATCACGATGATGTCGAGATCGGCGGCATCTTGCTGCCGCACGAGCGAGCGCAGCGCCGAGACGACATAGCGCTCGCGATTGTACACAGGCATGATCACGCTGAGCTTCACCGGGCGCCTCGTGTCAGGAAATCCTCGATCGTGCGGGCGATCTCTGCCGGGTCGATGCCGAGGGACAAACGGAAGCACGGCAGGTGGCGCGTCAATTCGCTGAAGAAGCGAAAGCCGCTTTCGCGCTCGCCCGGCATCTGGGCGATGCCGGACGGCGCCAAGGCAATCATGGCATCCCTGCGCGACACCGGCATAATCGAACTTGCTCCGCCTCCGCTGATATGTGGCACCACCAGCGCGACGATGTCCAGCATGGCGGGCACCGGCCGAGGCGCGATATCATGAATATGGAACGTGTGCTTGCCTTGCCAGTTCAGCGGGCCTTGCGCCGTTAGCCGCTGCCGCAGGCCCAGCCGGGCGAAACCTTCCGTGTCCTGCTTCAACGTCGAAAAAAGGGGGCGCGCGGTCACGCCGTCGGTGAGATCGATCAGCACATAGTCGTCGCCGACACTGTCGAGCCCGTTAAGCAGGCCGGCGGCGACGGTCCCCGATTTCCCGGCCCCGCCCGAGCCGGCAAGCAGAATACCGTTGCCGTCGATGCCAAGCGTGCCGGCATGCGTCAGCCGCATGCCGCGCGCGGCATATTCCCAGTGCAGGAAGGCGCGCAGCGGTGCTCCCGGCTCCCAGGGCGGAAAGGCATCGGCCGAGGCCATCAGCTGCACGCCGACGCGGCGGTGCGGATCGTAGACCTGCCAGAAATCCAGGTCGTGGAAATGGTGCCCGCGCAAACCGGCTTCGGCGAGCCGTTTGGCAAAACCGTGCTCGGTGAAATGGGCATCGCCCCAGTGCGCCGGCTCCGGGATGCCGTCAATGCCGGGATGCGCGATGAAGATGCGACCCGTGGACGGTGCCGGCTGGTCATGCCCGGGCTCGACAAAAGCATGGCCCAATGCATCGGCAAGCACGCCGTGACCGAGATGCACGGTCAGTTCAAGCCAGGGCAGGCGAACCTTTCGCATGGTCGGATAGCACGCGGCCGCGCCTTCAGCGGCGGCGATGAGATACCTGGCGTAATCCGGCAAGGTTTCGAGCGTGACGCGCGGCATCAATCGCCTTCCATCACGCTGCGGCCGCCCCGTCAGGAAGCCTGCTTGACCGCCGGCCAGCCGAGAGGTTCCTCGACCTCGTGGATGGGATCAACGACGATCAGGTCGGCGAGGTCGTCGTGAATGCTCACATTGAGCGGCTCGTTCGTGGCGGCAAGCTCGGCAGGCAAATCGCCCGGCAAAGGCTGCGCCGCCGCGTCCAAGCGCACCAGCAAACCCAATTCGAGCAATTGCGATATGAAGCGTTCGAGTTCGGCCTGGCCTATTGTCGAGCCGCCGGCGCTCAGCCCGACCAGAGCCTGGGCGTCCGCGCCGGATGAAAGCGCCTGCCATACCTTGCTGCCGGAATCGGAAAAGCCGAAATATTTGCCATTGGCAAGATTGAGCACCACGGCCTCGCCATCGAAAGATTCGAAAACGATATCCCGGCTCGCTACCGCATAGGCGTGGGAGTCATGCGTCATTGTTGCCCCGTCCTGCATTTCCTGCCCGCCAGCAGGACCGCTTCCACCAACAACGCCTGTAAACTTTCAGGTCTTCCTTGGCAAGGTAACCTTTGCCGGCAACGGGGACCATTTCCGGGTTCAGTCGAAAGCCGGGCGGATCAAGCCTCGATTTCAAGCGGCGACAATGGCTTGGAACAACAGGCCAGGATGAAGCCATCATCGATCTCATGATCGAGGATGCCGCCATTGTGGCTCATCTCGACGCTGCCGGAGACTTTCTTCACTTTGCAAGTTCCGCACAGGCCGAATTCGCAGGCGGCCGGTATTCGCACACCCGAGGCGCGCGCCGTCTGCAGCACGGTCTGGCCGGCGACACAATCGGCGTCGACATCCGAAAGCGCGAAGCGGATCGGCGTCGCGGCTTGGACGCAAATCGCCGCGCCGTCTTCAGCCGGCGAGGCAAACGGCGCCGGGATTTCCTCCGCCGCCGGCGCGGCAAAGCTCTCCTGATGGTATTTTGCCATGTCGAAACCGGCGGCCTCCAGCATGCCGCGCACGGCGCGCATGAAAGGGTCGGGGCCGCAGCAGAAGATTTCGCGTTCGCGGAAATCGGGCGCCAGGAGCGGCAGTCGGATGGCGTCGATGCGGCCCATATGGCCGTACCAGCCCTCGCGGCTCGACCGCTCCTCGATCATGAAGCCGAGCGACAGCCCCGGCATATGGCCGCCGAGCAGTTCGAGTTCCTTGCGAAAGATGATCTCTTCCGGACGCCGTGCGCAATTGACGAAGCCGACATCGGTCCACGGCGCGCAGTCGTTCAGCCAGCGCAGCATCGACATCATCGGCGTCACGCCCGAACCGGCCGAGATGAACAGGTATTTCGCCGCCGGGTGGCTGTGCAGCGAAAAGTCGCCGCCCGGTCCATAGGCCTTGACGTGCGAGCCGGGCGTCAGGTGATCGAACATCCAGCGTGTGCCGACGCTGCCCGCCTGCGCCTTCACCGTCACCGCGATCGAGAATGGCCGTGACGGCGATGATGACAGCGTGTAGGTGCGCATCAGCGGGCCGTCCGGTGTCGGCAATTCCAGCGTCACGAACTGGCCCGGCTTGTAGCGGAACCAGGTCTGGTTGTCGGAGCGGAAGGTGAAGGTCTTGACGTCGGGCGCCTCGTCGCTGACGCCGGTTACTTCCAGCACCTGCAGCCTGTCGTTCCACGGCGCCATCTGGTCGAGGTGGCGATAGAGGCCAAGATCAGTCATGGCGTTCATCCCTGCATACCTTTCATTTTGGGCGTGTCGTGATCCCAAAGCCGCTGCACAGTTTTGGCCGACATGCGCTAGGCGACACTGCGCAGAGCAGGCCGGCCGTCTTCGGAAAGCCGTGGGCCGATAAAGCGCGCGTACCAGTCAACGAACTGGATGACGCCGCCCTCGTGCAGCTCCGAATAGGGACCGGGCTCGTAGGCCGGCGACAGGATGCCGAAGGCGTTTTCCTCGACGATGCGGCGGTCCTGGTCGTTGGTCTCGGTCCAGACATGGGTGAGTTCGGCGAGATCGTAGTCGACGCCTTCCACGGCATCCTTGTGGACCAGCCATTTGGTCGTAACCGCTGTTTCCGTGGCGCTGACCGGCAGCACGCGGAACGTCACCGCATGATCCACGAGGATATGGTTCCAGGTTGTCGGGTAGTGATAGTGCATCAGCGTGCCGATCCGGTCGGCCGAGACGCTGTCGGACAGGTTCTTCTTCACCGCCCGCTTGCCGGTCATCGTGTAGCTCTGGGCATCGCGCAGCAGCGGCGCGCGGGTGGCGCGGTATTGTCCAGCCGGGTCGATGCGAAACTTGCTGGGCAGGCCAACAGCTTCGCACCTCGCCCAGTGGGCCAGCATCTCCGGATCGCTGTCGGCGCCTTGCACGCCGGTCACGGTCGGCGCTTCCGGGAAGGTCTTGCACAGCTCAGGATGATTGCCCGCGCAATGGTAGCATTCGCGGTTGTTTTCCCAGACCAGCTTCCAGTTGCCCTTCTCGATGATCGTGCTCTCGAAGGCGATCTTGGCCTCGCTCAGCCGGTGCGGCAGGAGATAGGGCTCGATCATCGCCCGCATCGGCGCGAAGTCGGCGGGCTCCTTGGCCAGGCAGATGAAGACATAGCCGGCGACGCTTTCGCAGGCGACCGGTTTGAGCCCGAACTGGCTCTTGTCGAACCCATCGGCCATCTGGCGGGCGAACAGCAGCCGGCCGTCGAGTTCGTAGGTCCACTGGTGATAGGGACACACCAGTTTGGCGGCCATGCCCTTCTCGGTGTTGCAGACGCGGCTGCCGCGATGGCGGCAGGAATTGTGGAAAGCGTTGATCTTGCCCTGCTGATCGCGCACCAGCACGACCGGATAATCGCCGATCTGCACGGTGATGAAGCTGCCCGGCTTGGGCAACTCGCAATCATGGCCGATGAACAGCCAGTCGCGATACCAGATCAGTTCCATGTCAAACTTGAAGTAGTCCGGGTCGGTATAGAAGGGCTGTTCCAGCGAAAGGCCCTGTCTGCGGCCGTTTAAAAGCCTCAGCATGTCGTTGCGCGCGTCCATGTCCTGTCCTCATTTTCAAGGACTGAACTGGTGGTGATGGAGGAAGGACTGGGCGCAAGCCGGCGAAAGCCGGACAACACCATCCGCCCCTTGACCGCCCACCGCGATCAGTCGAGTTCTAGCGATCTCGGGCTGGTTTCCGGGCTCTGGAGTTGTCCTGGCGGACCATCGCGACACCTTCCCAAGCTTTCGCCCAGTGGTCTCCCGTTGCGACTTGAACTCCACCACCGTTGCGGGGGCAGCGCCGGAATCTGACCGGCTTCCCAATTCTCCGCTCCGTCGTCACGCAGCGGCACCTGAGATCGCTCGATCTAATCACGACAGGGTTTGCGACATCGGCACGAAAGCGACATCGCATCCATGCGGCGCGACACATACGCGGGATCGTCCCGGCGCGGTTGCAGCGGGGGAATCGCCTTTTCTCGCCAGGCGCGCGGGCACCGTTTTCGACCCTCAGCCGGGCCGGAAAAGGGTTAATGGTTTCGAAAAGTGACTATTAGCAGAGTCTAAAATCGAACCGAACGGTTCGTTTCTGTTGACGGTGCGTGCAGGACGGTGTGAACGCCCAGCCTTCCGACACAGTTGGTGATCGGGTCGTGATCTTAGACAACTATTTGATATCAAATGGAAAAATGAGACATGTAGAAGGCGTTGGTACAATTTCAAGTGGTGGAGTCATGGTCCACGCTGAACAACTTCGTGATTGGAAACGGCAAGGGGGCTCTCCCACATCGGGGCTGTCCGAACGACGCGATTTAATCCCAAGACACGCCGCTAGACGGACGGGAAAAATACTGGAGTACAAAAATGAAAAAGATCATTCTCACTGCCGCCGCCCTTCTGGCTATTTCCGGCAGCGCCTTCGCTAGCAGCGACCATTATGGTTCGAACGCCGCGACCCCCACGGCTACTGTCGACAGCTCCTACACCGCTTCGACCAAGAAGTCGGAGCCGGCTGCCCAGACGCCTGTGACGGGCGCCGACCACAACCTCTTCGGCAACAATTAATAGCCATCCCCGGCACGCGGCGGGTGACCCTGCCGCGCTGGTGGACCCTACAAATTCAGGAGTATTAAAATGAACAAGATCCTCATTGCTGCCGCTGCCGTTCTGGCTCTCTCCGGCAGCGCTTTCGCCGGCAGCGACAACTATGGCTCCAACGGCGCCAACCAGGCTGCTGCCGCTTCGACCGACAATTCGAACACCGCGTCGATCGGCAAGTCGGCTCCGGCCACCTCGGCGCCTGTCCAGCGGGGCAGCGACCGCAACCTCTTCGGCCATTAACGGCCATCCCACGGCCGGTGGGCTCTGGCCCGCCGGCAGCCGGACTTCCAAAATTCAGGAGTACCTAACATGAACAAGATCCTTATTGCTGCCGCCGCCGTTCTGGCCCTTTCTGGCAGCGCTTTCGCCGGCAGCGACAACTATGGCTCCAACGGCGCCAATCAGGCTGCTGCCGCTTCGACCGACAATTCGAATACCGCGTCGATCGGCAAGTCGGCTCCGGCCACCTCGGCGCCTGTCCAGCAGGGCAGCGACCGCAACCTCTTCGGCCACTAATGGCCATCCCACGGCCGGTGGGCTCTGGCCCGCCGGTCCGCGGGACTTCCAAAATTCAGGAGTACCTAAAATGAACAAGATCCTCATTGCCGCCGCCGCCGTTCTGGCCGTCTCCGGCAGCGCCTTCGCCGGCAGCGACAATTATGGCTCCAACGGCGTCAACCAGCCCACTGCTTCGTCGACTGTCAATGTCGATACGTCCCATACAGGTGCGATCCGCAACAGCGATTCGCCTGTCTACAAGCTGCTCAACTCGTCCGGCGACGTGCAGAAGCCGGCCCATCAGGGTGCCGATCGCAATCTCTTCGGCAACAACTAACCAGCCTGTGCAGACAACAAGAGCGGCGGGCCAGGCCCGCCGCTCTTGTTCTTTCATTACCGGACGGCCGTCTTCAGGCCGCCTTTGCTTCCGCTTCGTGGAGGGCAAAGGAGCGACCATCCGCATCGAAGATATGGAGATCGCCGGCATTGGCGGCCAGCCGCAGCGTCGAGCCGCGCTTGACCTCGACATTGCCCGGCAGCTTGGTCACCAGCGGCAGGTCGGCCCGGCCGATATCGACATAGACCAGCTGGACCTCGCCAAGCTGTTCGAGATAATCGACGGTCCCCTCGAACAGATAATCCGCACCGCTGGCGATCGCGAGATCTTCCGGCCGTACGCCGAAGCTGACCGCCGCTCCCTTTGCCGAAGCAGGTGTCGCGATCGGCACCGTCGCCTTGCGGCCGCCGACATGGCTGACGATGGTCGGATTGCCCGTCTTGTCGACCGTCGCCGGCAGGATGTTCATGGCCGGCGAGCCGATGAACTGGGCGACGAAGAGGTTGCCGGGGTTCTTGTAGAGTTCCATGGGCGTGCCGACCTGCTCGATGTGCCCGTCCTTCAGCACGACGATGCGGTCGGCCAGCGTCATCGCCTCGACCTGGTCGTGCGTGACGTAGATCATGGTCGTGTTGGGCATCGATTCCTTGAGCTTGGCGATCTCGATGCGCGTCGCAACGCGCAATGCGGCGTCAAGGTTCGACAGCGGTTCGTCGAACAGGAACACCTTCGGATTGCGCACGATGGCGCGGCCGATGGCGACGCGCTGCCGCTGGCCGCCCGACATCGCCTTGGGCAGACGGTCGAGATATTTGGTCAGCTGCAGGATCTCGGCGGCTTGCCGCACCCTTTTGTCGATCTCGGCCTTGCTTTCCCCACCGATCTTCATCGAGAAGGCCATGTTGTCGTAGACGGTCATGTGGGGGTAGAGGGCATAGGACTGGAACACCATGGCGATGCCGCGCTTCGAGGGTGGCACGTCGTTGACCACCTGGCCGTCGATCTTGAGTTCACCCGACGTGATTTCCTCGAGCCCGGCGATCGAGCGCAGCAAGGTCGACTTGCCGCAGCCCGACGGGCCGACGAAGACTATGAACTCGCCCGATTTGATGTCGAGGTCGATGCCGTGGAGAATGTTAAGATTGCCATAGGACTTCTTCACTTGTCTCAAATTGACATCGGCCATTGGTTTCCTCCAGTGATTCCTCGGATGTTTCAGCCTATGCGTCCGAACCAGGCGCCGTAGCCGCAGAGCTCGACCGACCCGGTGCTCGCCTGCCTGGAGAACCCGTGTCCCGGCAAAGGTTGCAGGGTTCGGTTGCCGAGGTCAACCTTCGCCGGCGTTGCGCCCAGATTGAAGACGCAGACGATCTCCTCATTGCCTGCCCGGCGGGTGAAGGCGACGGTGTCGCCCTGGCTTTCGATGAAGGCGATGTCCCCCTTGGCCAGTGCCGGATGAGCGCGGCGGAAGGCAAGAAAGCGCCGGTAATGCTCAAGCAGGGAGGTTTCGTCGCCTTGCTGCACGTTGACCGCCTGCGGCAGATGCTCGGCCGGCACCGGCAACCAGGGTTTTGCCTGGGAGAAGCCGCCATTCCGGGCATTGCCATCCCACACCATGGGCGTGCGGCAGCCGTCGCGGCCCTTGAATTCAGGCCAGAAACGGATGCCGTAGGGATCCTGCAGATCCTCGAAGCGCAGGTCGGCCTCGCCGAGGCCGAGTTCTTCGCCCTGGTAGATGCAGACCGAACCGCGCAGCGACATCAGCAATGCCGAGATGACCTTGAGATAGGCCGATGGGTCGGCCTCGTCGGCGGCCCAGCGCGAGGCCGGCCGCATCACGTCATGGTTGGAAAATGCCCAGCACGACCAGCCGTCGCTGGCCACCCGGCCAAAAGCTTCCAGCACCGAGCGGACCTTGGCGGCACTGATCTTTTCCGGCGCCAGGAAGTCGAAGGAATAGCACATGTGTACGCGCTTGCCGCCGGCGGTATAGGCGGCGACCACGTCCAGCCCGCGCTGCGAATCGCCGACTTCGCCGACCGCGGCGGTCGCCGTGTACTCGTCGAGCAGCGCGCGGAAGCGCTCGAGGAAGGCGAGGTTTTCCGGTCGGCTTTTGTCGTAGATATGGTCCTGGTAGTTGTAGGGATTGACCGCCGGCGCCGTCTGGTCGTTGCGCTGTTCCGGCGGCAGCGGCGGGTTGTTTTCCAGCCCCTGGCTGTGGAAGTAAAAATTGATGGTGTCGAGGCGAAAGCCGTCGACGCCGCGTTCCAGCCAGAAGCGGGTGACGTCGAGCAGCGCGTCCTGGACTTCGCGGTTGTGGAAATTGAGGTCGGGCTGCTCGGCCAGGAAATTGTGCAGGTAGTATTGCTGGCGGCTGGTGTCCCATTGCCAGGCCGAGCCGCCAAAGATCGACAGCCAGTTGTTGGGCGGCGTGCCATCGGGTCTTGCATCCGCCCAGACATACCAGTCGGCCTTGGGATTGGTGCGGCTCGAGCGGCTTTCCTTGAACCAGGGGTGGATGTCGGCGGTATGCGACAGCACCTCGTCGATCATCACCTTGAGGCCCAGTCGGTGCGCCTCCGCCGTCAGCGCATCGAAATCCGCCAGCGTGCCGAACATCGGGTCGACGTCACAATAATCCGAGACGTCATAGCCGAAATCCTTCATTGGCGATTTGAAGAAAGGCGAGATCCAGATGGCGTCCGCGCCAAGGGCGGCAATGTAGGGCAGCCTGCCGATGATGCCCTTGAGGTCGCCGATGCCGTCGCCATTGGAATCCTGATAGCTGCGCGGATAGATCTGGTAGATCACCGCGCCCCGCCACCAGTCGCGGTCGATGGCGGGGTCTGGTTTCGCAGTCGCCTTCAAAGCCGATTGCATGGTCTCAACCTCCTTTCACCGAGCCGGCCAGCAGCCCGCGGACGAAATAACGCTGCAGCGAGAAGAAGACGATCAGCGGCACGATGATGGTGATGAAGGCCGATGTCGTCAGGATCTCCCAGTTGCCGCCACGCGAGCCAAGCAGCGCATTGAGCTTGGCCGTCAGCACGATCTGATCGGGCGCCGTTCCGAGGAAAACCATTGCCACCAGGAGATCGTTCCATACCCACAGGAATTGGAAGATGGCGAAGGAGGCAAGCACCGGGAAGGACAGCGGCAGCACGATCTTGACGAAGATCTCGAAATCGCTGGCGCCGTCGATGCGCGCCGATTCCATGATCTCGCGCGGCAGGCCGGCAATATAGCTTCGCAAGAGGTAGATGGCGAAGGGCAGGCCGAAGCCGGTATGCGCCAGCCAGATGCCGAGATAGGTCTTGGACGGCACGCCGAAGAACGTGCCGACGCCATTGTAGAGCTTCAGGAGCGGAATGAGCGACATCTGCAGCGGCACCACCAGCAGGCCGATGACGACGGCGATCAGGAGCGCGCGGCCTGGAAAGCGCATCCAGGCCAGTGCGTAGGCCGCAAAGGCCGCGATCAGGATCGGGATGACGGTCGCCGGGATGGTGACTGTTAGCGAATTCATGAAGGAGCGGCCGATGCCTTCGGAAAACAGCACGGTCTGATAATTGTCGGTGGTGAATTTCGGCGGCGCCGACGAAGCGTAGTAGACGCGCTGGCCCCTATCGCCCTCGAACGCCTTTGGCGAGGACATGACGAAGCTGCCGTCGGCGTTGAGCTGCAGGGTCACGCCGTCACCGAGATCGGCTGATGTGCCGGCAGGATACTGCGTCGGTGCCGCCGCCTTGACGCCGAAGGCACTGATGCTGCGCTTGGCCCCGTCGCCGAAGATGTTGCCCTGGAGAACGAACTTGCCGTCCTTCTCTATTTGTGTGGAGGCGGCCGGCAGTCGCCCGGCTTCCGTCTGGCTGGAACTGGCGAAGGAATTCCACCAACCCGAGGCGATGATCTGGTCCTTGTCGCGCAGCGACGAGACGAGGATGCCGAGCGTCGGGATGGTCCAGATCACCACGAAGACGAGCACCGCGATATGAACGCCGAAACGGCTGGCGAAGGAATTTCCGGTCGCGACGGCCATCTCAGTGCCCTCCCGTCTCTTTGTTGGCCTGGCGGATGTTCCAGACCATGATCGGAATGACGGCAATCATGATGATGATGGCTATGGTCGCGCCGCGGCCGAAGTCGCCGCCGCCGCGGAACATCCAGTCGAACATCAGATTGGCCAGCACCTGGCTGTTCCATTGACCGTTGGTCATGGTCAGAACGATGTCGAACACTTTCAGCACCAGGATGGTGATGGTGGTCCATACCACCGCGATGGTGCCCCAGATCTGCGGCACCATGATCTTCCAGAAGATCTGGAACGGGTTGGCGCCGTCTATGACCGCGGCTTCCAGTGTTTCTTCGGGGATGCCGCGCAGGGCCGAGGACAGGATGACCATGGCGAAGCCGGTCTGGATCCAGATCAGGATGATCATCAGGAAGAAGTTGTTCCAGAACGGCAGCGATATCCAGACCTGCGGCTGGCCGCCGAAATACTGGATGATGGCGTTGAGCAGACCGATCTGGATCTGGCCCTGGCCACGATACTCGTAGATGAACTTCCAGATCACGCTGGCACCGACGAAGGAGATGGCCAGCGGCAGAAAGATCAGGCTCTTGGCAATCGTTCCCCACCATATTTTGTCGGTGAGCACGGCGATGATCAGGCCGAGGAAGGTGCAGGCCGCCGGCACCACCGCCAGCCACAATATGTTGTTGCGGATGGCGTTTCGCAGATCCGGATCGCGCAGCGCCCATTCATAGTTGGCGAACCCCACGAAACTCGTGCCGCCGCGATCGAAGAAGGACAGCCACAGCGTCGCGATTACCGGATAGACCAGGTAGATGGTCAGGATGATCAGCGCCGGACCCACGAACAACCAGGGCCGCACCAATCCCTGCCGGCGCAGATTGTTGACGGCGGCCGTTCCGGACACCCCGCGCGCGGGGAAGATCAGGTCAAGCAGTTTGTTGGCGCCCCAGAAATAGGCGACGCAGCCGCCGACGCCGACGATGATGACGAATATTGCCGAGAAAATCTGAGCCGCCATGGGTCCCTCTCCCTGCGCATGACCGGCCAGCGATGCTGGCGACCGATGCGCCGACTTTCAGTTATTCGGAACAATCGAAACGCGAAGCTTCCGGCGTGCCCCGCCGGTCGGATCCGGGCCGTAGCCCGGATCCAGCAGCAAGATGAGGAAAGATCAGGTCGCGCCGGAGCGGCCTATTTGATGGCGTCCCAGCTCTTCTGGATGTCGGTGGCGACGTCCTGGGCGGACTTGCCGCCGACCAGGTCGATCATGCCAGTCCAGAACGAGCCGGCGCCGACCTTGCCGGGCATCAGGTCGGAGCCGTCGAAGCGCACCGTCGTGGCGCCGACCAGGATCTCGCCCTGCTTCTTCAGCGCATCGCTGCCATAGGCGTCCTTGTTGGCCCCCTTGAAGGGTGTGACGAAGCTCTTCTGTGCCATCCACAATTCATGCGCGAGCGGCATTTGCAGGAACTTGATGAATTCGCGCGATGCCTTGGAATCCTTGGTGATCATCACCAGCGTTCCGGCGACTTCCAGCGGCGTCCCGAGCTCCGGCTTGGAGCCGTAGGGCGGGTAGGGGAAGAAGTCCGCATCCTGGCCAAGCTTCACGCCTTCCGGGAAGAAGGAGGGGATGAACGATGCCTGATGGTGCATGTAGCACTTCGGCGGTACGGTGAAGAGGCCCTTTGGGCTGTCGCGGAAGTCGGTCGCCGCGACCGCCTTGGCGCCGCCGTCGACCATCTTGTCGTCGGTGGCGATCTTGCCGAAGATGTCGATGGCATTGACCACGGCCGGGTCGTTGAACGGAATCTCGTTCTTCACCCACTTGTCGTAGACTTCGGGAGTCTGCGTGCGCAGCATGATGTCCTCGACCCAGTCGGTCGCCGGCCAGCCCGTCGCGCCGCCCGAACCAAGCCCGATGCACCACGGCTTGCCGCCATCGGCGATGATCTTCTTCTCGAGTTCGGCAAGTTCTTCCTGCGTCTTCGGCACCTTGTAGCCGGCTTCCTCGAAATTGTCGGGCGAGTACCAGACCAGCCCCTTCACGTCGATCTTGTAGGGAAAGGCATAGAAGCCTGGCTTGCCGTCCTTGCCGTTGTAGGTGCCGAGCTTGGCCCAGGAATCGCCGGCGGCGTAATTCTCCTTGACCCAGGCTGCGACGTCGTCGCCGAGCGGGGTCAGCACGCCCTTGGAAGCGAGGTCCTGGATGAGACCCGGCTGCGGCAGGACGGCGATGTTGGGCGGGCTGCCGGCCTGGGTGTCGATGACGATCTGCTGCTCGTAGTTCTCGGACGAGGAATATTTGACCTCTGCGCCGGTGGCTTCGGAGAAATAATCAAGTACCGACCGGACAAGCGTCTCGTCCTCGCCACGCCACGGTCCGAAGATGGTCAGGGTCTCGCCCTTGAGGTCGACTTTCTTGAGGTCCTCGTAATTCGCCCAGTTGAAGCGCTTGTCCTCGCCCGGCTTGAATTTCAGTTCGGCATGCGCGGGCGCGCTCAGGGCGAATGCGGCAGACGCAACACCCAGCAAAAGCATTCTCTTCATCGGTATTCCTCCCAGTGGGTCATATATACCGGACGGAACCTCCATTCCGCCCGCCGACGCCGCAGGACTGTGACTCAGTCGCAGGGGGACTGCAACCTTTCGAACAGTCTTCCAAAGCGCTTTGGCTTTGTTGATCTCGCCACTGAATCGGGCGGGAGTCAAGGGGGAGCAGGAACTAATCGATTTAGCCGCCGCTTGCCAGGGCCCCAAATTAGCGTGGCAACATGCTTTTCGGCACTGCAGCAGCAATTTTCGTTTCAAACCCGGCCCCGGTACGTTTATGGTCCTGACGGCATTCCCCACGCCCTTGGGGCGTTTGGGTCGATTCAATTTAAAAGCGCTTTGAGGCAGGGAGGCCTCTCGTGAACCTCAAGCAACTCGCGCATATGCTGGCGCTTTCCCAGACCACGGTAAGCCGTGCGCTGAACGGCTATCCCGAAGTCAACGAGGAAACCCGCAGGCGTGTCATGGACGCCGCCAAGCGCCATGGCTATCGCCCCAATCCGAGTGCGCGCCGGCTGGCCACGGGCAAGTCCGGAATGATCGGCTACGTCCTGCCGACGGGTGTGGCCGTCGACATCGATCCCCATTTCGTCGAATTCCTGTCCGGTCTTGGCGACTATGCCCGCTCGCATGAGCTCGACCTTGTCCTGTCACCGACCGATGCCGATGACCAGGAAACGACCTACCGCCGCATCGTCGCCAACCGGCAGGTCGATGCCGTCTATATCTCTTCGCCGAGGCCGCAGGACCGGCGCGTGGCGCTGGTCAACACGCTCGGCATTCCTTTCATCGTCCATGGCCGCAGCGAGGGCCTGGATTTCGACTATCCCTTTCTCGACATCGACAATGAAGGCGCCTTCCACGAGGCCGCGCGGCTGCTCGTCCAGCTCGGCCACCGGCGGCTGGCGCTGATCAATGGCGACGACCGCGAGACCTTTGCCATCCACCGCGAGCGCGGCCTGCGCCGGGCGCTGGCCGCGAGTGGCCTGGCATTGGACGATCGCCATGTCTGCTCGCTCGTCATGACCGAGGAGAACGGCTATCGCGCCGCCCGGCGCCTGCTCGAACAGGACGGTGCGCCGACGGCAATCGCCTGTTCCAGCCTGATCATGGCGCTCGGCGTCGTGCGCGCGGTGCGCGACCTTGGCCTCAGCATTCCCGGCGACGTCTCGCTGATTGCCCATGACGACGTTTTTCCCTGGCTGAAGCCGGAGAATTTTTCCGTGCCGCTGTCCACGACGCGCTCGTCGATCCGGCTGGCCGGCGCACGCATCGCCGAGCGGCTGGCGGCGCGGATATCGGGACTGGAGGAGGGCGCGCGCGGCGAGGTCTGGCCGGTCGACCTGGTGGTCAGGGGATCGGTCGCCGGCGCGCCGGCCTGACCACTCGCCAGCGGGGTCAATTGCTGGAACGACTTCTGCGCTGCCTCTGCCCGTTGTCTCAGCCCGCGGATTTAAGATGATCGATGAAGGCGCGCAGCTTCGGCAGGACCTGACGCTTGCCAGGATGATAGAGGAAGACGCCAGGTGTCGCGCCGGCAAAGTGTTCCAGCACCGGTTTGAGTTTCCCCTGTTCTATTGCGCCGTCGGCGACAGGCCGAGGCGTCTGCGCCAGGCCGACGCCTTGGATCGCGGCCCCCAGCAAGGTTGGATAGTCATGCGCGATCAGCGGGCCCGAGACGACCGCCTCGATCGCCCCGTTGCCGTCGGCGAAGGACCAGGGTGCGATGGCGCCGTTCGCGCGGCGCAGGCGCAGGCAGGCGTGGTGGCGCAGATCGGTGATCTGTTCTGGCTGGCCGTGGCGCTCGAGATAGTCCGGGCTGCCGACGACCACGAAGGAGAAGGGCGGCGTCAGCCGCACCGCGATCATGTCGGGCGCGATGAACTGGCCCAGCCGGATGCCGGCATCGAATCCGCCGGCGGCGAGATCGACCATCTCGTCGCTGGCGGCGATCTCCAGTTCGATCTCGGGATAGGCCCGGCAGAACGACGCGATCATAGGCTCCAGGATCAGCGGCACGACCGCGCGGGGCACGGACAGTCGCAAAAGCCCGGTCGGCCGCTGGCCGACATCGCGGGCGACCTCGCCCGCGGCCATGATCTCTTCGAAGGCAGGTCCGGCGCGGTCGAGGAACCGCTGGCCAGCCTCGGTCAGGCCGACGCTTCGGGTCGTGCGGGCAAACAGGGCCGCACCGATGCGGGCTTCCAGCGCGCGCACCGCCTGGCTCACCGCGGACGGCGTTACCGCCAGTTCGGCCGCGGCACGGCGGAAGTTACGATGCCGCGCGACGGCCAGGAACACCTCGACCCCGTCCAACGCACCGTGTCGGATTGTGTATCTCTGCTTCATAGGCTGTTCTGATTACAGCGGATGGCCGAACTATGAAAGCAGTCTTAGCTAACGATCGAAGTGTGCGGGACCGCATGGCCACCTGTTGCGAGGAAACCGATGTCAACGCCGATGCTGTTCCAGATCCACCTCGTCCTGGGCTATGTCGCATGGCTGCTTTGCTTCGGTGCATATGGCCTGCCATGGCTGGTCTCGATGGATCGGATGGCGGCGCAACGCGCCATTGCCACGCTGCACAGTTTCCGCTTCTTCGGTCTCGTGTTCCTGCTTCCGGGCGTCGTCGGCCCCAATCTGCCTGCCGGCTTCGCCATGTTCGCTGCCTATGGCGACTTCGCCACCGGGGTGCTGGCCATGCTGGCATTGCTGACGGTCAGAGTTCGCTTGCTCTTCTGGTCGTTCGTCGTCGCCTTTAATCTCGTCGGAATGGCCGACCTCGTCGTCGACTATTACCACGCGGTTCAGGAAGGCCTTCCCGAGCACGCGGAGCAGTTGGGAGCCACCTACGCGATCCCCATCATCTACGTGCCGCTGCTGATGATCACGCACATCGCCGCGTTCTGGTTCCTGCTTCGTCCCGGCAAAGCGCCGCGTGAGCCGTCGCTGGCTATTCCTTCGTAGTCCCTGCAGCCTTGATGTCCAGCAGGCCGTAGCCGAAATCATTGTCGCGCCCCTTAAGCCCGAGATCCTTCGCGGTCGCCGCAAGCGCCTTCTCGATGTCGTCGGCCGAGCGGTCGGGCGTGGCATGGATGAGGTTGGCGATGGCGCCGCTGACGATCGCGGCCGCGAACGACGTGCCGGTAACGACATCCGAGCCGGCGCCGCTCGGCGCCACCATCTCGACGCCGGGCGCGGAAATGAACACATAGGCGCCGCGATTGGCCTGCGGCATCAGCGAATCCTTGGCGTCGGTGGCCGTCACGGCGATGACGCCGTCAAAGGCGGCCGGATAGCCGTAGGGCGCCTTCGGCCCGTTATTGCCGGCCGCCGCCACCAGCACCATGCCAAGCGCCCGTGCATTGCGGCAGGCGGTGCCGAGCAGGTCGTTTTTCGGTCCGACGAAGCTCATATTGATGATGCTGACATTCTGGTCCGCCGCCCAGTCGAGCGCCGACAGAATGACGTCCATGGTCGACTTGCCGCCCTCGAAGGCGCGCGCATGGTAGATCCTGGCGCCCGGCGCCATGCCTTCCAGCGGGCCGACGCCGGCAATCAGACCGTCGATCGAAGTGCCGTGGTCGCGCTTTTCGATCGGCACGTCGGGCATGGCGTCGAACTGCGCGGCGATGACGCCGGCAAGCGCCGGATTGCTGTCGTCGATGCCGGTATCGATGACGGCGACGCGCACGTTCTCGCCGCTGGCCTGTTTGGCGTCGAGCGCGATGCGGTCGAAGGCATAGTTGACGATGCCGGCCGCCTGCTGCAGCGAGTAGATGTGGTTGGGCTCGCGGCGCCGCGTGCGGCCGTCGGCGGCAAGCTGCGCCAGCACCACGCCGACAGGGCGGCCATCGGGAATGCCGAAACGCACCAAAGTGGCGCCAAGCAGCCGGGACTGGCGCTGCGAGCGTACTTCTAGGCCGAAGGAAGCGGCGATCTGCTGCACGGCACCGGCATCGCCATCGACCGTCACCAGCACCTCGTCCGGCACGAACTCCCCGGTCACGGCGCGCCGCGACTGGACGGTGATGAGATCGGTCGGCGAGACGATCGGTCCACTGGCTGGTGGGCCGGCCTGGTTGCCCCCGGGGGAAGTCGCGGGCTCCGGCCGTGGTGCCGGCACCGGTGTAGGAGGGGCGGCCGGATTGGGGAAAAGGTCGACGATCAAGGCGGGCAGAAAAACGGCGCTGGCCTGGGCCGCACCCGACCCGCCTTTGGTGGCGCCGCCGTCCTTGACGCAGTCGGCCGCCATTGCATTGGCGTCGTTGCTGCAATCGATTTTGGCCCGCTCGGGATTGCCGTCGTTGGTCTGCGCCGACACAGGCACGGCGGCGATTGTCATCGCCGCCGCAAGGACAGCCGCAAATCGAATGACCGCCTCAGCCGCCATCAACAGGTTTCCTTCCCTCGATCACAGTCTCGGCGAAAGGCTGGGCGGCAATAAGGCTGCGCGCCTTCTCGTAGTCGGCGGCTGTCGTCGCCGGAATGGCGAGCCTGAAGATGCCATCGGCGGTCGGTCCGCCGATGATCTTGAGCTTGTTGGCGTCGAGGAAGACGGCAATGTCGGCCATCCTGGCGTCCGGCTTGAACTTGACCAGCGCAAACGGCAATTTGGCCAGATCGTCTTGTGCGCCGGCGATCTCGAAATTGCCGCCCCTGCCGCCGGGCTGCACCAGCGACTGCACCGCGATCAAGGCCAGCAGAACCGCGGCCGCCGCCCAGGCGACGCCGACCGGCACCGCCATGAAACGGCCCCCCGCCTGCGCCAGCCAGGACGATCCGGCCGGCCTGCGTGCAGGCCCGGCCTCCGCGTCCAGCGCCTTGGCGAAGCGGCTGAGCGCATCGGCCGGCGGGCGGATCGCCTCATTGGCCGCCGCCGTACCGGAGAACTCGGCTTCCGCCTCGCCAAGCGCGGCAAGTGCCGAGGGATCGTTGGCCAGCCATTCTTCGACGGCTTCCATGTCCGAACCTTCCAGCGAACCGTTCAGATAGAACGGCAGCAGCGTCTCCATTTCGTCGCGGCGCGACATCTTTTCAGCGGCGCTCATGGCCACCCCCTGTCGTAACCGGCGGCTTTCAGGGCTTCGCCGAGTTTCTTGCGGGCGTAGAACATACGGGTTTTGACGGTCGCGACCGGAATATCGAGCACCTCGGCGATCTCGGTCACCGACTGGCCCTGATAATAGGCGAGGTCGATCACCGTGCGGTGCTCCTCGGGCAGGGCGTCAATCAGGCGGCGCAAGGCGGCGGCCTTATCCTCCTTCATGGTGACGACCTCGGGCGTGTCGGCGCTGTCGGGCACCGCGGCGGCGGCCTCGTCGTCGATCCAGTCTTCCTTCTTCTTGCGCAGCAACGATAGCGCCTTGAAGCGGGCGATGCCGAGCAGCCATGTCGAGACTTCGGAGCGCCCTTCGAAACCCGGCGCCTGGCGCCACAGTTCGAGAAACACCTCGTTGGCGATGTCGTCAGCCATCATTTCCGATCCCGTCTGGCGCGCCACGAAGCGGTAGACCCGCGCGTGGTGACGCATGAACAGGAGCCGCACGGCGGCCCGGTCGCCCTTCGCGACCCGGTCGACCAGCGCGCGATCGGTCTCCGTCGCCGCTGTCATGGCCGGTCGAGCCGCCTGGCTCCTGTTTGCTCTGTCGCCGATCGGTCCAAAAAGGTTCATCCTCCGCCAAGGAATTTTGGGAGGCTAACCGAAGAGCGGGGCGGTTGCCAGAGCATCCCTTCGCGCCGTTTAGGGGGAGAAGGTGCCGGCAGGCGGATGCGGGAGGCGCCAGCCGCCCGATCAGGTGAGAAAAGCCTTCGCCTTCATCGTCGCCGGCACCGGCACGCCCAGCCGGCTCAACACCGTTGGCGCCAGTTGCAACTGGTCGAGCAGCGTGTCGGCTTCCGGCCCTTTGCCTTGTCCGAAATAATACAGTGCGAAATCCTGCATCTCGTCGTCATGGCCGCCATGGTGACCGCGGTCGGTCTGGCCATGGTCGGCGGTGACCATGACCTCATAGCCGGCTTCGATCCAGCCCGGCAGGAAGGCCGCCAGCATGCCGTCCATGGCGTAGCAGGCATGGTCCATCTCGTGGCAGTCGTGACCGAAGCGGTGACCCATCGAGTCCAGCGTGCAGGTGTGCAGGATGCCGTAGTCGATGTCGTGGCGCCGGGTGAGCATGGTCAGCGTCGCGAACAGGTCGACATCGCTCGGCGTCATCTGGTTCTTGAGATTGTAGCCGGTCATGGTGTGGAAGCGGCCATGCGTGATCGGTCCGCCGGGCTCGTCATATTCCATGTCTTCGACGAGGTCGAAGGGGTAGGAACGGAAGAATTCAGACCAGTAGGAATGGGTAACCGCGCCGGTCCTGCCGCCGGCCTTGCTGACTTCCGAGAAGATATCGGGCTGTCCGACGCGAAACCGGTTTTCGTTGGACAGGATCCCGTGCACCTGCGGCGAAACGCCGGTGTGGATCGAGGCATAGCAGCAGGCCGAGGTCGACGGCAGCACCGAGCGCATCTTCCACACCCGCGCCTCGCCCGATTGCACCCAACCCTCGAGATTGCCCATCAGCCGGCGCCAGTCGCGATAGGGAACGCCATCGAGGATGATCAGCAGAAGCTTGGATTGGATCGCCACCGGTTGCTCCACGCGTTTGTCTGTTGAAACGAGCGCGCCGCGTGTCGTTCGGACACGCGGCGCTTTTCAATATGAGACAGATGTCAGGCGTTCAGCCAGCATTCTCCCAGCGCGTACCCATCCATCATTTCGCCGATCGGGTTCTTGACCCATCCGCTGATCTTGTTGGTGGCGGCCGCGTCGATGAACTGGTTGAAGAAGGGCACGATCAATCCGCCTTCATCGCGCATCATCACCGCCATGTCGTGGTAGATCGCCTTGCGCTTGTCCTGGTCGAGTTCGCCGCGCGCGGTGAACAGCATCTTGTCGAATTCCGGCCGCTTGAAGCGCGTGTCGTTCCAGTCGGCCGTCGAGACATAGCCGGTGGAATACATCTGGTCTTGCGTGGCGCGGCCGCCCCAATAGGAGAGCGAGAAGGGCTTCTTGTTCCACACCTCGGACCAGTAGCCATCGCCGGGCTCGCGCTTGATCTCGATCTTGATACCGGCTTTGGCCGCGCTCTGCTGATAGAGTTGGGCGGCGTCGACGGCGCCGGGGAAGGCGACATCGGAGGTCCGCAGCAGGACCGAGCCGCTGTGGCCCGACTTCTTGTAGAGGGCGGCGGCCTTTTCCGGATCGAATTTGCGCTGCTCGATGGCGGTAAACAGCGGGTAGGCTTCGTTGATCGGGAAGTCGTTGCCCACCGAGCCGTAGCCGCGCAGAATCTTCTCCAGCATTTCCTCGCGGTCCATGGCCAGCTTGAGCGCCATACGCAGATCGTTGCTGTCGAAGGGTGCGGTGTCGCAGAACATGTTGAACGGGTAGTAGCCCTTGCCAGACACGTTCTCGATACTTACGCCGGCAATGCGCTTGACCAGATCGACAACCTTCGGCTCGACGCGGTTGATCATGTGGACCTGACCGCCCTGGAGGGCAGCGAGACGCGCCGTCGCGTCGTTGATGACAACGATCTCGACCTGGTCGGCATGGCCGGCCTTGTCGCCCTGCCAGTAGTTGGCAAAGCGTTCGCCGCCATGGCGCACGCCCGGCTGGTTGACGGTGACCTTGTAGGGACCGGCGCTGATGCCGGCATTCGGGTTGTCCTTGCCGCCATTCGGCTGGATGACGAGATGGTAGTCGGCCATCAGATAGGGGAAGTCGGCGTCTGCATCGCCGAGCGTGACGATCACTTCCTTGCCGCTCGCCTTGACGCCCTTGATGTTCTTGAGGATGCCGAGTGCGCCCGACTTCGACTTCTCGTCGGCATGGCGCTCGATGGTGGCGGCAACGTCTTCGGCGTTTACCGTCTTGCCATTGTGGAATTCGATGCCGTCACGGACCTTGATCGTCCACGTCTTGGCGTCCTTGGAAGCGCCGATGTCTTCGGCGATCAGGTTTACCAGCTTGTTGTCTGGGCTTAGCCGGGCAAGATACTCGCCCCACTGCTTGCTGAAACTGTAGGTGACCTGGCTGAGGTTCAGGGCAGGGTCTAGGCTGTTGGTCGATTCACCGCCCTGCAGGCCGGCCTTGATGATGCCGCCCTTGACCGGACTCTGCGCGAAGGCCCTCCCCGCCAGCGTCGTTGCCAGCGCGGCGGACACGCCAAGCGCCGCGGTGCGGCCAAGAAAGTCGCGACGCGATATCCGGCCCTGGCCAGCGAGATCGGCGAGATGATCGAGTTCAGTCTTCATGTCCTACCCCTTGTTGAAAACAACGTCCCACCAGTGGCGCCCGTCCAAAGGACGTGTGGCGCCCTAGTGTTGCATGCGGATGACGATCGCCATCTCCCCTGGCTTGCGGATCGCTGGCTGGCGGGAGCAATTCGAGGAAAGTATGAACGGTCTTCCTTCCGAAATTGCGTAAAAACAAAGAGATAGAGCAGTTCACCGTTTCCGTGAAACGGTGAACTGCGCTAGTTCCCCGCGCTGGCCATGCGCCGCCCCTTGATCGCCTTTTCCAGCCAGCCGATCTCCATCTCCGGGACCGATGACAAGAGAAGGTCAGTGTAGTCATCGAAGGGGGGCGTCAGCACCTTGCTCTTCGAACCATAGCGCACCACCTCGCCGCGATACATCACAGCGATCGAATCGGCGATCGACTTCACCGTCGCCAGATCGTGGGTGATGAACAGATAGGCGACGTTCTCCTCCTTCTGCAGTTCAAGCAGAAGCTTCAGGATGCCGTGCGCCACCAAGGGGTCAAGCGCCGAGGTCACCTCGTCACAAATGATCAGCTTGGGTTTTGCCGCGAGCGAGCGGGCGATGCAAACACGCTGTTTCTGGCCGCCGGAAAGCTCGGCCGGGTAACGGTCGACAAAGCCCTTGCCCATTTCGATCTTGTCGAGCAGTTCGGCGACGCGGGCATCGCGCTGTTTGCCGCGCATGCCGAAATAGAACTCGAGCGGCCGGCCGATGATGGTGCCGACGGTCTGGCGCGGGTTCATCGCCACGTCGGCCATCTGATAGATCATCTGCAGCTGGCGCAAATCCTCCTTCGGCCGGTCGGCAAGCCGGTTGGCCAACGGGCGTCCGTCGAACGTGACGGTGCCCTGCTCGGGTGGCAAAAGTCCGGTTATGGCGCGCGCCAGCGTCGATTTTCCGGAGCCGGATTCGCCAACCACGGCCAATGTCTGGCCGGGGTAGATATCGACCGAGACGTTCTTCAGCACCTTGACCTGGCCGCCGCCATAGGCAGCGGTGACGTTCTTGACAGACAGGAACGGCGTGGTGCCGGGGTTCTGCTCGGCATGTTCGATCTCGTGCACCGAAACCAGGGCGTTGGTGTATTCCTGGCGCGGCTCCTTGATGATCTGGCGGGTGCCGCCCCATTCGACCAGCCGGCCATGGCGCAGCACCATGATCTCGTCCGAGACCTGGGCAACGACGGCCAAATCGTGCGTGATATAGAGCGCCGCCACATGGGTGTCGCGGATGGCGTCCTTGATCGCCGCCAGCACGTCGATCTGCGTCGTCACGTCGAGTGCCGTCGTCGGTTCGTCGAAGACGATCAGGTCAGGCTCCGAGCACAGCGCCATAGCCGTCATGACGCGCTGCAACTGGCCGCCTGACACCTGGTGCGGAAAGCGTTCGCCGATGGCTTCCGGGTTCGGCAGGCTGAGCTTCTTGAACAGCGCGATCGCGCGTTTCTCGGCCTCCGCCCGTGTCGCCGTCCCGTGCAGCAGCGTGGCTTCCACCACCTGGTCCATCAGCCTGTGCGCCGGGTTGAAAGCGGCCGCCGCCGACTGCGCGACATAGCAGACCTCGCGGCCACGCAGCTTGCGGAAACCTTCCTTGCCGCCCTTCAGGATGTCGCGGCCGTTGAGCAGCACCTCGCCACCGGTGATGCGCACGCCGCCACGGCCATAGCCCATGGACGACAGGCCGATGGTCGACTTGCCGGCTCCGGATTCGCCGATCAGGCCGAGCACCTTGCCCTTCTCCAGCGTCAGCGAGACGTCGTGCACGAGCACGATATTCTTCGGCGCCTCACCTGGCGGATAGACCGTCGCCTCGATGCGCAAATTGCGGATATCGAGCAGAGGGGTGGACTTTGCCTTCACGTCGGCCGTCATCCGCGTCCTCCCTTCAGGCTTGTCGTGCGGTTCAGCACCCAGTCGGCCACAAGATTGACCGAGATCGCCAGTGCTGCGATCGCGGCCGCGGGAATGAGCGCGGCGCCTATGCCGAACACGATGCCGTCCTTGTTCTCCTTCACCATGCCGCCCCAGTCGGCGTCCGGCGGCTGCACGCCGAGGCCGAGAAAGGACAACGTCGACAGGAACAGCACCGCATAGATGAAGCGCAGGCCGAGTTCGGAGATCAGCGGCGACAGCGCGTTGGGCAGGATTTCGCGGAAGATGATCCAGGCGCTGCCTTCGCCGCGCAGCTTGGCGGCCTCAACATAGTCCATGACGTTGATGTCGACGGCGACCGCGCGTGACAGGCGATAGACGCGCGTCGAGTCGAGAATGCCCATCACCAGGATCAGCGTCACCAGGTTGGTTGGCAGCACTGAGAGCACCACCAGGCCCATGATCAGTGTCGGGATCGACATCAGGAGATCGACGAGGCGCGACAGGATCGTATCGAACCAGCCGCCGAACACGGCCGCCGAAAAGCCAAGTATGGCGCCGAGCGAGAACGACAGCGCGGTGGCCAGCACGGCGATAAACAAGGTGATGCGGGCGCCATAGATCATCCGGGACAGCAAATCGCGGCCGAGATTGTCGGTGCCCAGCCAATGCGCCGCCGATATCGGCTCCCAGACATCGCCGACAATTTCGGCATTGTCATGCGGTGAGATCCAGGGCGCGAAGATCGCCGCCAGCACGAACAGTGCCGTCAGGACAATGCCGATCAGCGCGGGGACGGGGATGCGTTTGATATCGAGCATATCAGCCCCCCTATTTCGGATGGCGGAGACGCGGATTGGCGACGATCGCCGCTATGTCCGCGATGATGTTGAGACTGATGTAGACGGCGGCGAAGATCAGGCCGACGGCCTGTACCACCGGTACGTCACGCTTGGTGACGTGATCGACGAGATATTGTCCCATGCCGGGATAGACGAAAATCACCTCGACCACGACGACCCCGACGATGAGATAGGCGAGGTTGAGCATGACGACGTTGATGATCGGCGCGATGGCATTGGGGAAGGCGTGCTTGCGGATGACGTTGAACGCCGACAGGCCTTTCAGTTCCGCCGTCTCGACATAGGCCGACTGCATGACATTGAGGATCGCCGCTCGCGTCATGCGCATCATGTGGGCGAGCACCACCAGCGTCAGCGCCGTCGCCGGCAGCGCGATCGCCTGCATCCGCTCACCGAAGGGCATGCCTTCGTAGACAGTCGAGATGCCGGGAAAGATCTGCCACTTCACGGCGAAGAAATAGACCAGCACATAGCCGATGAAGAATTCGGGGAAGGAGGTCGAGGCCAGTGCCAGCCCGGAGATCAGCTTGTCGACCCAGCCATTGCGGTAGCGCACCGCGATCAGGCCCAGGATGATGGCCAGCGGTACGGCCACGATCGCCGCCCAGAAGGCGAGGAACAGTGTGTTCCACAGGCGCGACTTGATCGAGGTGGCGATATCCTGCCCGCTCGACATCGCCGTGCCGAGGTCGCCGGTCAGAACGCCGCCGAGCCAATGAAAATACCTGACATAGGCCGGGTCGTTCAGCCCGAGCTGCTCGCGCAGATTGGCGAGCGATTCCGGCGTCGCGGATTGTCCCAGAATGGCTTGCGCGACATCGCCTGGCAGAATCTGCGTGCCGGCGAAGATCAGGACCGAGATGGCCAACAGAAGGAGGATGCCCAGCGCAATGCGCTGGGCAATGAGTTTCAGGATGGGTGAAGACATCTCTGCAAAGCCGGACTCAGGCCTGCAGCCAGCACTTCGCCAGGGCGTAGCCGTTCATCAGTTCCTGGTGCGGATCATCCACCCAGCCATCGACCTTGGCGCCGGTGGCGTCGATGAACTGGTTGAACATCGGCAGGATCAGGCCGCCGTCGTCGCGGACCATGACAGCCATGTCATGGTACATCTGCTTGCGCTTGGCCTCGTCGAGTTCGGCGCGCGCCGCCAGCACCATCTTGTCGAAATCCGGGCGCTTGAAACGCGTGTCGTTCCAGTCTGCCGTCGACAGATAGGCGGTCGAATACATCTGGTCCTGCGTCGAGCGGCCGCCCCAGTAGGAGGCGCAGAAGGGCTGCTTGTTCCAGACCTCGTTCCAGTAGCCGTCGCCGGGCTCTCGCTTGAGCTCGATCTTGATGCCGGCCTTGGCCGCGCTCTGCTGGAACAACTGGGACGCATCGACGGCGCCGGGGAAAGCCACGTCCGAGGTCCTGAGCAGAACGGTGCCGTCATGGCCTGATTTCTTGTAGTGGAACTTGGCCTTGTCGGGATCGTACTTGCGCTGCTCGATCTCGCTGAACAGCGGATAGGACGCGTTGATCGGGAAATCGTTGCCCAGCGAGCCGTAGCCGCGCAGCACCTTGGTCAGCATCTCCTCGCGGTCGATCGCCAGCTTCAGCGCCATCCTGAGGTCGTTATTGTCGAACGGCGCCGTGTTGCAATGCATGATGAACACGTAGTGGCCGGGACCGGCGTGGTTGCGGATGGTCACGCCCGGCACGCGCTTGATCAGGTCGACGATCTTCGGCTCGACGCGGTTGATCATGTTGACCTGGCCGCCCTGCAGCGCTGCCGTGCGGGCGGTCGCGTCATTGATGACGATGACCTCGATCTGGTCGGCATGGCCCATCTTGTCGCCCTGCCAGTAATTGGCGAAGCGCTCGCCGCCATGGCGCACGCCAGGCTCGTTGGTCTTGACCACGTATGGCCCTGCCGAGATGCCGGCATCTGGCTTGTCCTTGCCGCCATTGGGCTGAACGATCAGGTGATAGTCGCTGAGCAAATAGGGAAGGTCGGCATTGGCCTCCTTCAGCGTCAGCACCACTTCCTTGCCGCTGGCCTTGATGGTGTCGATGCCCTTCATGTAGCCGAGCGCGCCGGATTTCGACTTCTCGTCCGAATGGCGCTCCAGCGTGGCGGCCACGTCCTCCGCGGTCACGGTCTTGCCGTTGTGGAATTCGACGCCGTCGCGGATCTTCAGCGTCCAGGTCTTGGCGTCCTTGGACGAGCCGATGTCTTCAGCGATGCGGTTCTCGAGCTTGCCTTCCGGCGACAGCTCGACGATCATTTCGCCCCAGCACTTGCCGAAGGCGAACGGCACCTGCGTCATCATCAGCGCCGGGTCGAGGCTGTTGGTGGATTCACCGCCGACCAGGCCGGCCTTCAGAGTACCGCCCTTGACCGGACCCGCTGCGCGCGCCGCGCTCGAAAGCAGCGCGTTGGCGAAGGGTGCGGCGATGCCAAGCGCTGCCGCCCGGCCGAGAAAATCACGACGGCTCAGTTTGCCAGACGCAACGCGCCGGCTAAGGAATTCTAGTTCATTTGACATTTGAGTTCCTCACTCTGTTGGTTCGACTCTGCGGTCGATTTTCTTGCTTCTTGTTAAAGGGAATAATGACCGCAAGGGAAAGCGGTAAGCAAGACCGAATGCGACATGCCGTGGCGTAAATCGCACGTCGCATTTGGATCAATGATTTCAACGCTCAAACAAGCGCACGCGGGACCTTTTCGTCGAAATCGCGCTCGAAGACGAGTTTTTCGCCCTCATAGGCTTCGATTCGGGCGCTGACGATGAAGTTTTGCGTGTCCGACCGCATCTGCGCCCATGTCTCGGTACGGACCGACCATCCATTTCGCGACAGGGTCTGCGTCCAGTGTGTTTTTCCCGAGGCTGACAGGGGATCGTCAGGTTGGATGGTCCAGGTTTCGCGGGCGATGCTGCCGTTGACCAGTCCGTGGTCGAGATCGCGCACTTCGCCGAAGTCGTCCGTTATCGACAGCGTGACAATCCCGGTCTTTTCGTCGCGGTCGACATGGCGTTCGGAATTGGCGGGCCGAACCGTCTCGGTCGCCCACGGCGTAGCACCTTCCGGCTCGGCGAAAACGGCTTCGTCGCCTGTTGCCAGCAGGCGCAACGGCACCGATAGCGTGGCCGCCGACACGGTCAGTCGTACCGGCTCGGGCGAGGGCCAGATAGCGGGCCAGTAGGCGGTCGAAACGGCGACGCGCAGACGATGGCCGGCCGGCACACGGTAGGCGCATTGATCGAGCACGACACGGACCGAAACCGTCTCCCCGGGGACCAGCGCCTCGGGGAATTCATGCGAACTGCGGTGCGTCAGATTGAGCACGCCATAGGAGATCAGTTCCGAGGCGCCGTCGGGATGCACGTCGCAGAGCCGGACAGCGATGTTGGCCTGGGGCCGATCCGAGGCAAGCTGGACCTCAAGCTCCGGCGCGCCGACGATCTCGATCGGCTTGGTGAGCTCAGGCTGGTCGAAACAGGCCGACAGCCCATCATCAAGACGCTGATCGCCCGGCAGTTCCGGTCCGAAGGTGAACGGAAAGTATTCGCCGCCGGCAAGCCCACAGGTTTGCGGCGAAGCGACGGTTGAAGGCCCTGCACCCGGAGCCATGAGCTCGAGCGCTTCAATCGTTATGTTGGACGATGGCCACTCCTGCTCGGCTATCCAGCGGCCGGGCCGCTCCGGATGCCAGCGCGCGGGACGCACGCTGTCCATCACATAGGCGCGGTAGTCGGGATCGGCCTCGACGCCGGTCTCGGCGCCCTTCAGCCAGCGGTCCCACCAGCGCAGCGCTTCCTGGAGGAAGCCGATGGCTGGCTTGGGGCCGGCATAGTGCGGGTATTTGTGGATCCACGGTCCGACGATGCCCTTGACCGGTGCCTCGATGTTGGTGACAAGGTGCGAGATCGTGTTGCGGTAGCCGTCGTGCCAGCCGCCGATCGACAGCACAGCCGCCTTGACGGCCGAAAAATCCTCGCAAATCGAACCGCGCTTCCAATAGGCGTCGCGATGCTGGTGGCTGAGCCACAGCGGCGCCATGAAGGCCAGGTTCTCCAGCCGGGTCATCCAGAGGTCGCGCCATCTGTTGTCGCCGGCAATCAGCGGATCCGGCGGCCGCGACGAATAGGAAAGCATGGTCGAGGCCCAGCCGAAATTCTCGTTCAAAAGGCAGCCGCCCTTGTAGTGGATGTCGTCGGCATAGCGGTCGACGGTCGAGCACAGGCTGATCACCGCCTTGAGCGCCGGCGGCTGTTTGGCCGCCACCTGCAGGCAGTTGAAGCCGCCCCAGGAAATACCCATCATGCCGACACTGCCGTTGCACCAGGGCTGGGCCGCCGCCCAGGCGATGACATCGCAGGCGTCCTGCAGTTCCTGCTCGGAATATTCGTCGTCCATCAGCCCTTCGGAATCGCCATTGCCGCGCATGTCGACGCGGATCGAGGCGTAGCCGTGGCCGGCGAAATAGGGATGGGTAAGCTGATCGCGAAAGATCGTGCCGTCGCGCTTGCGGTAGGGCAGGTGCTCGAGGATGGCAGGCACCGGATCGTCGCCCGCATCCTCTGGCATCCACACCCGAGCCGATAGCCGGCAGCCATCGGGCATGACGATGCCCATATCGGGAAATTCGACGACCTTGCGGGGAAATTCGGTGATGATTTTCATGGCAGGCATAACGCTCCGCGGCACGAGAACTTTCAATCGCCATTCGCGACTGGAGCAGCGAAATATGCGACCTGTGCCGCTATCGCAATTCGTCGAGCAGTTCGGGATGTTTCTCCAGCAATGTCATCAATTGAATGGTCGGGCCACTCGGTTCGATCAAGCCTCTTTCATACTTGTCGAAGGCGTTCTCGCCGACCTTGAACAAGGATCCGGCCTCGCGCTGCGACAGCTTGAGCTTCGTGCGCATGCGGCGGATGGTTGACGGGGCCGGCACGCCGTCGATCTTCTCTTTGAGCGCGCGCAACCCGGCATCAACGGCGGCCATATCGTCGCCGACATGCACACCCTCGCCATCCGATGGCGGATAGTAGCCGGGCAGGTCGACGATCATGCTCTCGCCCTTATAGGTCACGGTGAATGGACGGACTCCGCGCATCAACGTTTTTCCGGTTTCGGGGGAGACCATCCTATTCGTTTCACTGCTCTCCCTTGTCGCCATGGTCATTTCTCCTTGAATGACATGACCGTGAATTCGGTCACGACATCCGCCTGGAATTTCACATAGAGAAGCATGTCACGCGCTGGCACGTGATAGACATCCTGCCACACTCGATGATCCGCGAAAGTCGTCATCGACTTTACAAACATCTTCCGCGTCATGCTGTCGATCACCTCGATCAAACCGGCGCGATGGAAGCCCAGCCCAACAGCATCCCGCAGTGCGGACGTTGTGATCGCCAGCGTGTCGACAGACCCAAATGTCGTCTTGATTGCATCAAGATCGTAAGTGGGTCTGCGTTTATCCATAATCAGTATGCCCCCATAAAGGGGGTAACTCAAGCGGCGATTGTTGAGACGGAAGCTCAATTCAGCGGAATGTCGTTCTCAGCCTTGCTCGCCTGGTAGTCACCCGACAATTCGTCGTAGCGCGCCGAGATTTTCCCGATCCGCTCCTCCAGCCGTTGGCGTTCGGCCCGGGGTAGCGCCCTAACCAACCTGCGGATCGAAAAACTTTTCCAATAGGCGTTCTCGGCATTGTAGCCGCCGGGGTCGAGGGTGAAGACCTCTTTCAGAATTTTGAGATCATGCGGGATGGCAAAACTGTCACGCGAATCCTCGTGGCTGAACAAATAGTAGAAGTTGTCAAAGCCGGCCCAGGTGATCGCCGACAGGCAGAGCGAGCAGGGCTCGTGTGTGGCGAGAAAGATGGCGTCCTTGGTGTCGACGCGCTCGGCCCTGGGCATCTCGTAAAAGCGCTTCAGGCAATGCACCTCGCCATGCCAGAGCGGGTTTTCCATCTCGTTGTTGGTCTCGGCCAGTACCAGCGAATGGTTGTCCTTGCGCAGGATCGCCGCGCCGAACAGCTTGTTGCCGTGGGCGACGCCTTCTGCCGTCTTCGGCACGATGTCGTGCTCGATGACGTCGAGCAGGCGGTCGATCAGCGAGATGTCGGTCATCACAAGCTCTCGTCGGGGAGGTGGATTTCGTAGGCGTGCGAGAAATGGAATTCCTCGAGGTTGGAGCCGTCGCCGCCACGGTCGACGATCAAAAAGTCCTGAGGCTCTCCGAGCGGCGTCAGCACGCCGTGCCAGAGATTGCGGAAATAGTTGATGCCTTGCCCCGGTGCGGTGACGAAGGCATGCGGCTCGCCAGGCCCGTCCTTGCCGTCAGGGCAGACGACGACCAGGAACGGACGCGGCGACAGCGGTATGAAAGCCTGGCTGCCCAAGGGGTGGCGCTCCACCATGGTCAGCTTCAGCGGCATGTCATAGGGCGTGCCGCGCACCATCGAGATCAGCACGCGCGCATTCGGCCCCGTGGCTTGCGCGGTGGCGAGGTCATGGTAGCGCTCTGCCTTGCCGCCATTGATCGGATAGTGGTTGTCGCCGCCCATGTCGATGACATCGCCGAATTCGGCGAAGGCCCCACGGGTCAGCGGCCGCGCGACAATGCGGCTCATGACGTCCGCTTCGCGATGCCGGCCCCGCCGAGCTTGGCGTGCCGATTGACGTCCTTGTAGAGCAGATAGCGGAATTTGCCGGGGCCGCCGGCATAGCAGGCCTGCGGGCAGAAGGCGCGCAGCCACATATAGTCGCCCGCCTCGACCTCGACCCAGTCCTGGTTGAGCCGATAGACAGCCTTGCCTTCGAGCACATAGAGCCCGTGTTCCATGACATGCGTCTCGGCGAACGGAATGACCGCGCCCGGCTCGAGCGTGACGATGGTCATGTGCATGTCGTGGCGCAGATCGGCGGGATCGACGAACCGCGTCGTTGCCCAGCGGCCCTCGGTGCCGGGCATCGGCGTCGGCGCGATCTCCTGTTCGTTGGTGAAGAAGGCTTGCGGAATCTCGAGGCCGTCGACCGCCTCATAAGCCTTGCGTATCCAGTGGAAGCGGACAGCCGCCTTGCCTTCGTTGCGGACTGTCCAGCCGCTGGCCGGCGGCAGGAAGGCAAAACCACCGGGGCGCAACACATGTTTCATGCCGTCGAGCAGAACCGTCAGTTCGCCCTCGACCACGAACAGGGCGCCTTCGGCGCCGGCATCGGGCTCCGGCCGCTCGCTGCCGCCGCCTGGCGCGACCTCGACGATGTATTGCGAAAACGTCTCGGCGAAGCCGGACAGCGGCCGCGACAGGATCCAGACACGCGTCTTGTCCCAGAACGGCAGGGCGCTGGTGACGATGTCCTGCATCACGCCCTTGGGGATGACCGCATAGGCTTCGGTGAAGACGGCGCGGCCGGTCAGAAGTTCGCTCTGGCCGGAATGGCCGCCCTTTGGGGCATAATAGGTTCGCTCGGGCATCCTGATCGTATCCATGGGTTCAAACCTATTGTGGAAGCATGTCCTTGAGGCGCAGCAGCGCGATGCGCTCGACCTGTTTGCAGGCGGTTTCGAATTCGACGCCGCGGCTGTTGCCGATGCGGGCTTCGAATTCGGCGAGGATTTCCTCCTTTGTCTTGCCTTTCACCGCGATGATGAAGGGAAAGCCGAAGGTGGTGACGTAGGCGGCGTTGAGCTTGGAGAACAGTTCGCGTTCCTTGTCTGTCAGCGCGTCGAGACCGGCGGAAGCCTGTTCCCTGGTCGATTCCGCCGTCAGTCGCCTGGCCTTGGCCAACTTGCCGGCGAGGTCGGGATGGGCGTTGAGCACGCCGAGCCGTTCGGTCTCACTGGCGGAACGGAAGATGCGGCAAAGCGCATTGTGGAGGCCGCCCGCCGTGTCGTGCGCCGGGCCGAGCTCCAGCTCGTAGGCCCGCTCGGCGATCCAGGGCGAATGTTCGAAAACGCCGCCGAAGCTGTGAACGAACGTCTCGAATTCCATCTTCGAGGGGCGTAGCGCGGCCGGCTGATAGGGGTGGTTTTCCTGCCAGTGCTTGGCGATGTCGATACGCCGCGCCAGCCAGACCTTGTCGTGCGATTTGACATAATCGACGAAGCGTTTCAGCGCCGCCACCCGGCCCGGCCGCCCGACCAGGCGGCAATGCAGGCCGATGTTCATCATGCGCGGCCGGCCGGCCTTGCCCTCGGCATAGAGCGTATCGAAACTGTCCTTCAAATACGCAAAGAACTGGTCGCCCGAGTTGAAGCCTTGCGGTGTGGCAAAGCGCATGTCGTTGGCGTCGAGCGTATAGGGGATGATAAGCTGCGTGCCGTCCTCATGCTCGAACCAGTAGGGCAGTTCGTCGTCATAGGTGTCCGAGACGTAGTCGAAGCCGCCTTCCTCTGCCACCAGCCGCACCGTGTTGATCGATGTGCGGCCCGTATACCAGCCGGTCGGGCGCTGGCCGGTCACCTCGTAGTGCAGCTTGATCGCCGCTTCGAGGTCGCGGCGCTCGTCCTCGGCGTCGTGGTCGCGGTAGTCGATCCACCTCAACCCGTGCGAGGCGATTTCCCAGCCGGCTTCCTGCATCGCCGTGACCTGGTCGGGCGAGCGCGCGAGCGCCGTGGCGACGCCATAGCAGGTGACAGGCACTTGCTCTTCGCTGAACAGGCGCAGCAGCCGCCAGAAGCCGGCCCGCGCCCCATACTCGTAGATCGATTCCATGTTCCAGTGGCGCTGGCCCACCCAGGGCGCCGCGCCGACGATCTCGGACAGGAAGGCTTCAGAAGCCTTGTCGCCGTGGAGCACGCAGTTCTCGCCGCCCTCTTCGTAGTTGACGACGAACTGCACGGCGACATGCGCGCCGCCAGGCCATTTCGGATCCGGCGGATTGGCTCCGTAGCCACGCATGTCCCTGGTGTAACGCATCGTCCCTCCGCGCCCGGCATCACCGGAAGTATGATCAGGATATCGAAAGGGTGCTTCTCGCATTCCCCTCAAAATTTTTGAAAGTGTTTTTGTCGCACTCCGCTCGACCGGGACTTATGCATCGCCTTTAATTGGCGCACAATTCATCAGTAGTGCTTGATTGTACCGGCCAATTTGTTCGTATTGGAAAATGGGAGGCGGCCAATGGCAGAGACATCGAAAGCCGATGGCGGGCGTCTGACGACCCATGTCCTGGATACCGCGACCGGCAGCCCGGCGGCGGGATTGTCCATCGCGCTCTACCGTATCGAGGGTTTGGCCCGCACGCTTCTGAAGACGGTCGTCACCAATGCCGATGGCCGCTGCGATGCGCCGCTGCTGGCCGGTGCCGACTTCCGCACCGGCGAATACGAACTGGTGTTCGCGGCCGGCGACTATCTGCGCGGCCAAGGAACGAAGCTGCCCGAGCCGGCCTTCCTCGACAGCGTGCCGATCCGCTTCGGCATGGCGCAGGCGCTGCACTATCATGTACCATTGCTGATCTCGCCATACGGCTATTCCACCTACAGGGGGAGCTGAGGCATGGCCAAGGTCAATATCCGCAGCGAAATCCGCTTCATTCTGAATGGCAGGGATGTCGCGCTGTCATCCGTGGCGCCTGACGCGACCCTGCTCGACTGGCTGCGGCTCGACCGTTCGCTGCGCGGCACCAAGGAAGGCTGCGCCGAGGGCGATTGCGGCGCCTGCACGGTGCTGATCGGCAGACTTTCGGCCACCGGACTGGTCTATGAAAGCGTCAATGCCTGCATTCGCTTTCTGGGCTCGCTCGACGGCACCCATGTCGTGACGGTCGAGCACCTGCGCGGCGAAGCTGGCCAGTTGCATCCGGTCCAGCAGGCTATGGTCGATTTCCATGGCTCGCAATGCGGCTTCTGCACGCCGGGTTTCGTCATGTCGCTCTACGGCTTGTGGATGAAGTCACCGGACCCTTCGGGCGCGGCCATCGAAAAAGCCTTGCAAGGCAATCTCTGCCGCTGCACCGGCTATGAGGCGATCATGCGCGCCGCGCACGCCATATCGAGCTACGGCAAGGTGGCGAAGGACCCCTTGGCGGCGGAGCGCCGGGACATCACCACACGGCTGCAGGCGTTGCACGATGGCGCCAGGGTCGAGATCGGCGCCGGCGGGACGCGGCTGGTTGTGCCGGCCGATGCCGACGATTTCGCAGCTGTCTTCGAAAAAGAGCCGACCGCCACCGTCGTAGCCGGTTCGACCGACGTTGGTCTGTGGGTGACCAAGCAGATGCGCGACATCTCGCCGGCGATCTTCATCGGCAATCTGCCGGGGCTTTGCACCGTCACGGAAGACAATGGTGTCATATCGATTGGCGCCGGCGTCACCTACACCGAAGCCTTTTCGACGCTGTCGAAACGCATCCCGGCATTGGGGCCGTTGTTCGACCGCATCGGCGGCGAACAGGTCCGCAACATGGGCACGATCGGTGGCAACGTCGCCAACGGCTCGCCGATAGGTGACACGCCGCCACCGTTGATTGCGCTCGGTGCACGGCTGACATTGCGCAGGGGCAAGACACGGCGCACGATCCCGTTGCAGGATTTCTTCATCGCCTATGGCAAGCAGGACCGCCAGCCAGGCGAGTTCGTCGAGGCCGTGCATGTGCCGGTGCCGGTAAAGGGGACAAAGTTCGCCGTCTACAAGGTCACCAAACGCCGCGACGAGGACATCAGCGCGACCCTTGGCGCCTTTTATCTGGCCTTGGCCAAGGACGGCACGGTAGCCGATATCCGCATCGCCTATGGCGGCATGGCGGCAACGCCGAAGCGGGCGTCCTCTGTCGAAAAGGCGCTGCTCGGCAAGGCCTGGACCGAAGTGACGGTGGAAGCGGCTATGGCCTGCTATGCCAGCGATTTCACCCCGCTGACCGATATGCGCGCAACCGCCGAATACCGAGCTTTGGCGGCGAAGAACCTTCTGTTGCGCTTTTACGTGGAAACCACCGGCACCAAGGCGCCGTTCCAGGTATCACGCAGCGAGGCGGCCTGATGAACAAGCACGCACCATCAAACCTCAAGGCCGAGAAGATCGTCGGCGGCGTCGCCACCGACCAGCGGCACGATTCCGCCCACAAGCATGTCAGCGGCGGCGCCGTCTATATCGACGACATGCCGGAGCCGGCCGGCACGCTGCATGTCGGTCTTGGCCTGTCCAAGGTGGCCCATGGCGTTCTGAAGAGCGTCGATCTCTCGGCGGTGCGCGCGGCCCCTGGCGTCGTCGACGTGCTGACCTATGCCGACGTGCCGGGCGAGAACGATGTCTCGCCCAGCAACATGCATGACGATCCGGTGCTGGCGGAAGGCAAGGTGCAGTTCTTCGGGCAACCGATCTTCGCGGTCATTGCCGAGACGCGCGAGGCGGCGCGTCGCGCCGTGCGCCTGGCTGGGATCGAGTATGACGAGCTCCCTGCCCTCATCGACATATGGGACCTTGATCCGACCAGGGACAAGCAGGTCACGACGCCGCTGATCCTGAAGCGTGGCGATGCGGCCGCCGCAATCCAGGCAGCCCCCCGCCGCATCAAGAACCGCATGTGGCTTGGCGGCCAGGACCATTTCTATCTCGAAGGCCAGGTGTCGCTCGCCATCCCCGGCGAGGACGACGAGGTGACCGTCTACTGTTCGACGCAAGGGCCGAGCGAGACGCAGCATCTGGTCGCCCACACGCTCGGCGTGCCGAGCAACGCGGTGACGGTGGAGGTGCGCCGCATGGGCGGCGGCTTCGGCGGCAAGGAAACGCAGGCCAACCAGTGCGCCGCGATCGCCGCCATCGCCGCCAAGAAGCTGAAGCGGGCGGTCAAGGTCCGGCTCGACCGCGACGAGGACATGACCGCCACCGGCAAGCGGCACGATTTCGCCATCGACTACGAGGTCGGCTTCGACGACGAGGGCAACATCCTCGGCGTCGATTTCACCTATGCCTTGCGCTGCGGCTTTTCCGCCGACCTGTCCGGCCCGGTCGGCGACCGCGCGCTGTTCCACTGCGACAACGCGTATTTCTATCCCGCGGTGTTGGCCAAGTCGGCGCCGCTCTACACCAACACCGTCTCCAACACCGCCTTCCGCGGCTTCGGCGGCCCGCAAGGCATGATCGGCGCCGAGCGGGTCATCGACGAGGTCGCCTTCGCGGTCGGCAAGGATTCGCTCGAAATCCGCAAGCTGAATTTCTATGACCCGATGGAGGCGATCGGCGCGCGCTGCGTCACGCCCTATCACCAGAAGGTCGAGGACTGCATCATCCAGCGCATCGTGGCGGAACTGGAAGAGAGCGCCAGCTATGCACGCCGCCGCCGCGAGATTTCCGCGTTCAACGCCAACAGCCGCTTCGTCAAGCGCGGCCTGGCGCTGACGCCGGTCAAGTTTGGCATCTCCTTCACCAAGACCGAGTCCAATCAGGCCGGGGCGCTGGTCCATGTCTATGCCGATGGTTCGGTGCACATGAACCATGGCGGCACCGAAATGGGGCAGGGCCTGCACCTCAAGGTGGCGCAGGTTGTGGCCGAGGAGTTCCAGATCGACCTCGACCGCGTGAAGATCACCGCCACCACAACCGCCAAGGTGCCCAACACCGCGCCGACGGCGGCGTCCTCGGGCGCCGACCTCAACGGCATGGCGGCGCAGAACGCGGCGCGCCAGATCCGCCAGCGGCTGACCGACTTCGCCGCCGAGAGATATCAGATACCTGTCGACCAGGTGGTGTTCCTGCCCAACCGGGTGCGCGTCGGCAATCAGGAAGTCAGCTTCAACGATTTGGTCAAGCAGGCCTATATCGCGCGTGTGCAGCTCTCGGCCGCCGGCTTCTACAAGACGCCGAAGATTCACTGGGACCGCGGCAAGGGCCAGGGCCACGCCTTCTACTACTATGCCTATGGCGCGGCCTGCGCCGAAGTGTCGGTCGACACGCTGACCGGCGAGTATGTCGTCGAGCGCGCCGATATCCTGCACGACTGTGGCCGTTCGCTGAATCGGGCCATCGACCTCGGCCAGGTCGAGGGCGGCTTCATCCAGGGCATGGGCTGGCTGACCACCGAGGAACTGTGGTGGGACGACAAGGGCCGGCTGCGCACCCATGCGCCCTCGACTTACAAGATCCCGCTGGCCTCGGACCGGCCGAAGATCTTCAACGTCGCGCTGACCGACTGGTCGCAGGCCTATGAGCCGACCATCCATCGCTCCAAGGCGGTCGGCGAGCCACCGCTGCCGCATGGCATGGCAGTGCTGCATGCGCTGTCGGATGCCGTGGCCAGCGTCGCCGACCACAAGATCTGCCCGCGCCTCGACGCGCCGGCGACCCCCGAACGCGTGCTGATGGCGATCGAGCGGTTGAAGAAAGAGGTCAAGGCTGGCGCCTGAAGGCCGGCAAACGTGCAATCCCAGCCGAAAAAGCCTATATTTTGCATTCGGGAACCGTGAACCATGAACTCGAACGTGCAAAGCCTGAAAACCTTTCTCGGCAGCGCCGCGCGACTTGCCCTGGTCGAAGTGGCCGGTACCAAGGGCTCGACGCCGCGCGAGAAGGGCGCCTTCATGCTTGTCTCGCCGGCGGCGATCTTTGGCACGATCGGCGGTGGTCAGCTCGAATACATGGCCATCGACAGAGCCAGGCAGATGCTCATCTCCCCCCTCGAGGGGGAGATGGCCGCGAAGCGGCCAGAGGGGGTCCTCGCAGGAGGCACCGCAAGGGGGTCGAGCACTGCCGCAACGACCCCACCCGGCGGCTTCGCCGCCACCCTCCCCTCGAGGGGGAGGGGAACCCGCATCGAAGTCGACGAAATCTGCGCCACGCTCGATGTGCCGCTTGGGCCGGAGATCGGCCAGTGTTGTGGCGGGCGCGTCGAGGTGCTGATCCGGCTGGTCGATGCAGCGCTGGCCGCCGAACTGGTTGCGGCGGCGGAAGCCGAGGAAGCCCATCTGCCGCACGTCTACATCTTCGGCGGCGGCCATGTCGGCCAGGCGCTCGCGTCTACGGTAGCGCTTCTTCCCGTGCACGGTGTCGTCATCGAGACGCGGGCCGAGGCGCTGGAAGGCATGCCGGAAACCGTCGAGACGCGGCTGACGCCGATGCCGGAAGCCGAGGTGCGCAACGCCCCGGCCGGCACCGCCTTCGCCATCCTAACCCATGACCACGCGCTCGATTTCCTGATCGTCGCCGAAGCACTGAAACGCGGCGACGCTGCCTATGTCGGCATGATCGGCTCGAAGACCAAGAAGGCGACATTCAGAAACTGGTTCCTAAAATCGGCGGACGGCGCGGAGGCTGAATTTGCCCGGCTCGTCTCGCCGATCGGTGGCGACGCCGTCAAGGACAAGCGCCCGCAGGTGATCGCCGCACTGGCGGCCGCCGAGATCATGACGGCTCTAGTCGTGCACGGGGCGGCCTCGAACCCAGGGCATCGCGCTCCGCATGGCAAGGCGATGGCCGGCTAGCTCGGTCGCTTCAAGCCCAGATGCGCACGCAGCGTGGTGCCTTCATACTCCATGCGGAATAGGCCACGCCGCTGCAGTTCCGGCACCACCAGCGCGGCAAAGGCATCGAGCTCGCCAGGGAAATAAGCGGGCATGACGTTGAAGCCGTCGGCGGCACCGCCTTCGAACCGCGCCTGCAACTCGTCCGCGACTTGGGCCGCTGTCCCGACGATGCGCCAATGCCCGCGCGCCCCGGCGAAATGCCGCGCTAGCTGGCGAATGGAAAGACCGTCGCGGCGCGATTGCTCGACGACCAGGGCCTGGCGGCTTTTCATGCCCTCGCTCTCGGGCAGTTCGGGCAGCGGTCCGTCGATCGGATAGCGCCAGAGGTCGGAGATGCTGAGATAGCTGGACAGCAGCGTTACGCCGACATCGTCCGGGATAAGTTCCTGCAGTTCCTCGAATTTCTCGCGCGCTTCGGCCTCGGTTTCCGCCACCACGGGCGCGACGCCGGGCATGATTTTGATGTCGTCGGGCTCGCGCCCATGGGCCGCCATGCGCCCCTTGAGGTCGTCGTAGAAGGCCTTCGCCTCCTCGAAGGTCTGTGCGGCCGTGAACACCACGTCGGCGGTGCGGGCGGCGAGGTCACGGCCGACATCCGAGGCGCCGGCCTGGACCATGACAGGCGCGCCCTGTGGCGAAGACGGCAGATCGAGCGGGTCGCGCACCGAAAAACTCTGGCCGACATGGCCTGATGCTTTGCCGTGCCACAGCCCGGTGACAACCTCGGCGAACTCACGCGCCCGCTCATAGCGGTCGGCGTGAGGCTTGAGGCCCGTCGCACCGAAATTGGCGGCTTCGATCGGGCTGGCCGACGTGACCAGATTCCAGCCGGCCCGGCCGCCGCTCAGATGGTCGAGGGACAGGAAGGTCCGCGCCAGGCCGTAAGGCTCGTTGTAGCTGGTCGATGCCGTGGACACGAGGCCGATGCGGCTGGTCTGGACGGCCAGCGCCGAAAGCAGGCTGATCGGCTCGAAGCCGATCGAGCGCGACGTCTGGCTGGCGATGCCGACATTGGCCTCGCGCAGGCCGGCGGCGTCCTCGCAGAAGATCATGTCGAACTTGGCGGCTTCCGCCGTGCGCGCCAGTGCGATGTAGTGATCGATGTCGATGCCAGCGGTCACATGCGTCTTGGGATGGCGCCAGGCGGCGATGTGATGGCCCGTCGCCCACAGGAAGACACCGAGCTTCATGCGCGCGCTCATCGGTCACCTCCGCCGGCAAGGCCGAGATGCGCGCGCATGGTTGTTCCGACGTGGTTCTCTCGAAACAAGCCGCGTCGCCGCAGTTCGGGCAAAACGTGATGGACGAAATCATCGAGCACCGCAGGCTCCGGTGACATTAAGATGTTAAACCCATCGCAACTTTTCGCCCGAAATTGTTCCTCCAGCCTGTCGGCCAGCCCGATGATGCCTTTGCTGGGAAGCGATATGCAGGTCAGCACCTTCACGGTATCCGGTTCGCTCCCGCACATGGAAACGCGGTGCCGGAAGTCGTCATAGCGTGCCTTACTCTCTACCGCCGGCCATTCGTCCCATACGATGATGTCCGCGGCGCGGGCGGCGATGTCGAAGTCGGCCTCCGACAGACCGGACAGCACCAGCACCGGCGTGTCCTGCGGCGAGCGTGCGACGTTCAGCGGGCCGCGCACGGAGAAGAATTCGCCCTTGTGGTCGAGGAGGTGCATCTTTTCGGGGTCGTGGAAGCGGCCGCCGCTCTTGTCGAACAGGAGCGCGTCCGCATCCCAGCCGTTCCACAGGCGCTGGACGACGGCGATATATTCCTCGGCGCGGCGGCGAAAATCGTCATCGGAGAACTCTTCCGGTCGGCTGGAATTGCCTGCTTCGTCTGGCGCTTGCGTCATGGTCGCATTCCAGCCGGCGCGGCCATGGCTGATGATGTCGAGCGAAGCAAAACGGCGCGCCAGATTGTACGGCTGGTGAGCAACGGTCGAGGCCGCGGCGACAAGGCCGATCTTTTCGGTCACGGTCGCCAGCGCGGCGACGAGGGTGGTTGCTTCGAACGGGCTGGTCGACCGCTCGCCGTCCGGCAAGGAATCCGAGATCATGACAATCTCGATACCGGCCGTCTCCGCCTTCCGCACGAAGGCGGAGATCTCACCGAATGTCAGACCGGCCTGCCCTGTGGCAGAAGCAATGTCGAGCGAAACGGCGAGATGCATCTTGCGGCCCATCTGGCTGCCAGCGACGTCGCACAGCCATCCGGCTCCAACCTAGGCCGGCTTTCGGGCAAGGCAACCGGATCCGATGGGCCAGGAGCCCGTCACTTGCCGGCCAGGATGTCCTTGATCAGCCGCTGGCAGCGCTCCGCCATGAAGTCGAGCAGCAGGCGCACCTTGGGGTCCTGCAGCTTCTTGTGCGGATATACGGCGGCGAATTGCACCGGCGTAGGCGGGGTGCTGGCGAGAATGACCTTCAGCCGCCGGTCGCGGATGAACGGCTCGACCTCGAAGCGCGGCTTGTTGATGATACCGCGTCCCGACAGAGCCCAGCCGGTCAGCACGTCGCCGTCATCGGTGTCGTAGGGCCCGTGCACTTCGAATTTTTGCTGGCCGGCCGGCGTTTGCAAGGTCCAGACATATTCGCGTGCGCCGGAATAGCGCAGCATCAGGCAGTCATGTTTCCTGCCGATCAATTCCTGCGGATCCATGGGCTCGCCGCGTGCCTCAAGATATTTGGGTGCGGCGACCAACACACGTTCGCATTCCATGATGCCGCGCATCCGAAGGCTGGAGTCCTCGATGATGCCGAGCCGGAAGGCGACGTCGATGCCCTCTTTCATGATGTCGACATTGTGGTCCGAGAGCCTGAGCCGCACCTCGATATCAGGGTATTTGTCGTGAAAATCGGGAATGCCCGAGGCCACCAGCCGCCGGCCGAGCCCAAGCGGCGCCGTCACCTTGATGGTGCCGCGCGGCTGGCCGGACAGTGCCGAGACGGCCGCCTCCGCTTCAGTGATCGCCTCCAGAACCTGCTTCGCGCCCGAGTAGAACACGGTGCCGTGCTCGGTCGGCATCAACTGCCGTGTCGTGCGGTTGAACAGCCGGACGCCGAGATGCTTCTCCAGTTCCTTGATACGGTTCGAGGCGACCGCCGGCGAAATGCGCATGTCGCGCCCGGCCGCCGACAGATTGCCGAGCTCGACGACGCGGACGAAGACGGCGATGTTGTCGAGATAGGCCATGCGGAGCACCTTCGCCGGTTTGCAGGGATCAACCTAGTATTTTCCAATTTTTTTTGAAAGTCATCGCACACCTCGCCTCTTTCCGTTTACGCGCCACACCTTAAAGTCGCGTCATCGGCAGGGACGACTTCAATGATGGATTTCGCGATTTTCTGGGACTGGCTGAGCTTCGCCGTGCGCTGGCTGCACGTCGTCACCGGCATCGCCTGGATCGGCTCGTCCTTCTACTTCGTCGCGCTCGATCTGGGCCTGCGCCAGCGACCAGGCATGCCCGTCGGCGCCTTCGGCGAGGAATGGCAGGTGCATGGCGGTGGCTTCTACCACATCCAGAAATATCTGGTGGCGCCGGCCGAGATGCCCGAGCATCTGACCTGGTTCAAGTGGGAATCCTACGCCACCTGGCTGTCCGGTTTCGCCATGCTGTGCGTGGTTTATTACGCCGGAGCGGACCTGTTCCTGATCGATCCCAATGTGCTGCCGATGTCGGTGCCAATAGGCATCCTGCTGTCGATGGCGACGATCGGCGTCGGCTGGGTGGTCTATGATCTCCTGTGCCGCTCGCCGCTTGGCAAAAGCGACACCGGCCTGATGCTGGTTCTCTATTGCGTGCTGGTGTTCATCGCCTGGGGACTGACGCATCTGTTCACCGGCCGCGCCGCCTTCCTGCATCTTGGCGCCATCACCGCGACGATCATGTCGGCCAATGTCTTCATGGTCATCATTCCGAACCAGAAGATCGTCGTCGCCGACCTCATCGCAGGACGCAAGCCGGATCCGAAGTACGGCAAGATCGCCAAGCAGCGTTCGCTCCATAACAACTATCTGACGCTGCCCGTGCTGTTCCTGATGCTGTCGAACCACTATCCGCTGGCGTTCGGGACGCAGTTCAACTGGGTCATCGCCTCGCTGGTGTTCATCATCGGTGTCTTGATCCGCCACTATTTCAACAGCGTGCACAAACGTGCCGGCAACCCGCACTGGACCTGGCTGGGCGCCCTTGTCCTGTTCCTCATCATCATCTGGCTGTCGACCGTGCCGAAGGTGCTGACCGGTGAACCCAAGGTTTCCGCCTCGGTGCAAGTCTATATCGCTTCGGCGCATTTCCCGGCGGTGCGCGACACCGTGCTTGGCCGCTGCTCGATGTGCCATGCCGCGGAGCCGGTCTACGAGGGCATCTACCACGCGCCCAAGGGGGTGATGCTGGATACGGACGCGGGCATTGCCGATCATGCCCGCGAGATTTACCTGCAGGCAGGCCGCAGCCACGCCATGCCGCCCGCCAATGTCACAGAGATCACCGACAAGGAGCGGGCGCTGCTGGTCGCCTGGTTCGAAGGCGCGGGGAAATAAGCATGACCTCGACACTTCTGCGCGGCCGCACGCTGTCCTTCGTGCGCTGGCCGCAAGCCATCGACGACCACTCCGCCTGGCGCTACGAAGAAGATGGCGGCCTGCTGATAAGCGACGGCAGGATCGTTGCATCGGGCGCCTACGCCGATGTCGAGAAACAGGCGGGCGAGGGGACAAAAAAGATCGATCACCGGCCGCATCTGTTGCTGCCGGGCTTCATCGATGCCCATGTGCATTTCCCGCAGATGCAGATCATCGCTTCCTATGGCGCCGAACTGCTCGACTGGCTGAACACCTACACCTTTCCAGAGGAAACAAAATTCGCCAACGCGCAGCATGGCCGCCGCATCGCGCGCCTGTTCCTTGATGAGACGGTGCGCCATGGCACGACGACGGTCGCCGCTTACTGTTCGGTGCATAGGGCGTCGGCGGAAGCCTTCTTCGCCGAGTCGCACGCGCGCGACATGCTCAACATCGCCGGCAAGGTGATGATGGACCGCAATGCGCCCGAAGGCGTACTCGACACGCCGCAATCCGGCTATGACGACACCAAGGCGCTGATCGCCGAGTGGCACGGCAAGGGCCGCCAGCTTTATGCCATCACGCCACGCTTCGCCATCACCTCCTCACCGGAGCAGATGGAGATGGCCGGCGCGCTGTGCCGCGAACATCCCGACCTGCACATGCAGACGCATCTGTCGGAAAACCACGCCGAGATCGCCTTCACACAACAGCTCTACCCCTGGTCGCGCGACTACACCGATGTGTACGAACATTACGGGCTGCTTGGCAAAAAGAGCCTGTTCGGTCATTGCATTCATTTGTCGGAGCGTGAGGCGGACGCGCTGTCGGACAGCGGTTCGGTGGCGGTATTCTGCCCGACCTCCAACCTGTTCCTCGGCTCCGGCCTGTTCGACTATCAGCGCTTTCGCCGCCGCGACAAACCATTGCGCATCGCGGCCGCCACCGATGTCGGCGGCGGCACCAACTATTCGATGCTGCGTACCATGGACGAGGGCTACAAGGTGATCGCGCTCAATGGTGAGAAGCTCAACCCGTTCCAGTCATTCTGGCAGATCACGCGTGGCAACGCCGAGGCGCTGTCGGTGGCGGACAGGATCGGCACGCTGGAGGATGGCACCGACGCCGATATCGTCGTGCTCGATGCCAGGTCGACGCCGGCGATGCGGCTCAGGATGGAAACGGTCGAGACGCTGGCGCAGGAACTGTTCCTGCTGCAGACGCTGGGAGACGACCGCGCGGTGCGCGAGGTCTATGTCGCGGGGCGGCCTGCCAAGAGCGACATCGCAATTTAGCACTGCGGCGTGTTCCCCGCTTGACCCGGCGGCAGCCATCGGTCAAAGCGTGCGGCGAAGTTGACAGGGGAACGACATGGCCGTTGCTGACGACATCGCTCTGATCAAGAGACAGGAAGAGACGCTTGTCTTCACGGCCTTCGACGAGGCTGTCGCCTTCAAGATCGGTTCGGCCATCCGCGACCGGGCGCTCCGGGAAGACTTGCCCATCATCGTCGACATCAGGACCTTCGACCGGCCGCTGTTCTATGCCGCGATGCCGGGCTCGAACGCTTCCAATCCCGACTGGGCACGGCGCAAAATCAACGTCGTCAAAAGGTTCCTGAAAAGCACCTACCGCCTGGTGCTGGAACAGCAGCGTCCCGACCGCGCCTTCAAAATCGGCGAGGGCTTGGATGTTGCCGACTACGTGCTGGCTGGCGGCGGCTTTCCGGTTGCGGTCAAGGGCGTCGGTGTTATCGGCGTGATCGCGGTCTCTGGCCTGCCTGAGCGCGAAGATCACGGCGTCGTGGTTGGTGCGCTGTGCGATTACCTGGGCATCGATGCAGGCCAGCTTGCTCTGCCGCCGGAAGAAAAATCGTGACGTCAGCGCTGCCCCTCACCCTCACCCTCTCCCCGTATAGAGACGGGGAGAAGGGGGCACCAACGCTGGAGCGCTTCCCTTCTCCCCGTCACTATACGGGGAGAAGGTGCCGGCAGGCGGATGAGGGGCGGGGCCAGCCTTGCGGCTATTCGCAAATCGCCGATGGCAGCCAAGGATGACCGTGCTCGATCCCAAATCCTTCCTCATCTCCATCTTCGACGCCGCCGTCGCGGCCGCCGATCCGGAAAAGACCATTCGCGATCATTTGCCGGCAAAGCCGAAGGGCCGCACCATCGTCATCGGTGCCGGCAAGGGCTCGGCGCAGATGGCGGCGGCCTTCGAGAAGGTCTGGGATGGGACGATCGAAGGCCTGGTCGTTACCCGCTACGGCTATGGCGCCAAATGCGAGCGCATCGAGATCATCGAGGCCGCACACCCGGTGCCGGACGCTGCCGGGCTCGAGGCCTCGCGGCGCCTGCTGGAGAAGGTGCAAGGGCTGACAGCGGACGATCTGGTCGTGGCGCTGATTTCCGGCGGCGGTTCGGCGCTGCTGCCGTCTCCGGCCGCCGGCCTGACGCTGGCCGACGAGATCGCCGTCAACGAGGCGCTGCTTGCCTCCGGCGCGCCGATCGCGGCGATGAATACCATCCGCAAACACCTCTCCACCATCAAAGGCGGCCGGCTGGCTGCCGCGGCCTGGCCGGCCAAGGTGGTGTCGCTGGTGGTCTCCGACATCCCCGGCGACAATCCGGCCCTTGTCGCCTCCGGCCCAACCGTTCCCGATGTCGGCAGCCGTGAGAATGCCCTGGCTTCTATATCAGCCTATGGCATGAAACTGCCGGACGCAGTCATGGCGCATATCCAGTCGCCGGCGGCCGACGGCCCAGATCCCGGCGATCAGCGCTTTGCGCGCAACGAGGTGCATCTGATCGCATCGGCCGGCGTGTCGCTGGAAGCGGCAGCGGTGGAAGCGAGGCGGCAAGGCATCGAAGCCGTCATCCTCTCCGATGCCATCGAAGGCGAAGCACGCGAGGTCGGCGGCGTCCACGCGGCCATCGCCCGCGAAGTGGCGACGCGCAACCGGCCCTTCCAAAAGCCGGTTCTGATCCTCTCGGGCGGGGAGACCACCGTCACGCTGCGGGCCAAAGGCAAGGGTGGCCGCAATTCGGAATTCCTGCTTGCCTTCGCCATCGGCATCAATGGCATCGAAGGCATTCACGCCCTGGCGGCCGACACTGACGGCATCGACGGCTCGGAAGACAATGCCGGCGCCTTCGCCGACGGCTCGACCGTTTCGCGCATGCGCGCGATGGGTGTGGATGCCAAGGCAATGCTGGCCGGCAACAACGCCTGGACGGCTTTCAATGCCATTGGCGATCTCTTCGTGCCCGGCCCGACCGGCACGAACGTGAACGATCTCCGAGCAATTCTCGTTCGCTAAACCGGCAGATCAAGCTGCCATCAGCTTCTTCACCTGCTTCATATCCTGCAAAAACCGCTCGCGTTCGGCTTCTTTGCCGGCGTGATCCCGAATGCGCAGGATGAAGGACGGATGGATGGTGAGGAAGACACGCAAACCATCCACGCGTTCGATCACCTGGCCCCGCATCTTGGTCACCGGGACCGCCTTGCCAAGCAGGGATAGCGCCGCCGTGGCGCCGAGCGCCACGGCGAGATTCGGCTTGATCAGGTCAAACTCGTGGTCTAGCCACCAGCGGCAGGCTTGAACCTCGCCGACATTCGGCTTGGAGTGGATGCGGCGTTTTCCGCGCGGTTCGAATTTGAAGTGCTTGACCGCGTTGGTGACGTAGACCTTCAGCCGGTCGACCCCGGCATCGTCCAATATGGCATCGAAAACCTTGCCCGCCGGGCCGACGAACGGCTGGCCGGCGAGGTCTTCCTGGTCGCCCGGCTGTTCGCCGACGAAAATCACCTTGGCGTTGTCAGGCCCTTCGCCGAATACGGTCTGCGTCGCATCGCGCCAAAGCGGACAGCGGCGGCATCCCTTGGCGGCCTCGCGCAATTCGGAAACCGTGTGCGCGGCATCGTCCTCAGGCGCTTCGGTAGGCTCATGCTTAGGCCAGTGCCTCGCCTGCACCTTGGCGTGGTGCGGCGCGGGCATTGTCGGCATCTTCGCAATCATATCCCTGGCGGCCTCGTCCGCTCCTGCGATCAAGTCAGGAATGAGCGAGGCCTCGGGAAGGTTCCGCCAATATTTCTTCGGCATCTCCTTTTGCATGGCCTTCACCTTGAGGCGTGCCGGATTGAAGATGTTCTCGAAATAAGTCCTCCACAGCGTCTCGGTATCGTCCTTGTCTGGCGCATCGCCCTTGGCCGCGCCCGGCCCGATCGCCAGCCTCTCGCCATCCCAATCGGCGGACGCGTAAGGCGTCAGGATCGTCCAGCGCATGCCGGTAAAACGCCTGACGAAGAAATCCGCATTGCGCTCGACGATGAAATGGTCGGGTTCGAACCAGGCGACATAGCGTTCATCCTCACCGTCACCGATCTTCCGGAAGCGGACGAAGGCGTGCATCTTGTGGCTGTCGCGCCGCACCGCCTTTTCCATGGTTTCAAGCCGTTTGGTGTCGGGATCCGATGCGATCGCCAGCAATTTGGGCTCGGTGCGCAGCCGCCACAGCAGCCTGTAGAGAAAGGCGAAACGTCCGGGATCGGAATGGCAGAAGGCGGTCTCGGCGTGGCCGATGAAATCGCGTGGCACAATGAGCTCAGCGCCCTGCGGCACGTCAGGCAATTCGCTTGGCGGCCGGTCGAGACCGGCTACGACATGCCAGCTGATGTCCCCGGGGCTGACCTCATTCAACGCCAGCCGCCGAGCCGCGTCGCGCCAGCCGGCGAAATCGGTCTGGCTTTCAAGCCAAACGGTGTGGCGGGTGAGGTCGAGCTCGGCTGGCGGCATCGTCAAAACAGCGCCAGTTGTTCGCAGGATTGCACGATCTTGCCGCGCAGTCCGGCCTTGTCTGTGAGCGCGCCTGGCGACCAGCCTTCGGCGATGATGAAGGGCCTGAGCTTGGCGATCGAATGGCAGAGCCGGCCGACATCCTCGAGCCGCAGTCGCCGGTAGCGGCGGGTTTCGAGGATTTTCGCGACAACCTTGGTTCCCAGGCCAGGCACGCGCAGCAGCGCTTCGCGGTCGGCGCGGTTGACGTCGACGGGGAAGCGTCCCCGGTTGCGCAGCGCCCAGGCAAGTTTCGGATCGATGGCGAGATCGAGCATGCCATCGCTGCTGCCGGCCAGGATTTCAGGCTGCGAAAATCCGTAGAAGCGCATCAGCCAGTCGGCCTGGTAGAGCCGGTGTTCGCGCATCAGCGGCGGCTTCCGGAGCGGGAGCGATGACGAGGAATCGGGGATCGGACTGAAGGCCGAGTAATAGACGCGCCGCAAATGGTAGCTGCCATACAGCCGGGCGCTGGCGTGCAGGATGCCGTCGTCGGAGGTGTTGTCCGCGCCAATGATCATCTGCGTCGACTGGCCACCCGGGGCGAAGCGTTCGCGTTTTTTGGTCCGCAATGTCGGCTCGGCTTTTTCCTCCATCTTCCGGCGCAAATTGGCCATGGAAAGCCGGATTGTCTCCGGCCTCTTTTCCGGCGCCAGCTTCTTCACGCCCTCGTCGGTGGGCAATTCGACATTGATCGACAGGCGGTCGGCATAGAGCCCGGCCTTCTCGATCAGGTCCGCCGAACTCTCGGGGATGGTTTTGAGATGGATATAGCCGGAGAATTTTTCCTCCAGCCGCAGCCGCCGCGCCACCTCGACCATCTCGCCCATGGTCTCGTCAGGCGAACGGATGACGCCCGAGGACAGGAAAAGCCCTTCGACATAATTGCGCCGGTAGAAATCCATGGTCAGCTTCACCACCTCGTCGATGCCGAAGCGGGCGCGCCGCACATTCGAGGACGAGCGGTTGATGCAATAGCTGCAGTCGTAGATGCAGAAATTGGTCAGCAGGATTTTCAGCAGCGAGATGCAGCGGCCGTCCGGCGCGTAGGAATGGCAGATGCCTATGCCTTCGGTGGAGCCGATGCCGCCGGATTTCAAAGAATCCTTCTTCGCCGCGCCCGATGAGGCGCAGGAGGCGTCGTATTTGGCGGCGTCGGACAGGATTGCCAGTTTCTCACGAACAGGGAGTGCGCTCATTTGTTCATGATATGTTCCAGAAGGCCAATGCGCCAGCTCATTTGATGGTGACGGCGAAAAAGTGATCGCCGCCGGTCCCCCGCATCAGACTTCGTGCAGATAGAGATGATAGTCCAGCTCGCTCACCGTGCGCGCCACGCGCAGGTACTCGGACTGCTTGATCGCCACAAAGGTGCGGTGCAGGTCCTCGCCGAGCGCGCCCTTCAGGAAGCTGGACGCCTTGGCCGCTTCGATGGCGGCCCGCCAATCGGCCGGCATCGTCGTGCGGGTGACGGCCGCTTCATAGCCATTGCCGGTCGTTTCGGGGCCGGGATCGAGCCCTTCGTCGAGGCCCTTGACGATGCCGGCAAGCACCGTCGCGGCAATCAGATACGGATTGGCGTCGACGCCTGATGGACGATGCTCGATGCGCCGGTTCTTTGCATCGCCGGCCGGCACGCGCAACGCCACCGAGCGGTTGTTGACGCCCCAGCTCGGCGCCACCGGCGCATAGGATTGCGAGACGAAGCGCCGCCAGGAATTGGCATGCGGCGCAAACACCAGCATTGATTCCGCCATGGTCTGGATCAGCCCGCCGAGGCCACGCAGCAGCGGCAGCGACCAGCTCTCGCCGGCGGCTTCCGCAAAGACGTTTCGGCCGTCCTTGTCCTGCAGCGAGACATGGAAATGCATACCGGAGCCGGCATATTTCTCGATCGGCTTGGCCATGAAGCAGGCGGTGACACCATGGCGGCGCGCCTGCGCCCGCACCAGCCGCTTCAGCATGACCAGATCGTCGGCCGCCCGCATCACGTCCTTGCGGTAATTCAGCGTCAGTTCGTACTGGCCGGGCGCATATTCGGAAATCACCGTCTCGGCCGGAATGCCTTGCGCCTTGGCGGCGGCGTAGATGTCGGAGAACAACGGCTCCATGCCGTGCAGATGGTCGACTGAATAAACTTCGGTCTTGCCCGAGACGCGGCCATCGAGCACCGCGCGCGCCGGCTGCACCTTGCCGTCGGCGTCGCGCTCATTGGCCAGCAGAAAAAACTCGAGCTCGAAGGCACCGGCGGGATAGAGTCCCTTGGCCGCCAATATGCCGACCTGCCGGGCAAGCGCCAGCCGCGGATCCGACGACATTGGCTGGCCGTCGAGATAATACATCGCCATCAGCAGTTGGCCGCGCGGCGGCTTCGTGCCGTAAAGCGGCACCAGCGTGCCCGGAATCGGCCAGGCCCTCAGATCGCCGTCGCCGCTGTCCCAGATCAGCCCGGTTTCGTGCACATCCTCGCCGGTGATGTCGAGGCCGAGAATGGAGATCGGCATGTGCCGGCCGCCCTCGAAAATGCTTTTCAGCTCATGCCGGCGCACGATCTTGCCGCGCCCCACACCATTGGCGTCGGTCAGCACGATATCGAAGGCCTCGATCTCGGGATGGGCGTCGAGGAAGGCTTGCGCCTCGGTGGGCGTCGAGCCCGAAGGTGAGGTCATGATCGCACTCAAATTTGGCTTGGGCGCTTGTCTCACGCCGCAAGCTTTGCCGCAACCGCGCCGAACGCGGCGATCAGCCGGTTGACCTGGGTGCCTGACGTTGCCGGCGAGATCAGCATCATGTTGTGGAACGGTGCGATCAGCACGCCGCGATTGACCAGCGCGACATGGATCGCAGCCTCCAGTTCCGGCGCATGCGCAATTTCCGCCTCGGCACCATTGCGCAGCGGGCCGGGCGCGCAGATGAACTCGACGCGTGCCCCGACGCGGGAGACATGCCAGGGCAGATTGTAACGATCGATCACGCCGGTCAGCCCGGCATCGAGCCGCCGCGCCAGATGATCCATGCGGTCATAATTCTCCTGCGTCATCACCTCCTCGAGCGTGGCGCGCATGGCGGCGAACTGCAGCGGGTTGGCCGACAGCGTCGTGCCCATGCCGGAATATCCCGGCTCTTTCGTCCTGTTATAGTCGGCATAGCGCGAGGCGACCTCCTCGCTCATGCCCCAGACGCTCGCCGGAACGCCGCCGGCAATCGGCTTGCCCAGCACGAACAAGTCGGGCTCCAGCCCATGTTTACTGGTGTAACCACCGGGACCGGTCGAGATCGTATGCGTCTCGTCGATCAAGAGCAGGGTGCCGGCTTCACGCGTCAATTTTCGCAGCGCATCATGGTAGCCAGGGTCGGCAAGTACCATGCAGGAATTGGTCAGCACCGGCTCGGCGATGACGCAGGCAACGTCCCTGTCCTTCAATGCGGCCTCGAGAGCGGCGACATCGTTGAATTCGATGACCTTGGCCGTGCGGGTCAGGTCGCGGAATTCGCCCGCCAGTCCCGGCCGGTTGACGGGCTTGCCGTCGATCAGCCGCACCATCGTCTCGTCCACCGAGCCGTGATAGCAGCCGTTGAAGACCAGGATCTTCTCCCTGGAGGTGACGGCGCGGGCGACGCGCAGCGCAAAGCGATTGGCGTCGGTCGCCGTGGTCGCGATCTGCCAGAACGGGAGGCCGAAGCGCTGCTGCAGCAGCGGCCCGATGGCCAGCGCATCCTCGGAAGGCAGCATATAGGTCAGGCCGCGCCCGGCCTGGCGGCGAATGGCGCGCGCCACCGGTGGAGGCGAGTGGCCAAACATCGAACCGGTGTCGCCGAGGCAGAAATCGTCGAGCTTGTTGCCGTCCATGTCGGTGATCGTGGCGCCTCGGGCGCTGTCGACCAAGATCGGAAACGGTGTCGGCCAATCGTTCATCCAGTGCATAGGCACGCCGCCGAAGAAGCCGGGCAGGCCGTTGCCGACCTTGGTTTGTGATCTCGGCCGCGCCTCGCGAAAGGCTGCCCCTTCCGTCTCGCGCAATTGCGCGATGCGGTCGCGGCTGATCCCGCCGATGGTCTTTGAACTATCGCTGCCGTGCATGAAAATCCCTCTGGCTCATTCCTACTTACCCAATCCACCTCCGCAACGGCAATTGGCCGTGCGTCCGTTCTGCATTGGCTCAGTCGCCTGCGGCGGGCGCTTGACCCCGCTTGCGAAGTCGGCGCCAATGCTGTCGGCAACGACAAGCGGGGGAAAGAATGCGGACGATCATCTGCGTGACCATGCTCTTCCTGTCGGCCGGTACGGCGTTCGCGACCGGCGGTATCTGGTGCACCGTCGATGATTCACAGGTCAAATTCCAGGTTGATGCCGGCGTCACCACGGGCATGGGCGGCCCGACTTTCAATTTCCGCGGCGACCTCGAAATCAAGGCAAGGCCCACGGGTGATCCATTGCGCAAGACGGTGTTAGAGGATGCGAACCTCACCCAGTATTGGCTCGACGACAAGGAACTGCGGCTAAACATCTACCACGAGCAGCAGGTCGCCAAGATCTACAGTTCGGTCGAATTAACGATCCTGACCAGGGCCAGCGACGAGGGCGTCTATGACGGGCATTACAAGCTCGCTGTCTATGACAGCACGGCCGACAAGGAAAGCGACGGCAAGCCCGTCGATCTGACCGGCAAGGTCTCCTGCGGGGCCGAGTGATCGGCCATCCCGGCTAGGCCGTGATGTCGATGACGCCACAGTCGCCGGCGGCGCTGCCGAAGGCGACGCGGCGTTCTTCCCTGTCCCACATCATCGCGGTGATGGCGCCCTTGCCTGGTCGCCGCAAAAGCACTTCCTTGGCGTCGGAAAAGCGCACGGCCATCACCATGCCGTCGTCGTAACCGACTGCGACGACGTCCTGGCTCGGATGGCAGGCGACCGCCGTCACCATGGCATTGCCGCGCGTGCCGAGCTCCAGCGGCGCCTTGCCCATCGGGCCGTCCTTGCCCGAAAACGGCCAGACGATCGCCGCCGGCGCGCCGGAACTGGCCAGCCACTTGCCTTTCACGCTCCATGACAGGCTTTTGACCTTGCCGGGATAGCCGCTCATGCGCATGTGCTTGCCGTCGGCCAGCTTCCAGCCATGCAGGGCGTTTTCCTGCATGGTGGTGACCAGAAAGGCGCCGTCCGGCGAGAAGGTGATGCCGGTGTGCGCGCCCGCCCATTCCAGCTCCACCGGCTTGCCCTCGGCGGCGGGGAAATGCAGCGTCGCGCCATTGTAACGGGCGACGCCGAAGCGCATGCCCTTGGGCGAGAACGCCAGCCCCTCGACCGAGCGCGGATGGGCAAATTCCCGGGTCTTGCCATCGGCGAAGCGCACGAAGGCGGTCTTGCCCGTGGCATACGCGATGGCGCCTTGCGGCCCGGCGGCAACGCTGGTGATCCATTTTTTTCCCGCGTTCGCCACCTCCTGGGTCTCGCCGCCGGCTTTCACGGCAAAAACCTTGCCGTCCTCGCCGCCGGTGATCAGCCGGTCGTTGGCCGCGTCATGGAAGGCGGCAAGCAGCCCGTCATTGGCCTGCACCGTCTTGTGGCCATTGTCGAGCCGATGGACAGCACCATCGGCCAGCGCGAAATGCGGCACGTCGCCGAGGAAGACGGCGGCGACGCAATGGCCTTCGAGATCAAGCGGGGCAACTGTGGGCATGGGTTATCTTTGTTCGACTGGATTAGAATTGTAGAGGCGGCTTACTCGACGTTTGCGGTTCCGACAACCATCGGGATTGGCAAGTGATGAAGGGGCAGGCGTCAAAGCAGCCCCTTGGCTCGTAGATCCGCAGCGAATGCTGCCAACGGCATCACCAGAGTCAAATCCGATCCTGTGAGACGCTCGGCGCCGTAGCTTGCATACCACTTTGCCGCCCGCTCGCTCTTGGCGTCGATGATGAGCAGAATGCCGCCCCCTTCTCCCGCAAGCCGCAGGCAGCGCAATGCCGCTGCGGCAAGCAACTGACCTCCGAGGCCTTGCCCGGCGACGGTGCGATCGGTGGCAAGACGGCCAAGCTTGAAGCCGGAAACTTCGTGTCGTGCCAAGCCTCTCGTCAGGGCTGCGGGAACGGCTTCATGAGCGACGGCGGACGGCGCGATCGTATAAAAACCGAGTACACGTTCCGAAGCTGTATCGCCGATCGCGCAGAAGGTCTTGGCCGCATTCTGATCATGACTCTGTCGCGCGAACCGCTGCAGAAATTCGTTCATCTGCAGGTCGCCACAATCGAAGGACGCTCGATCGTGGCGTTTTGCTATTGGCTCCTCGTGCCAGGACGGAAGAGTCACAAAGTGTCCGGCAAGGCCGCAATCGCCGCCTTGAGCCTGGCGTTGGGTTTTGGCGGGTGTTCCAGCAGGTCCAGGATGCGCTTAAAGTCGCGGTCGGACACCTTCGTCACTTCAGCCGCATCAATCACCGCCTGCGCCGCAGGCACGATCTTATCGAGGATGAAGTCTGCCATGTCTTTGTGCGAGAGCGCAGCGGCGCGCGCGATCATCGCCTTCTCCGAAGGGGGAATGCGGATTTGGTAGCGCTCGGTCTTGTTGTCCGCAGGTCTAGGCATGGTCATTCCTCATCGCGATACGTACACATGATATGTGTACGTATCGCACAATTCAAGCTTTGAATCGTGTGGCTGAACCTAGGCCCGGCAGGCGTCAAAGCTCTTCTTCAGCCGTTCAGCGTCGAGTTCGCGTCCGATGAACACCAGCCGGCTTTCGTGCTTTTCGCCGTCCTTCCAGGCGCGCTGGTGGTCGCCCTCGATGATCATGTGCACGCCTTGGATGACATAGCGCTCGTCATCGCCCTTGAGCGCGATGATGCCTTTCAGCCGCAGGATGTTAGGGCCTTCCATCTGGGTGACCTTCTCGATCCACGGGAAGAATTTCTTCGGGTCCATCTCGCCGCCGCGCAGCGACACCGACTGCACCGTCACGTCATGGATGTCGGACGGATGAGCGTGATGGTGGTGGTCGTGCCCATCGTGGTCGTGGTGATCATGATCGTGGTGATCGTGTTCATCATGCGCTTCGAGGAAATGCGGATCGTTCTCCAGCGCCCTGGACAGGTCGAAGGCGCCACGGTCGAGCACTTCCGACAGGGCGACGCCGGCGCGCGTCGTGCGGTGAATTTTGGCGGCCGGGTTGATCGCGCGGATCGTCGCCTCGACCTTGGCGAGTTCTTCCGGGGTGACGAGGTCGGTCTTGTTGAGCACGACGACATCGGCGAAGGCGATCTGGTCCTCGGCTTCCTTGGAATCCTTGAGCCTGAGCGGCAGGTGCTTGGCGTCGACCAGGGCCACCACGGCATCGAGCTTGGTCTTGGAGCGCACGTCGTCGTCCATGAAGAAGGTCTGCGCCACCGGCACAGGATCGGCGAGACCCGTGGTCTCGACGACGATGGCGTCGAAGCGGCCGGGCCGCCGCATCAGGCCCTCGACGACACGGATCAGGTCGCCGCGCACCGTGCAGCAGACGCAGCCATTGTTCATCTCGTAGATCTCCTCGTCTGATTCCACGATCAGGTCGTTGTCGATGCCGATCTCGCCGAATTCGTTGACGATGACGGCGTAGCGCCTGCCGTGGTTTTCCGACAGGATGCGGTTGAGCAGCGTCGTCTTGCCGGCGCCGAGATAGCCGGTGAGGACGGTTACGGGGATCTGTGTCTGCGCTTCGCTCATGGCTTGCCTCGAAATGACTAGGCCCTGAAATTCAGGCCGCGAAAAGGGATTGTCGGTTCCATATAGGATGTGCGCCGGGCTTTTGCACGGGGCAAACCATGGGCCAAAGCTGCCGACCGGGATTGTCCCGGCATCATGGCCGCGGAAGCGGCCGCCGTCCCCGGCGGCGGAATGATCAACGGGCCTCTTGCCAGGGCTGTCCGGTCGTCGGATGGCATTCACGCAGCGGTCGCTCCGAATTCCCTTCACCCGAAACTCGTTTGTCATCTAACTGAAATAAACATCTGGCATCACCACGGCGGACACCGCAAATGCTTGCCGGCAAAGCTGTTTCGGATGCCGGAATCTTTTTCGATCGTCGATTGCCAACCGGCCGGCTGCGTCTATGCTGTGCGCACCGGTACGGCCGAAGAGGGATGACCATGGCCAAGGCGGACAAGACTGCAACGATGAGCCGGCTGCATTCAGCGGCAAGGCTGGCAAGGACCGCGCTGGCGGCACGGCTCCTGGCGCATGGCTTTTACGCCGGCCAGGACCAGATCATGCTGGCGCTGGACCGTGAGGACGGCCAGACGCCGGGCAATCTCGCCGGTCGCCTCGGCGTGCGTCCGCCGACCATCACCAAGACCATCAACCGGCTGCAGGCACAGGGTTTTCTGGAGAAACGCGCGTCCGACTCCGATGCCCGCCAGGCCCATATCTTCCTCACCGATACCGGCCGTGAAACCATCCGCGCCATTGAGAAGTCGGTGAAGAAGACCGAAAAGCAGGCGCTTAAGGGCCTCGACAAGAAGGACCAGAAGGCGCTGTTCAAGCTGCTCGCCCGCATCGAGGCCAACCTCTCCAACGAGGAACTGGTGCTGATCGATGACGACGCCGAGTCGGATGACTGATCTCTCCGGCCGTCAGGCTGCCGCGGTATTTCCGTGGATCAAGGACGACCAACGGCCCGGCGTCATGCCGAACGCTTTCTTGAATTGCCTGTTGAAGTGGCTCTGGTCGCTGAAGCCGGCCTCGATCGCGATCTGTGCCAAGGGCACGCCGGCGGCGATCATCCTGCGCGCGCGCTGAAGCCGGCGCATTACCAGGAAACGATGCGGGCTGGTCGAGAAGGCCGCGCGGAAATGTCTCGACAGGGCATAGCGGTCGAGACCCGTGACGGCTTCCAACTCACCCGAACGCACGGGCCGGTCGAGGTTTTCCGTGAGATACTCACCCGCCAGTGTCGCCGCCCGCCACGCCGCCCCGGCTATTGGCTTTGCCGGCTTGCCGGCATGCCGGTTCAGACTTTGCATCAGTCGCGCCAGGAAGTCGTCGACGAACAGCTCGTCGAGTTCCTGCTCCAACGGCCCGAGCGCCGACAGCAGGGTCGCGCAGAAGGCCTCGTCCGTCACCACGCCGTCCCTGACGAAGGGCAGCGCCGTGCCGCCGAGACAGTCGAGCATCAGTGACGGCTCAAGATAGAGCATCCTGTAGCGCAGGCCTTCTTCCGTGCCGGCGCCGCCATCGTGCAACTCGTCCGGATGCAGCACGATGACCTGGCCGGGCAGGCTCAGCCGTGCCGCGCCGCGATAGCGGAAGGTCTGCACGCCGCGCAGCGTCACCCCGATCGCGTAGGTGTCGTGGCGATGCGGATCGAAGGCGCTGCCGTGAAACCGCGCCTCGATGCGCTCCATCCCCACGGGGTCGCGAGCGGAGATGATGCAGTTTTCAGCGGCATCGGCGCACAAACGTCCAAGACCCTCGAAGGCCTGGCGGTCTAGATCGAACGACATCGTCTCCTTCAGCCTCGTTACACGGGGCCTAACTTTGAATGGCTTGTTTTCTCATGTTCGATACGAAATTTGCAATCGTACTGCGGCAAGACCTGGCCGTCTGGCAGAAACTCAACGTCACCGCCTTCCTGACCAGCGGCATTGTCGCGCAATTCCCCGACATCATCGGCGAGCCCTATCGCGACCGCATCGGCAATCTCTACAATCCCCTGTCGATCCAGCCGGTCATCGTGCTCTCGGCCGACCAGGCAACGATGAGTGCGATCCATCGGCGTGCGCTGGAACGCGGCGTCACCACCTCGCTCTATGTCGAGGAGATGTTCTCGACCGGCTTCGATGCCGCCAACCGCGCCGTCTTTGCCGAGTTCGCGCCCGAAGATGCCAAGGTGGTCGGCATAGCGCTGCGCGCCGAGAAGAAGGTGGTCGACAAGATAACCAAGGACGCCCGCATGCACGCGTAGCGCCCGAAGGCTAAGCCTGACGCCGACTGTTGTTGTACCAGCGAGCTTAGGCGCGGCTGCGGGCGACAATTGGCTTGCCGGCAAGCCGCAATTCCCGCAAAGGTGGGGTTCCAGCCCAGCTTTTCCCCGGCCTGCACGTGAATCCTTCCCAAAGACATGTCGAAAGCGCGACGCCGCCGGTGGCGATCCTGTGCATGCTGACCACCTATGTCTTCTTCACCTTCCTCGACACCAGCAGCAAATATCTCGTCCTGGCCGGCGTCTCCGTCCTGATCGTCGCCTGGGTGCGCTTTGCCGTGCATGTCGTGCTGGTTGGAGCGCTGCTGCGTGGCTGGCGCGAACCGAGGCGATTTCGGCCGGTCAACCTGCCGGCGCATGTGATGCGCGGCGCGTTCCTGTTCGGCTCGACCATGTTCAATGTCCTGGCGCTGCGCTCCCTGCAACTGGCCGAGACGACGTCGATCTATTTCTTCGGGCCGATGGTGATCACCGCCCTTGCCGGGCCGCTGCTCGGCGAATGGGCCGGATGGCGGCGCTGGCTGGCTATCCTGGCCGCTTTCGCCGGGGTCCTGATCATCACGCGGCCCGGTGTCGGCGTTTTCGGCATCGGACATCTCTTCGCGCTCGGCTCGATGCTGTCGAACTGCTTCTATGTCATCATGACGCGCCGCATGTCGGCGACCGAGACTCCGGAGAGCCTGATCTTGTTCTCGGCGTTGGCGCCGACGGTCCTGCTGCTGCCCTTGCTGCCGTTTTCATTTTCCCTGCCGCATGATGGCTGGCACTGGTCCGTGCTGCTCATGCTTGGCGTGTTCGGCGGTGTCGGCCACTGGTTGCTGGTCCAAGCCTATCGGCTGGCGACGACCACAGCGCTCGCGCCATATCCCTATTCGCAAATGGTGTGGATGATCATTTCGGGCTGGCTTGTCTTCAAGCAGTTCCCCGACCGCTGGACGCTGGTCGGCGCCGCCATCATCGTCGCCAGCGGCCTCTACATCGTCCATCGCGAACATCGGCTCAGGCTGCGCAGCCGTGCGGCCTCGGATGTCGAGGCCGAGGCGCTGGCAAAAAAACTTTGATTTGGCCCGGATCGATGGCATAAGGCCGCCCTTAAACAGTTTAAAAAAACGACGGGGAGCGAAAGGCTGGCACAGAAGATCAAGCTGTCGACGATCGCGGATGCGCTCGGCGTGTCCACGGCCACCGTATCCTTGGCACTGCGCGACAGCCCGCTGGTTGCCGGCTCGACGCGCGACCGCATTAAGGAACATGCGCGCGCCATCGGCTATATCTACAACCGCCGCGCCGCCAGCCTGCGCACCTCGCGCTCGGGCATTGTCGGTGTCGTCGTCCACGACATCATGAACCCGTTCTTCGCCGAGATTCTGCGCTCGATCGAGAGTGAGCTCGACCGCAGCCGACAGACCTTCATCCTGTCCAATCACTACGATCAGCTCGAAAAACAGCGCACCTTCATCGATACATTGCTGCAGCTCGGCGCCGATGGCGTCATCATGTCGCCGGCTATCGGCACGCCGGCGTCCGATATCGTCATGGCCGAGGAGAATGGGCTGCCGGCGGTGCTGATCGCACGCACCGTCGAGGGCGCCGACGTGCCGGTGTTTCGCGGCGACGATGCCTATGGCACGGGCCTCGCCACCAACCATCTGATCTCGCTTGGCCACAAGCGCATCGCCATGATCGGCGGCACCGACCAGACCTCGACCGGCCGCGATCGCTATCAGGGCTATGTGAACGCCATGGAGGCAGCCGGGCTTGAAGTCAGGCCATCCTGGCGCATATCAGGCCCGCGCACCAAGCAGGCCGGTTTCGAGGCCGCCGGGCAGTTTCTGGCGCTGAAGGACAGGCCTACCGCGGCCTGCTGCTGGAACGACCTCGTCGCCATCGGCCTGATGAACGGCATTGCGCGTGCCGGCCTTGTGCCGGGCGTCGACATCTCCGTCACCGGCTATGATGACCTCGAAGAGGCGGCGATAGCCACGCCGGCGCTGACCACCGTCTGGAACGGCCAGCGCGAGGTCGGCCGCCGCGCCGCCAGTGCGCTGCTCGACAAGCTCAACGGGCAGACGGTGCGGCCCTCGCAGGAATTGATCAAGCCGGAACTGCATGTGCGCCAGTCGACCGGCAAGCCGGTGGAGCGTGCATGACCAAGGCCGAACAATTGGGAGCCGTTGCCATTCTGGTGCCGGCCGATTTCAGCGACCACGCCGTCGCGCGTATCGACCGGACGTTCAATCGCATCGGCATCGAGCGCGCCGATCCCGCGCTGGTCACCGACGAGATGCGCCGCGCGGTGCGTGGCATCGCATCCTTTGCCGGCATCAGTGCGGCGATGATCGATGCGTTGCCGAAGCTCGAACTCATAGCCTCGTTCGGCGTCGGCTACGATTCGGTCGATGTCGGCCATGCGGCGGCGAAGAACATCATGGTCACCAACACGCCCGACGTGCTGACCGAAGAGGTCGCCGACACCGCGATCGGGCTGCTGATCAACACGGTGCGCGATCTGCCGCGTGCCGAAACCTGGCTGCGTGACGGCAGCTGGGCGAAGAAGGGCAACTATCCGCTGAGCCGGCTGACCTTGCGCGCGCGCCGCGTCGGTATTTTCGGCATGGGCCGCATCGGACAAGCCATTGCACGGCGGCTGGAGGCCTTCGGCCTGCCGATCGCCTATCACAACCGACGCCGGGTCGAAGGCCTGTCCTATCAATACCACGACACGCTGAAGGGCTTGGCCGAGGCAGTCGACACGCTGATTTCGGTGGCGCCCGGCGGTGCTTCGACACAGAAAGCGGTCAATGCCGAGATCCTGTCGGCGCTCGGCGCGAACGGCGTCTTCGTCAACATCGGCCGCGGCAGTACCGTCGACGAGGCGGCCCTTGCGGCCGCTCTCGCCGACGGCACCATCGCCGCGGCCGGGCTCGATGTCTTCGCCGACGAGCCGAATGTCCCCAAAGCGTTGCTCGACTTACCAAACGCCTCTCTGTTGCCGCATGTCGGCTCGGCCTCGGAGCATACACGCCGCGCCATGGCCGATCTGTGCGTCGACAATCTGGTGTCGTGGTTCAGCGACCGCAGGCCGCTGACACCAGTGCCCGAGACGGCGCATGTGAAGGCTCGCCCTTGAGCGGTGGCACTGCCACACTTATTAACGTCCGCTTAACCATTTGAAATCATTCTTCATCCTGTGTGCTGGATGAGGAATGATGAAAACGCTTTTCGCATTGATCGGTGCAGCCGCGCTGTTTGGCGGCGTTCAGCTGTTTCATGACGGCAGCGGGGAAAGCATTGCCAATGAGGCCACGCCTTCCAATGCCTACAGACTGATTGCCAACGGCGACGAAGGCGCATGCGCGGTCACGCGCGGCGCCTCGGTCTCGGATGGCCTGTCGCTGCTGACGGTGGCGCCGAATTGCCGACGGCTCCTGCCGGGCCTCGAGCGGGCTAAATTCTGGCGCGAGCAAAACGACGGAACCGTTGCCTTCAGCGCCAACGGCATCGATCCGATCGTCACCTTTGCCGTGGCTGATGGCGATGGCTACGAATCCTACGCGCCGGCCCAGCCGTTGCTGTCGCTGGCATCAGACGGTGGCCTGAAACCTGGAAACTGACTACTCCGCCGCCGCCCGCGCGCCGGCTTTCGCGGCGGCATGCAGGCGCACCGCATCGCCGAAAGCGCGAAAAATCTTGGCGGAATTGCTGTCCGACTTGACCCAGTATTCGGGATGCCACTGGACGCCGACGGCGAAGGCGCGGGCACCCTTGACTGAAACCGCTTCGACCGTGCCGTCGGTGGCGACAGCCTCGATCTCGAGCTTCGATCCCAGCCGGTCGATCGCCTGGCGATGCAAGGAATTGACCTTGATGTCGCCGGCGCCGAACACGCCGGCCAGGCAACTGCCTGTCTTGATCGAAATGGTCTGGTGAATGGCGAAGCGCTCATCCTGTTTGTCGCTCACCGCCGCACGGTGGTCCAGCGACCCTTCGCGCTCCTGGATCTCGGTGCCCAGTGTGCCGCCGAGCGCCACGTTCAATTCCTGGATGCCGCGGCAGATGGCGAGCAGCGGCACGCCGCGCTCGATAGCCTTGCGGATCAGCGGCAGCGTCGTGGAGTCGCGCGCGGTGTCATAGGGGCCGTTCGCTTCGCTGGCATCGCCGCCATAGAGCGAGGGGTCGACGTTGGATTTCGAGCCCGTCAACATGACGCCGTCGACCGACGACAGAAGTTCGTCGAAGTCCAGCCGGTCGCCGAACGATGGCACGAGCAGTGGGAAAACGCCGGCACCTACGATTGCTGCTTCCAGATATTGTTGGGGGGCGGCATGCCAGGTGTAGTTGTCGAACTGACGGACGTCGGTCGATATGGCGACGAGCGGCTGCTGCATTTTGGGTCTGTCTTCCATCTGGCAAGGGATGTCCTGCCTCTAAATAAGCGATCCCCGGGCATTTTTCCAGCCAAGTCTCAGCGTGTCGCATGGGCCACGAAACCGCCTGTTAGACTATAGTTGCAGGGTCGCGTGGCTTCGCCATCAAATCCGGCCGCCGTGCTGGACTCGACTCCTTGCCCGTGTATTGTTTCGAGCGAACCGATGCGGGAGCCGAGGATTTCCCGAACGTCGGTTTGTTGGTCCAAAAGGGAGGAACTGCATGGATCGTCGTTCATTTATCCGCAAGGCCGGCGTCACCGGCGTCGGCGCAGCCGCGGCGGCGGCCACGCTCGCCGCACCGGCAATCGCCCAGTCCAACCCCAAGGTGACATGGCGATTGGCGTCGTCCTTCCCGAAGTCGCTCGACACCATCTATGGCGGGGCCGAAGTGTTCTCCAAGATGCTGTCGGAAGCCACCGACGGCAATTTCCAGATCCAGGTCTTTGCCGCGGGCGAGCTTGTTCCCGGCCTGCAGGCCGCCGATGCCACCACGGCCGGCACGGTCGAGGCCTGCCACACGGTGGCATATTATTACTGGGGCAAGGACCCGACATGGGCGCTGGGTGCGGCGGTGCCCTTTTCGCTCAACGCGCGCGGCATGAATGCATGGCACTACCATGGCGGCGGCATCGACCTGTTCAATGAGTTTCTCGCCACGCAAGGTCTGTTCGGCCTGCCGGGCGGCAACACCGGCGTGCAGATGGGCGGCTGGTTCCGCAAGGAGATCAACACCGTCGCCGACCTCTCCGGCCTCAAGATGCGCATTGGCGGCTTTGCCGGCAAAGTGGTGCAGAAGCTCGGCGTGGTGCCGCAGCAGATCGCCGGCGGCGACATCTACCCGGCGCTGGAAAAAGGCACCATCGACGCCGCCGAATGGGTCGGCCCCTATGACGACGAGAAGCTCGGCTTCTACAAGGTCGCGCCCTATTATTACTATCCCGGCTGGTGGGAAGGCGGCCCGACCGTCCACCTGATGTTCAACAAGGCGAAATACGACGAGCTTTCGCCGACCTACAAGTCGCTGCTGCGGACGTGCGCCCAGGCCGCGGACGCCAACATGCTGCAGAAATACGACTATGTGAACCCTCCGGCGGTGAAGCGGCTGGTGGCCGGCGGCGCCAAACTGCGCCCATTCAGCCAGGAGATCATGGCCGCCTGCTTCGAGAAGGCCAACGAGGTCTACGCCGAAATGGAAGCCTCGAACGCGCCGTTCAAGAAGATCTGGGAATCGATCAAGGGCTTCCGCAAGGAGCACTATCTCTGGGCGCAGGTGGCCGAATACAATTACGACACCTTCATGATGGTCCAGCAGCGCAACGGCAAGCTGTAGGCGATCGTACTTTGCTTTTCGAAAGCCTCGGGGCATTTTTGTTCCCCGGGGCTTTTCTTTGCTCGACGGCGACGGCAATCGCCAAATGCCGCGAAGCCTGAACCTCAGCCCATAGCTGGCACCACCAGCACCTTCACTTCACCCGGAGCCGGCGGATTGGCGATCACCCCTGGCGCCTCTTCGAGCGTGACTTGCCTGGAGATCAACTGATCGATCTCGATCACGCCCGACGCGATAAGCTCGGCGGCGCGGCGATGCGTGTAGGGATTGAGGAATGAGCCCACTACCTTGAGTTCGCGGAACAACAGGTCGAAAGGCTCGAATTCCACCTTCATGCCTTGCGGCGTCACGCCGACGATGACGACGGTGCCGCCCGCCCTTGCCAGCCGCATCGACTGCTCGACGGTCTCGCGCACACCGGCGCATTCGAACACCACGTCGGCGCCACCGGGCATCAGTCCGGCCGGACCGGCGATGGCCTCGATCACATCGGTGGCGGCGGGATCGACCGTCGCCGTCGCACCGAGTTCGCTGGCAAGCGCGCGCCGCGACGCTTGCCGTGTCGACAGGATGATGGTGGTGGCCCCGGCCAGCCGCGCCAGTTGCACGGTGAGCAGGCCGATGACGCCGCCGCCGAGCACGACCACCGAGCTGCCTGGCTTGATCTCGGCAAGGTCGACGCCGTGCAGGCAGCAGCCGAGCGGCTCGCAGAAAGCACCATGAGTTGGCTTCAGATCGGCGGGAAGGACAAAGGCCTGTTTCTGCGGCATCACCACATAGTCGGCAAAGCCGCCGTCGCGGTGGATGCCGATGGCGGTGAGATTGCCGCACAAATTGACGCGGCCGGCATGGCAATGGCCGCAGCGCCCGCAGGCGATGTTGGGGTCGCCGGTGACGCGGTCGCCGACGGCAAAGCCGGAGACGGCGGTGCCGGTTGCCTCGACGATGCCGGAGAATTCGTGCCCGGGTGTCACTGGCGGCCTGCAGGGGAACTCGCCGTGGAAAAGATGCCGGTCGGTGCCGCAGACACCGCAGGCTTCGATCCGCACCAGGAGGTCGTCCGGGCCCGGGACCGGTTTGGCGATCTCGCGCAACGAGATGCTGCCCACTGCCTCCAACCGCACGGCTTTCATGGCATCGTTTCCATCAATTGAAGCTCGGCGGTTGCGACAGGTCCGGCGCGGGTGCAGCCGGCTTGGCCGGCGGCGCATCGCCGAAATTCGGGGGCTGCGACAGATCGGGCGTGCCGGGAGCCGTCGGTGCGGCGCCGCCATTGGCAGGCGCGCCGCCACCGTCCGGCGCGCCGAGCGGCGACAGGCTGGGCACCCCGGGCACCGTGTAGTCGATCGTGCCGGAATCGACGGCCGTGCCCTTGTAGCGCATCACCATTTGCGGGAAGGCGATGGTCAAGCCGATCATGATCACCTGGATGCAGACGAATGGCACCGCGCCCCAATAGATCTGGCCCGTTGTCACAGGCGCGATCTGCTTGCCGCTCAGGCGATCGAGATAGGGCACGCGGGCGGCGACAGAGCGCAGGTAGAACAGCGCGAAGCCGAATGGTGGATGCATGAAGCTGGTCTGCATGTTGACGCCCAGGAGCACGCCGAACCAGATCAGGTCGATGCCGAGCTTGTCGGCCGCCGGCGCCAGCAGCGGCACGATGATGAAGGCCAGTTCGAAGAAATCGAGGAAGAAGGCGAGGAAGAAGACGAGCATGTTGACGCCGATCAGGAAGCCGACTTCGCCGCCCGGCAGCGAGGTCAAGAGATGCTCGACCCAGATCTGGCCGTTGACGCCGTAGAAGGTCAGCGAGAACACCCGCGCGCCTATCAGGATGAACAGCACGAAGGACGACAGCCGCGTCGTCGAGGCCAGCGCCTGCTTGATCACGTCCATCGACAGCCGGCCCTTCATTGCCGCCATCGCCAGCGCACCGACCGCGCCCATCGCGCCGCCCTCGGTTGGGGTGGCGATGCCGAGAAAGATGGTGCCCAGCACCAGGAAGATCAGCGCCAGCGGCGGGATCAGCACGATCACGACCTGCTGCGCCAGCCGCGACATCATGTTGATGTTCAGGCTGCGGTCGAGGATCGCGACGATGTAGATGAAGATGACGCCGACCGTCGCGCCGAGAATATCGGCGTTGTCGCCATGAGCGGGCACCAGGTAACGGTAGGCCGCATAGGCGATCGCAATGGCCGCTATCAACGCGATCAGCAACGACACCACGCCATGGCCGAGCGTCCGCGCCTCAAGCGGCAGGGCAGGCATCGACTTTGGCCGGACGATCGACATGATCACGATGTAGAGCGTGTATAGGCCGGTCAGCACCAGGCAGGGGATCAGGGCGCCGGCATACATGTCGCCGACAGAGCGGCCGAGCTGGTCGGCGAGAACGATCAGCACCAGCGACGGCGGAATGATCTGGGCGAGGGTGCCCGAGGCAGCGATGACACCGGATGCCACCCGGCGGTCATAACCATAGCGCAGCATGATCGGCAGCGAGATCAGTCCCATGGCGATGACGGACGCCGCCACCACGCCTGTGGTCGCGGCCAACAGTGCGCCGACGAAGATCACCGCGTAGGCGAGGCCTCCGCGGACGGGCCCGAACAACTGGCCGATCGTGTCGAGCAGGTCTTCCGCCATGCCCGATCGTTCGAGCACGATGCCCATGAAGGTGAAGAACGGGATCGCGAGCAGCGTGTCGTTCGACATCACCCGGCTGCCGTAGAAATTGTCCGGCAGCGCATAGAGCAGCGGCCATGCGAGATTGATCGCGCCGCCCGAATAGGGCGTCAGAAGCACGCCGATGAAGAAGAACATCAAGCCGTTGGCGGCGAGCGAAAAGGCGACGGGATAGCCGATCAGCATGAACAGGATCAGCGAGGCGAACATGATCGGCGCCATGTTCTGGGCGATGAACTCCATCACGAACGCACCTCTTCGGCGAGCGCCTTGGCTTCGAGTTCAGCCTGTTCGTGCACGGAAATGAATGGGTTGGGATCCTCAATGACGCCGCGCATGATGGCGATCTTCTTGATGATCTCGGAAATGCCCTGCAGCGCGAGCAGGAAAAAGCCGACCAGCAGGATCGCCTTGGCCGGCCACACGATCAGGCCGCCGGCGTTGGTCGACATCTCGCCGCTGTGAAACGACAGCGACACGTAGGGCACGAAATAGAACACCATCAGCGTCACGAACGGCATCAGGAAAAAGACGTGGCCGAAGAGGTCGATCCAGTGCTGCACGCGGCGTGAAAACAGGCCGTAGACGATATCGATGCGGATATGCTCGTTCTGTTTCAGCGTGTAGGCGGCGGCCAGCATGAAGGCGGCTCCGAACAGGTACCATTGCAGCTCCAGCCAGGCGTTGGACGAGGTGTCGAACACCTTGCGAATGACCGCGTTGGCAGCACTCACCAGGATCGCCAGCAGGATCAGCCAGGATACCGATTTGCCGATGAACTCGTTCATACGATCGATCGTTCTGGATAGAGCGAGAAGCCCTGCCATGCATTCCTCCCTGATGCGGTGACGCGCGATCGCCCCTTTCGTCGCGCCGCCTGGCCCAACCGTATGCAGTGCGTGGTCCGGTTGGTCAACAAGGGGAGGACGGATGCAGGCCATCGGCGCTCCCGGCACGGTGGAAAACCGCGCCCTGACGAAACGTCATGCAACCAAAGTCTGGCGGGATCAGACGACCTTGCCGGTGTCGCGACCGGCGCCGATCAGGATCAGCATGGCAACCAGGAACAGATACATCCAGGCGTCGCGCCATTCGACCGGGAAATAGCCGGCCCACAGTGATTCGGCCATGCCGAAAGCGGCCGCGCCCAGCGCCGCCTTTGGCGGCGAGAGATAACCGCCGACCGCCGTCACGAACAGGATCTTCAGGCCGTAGACAAGGCCGGAACCGAAGCTGACATTGCCATAGTAGAGGCTGGCCATGACCCCGGCCAGCGCGGCGCAGAAGCCGCCGAACAGCACGGCACGCCGGAACACGCCACGCACGTCGACGCCGCATAGGGCGGCGGCCCTGGGGTCGTCGGAGACGGCGCGCCAGCACCGGCCGAAGCTTGAGCGGGCAAATACCCAGGTGGCGAGGGCGACCGCCGCCACGACCACGGCGCAGTCGAGCATCTGGATCAGCGTCAGCGTCGCCTTGAATCCTGAGCGTTCGGCGAAAACGATGGGCTCGGCCAGCATCGGCGGCAGCCACAGATCATGCGTGTCGGCGGCGATGCGGCTTGCTTCCGACAGGACGAGCAGGATGCCGAGCGTCGTCACCACGATGGCGTTGGGCGAGCGGTCAGCCAACGGCTCGAAGACGCTGCGCGACAGGACATGGCTGATGAGCGCCGCATAGAGGAACGCCGCGAGGACGCCGAACAGCACCGAAGCAAGCAGCGTCAGCCACAGCACCTGGTAGCCGAAGGCGACGCTCAGGATCATTGCCTGGCCGCAAAAGGCAAACAGCGCCCCATAGGCGAGGTTGGTGCGGTGCAGAATGCCGTTGGTCAGCACATAGCCGAAGGCGAGCAACGCATAGAGCGCACCCGAATGCAGCCCGTTCAGCACCTGCTGGAAGAAGTAAAGCATGCTCGACAACACCAGAAGCATCCCGCCCAAGAGGGAATAGGACAAGCGCGGAGCGGACAAACGCGACGATACCCTACGCATCCGAGGTTTGCATCGCCGAATCTAACTTGTCAAACGCGATTTATCGGTTAGATGTTCGGGAATGACAGTTGCCTGGACTTCTCACCGCTTCACCGGCGGCCTGCTCGCGCTCGACACGGCGAACACCGTCGTGCTGCGCGGCGATCCGGAGCGCACATTCGACCGCTTCGACGATCCGGCCGAAATCGCCCGCTTCGCCGACGCGGCCAGCGGCTTTCGCGCCGCCGAGCTTGGCGACAGGCGGCTGGCGGTGTCCTCGCCGGCGGCAATCGCGCCCGTCGTGCTGTCGATCCGCGAGACGACCGATAGGCTGTTTCGAGGCGCTGTGTTGAAAGGCGCGGTGGCCACCGCCGATCTGCCCGAATTCCTGCGGTCCTGCGCCGACGGCCTGGCCGCCGGCGGGACCGAGATCGGGGCGCAGGGACGGCCGTTCGGCGATCCGGCGACGCCGATCGCCTTCGAGGCGGCACTGGCGGTTTCGGCGCTTTCCCTGCTGCGTGACGACACCGTCGCGAGGCTCAGGATCTGTCCCAATTGCACCTGGCTGTTCGTCGACAGAAGCCGCAATTCCAGCCGCCTTTGGTGCGACATGGCGGTATGCGGCAACAGGCAGAAGGCAAGCCGTCACTATCGCCGCCGCATGGCGGCCAATGAGGTCAGGAATGCCTAGAATTCTTTCCCGCTCGACGGTTGCTGGCGCGGCGCTGATCGCGGCGATGACACTTGGCGCTTGCCGGGATACCGGCGGTGAAGGCAAGCTGTTTGAAGTTTCCGGCAAGATATTCGTCTTCAACTACCGCCTCGCCAGGGCGACCTATGTCGTGACGCTGAGACCCTTGCGGCCGATGGGCGGGGGTCAGGTGGCGGTTGCCAGTTTCCAGAACCCCGCCGGTGGCGATCCCTTCGTGGTCGAGCAGAAGATCTGGCCGAAGCTCGATAAGGTGAGTCTGGAAAGCCCGGCGCTGACCTGCGTCGTCAGGAACAAGCCCTATGCCATCGCCATCAGCATCAAGGGCGCCGATGGCGCGGTCCTGCAGGAGATCGACACCACGCTGATGTCGACGGAAGACCAGTCCATCCTGCCCGATCGGCCGCTGGTCATCGACCAGCTCTACACGTCCAATCCCGACCTCGTCGGTCATCCCGACGGCAAGCTGCCGGGCGAGCCGAAGCCGGACTGCTCGAAAGCCGGCTGACACCTTCCGACGGCCTCGATTTCCGCTGAATTTTCGTGTGCCATCGCGCTTGGTGACGCACCGTTTGATGCGTGGTCCAGCGCCCGCCGAACAGTTTGTCGCGCGTTGGCCGGTCCTTTCGATTTTGTTTGACCTGTCTTGCAAGGGGAGAAAGGATGCGTCATCCGATCCCGACGTTGGCTGCTGCCCCGCGCGGCCTTCGCAGAGGAAATGCCTGATGACGCTGCATGATGTCGCGCTCGACGACAAGTTCGATCTTGGAAAGGAGCGCATCTTCCTGTCCGGCGCGCAGGCGGTCATCCGCATGCTCCTGATGCAGCGCGAGCGCGACCGCCGCGCCGGCCTGAACACGGCAGGCTTCGTCTCCGGCTATCGCGGGTCGCCGCTCGGTGGCCTCGACATGCAGCTGTGGAAGGCGAAAAAGCAGCTTGCCGGGGCCGGCATCGTTTTCCAGCCCGGCCTCAACGAAGAGCTGGCCGCCACCGCCTGCTGGGGCTCGCAGCAGACGGAACTGCTGGGCGAGGGCACCCATGATGGCGTTTTTTCGGTCTGGTACGGCAAGGGGCCGGGCGTCGATCGTTCGGGCGACGTGTTCCGCCACGCCAATCTCGCCGGCTCGTCCAGACATGGCGGCGTCCTTGCGCTCATGGGCGACGACCACATGGCCGAATCCTCGACCAATGCGCACGCCACGGAATTCCTCTTCGTCGACACCATGGTGCCGATCCTCAACCCGGCCGGTGTCCAGGAGATCATCGACTATGGCCTGTACGGCTTTGCCATGTCGCGCTTCGCCGGCACCTGGGCGGCGATCAAATGCGTCAAGGACAACATCGAATCGACGGCTTCGGTCGACGCCTCGCTCGAACGGTTGAACATCGTCGTCCCGGATTTCGACATGCCGCCGGGCGGCCTCAACATCCGCCACGAGATCGACATGCTCGGCCAGGAAGAACGGCTGCATGAACACAAGCGTGCCGCGGCCTCCGCCTTCATCCATGCCAATGGGCTGAACAGGCTCGTCTATTCGGGCGGCAGCAATCCGAAACTCGGCATCATCACGCTGGGCAAGAGCTATCTCGATGTCCGCCAGGCGCTGGAGGATATCGGCATCGACGAGGCGGCCGCCAACCGCATCGGCGTGCGGCTGTTCAAGGTCGGCTGCCCCTGGCCGCTCGACCTGCAGCACATCGCCGACTTCGCGCGCGGTCTCGACACCATCGTCGTCGTCGAGGAGAAACGCTCCCTCATCGAGGTGCAACTGCGCGAAAGCCTTTACGGCACGGCCTCGCAGCCGGCCATCGTCGGCAAGAAGGACGAGCGCGGCGACTGGCTGTTTCCGGCCAAGGGGGCGCTCGACCCCAACGAGATCGCCATTGCGCTCGGCGAGAGAATCCTGAGGACCATCGGCCCATCCGAAGAGATTTCGGCCAGGGTCGCGAAGCTACGTCAGTTCCAGGCGATGCTGGCCGATGCCACCGACATCGGCTCGCGCACACCCTTCTTCTGTTCGGGCTGTCCGCACAATTCCTCGACCAAGGTGCCGGACGGCTCGATCGCCGCCGCCGGCATCGGCTGTCACTTCATGGCGCTGTGGATGGATCGCAACACAGTTGGCTTTACCGCCATGGGCGGCGAGGGGGCGCAATGGGTCGGCCAGGCGCCGTTCTCCAGGCGCGACCACATCTTCCAGAATCTAGGCGACGGCACCTACAACCATTCCGGCACGCTGGCGATCCGCTTCGCCCTGTCGAGCGAGGCCAACATCACCTACAAGATCCTCTACAACGACGCCGTCGCCATGACTGGGGGCCAGCCGCATGAGGGCGGGCTGACGGTGGACATGATCGCCAGGCAAGTACGGGCAGAGGGCGTTGACCGCATCGCCATCGTCACCGACGAACCCGACAAATATGCCGGGAAGGCCGAATTCCCGGCCGGCGCCACTATCCACCACCGCGACGACCTCGACCTCGTCCAGCGCGAGCTGCGCGACGTCAAGGGCGTATCGATCCTGCTCTACGACCAGACCTGCGCCGCCGAAAAGCGCCGTCGTCGCAAGCGCGGCACCTTTCCCGATCCCGACAAGCGGGTGTTCATCAATGAACTGGTCTGCGAAGGCTGCGGCGATTGCGGCGTGCAATCGAACTGCGTCTCGATCCAGCCGGTCGAGACCGAATTCGGCCGCAAGCGCAAGATCGACCAGTCGAGCTGCAACAAGGATTTCTCCTGCGTCAACGGCTTCTGCCCGTCCTTCGTCACCGTGCACGGTGCCAAGATCCGCAAGGCCGAGGGCCTGGCCGGCGGGACCGACCCGCTTGAAGGCGTGCCGATGCCAGCCGAATTCCCGCTCGGCGTCGAGGGCTGGGCGGCGATCATCGATGGCGTCGGCGGCACCGGCGTCGTCACCGTCGGCGCCGTGCTCGGCATGGCGGCGCATCTGGAGGACAAGGGCTGCGGCATGATCGACATGGCCGGCCTCGCCCAGAAGGGTGGCTCGGTGTTCACCCATGTTCGCATCGCCCGCACGCCGGAGGACATCAATGCCATTCGCGTTTCGGCGGGAAAAGCCGACCTCGTGCTCGGCTGCGATCTCGTCGTGTCGGGCGCCAAGAAAGTGCTGACGGCGGTGCGCGAGGGGCATACGATCTTCCTCGCCAACACCGCCGAGATCATGCCGGGCGAATTTGCTCGATCGGCCGATTTCTCGCTGCCGATCGAGCGCCTGAAGAAGGCGATCCGCTCAGCGGCCGGTGACGACAAGGCGCATTTCTTCGACGCCACCCGCACCGCCACAGCCCTGTTCGGCAATTCGCTGGGCGCCAACATGTTCATGCTCGGCTTTGCCTTCCAGTACGGCGGTCTGCCGCTCTCGGCCGAAGCCGTCGAAAAGGCCATTGAATTGAATGGCGAAGCGGTGGCGATGAACATCGCTGCTTTCCGCTGGGGCCGCCGCGCCGCGCATCAGCCGGATTTCGTGCGCAGCCTCATCGCCCAGCCGTCCGCAACCCTCGGCGACAAGGCCGGACAGGCCGGTCCGGTCGCTGAGACACTGGACCATATCATCGCCCGCCGTGTTGCCTTCCTCACGGCCTATCAGAACGCTGCTTACGGCAAGCGCTACGCCGACAGGATTTCGGCGCTGCGAAGGTCAGAAACGAAGGCCATGCCGGGTTCGACCGCCGTGACCGAAGCCGCCGCCAAAAGCCTGTTCAAGCTGATGGCGATCAAGGACGAATACGAGGTTGCGCGGCTCTATACCGACGGCTCCTTCGCCGCCGCGCTTGGCATGCAGTTCCAGAGCTACGAGAAACTTGAATTCCATCTCGCCCCGCCGATCATGGGACGTCGCGGCAATGACGGCAAACCGAGGAAATCGAGCTTTGGCCCATGGATGATGAAAGGCTTTCGCCTGCTGGCTGCCATGAAGGGCCTGCGCGGCACGGCCTTCGACCTGTTCGGCTACACCGCCGAGCGGCGCATGGAGCGGCAATTGCTGGCGCAGTACGAGGCCGATCTACAGCTCGTGGCCAGTTCGCTGGCGCCGGGCAAGATCGAGGCCGCGGTAGCCCTGGTCTCGGTCCCGGCGCTGATCCGCGGCTATGGCCATGTCCGGCAGGCAAGCGCCGAAAAGGCGGCGGGCGAGCGCTCCAGACTGCTCCAGCGACTGACCCAAATCATGCCGGTACCGGTTCTCAGTGCCGCTGAGTGATTTCTCACCCATGCCCGAAGCCTGCTGCAAGGCTCCTCTTGCCGAGGCGGGCCGGCCGAAGCCGTAGCTTAAGCCCCTCTGTCTAAGCCTTTCTTAAGGCGGTTGTGGCATGACAAGGCTTAGCGTTGGGCCGATCATATGGGCAAAACAAAGACCGAAAGCATCCCCGCGGATGTCTATATCCAATTTGTGCGGTCGTTGTTCGACAACGCGCACATGTTGGTGATCGGTGGCGCGTGCTACTGGATCCTCGGATTCATGATTTATCTGCGCACGCAAAATCCGTTGTTTCTGGCCTTTTCTTTTATTCTACTGCCGATCAGCCTTCTGCGTTATTTCGGTATTCGCAGCTTCCTGAAGACGGGCGGCGTGATTGCCGACGTCGAACACGCACACCGATTGGAGCGCAGTTACATCCTCAAGGGCTGCTTGCAGGGCCTCGGATTGGGTGCGCTTTGCTTCGTGTCGATCTATGTGTATCCCGACCCATTCGCCGAACTGGCGGCAATGTCGCTGACCCTGGCGACCCTGGTCACGGTTGTCGCCCGTAATTACGGGTCTCCGCGCATGGTGCGGATTTTTTCGGTAACCTTTATCGGTCCAGCGGCGCTAGCGCTCCTGCTGCGTTTGGATGCCCCGTCCGTCGTCCTCGGTCTGATGATCTTCCCGATGACGTTCATTACCATCAACAGCGCCGACCATGTTCGCAATGTGCTGTTTTCGGCGGTCATCGGCCACAAGCAGGCGAAAAGCATAACGCGCAAGTTCGACCGCGCGCTCAACACCATGTCGCACGGCCTGGTCATGCTCGGCCCTGATGGGCGCGTCGCGGTCGCCAATGCCGAGGCCGCCCATCTGATGTCGCTGAAATCGGCCGACGCGCTGCTCGGGCGCTCCATCCACGGCCTTCTGATGCGCGGCGTCGCCGGCGGCATGCTGGCGCCGAAGGACTGCCGATACGTCGAGGCGCAGTTGACGCGCGCGCTGCGCGAGGGCAGGGACCGCAAGGTTCTTGTTTCGCTCGCCAACGGCCAGCATTACGAATTCTCCGCGCGCGAAGGCAGCCAGGAACTCGGCGTGATCACCTTCGAGGATGTCACAGCGCGCGTCGAAGCGGAGGAAAAGATCCGCTTCATGGCGCGCTACGACAATCTCACCGGCCTCCCCAACCGCGCCTATTTCCATGAACTGGTCGGCGAGTTGATGGCCTCCGGCGACCGCGATCGCCTGTGCGGCCTCGCCGTGATCGACCTCGACGATTTCAAGAGCGTCAACGACACGCTCGGCCATCCTGTCGGCGACGGGCTGATCTACGCCGTGGCCGACCGGCTGGCGGCCATCGCCGGGCAAGGCCTTGCCGTCAGCCGCTTCGGTGGCGACGAGTTCATGCTGTTCTTCGACCGCATCGATGACGAGAGCCATCTGGAGAGCCTGCTCGACCAGATTTTCGCCGAGCTGCAGGGAGAGGTCGACGTGGCGGGCCACGGGTTGCGGATCCAGGCCAGCGCCGGCGCGGTACTGTCCAAGGTCGGTGGAACCGATGTCGACGCCATGATCGTCAAGGCGGACCTGGCGCTCTACAAGGCCAAGGAACTCGGCAAGAACGGGTGGCGGCTGTTCGAGGCGGCAATGGATGCCGCATTCCGCAATCGCCAGCTGATGAAGGCGGATCTGCGCAGTGCCGTGGAAGGCAGGGAACTGCGGGTCGTCTACCAGCCCATCGTGGCGATGAACACCATGCGCATCGCCAGCTGCGAGGCGCTCTGCCGTTGGGACCATCCCGATCTCGGACCGATTTCGCCCGGCATCTTCATTCCGCTGGCCGAGGAGATGGGCATCATTTCCGAGATCAGCACCTTTGTGCTGCATGCAGCTTGCACCGAATGCGCCAAATGGCCTGACCAGACCAGCGTCTCGGTCAATCTCTCGGCGAGGGATTTCCGCAGCCGCGACGTCATCCAAAAGGTGCGCGATGCGTTGGCTAACTCCGGCCTCGATGCTAGCCGCCTGGAGATCGAAGTCACGGAAACCGCGCTGCTCGACGACAAATCCCTGACCCGCCAGTATATCGAGGAACTGAAGCAGCTTGGCGTCCGCATCGCCCTCGACGATTTCGGCACCGGCTATTCAAGCCTGAGCTATCTCCACAAGCTTCCGCTCGACAAGATCAAGATCGACCGGTCGTTCGTGATGGACGTCACCCACAATCCGCGCTCGCTCGAGCTGTTGAAGGGCGTCGTCGACCTGACCCGTGTCCTGGGGCTCACCGTCACCATCGAAGGCGTGGAAACATTCGAGCAGCTTAAGGTCCTCATGCATTCGGTGAAGCCGGATCTTGTCCAGGGCTTTCTGTTCGGAGCGGCGCTCAGCGCGTCGGGCATCGAGACGATGTCGAACGTCACCTGGCCGTTTGCTGCGGATCTGCGTCTCGCCGCCAAGCGCACAGTCGGCTAGCTTTCGTCCTCGCCGAGTTGATAATACGCGTTGCTTGGATCGTGCGGCAAGTACGAACCACAATATTCGGTTGATCGCGAAAAAACCCAAGCAATGCGTGCAGTAGCTTTGGCCGAATTTAAAGAAGCGAAAGCTTTGATCGGATCGACGCATCTTTCGAAGCGGAACGCTCCAGTGCTTTTCGCGCCCGAGTCTGCAGCCCGCCCTTCATAAGAATGAAGGCTTGGACTAGAACGTCCAAGCCGCCCTTTAGCAACCACTCCGGCAGCCAAGGATCTCCAGCTGTTAAGGTTAACAAGTGGTAAACCAGTGGGATCCAATTTTCGGCTTGTGTCTCATTTCAACTCGAATAGCCTGTTCACGGCGGATACGAGGACTTGAGAATGGATGCTGCGAGAAACGATGCGCGGGCTGGCGCCAGCTCCAATGCTGGGTCGGCGCTGAACCAGTCGATCATGCAATTGCTTGAGCATGTCGACTACCGTCTCATCACTGGAGGCGAGGATCTGGAGGCGATCTACCGCCTTCGCTATCAATCCTACCTGCAATCGGGCATGTGCGGCCCGATCGCCAGCGGGATGTTCGAGGATCGCTGGGACAATCTGCCGAATTCCTATCGGTTCGGCGTCTATTTCGATGGACAGCTGGTCAGCACGTTACGGCTTCACTACATTTCCAGAGAGCACCCTCATTCGCCGTCCGTTGATGCCTATCCCGAAATATTGGCCGAGCGGCTTGCCCGCGGAGAGACGTTCATCGACGGGACTCGTTTCGCAACCGATGCCGACAGTGCGCCCGCGCCCGGAGTTCTGCCTTTTCTGACGCTCAGGCTTGGCATGGTGGCCGCTTCTTACTTTGGGCTTACCGCAGTGCTAACGCCGGTCAAGATCGAGCACTCCGCTTACTATGCTCGTATCTTTCATGCCGTTCAGAGGACAGAGGGCAAGGTGTTCCCGGGAGTCCTCGCGCCGATCGCTCTGTTCGAAATCCCGTGCGGCGAAAACTTGCGCCAGACACTCGAACGGTTTCCGTTCTTTAAGTCGACAGCCGTGGAACAGCGGATGATGTTCGCCAATCCGGCCATCAACCGGCTGACGCCGCTGTCCATAGTGCCGACGGCGAAATACTACCGCGATGCTGCCTGAACGGGCGTCGTCCTTGCATCTGAACCTTCCCGCGGCTTCGCCGTTATAGGTAGCGGCATCGCCATCGAGGATCGCCGCGATCCTGCCCAACGGGCATTTCGCCCCGGGCTCCTGTCGCATTGTTCGTGGGAAGGAATACGGTCATGACCATCCACTCGCTCGCGCTCACACCGCTTATCTCGCTGATCGCCGGCGTGCTGATCCTGATCATGCCGCGGCTCCTGAACTACATCGTCGCGCTCTATCTGATTGTCGTTGGGCTGCTCGGGCTTTTTCCTCACCTTGCTGGCTGAGACGCTGGGCAGGGCTCGCGCAAAAGCCATCCCCGCGGGCATCGGCCGCCAGTTTCAATTTTCCCTTTAGGGAGTTGTCGGCTGCGATGCGGCAATAGCGCCATTGCCCTGCGCCCAGCTTTTCGGTATGTGCCTGAAAGATGTCTTCGAAGGGGTATTCCTATGGCTGAGCACACGCCGAGCGGTCCTGTAGAACTGGGCGCGAAGATGGACTATGCCGAGCATGACCGCACCTACGCGGGCTTCCTGGCGCTGGCCAAATATGGCTCGCTCTTCTGCGGCGCGCTTCTCCTGGCGATGGCTTTCGGCTTCTTCGCGGGCGGCTTCTTCTCTGCGCTGATCCTGTTCGTGCTTATTCTGGCAGTCGGCGCCTTCATTCTGCGATAGACCTTCCAAAACGCTCTTGCGGTTGACGTCGCCGGATATCCCGGTCGACACTTCGCGCAGACAGGTTCCGGCCGAAAGGATCATGCGGTGGGACAGACGGTTTTCATCCCTCGTGAGCTCGACGCGAACGAGCCGCGTGTCGCGGCTTCGCCCGATACGGTGAAGCGGCTGACGGCCCTGGGTTTCGACGTGATCGTCGAAGCCGGAGCCGGCACCCGCTCGCGTATCTCCGACGAAGAGTTTGCCAAGACGGGTGCTGTCATCGGCAAGGCCTCGGATGTCGCCAATGCCGATGTCGTGCTGAAGGTTCGCCGGCCAACGGATGCCGAGCTGAAGATTTACAAATCCGGCGCCGCGGTGATCGCCATCATGGATCCCTACGGCAACGATGCGGCTGTCGCGGCCTTGGCCAAAGCCGGCGTCACCGCCTTCTCGATGGAGTTCATGCCGCGCATCACCCGCGCGCAATCGATGGACGTCCTGTCCAGCCAGGCGAATCTTGCCGGCTACCAGGCGGTGATCGACGGAGCCGCCGAATACGACCGGGCGCTGCCGATGATGATGACGGCGGCTGGCACGGTGCCGGCGGCCAAGGTCTTCATCATGGGCGTCGGCGTTGCCGGCCTGCAGGCGATCGCCACCGCGCGCCGTCTCGGTGCCGTCGTCACCGCCACCGACGTTCGGCCCGCCGCCAAGGAACAAGTCGCCTCGCTCGGCGCGAAGTTCCTCGCAGTCGAGGACGAGGAGTTCAAGGCCGCCGAGACGGCCGGCGGCTACGCCAAGGAAATGTCGAAGGAGTACCAGGCCAAGCAGGCGGCGCTGACCGCCGAACACATCGCCAAGCAGGACATCGTCATCACCACGGCGCTGATCCCCGGCCGGCCTGCGCCGAAGCTGGTGTCGGCGGCGATGGTCGCCTCGATGAAGCCGGGCTCGGTGATCATCGACCTCGCCGTCGAGCGTGGCGGCAATGTCGAGGGCGCCGAGGCCGGCAAGATCGTCACCACGGTCAACAATGTGAAGATCGTCGGTCATCTCAACGTGCCAGGTCGCATCGCGGCATCCGCCTCGCTGCTTTATGCCAGGAACCTGTTCGCCTTCGTCGAGACGCTCGTCGACAAGACGACCAAGACGCTTGCCATCAATCGCGACGACGATCTGGTCAAGGCAACCATGCTGACCGACGGCGGCAAGGTCGTTCATCCGGCCTTCGCCAAGGCCGACCAGCAGCCTTATGTCGAGCCGGCCGCGATCCCGGCCACGACCATGGTCGCCGATGCCACGGCCGCGCCCAGGAAGGCCGCGCCCGGGAAGGCCGCCGCATCCAAGTCACCCTCGCCGAAGCCGAAAGGGACCGCGTGATGGACCAGACCTTGCAGAAAGCCCTGGATCAGCTCGACCAGGCAAGCGCTGCCGTTCGGCTCGCGGTGCAGAACCTGGCCAATGCCCCAGGCGGTGCCGACGCGGCCGGTGATGCCGCGCATGCGCTCTCGGGCGGGGCCATCGATCCCTTCGTCTTCCGTTTCGCCATCTTCATCCTGGCGATCTTCGTCGGCTATTACGTCGTCTGGTCGGTGACCCCGGCACTGCACACGCCGCTGATGGCCGTCACCAACGCCATCTCGTCCGTCATCGTCGTCGGTGCGCTGCTCGCCGTCGGCATCGCGGCCTCCGGCGTCGCCGCCGGCTTCGGTTTCGTCGCGCTGATGCTGGTCTCGGTCAACATCTTCGGCGGCTTTCTCGTCACCCAGCGCATGCTGGCCATGTACAAGAAGAAGGACAAGTGACGTGACCGTCAATCTCGCCTCCTTCCTCTATCTGGTATCCGGCGTCCTGTTCATCATGGCGTTGCGCGGCCTCTCGCATCCGACCACCAGCCGGCAGGGCAATCTCTACGGCATGATCGGCATGGGCATCGCCATTGCCACCACGCTGGCGCTGGCAACCCCGTCCGCCGGTCGCTTCGGCCTGATCGTGCTTGGCCTCGCCATTGGCGGTGGCGTCGGCGCCGTCACCGCGCGCCGCATCGCCATGACCTCGATGCCGCAACTGGTCGCCGCCTTCCACTCGCTCGTCGGCCTTGCCGCCGTCATGGTGGCGGCCGCGGCCATCTATGCGCCGGAAAGCTTCGGCATCGGCACGGATGGCGACATCCATGCCCAGGCGCTGGTCGAGATGAGCCTTGGCGTCGCCATCGGTGCCATCACCTTCACCGGCTCAGTCATTGCCTTCCTGAAGCTCGACGGCCGCATGTCGGGCAAGCCGATCATGATTGGCGGCCGTCACGTCATCAACGCTGCCCTTGGCGTGGCCCTGATCGTGCTGATCGTGCTGCTGGTCACCACGGAATCGAAACTGGTGTTCTGGCTGATCGTTGCCGCCTCGCTGGTGCTCGGCGTGCTCCTGATCATCCCGATCGGTGGCGCCGACATGCCGGTGGTCGTATCGATGCTGAATTCCTATTCCGGCTGGGCGGCCGCCGCCCTTGGCTTCACGCTCGGCAATCTGGCGCTGATCATCACCGGCGCGCTGGTCGGCTCGTCGGGCGCGATCCTGTCCTACATCATGTGCAAGGGCATGAACCGAAGCTTCATCTCGGTCATCCTCGGCGGCTTCGGCGGCGAGACCGCCGCTGCGGCCGATGACGGCATCGAGCGCACCGTCAAGCAGGGTTCGGCCGACGATGCCGCCTACCTCATGATGAACGCGCAGAAGGTCATCATCGTGCCGGGTTACGGCATGGCGGTCGCCCAGGCGCAGCATGCGCTGCGTGAAATGGCCGACAAGCTCAAGGCCAACGGCGTCGACGTCAAATATGCCATCCACCCCGTCGCCGGCCGCATGCCCGGCCACATGAATGTGCTGCTCGCCGAAGCCAACGTGCCGTACGACGAAGTATTCGAGCTCGAGGACATCAACTCGGAGTTTGCCCAGGCCGACGTCGCCTACGTCATCGGCGCCAACGACGTCACCAACCCGTCCGCGCGCGACGACAAGTCGTCGCCCATCTACGGCATGCCGATCCTCGACGTCGACAAGGCCCGCACCTGCCTGTTCGTCAAGCGCTCGCTCGGGTCCGGCTATGCCGGCATCGACAACACGCTGTTCTACAAGGACGGCACCATGATGCTGCTCGGCGACGCCAAGAAGATGACCGAGGAAATCGTCAAGGCGATGGATCACTGACCGGTCGGTCTTGATCGTCGAATAGAAAGAGCCCGGTCGATGCCGGGCTCTGTAATTTTGGCGTGATGCTGCCTTCAGCCGTTGGTCAGGAACACCGCTTCCTCTTCATCGCGCTGCCTGCCGCCGAGCGCTGCGGCCGCACTGGCGATGAAGGCGCCGATGACCAGCGACAAGGCGCCGAGAAGCGCGAAAGTGGCGCTTGCTTTCCTTGCCGTGTCGGCCGCCTGCTTCGCCTTGACCTTTGCGTCCTGCGCCTTCGCCAGCACCGTGTCGACACGCGTCTTGGCATCAGCCTCGGAAAGGCCGGTGCGCGCGGCGACCAATTGCGCAAGATAGGTCTTGTCTTCCGCCGAAACCTCGCCGGCGACGGCGCCGGCAATCAGGATCCGCGAGGCCTGCCCGGCCGCGGCGGCTTCGTCGGCAGGATTGGCGGTGGCGAGCTTGGCCGGATCGGCAGGGCGGAACAGCGAATCCACCAGATAGGAGGTCGCATTGTCGGTCGATGCACCGCTGGCATTCGCCGAGGCGCCGGCCGACGCACCCATGGCGGCTCCCGAGGCCACGGTGGACGCGGCCTGCACACCTGAACCAATCGCGGCGGAAAGTGCCGAGCCAAGCACGCCGGCGACCAGCAAGGTGGCCAGCGCCCAGGCGAGAAAGCCGTGCGCAGTGTCACGGAAATAGACTTCGTCGGTGTGGATGCCGACCCATTTGGTCCGCAACCGGCCCGCAAGGTAGCCGCCTACACCGGCGGACAGCCACTGCACGATCACCAGCCAGACGGCGGTGGAAACCGCGAAGGTGGTGATTGACGCGCCAGAGCCCGACCATGGTGAAACCATGCTGAGCCCAAGGCCTGAGCCGAGCAGCATGAGGATGAACGTCAACGTCGAGGCCGCGAAAGCGCCGGCGATGATCGGTCCCCAGCTGACGGCGGTGGAGGACGATTCCGTGGAAGCGGATACGTCGACAGCCGATAGGGTGGACTGCATCGACGCCCCCTACCGTACGAACAGCATGATGAGGATGATGATCGGAATCGGAATGCCGAGCAACCAGAGTAGAATGCCGCGTCCCATGAAAAGCCTCCTGCAAGAAATTGTGATGGACACTGTCACAATGTCTTCGAAGGCCTTCTGTTCCGGCGCATCCTCATTATTGGCGCGGGCACGAGCTATGCCAATCTGTCAAAAAGGCTGTGCGAAACCTCAAATATCCAGGTTGGCGACCGACAGTGCGTTGTCCTGGATGAACTCGCGCCGAGGCTCCACCTCGTCACCCATCAGCCGCGAGAACAGGCTGTCGGCATCGGTCGCATCGTTGACCTTGACCTGCAGCAGCGAACGCACGTTCGGGTCAAGCGTGGTTTCCCAGAGCTGCTCGGCATTCATTTCGCCGAGACCCTTGTAGCGCTGCATGGTCAGCCCCTTGCGGCCGGTCGCAAAGACCGCGTTGAGCAGCGCCAGCGGTCCCGAGACTGTTTCGGACACCTCCTTGCGGCGCAGCACCGGCGGCGCCCCGTAGACTTCGCTGAGGCGCTGCGCGTAGCGATCGAGCTGGCGTGCGTCGGCGGAATTGATCAACGCCATGTCGAGATGGGCGTATTCCTTGACGCTGCGCACGGTGCGTTCGAAGACATAGCCGCCGATGCCCTCGTTCGAGGTCGACATGCGGCCGGTCCAGCCGCGCTCGGTGTCCTCGGCAATGATGTCAAGGCGTTGCGCGATCCGCTCCGCCATCGCGTTGGCGCGGCCAAGATCGGCGAAGATTTCGGGATTGAGCCCGCCGGCGATCGCAGCCTGCTCGACGACGTCGCGGTTATAGCGCGTGTGCAAACCGTTGATGAGCTGGCGCACGGCAAGCGCATCGGCGACGGCGCCGTGCAGATCCTGTCCGGTCCGCACTTCCCCTGAGCCGAGCGTAAGGGACGCTTCCTCCAACCCCGAATCGATCAGGAATTCTTCGAAGGCGCTCTCATTCTTGATGTATTGCGAGCTCTTGCCGCGCGTCACCTTATAGAGCGGCGGCTGGGCGATGTAGAGGTGGCCGCGCTCGATCAGCTCCGGCATCTGCCGGAAGAAGAAAGTGAGCAGCAAGGTCCTGATATGGGCGCCGTCGACGTCCGCGTCGGTCATCAGGATGATCTTGTGGTAGCGCAGCTTGTCGGCGTTGAATTCGTCCTTGCCGATCGAGGTGCCGAGCGCGGTGATCAGCGTGCCGATCATGTCGGACGAGAGCATGCGGTCGAAGCGGGCCCGCTCGACATTGAGGATCTTGCCGCGCAGGGGAAGGATTGCCTGGTTTTGGCGCGAACGGCCGCCCTTGGCGGAGCCGCCGGCCGAGTCACCCTCGACGATGAAGATTTCGGACTTCGCCGGGTCGCGTTCCTGGCAATCGGCCAGCTTGCCGGGCAGCGAGGTGACGCCGAGCGAGGTCTTGCGGGTGATGTCACGAGCCTTGCGCGCCGCTTCACGCGCCGCCGCGGCCTGGATCACCTTGTCGACGACCACCTTGCCCTCGGTCGGATGCTCTTCGAGCCACGTGCCGAGCGCTTCGTTGACCAGTCCCTCGACCACGGGACGAACCTCCGACGAGACCAGCTTGTCCTTGGTCTGCGACGAGAATTTCGGATCGGGAACCTTAACCGACAGCACCGCCGTCAGGCCCTCGCGGCAATCGTCGCCGATCAGCGAGACCTTTTCCTTCTTGGTCAGCCCCGAAGATTCGCCATAGCCGGTGATCTGGCGGGTCAGTGCGCCGCGAAAACCGGCCAGATGGGTGCCGCCATCGCGCTGCGGGATGTTGTTGGTGAAGGCTAGCACATTCTCGTGGTAACTGTCGTTCCACCACATCGCCACTTCCACAGTGATGCCGTCACGCTCGGCCCTGATGGAGATGGGCTTCCCGATCAGCGGTTTCTTGACCCGGTCGAGATATTTAACGAACTCTTCCAGGCCGCCATCATAGTGCAGTTCGTGCTTCACGACGTCGGCATGACGTGCGTCTGTCAGAACGATGCGCACGCCGGAGTTCAGGAAGGCGAGTTCGCGCAGCCGGTGCTCCAGCGTGCCGAAATCGAATTCGACCATGGTAAAGGTCTCGGACGACGGAAAGAAGGTGACCTCGGTGCCGCTGCGGCCCTCATTGGTGCCTGGGCGCTTGTCCTGCTCGTAGCTGCCGATCGCCTTCAGCGGCGCATCGGCATTGCCGTGGGTAAAGCTCATCTCGAAGACCTGGCCGTTGCGGCGGATCTTGAGCTTCAGCCAGGCCGACAGCGCGTTGACCACCGAGACGCCGACGCCATGCAGACCGCCAGACACCTTATAGGAGTTCTGGTCGAACTTTCCGCCGGCATGCAGCTGCGTCATGATCACTTCGGCCGCCGAAATGCCTTCGCTGGGGTGAATGTCGGTTGGAATGCCACGGCCATTGTCGATAACCGTCACCGAACCGTCGGGATTGAGCGTCACCGAAACCAGGTCGGCATGGCCGGCCAGCGCCTCGTCGATGGCGTTGTCGACCACTTCGTAGACCATGTGATGCAGGCCCGAGCCGTCATCGGTATCGCCGATATACATGCCCGGCCGCTTGCGGACGGCGTCCAACCCCTTCAAAACCTTGATGGAATCGGCGCCGTATTCGGCTTCAGCGCCGTTTGTGTTCTCGGTCTGGTCGCTCATGAAAACCTGTTGTCTAGATGCCGCTTTTACAGCGCGAAAAATCGGCCCCGAATCGCGCTTCTGGTATGGGGTAGATATAGGCGCTAAAGGCGGTTTTTCCAAGGTTTGCAGGCATTTCCGGCGCGAATGCCGAGCCGGCAGCCGGCTATTTTTTTCGGGCGTTGAATTTAGCCAGGAGGCCGCGCAAATATTTGACCGTGGATTTGTCCCTGGGCGCCAGCCGGCCCGTCTGGTCGAGCTCCAGCGAAACCAAGTTTCCTCAGCGCCGCTTCCATCGCTTCGCCGCCTTGGGCGGGGTTGGCAATTGGCCGGACCAGCCGGTAGTCGTCATTGGCCATGACCAATGGCCACGTGCCGCTCGGCCGCCGCGATAGCGGTGGTCGCAAGCATCAGCAGCATGGCAACAGCAAACGCAGTCGAACCGCCCCCGGCTCAGTCGTTTGCCGACCATTCCACCTCTTTATGGCGCAAGCAAGCCGCGCTGAGGCGGCTCTCTCAGGCGGCGCGCATCGGTTTCAACGCCTCGCTCCAGCGCAACAGTTCGTCCAGCATGGTCCTGGTCCCGCCCCGCACTTGCTCGCTGGCATCGAAGGCGCCGTTCTCGTCGAGCAGTTTCTGGTACAGCGGCAGCGCGACACCTTCCGGGATAGGCATGATCCCGACCGAGGTCAGCAGCGGCTTCAGCGCCTGCGCCGCGCGCAGGCCGCCGGAGACACCGCCATAGCTGAAGATCGCAGCGGGCTTGTATTTCCATTCGCGGGCGAGATAGTCGATCGCGTTGATGATCGCGGGTGCGGCGAAGTAATTGTATTCCGGCGCCACGAACACGAAGGCGTCAGCGGCATCCATCGCCTTCGACCAGGCCTTGGTGTGGTCGTTCTGATAATTGCCGAGCCTTGGATGATGTGGTTCATCCAGGACCGGCAGGTTGAACGCGGCTATGTCGGTCAGCACTGGCTCGAATTTTCCGTATTCGCGCACGAACGTCTCCAGCCATTCGGCGAAAACCGGGCCAGCGCGGCCGGGCCGCGTGCTCCCGATGATGATGTTCAACTGGTGCTTCAAGGCAGGCTCCTTTGTCGGGGGGTATCCGTCGGTGACTGCCACTACGGCAGAGCGTTCCAACGGGCAAGGTTGGACCCGTGACGGAATGGTCACGATCGGATGAACAGACTGTCCGCCCTGGCGTTCCCGCCGTCATCGGTCCGGTTTGCCGTTCGGTCACATGGACGCCGGAGGTGCCAGCCACTACATTGATAGGAACAGCGGAGCACTTCATGGACACGCAGCCCGCCCCATTCGTTCCTCCCGCCCCGAAGCCGCGCACTTCGCCGCCTTCGACGCTGGAAATGATCCGCATCGTCTATCGCAACCCGCTCGAACTCTGGGGCGAGCCGACCTACAACGAACCCTGGATTTCTGCCAAGGGCGCTGGTGGGCCGCTGGTCATCGCCAATGATCCGGGCCTGATCCGCCATGTGCTGGTCGACAACGCCAAGAACTACAAGATGGCGACGGTGCGCCAGAAGATACTGAGGCCGATCCTGCGCGACGGCCTGCTGACGGCCGAGGGCGAGGTGTGGAAGCGGTCGCGCAAGGCAATGGCGCCGGTGTTCACGCCACGCCACATTTTCGGCTTCGCCCAGCCGATGCTGAAACGGACGCTGGAGTTTGTCACCCGTTACGAGGCCGGCGGCACGTCCGATATCGCCCATGACATGACGCTGCTCACCTATGACATCCTGGCCGAGACGCTGTTTTCCGGCGAGATCGCGGGCGAGCCCGGCAGTTTCGCCAACGAGATCGACCGCCTGTTCGAAACCATGGGCCGCGTGGATCCGCTCGACCTGCTGCGGGCACCCGACTGGCTGCCGCGGCTGACCCGTATCCGCGGCCGCAAGACCATGGCCTATTTCCGCAAGATCGTGACCGACACGGTCAAGATGCGCGAAGAGAAGTTCAGGCGCGACCCCGATGCCGTGCCGCAGGATTTCCTGACGCTGCTGCTCAAGGCCGAAGGCCCCGACGGACTGACGCGCCCGGAAGTCGAGGACAACATCATCACCTTCATCGGCGCCGGCCACGAGACCACGGCGCGCGCGCTCGGCTGGACGCTCTATTGCCTGGCCGAATCGCCCTGGGAGCGCGACCCGGTCGAACAGGAGATCGACCGGGTGCTGGCGCGCGAGCCCGATCCGGCGAAGTGGCTCGACGCCATGCCGCTGACACGCGCCGCTTTCGACGAGGCGCTTCGGCTCTACCCGCCGGCGCCATCGATCAATCGCGAGCCGATCGTTCCGGAAATGTGGAAGGATCTTTATATCCCCAAGCACGCCGCCGTGCTGGTGATGCCATGGGTCGTTCACCGCCACAGGAAGCTGTGGGACCGGCCCGACGCCTTCCTGCCCGAACGCTTCCATCCGGGAAACCGTGAAAAGATCGACCGCTTCCAATATCTGCCCTTCGGCGCCGGCCCGCGCGTCTGCATCGGCGCCAGCTTCGCCATGCAGGAGGCGATCATCGCGCTCGCCATCCTCTTGTCACGCTTCCGCTTCGACGCGACCGCTGAAACAAAACCCTGGCCGGTGCAGAAATTGACCACGCAGCCGCAAGGCGGTCTGCCGATGCGGGTCACGCCTCGCCCTCGCTGAGGGCCGACGCTTCTTATACCGCGGGCTTACGCTGCTGGAACTGGCCGGCGGCGCGGAAGCGCCAGAGGTAGCTCGGCAGGATGGTCGCGATCGATTGCGGCTGGATGCCGAGTCCCGCCAGTGTCCGGTTGGCCTTGGCGGCTTCGTCCGAAACGATGTTGTGCTCGCGCAACTGCATCACCTGGTCCTTGGTCAGCAGCGGATTGGGCAACAGGCCGAGGATCGAGGCCTGGATGTTTGCCATCCACCACGGCACCGGCACCAGCAGGCGCTTGCGCTCGATCACCGTGAGCAGTTCCTGCATGCACTCCTTGAAGGTTAGCACGTTGGGGCCGCCGAGCTCGTAAACCCGGCCGCCATCGATCTTGCCGTCGACCGAACGCGCGACAGCCTCCGCCACGTCACCGACATAGACCGGCTGGAACTTGGTCTGGCCGCCGCCGATCAGCGGCAGCACCGGCGAATAACGCGCCATATTCGCGAACCGGTTGAAGAAGCTGTCCTCCGGCCCGAAATTGATCGACGGCCGCAAGATCACGGCATCGGCGATCGTCTCCAGCACGGCCTTTTCACCGAGCGCCTTGGTACGTGCATAATCCGATTCGGAATCCGGATCGGCGCCGAGCGCCGAAATATGGGTGAGCCCGGCGCCGACGGAGCGCGCCGCCTCGGCGACGGCGCGAGCACCGAATTCGTGCACGGCGGAGAATTTCTGCCGGCCGCTCTCATGCAGGATGGCGACGAGATTGACGACATGGTCGGCACCTTGCACGGCGCGGTCGACCGACCAGCGCACGCGCACATTGGCCTGCACCGGCTGGATCTGGCCGACATTGCCGAGCGGCTGCAAATGGCCGGCAAGGTCGGGCCGCCGGCAGGCGACCCTGATGCGATAGCCGCGCTTGGCTAGCGCCCGCACGACATGACGGCCGACAAAGCCTGACCCGCCAAAGACGACGACGAGCTTTGGGGTCTGCAGGATTTCGGTCATGGCGGGCTCCGGCGCGCGTTCCAGATGGCTTGGCTGAGCCGTTTCATAGTCCGTTTTGCGCCAAAGGCAAAGGGTGACGCGTCGTCGCGTCATCCCTGTTTTTTGCGCGATTCCAAGAAAAAGCAAGGCCCGGTATTCCTGCGACAAGCGCATCGATCATGTCTTGGCCCTGCGAGCGACAGAAGCAGGAAACCCCGCCGAAGCGGGGTTTCCCGGATGACATCCACGAGGTGTCAGGGGCCGACGAGCGGCCTGACCTGAGACGGTATCAGGAGGGCGTAAAGCAAGTACGCCCACCCCAGCCCTGAACATCCGACATGGTGCCACCAACCTTCTTGCATGCGGCGACGAAATCGGCGCTGCAGTTGGCGAATTTCGCATGGCCGTTCTTGCAGTAGTGGTCCTCGGTGGCGCCGCCACCCGGCGCGGTAATGACGCCCGGGTTGGCCGGCTTGACCGGTGCGGCCTTCAAATTGGCAGCCTGCGTGGCGCCCATGAAGGAACCGAGCAGGAGGACGGCGGTCAGCATGGTGGTCTTGGTGTTGGTCATGATGATTTCCTTTGATTTGAGGTTGGGTTTCCGGGACGCGAAGGGCGATGCCTTTCACGCGAAGCAGACTTTCGATTTTGATTTTGCTGTTCCCCGGTCTGGATCGGGCAAGCTCATCTTGCCCTGGACAAACGTTGGTCGCCCGGGCGCTCAAAAAGGTTCAGGACGCGCGCGAAAAAAAACGCGCACAACCGCGCGTCAGGCGGGGCGGCCAAGTAATCGTCTGCAAAGAAAGGAGAAGAAATCAGGCCGAGTAGCGTTCGGCGAATTCGGAGATGCGCTGGATCACTGCCTTGGGCGCGGTGATGCCGCGCGCCTGCGCCTTTTCGGCCGCTTCGACGCGGGCGCGGCCTGGCACATGAACGCCGAAGCGCCGCCGCAGCCGGTCAAGCTGGTCTTTCATGCGCTGCTCGAAACCCGGGTCGAGCAGCTTGGGCTCGACGGCAAGCACGAACAGGCCGGTCCCGGGGCTGTCCGGGCCGCCGCTGAACCATGGCGCGTCGAGTGACCAGTTGGCGCCCGACAGGCCGGCCGCCAGCACTTCGACCATCAGCGCGATGTTGGCGCCGCGCTGGCCGCCGAAGGCGAGCATGGCGCCCTTCATGGCCGCCGCCGGATCGGTGGTCGGGTTGCCGCTGGCGTCCAGCGCCCAGCCTTCGGGGATCTTCTTGCCGTCCTCGGCGGCCTTGCGGATGTTGACAAAGGCGGTGGCGCTCGACGACTGGTCGATGACCAGCGGCGCGCCGTCGGCGGCGGGGGCGGCGAAAGACATCGGGTTGGTGCAAAAGACCGGCTTGACCGAGCCTGAGCCGGCCAGGACGGCCGGACCATTGGTTGCGGCGAAGGACACCAGCCCCTGCGCGGCCAGCCGGCCGGTGAAGTAGCCGAGCGCCCCGCAGGTGTAGGCGTTCTTCTGCGAGAAGATGGCGACGCCGAACAGTCTTGCCGCCTTGGCGAGGTCGTCGATGGTGCGGTCGAAGCCGGTATGCGCCAGCCCGCCGCGTGCGTCCGAGAGATAGACGGCCAGCGCCGGCCGGGTGATCACAGGATCGGCATTGCCGTCGATGCGTCCGGCCTCGAGCGCTTCGAGGTAGTCGATGAAATGTGTGAGCCCGACGGCTGCAAGTCCCTCTGCCTCGGCCGCGATGATCGAGGCGGTGAGCGATTGCGCTGCTTCCTCGTTGGCGCCGGCGCCAAGTGCCGCCATCCGGCACAGCCCTTTTGCCTGGTCGAGACTGAGTTGCATGGCGATTGCCCTTAGTGAGTAGTGAGTAGGGGTTGTTGAGTGGTGAGTTGTGGAGTGCGCGGCAGCCACTTCCTACTTACCAATCCCTACCACCACTCACTTGAACCTAACCGATCTTGACCGGGATTCGTGCCTCGATCCGGCTGAAGGCGAAGACCAGAATGCCGGTGATCGCCATATAGATCAACGCCAGGAGCAGCAAGGGCTCGTAGGTGAGATAGGTGTCCTGCCGCACCTTGGACGAGACGGCGAAGATGTCGATCACGCTGATGGTTGCCACCAGCGGTGTCGATTTCAGCTGCAGCACGGTCTCGCCGGTCAGCGTCGGCAGCGCCCGGTAGAAGGCTTGCGGCAGCCAGATGCGGCGGAAGATCTTCCATCGGCTCATGCCGAAGGCGCGGGCGGCTTCCAGCTGCCCCTTGGGCACGCCGGCAAAGGCGCCGCGCATCACTTCGCCCTCGTAGCCGGCGAAGGACAAGGTCAGCGCCAGCACGCCGTACGGCCAGGCCTGCCTGAGATAGGGCCACATCCAGGATTCGCGGATCCATGGATATTGCGGGAAAAGCGAGCCCAGCCCGTAATAGAGCAGCCATAGCTGCAGAAGCAGCGGCGTGCCGCGGATGATGGTGCAGAAGACTTTCGCAGGTGCCGCGACCCAGATCGAGCCGGCCGCCTGCGCCAGCCCGACGGGCACGGCGATCATGAAGCCGAGCGTACAGGTGACGGCCAGGATCCACAGGGCACGCCAGATGCCCATCAGGCCCATTTCCCAATATTGCGGCAGCCAGTCCCAGCGCATGAAGAAGGCGGCCGACGCCACCAGCCCCAGCGCGATCAGGATCAGCACGATGCGATGCGGCTGCAGCCAGAGCGATGCGCGCGCCGCCGTGTCGATGATGACCGTTTCGCTGGTCATCAACGTGCCTCCTTGATCGAAGGCATGCCGCGCCGCGCCCATTTCTCCGCGCGGCCAAGCAGGAGGTTCGAAACCAGCGTCACGCAGAGATAGAGCACGCCGGCGGCGAGGAAGAAAACCAGATAGGCCTTGGTGACACCCGCCGCCTGTCGTGTCGCCAGCGTCAGTTCGAAGAAGCCGACGACAGCCAGCAGCGCGGTGTCCTTGGTGGCGATCAACCACAGATTGGCGAGGCCCGGAATGGCGAAAGGCAGCATCGCCGGCAGCGTGATGCGCCGCAACAGAAGGCCGGGAGACATGCCGAAGGCGCGGGCGGCTTCGATCTGGCCCTGCGGGATGGCGAGGATCGCGCCGCGGATGACTTCCGTCGAATAGGCGCCCTGGACGAAGCCGAGCACGGCGATGCCGGCCACCAGCCCGCTGATGTCGACACGCTGGTAACCCATCGCCGTCAGCACCTGGTTTATCAGGTCGGTGCCGGCATAGTAGAGCAGCAGGATCAGCACCAGTTCCGGCACGGCGCGCACCACGGTGGTGTAGACCGCGAACAGGTCGCGCACCACGGGTCCGCCGTAAAGCTTGCCATAGGCACCGCAGGTTCCAATCAGCAGGCCGACGATGGTCGCGCCGACGGCGATCTCTAGCGAATGCAGGAGCCCGAGCAAGAGCGTCCCGCCCCAGCCGACGGGAGCCGGCGAGAGCAGTTCGACGATGCCGGCCGCGGAGGCCGGAAGAAAGGATTCGATCAGCTTCGCCCCCGGATTGCTGGTTCTATCCGCCGGCACCAGCAGCCGGCGGCAAGCATGCGTGGACAGGCCGGCTGGAGGACGAGGGCGTCAGCGCCCTGTCCCCCAGCCGATACGAGGGTCGTCAGTTCGACTGCGTGGCGCCGCCGTAAATGTCGAAATCGAAGTATTTCTTCGAGATCTCGTCATATTTGCCGTTGGCGCGGATCGCCTTGATGCCGGCGTTGATCTTCTCTTTCAGGGCGGTGTCTTCCTTGCGCACGCCGGCGCCGACGCCCGGTCCGAGCACCTCGTCGTCAGGGGCCACCATGCCCTTGAGATCGCAGCAGGCCTTGCCCTGGTCGGTCTTGAGGAACTCCTTGAGCGCGATGGAATCGGCCTGCACCGCGTCGAGGCGGCCCGCGGCGAGGTCGTTGTTGGCTTCGTCCTGCGTCTGGTATTCCTTGATCTCGGATGCGGTGGGGCCGAAATGCTTCTTGGCGTAGACGGCATGCACCGTCGACACCTGGACGCCGAGGACCTTGCCCTTGAGATCGTCGGGCGTGGCGCCGAACTTCTGGTCCTTGGGGCCGATGATCGCGGTCGGGGTGTTATAGTACTTGTCGGAGAAGTCGATGGTCTTCTTGCGTTCGTCGGTGATCGACATCGACGAGACAATGAGGTCGATCTTCTTGGTAGTCAGTGCCGGGATGATGCCGTCCCAGGCGACAGGGGTGATGACGCAGTCGAGCTTCTCTTCGGCGCAGACGGCGTCGATGAAGTCGATCTCCCAGCCGACCCATTTGCCCGAAGCATCTGGCGAGGTGAAGGGCGCGTAGGGTTCGGCGGCGACGCCGATCTTGACCGGATCGGCCTTGGCCACGCCCATGGCGGCGACGCCGAGCAGCAGCGCTGTGGCGAATGTCTTCAGAACAGTCTTCATTTCAGAACTCCCAGTTTGTTGTTGGTTCCCGGTTTTCTTCCGTCCCGGCCTGTCCCTAGCCGATGTTGCGGATGAACTGCTTTAGCCTTTCGGACTTGGGCGCGCCGAAGATCTGCTCCGGCGGGCCTTCCTCCTCGACCAACCCGTTGTAGAGGTAGACGACGTGGGTCGCGACCTCGCGGGCGAATTTCATTTCGTGGGTGACCAGCACCATGGTGCGGCCTTCACGCGCCAGATCGCCAATCACCTTCAGCACTTCGCCGACCAGTTCGGGATCGAGCGCCGAGGTCGGTTCGTCGAACAGCATGACGCGCGGATTGATGGCCAAGGCGCGAGCGATCGCGGCGCGCTGCTGCTGGCCGCCGGAGAGATAGGCCGGATAGACGTCGCGCTTCTCGGCCAGACCGACGCGCACCAGCAGCTTTTCGGCCTGGGCGACAGCCTGGTCGCGCTTGACGCCCAGCACATGAACGGGAACCTCGATGACGTTTTCGATCAGCGTCATATGGCTCCACAGGTTGAAGTTCTGGAACACCATGCCGAGCTTGGAGCGGATGCGTTCGATCTGCCTGCGGTCGGCCGGAATGGTATGGCCATGGCTGTCCGCCTTGAGCTTGATCTCCTCGCCATTGACCCGGATGATGCCGCTGGTCGGGTTTTCCAGGCAGTTGATGCAGCGCAGCAGCGTCGATTTGCCTGAGCCCGAGCCGCCGATGATGGCGATGACCTCGCCGTCGCGCGCCGACAGCGATACGCCCTTCAGCACATGCAGTTGACCGAATTTCTTGTGCAGGTTCTCGACATGGATGGCTTCTGCGGCGCCGTCCTGCGCCTCGCCGGATGGGACTTTGGCAGCTGCCACAGCGCTCACCAAATGACCTCCATATCGCCGCCGGCGGTTCGTCGAACGTCTATCCGGCTAATCAACATACGCTGTACTGCCTCGCTCCAGACCTCAAGCATGGACCCAACAGAGCGAGCCCGTCAATCCCGCTCATTACGGCACTTGCGGCCTTGTTGTGCAAGTGTATAAATAACCTCTCATGAAATTTTCTCGGTTTTTTTCAGCTTAAAAAGGGCATCGATGAGCGCTTTCGGATCTCAGTCCATGGCGGCGCCGCTACGGCGCGTGCTGATGCGGTCGGCGGCCAACGCCATGCGCGACGCCGACCGGGCTGCCTGGCACTATGGTCCGGGATTCAACGCGGCGAAAGCGGCCTCGCAGCACGCAGCCCTGGCTGAACTGGTGGCGGCTTCCGGCGCCGAGATCGAATGGATCGAGGACAAGGCCGACGGACTTTCGGATTCGGTGTTCACGCACGACCCTTCGCTGATGACCGACCGCGGTGCGCTGATCCTGTCCATGGGCAAGCCGCTGCGCGCCAGGGAGCCTTCGCTGCATGAAGAAACCTACAGAAGGCTGGGCATTCCGATCCTTGGTCGCGTCGAGGCTCCTGGCCAGGTCGAAGGTGGCGACTGTGTATGGGTGGATGCCCGCACGCTGGCGATCGGGCGCGGTGTCCGTTCCAACCAGGAAGGCATCCAGCAGGTTTCCAACCTGCTGTCGCCGCTGGGGATTTCCGTCTACGGCTTTGATCTGCCGCTGTGGCAGGGCGAAGAGGCGTGCCTGCATCTGATGTCGGTTATCAGCCCGCTGGCCGACGACCTGGCGCTGGTCTATTCGCCGCTTTTACCGGCCCCTTTCTATCAGACGCTGAAGGCACGCGGCATCCGGCTGGTCGAAGGCGACGCCGAGGAGTTCGCGGCTTCCAACGGCCTCAGCCTCAACGTACTGCCGACCAGCCCGCTCAAGGTCATTGCCGTCGCGGGCTTTCCCAGGACCAAGGCCGCCATGGAAGCCGCCGGATGCACGGTTGAAATCTTCGAGGCGGACGCGCTCTGCATCGCCTGCGAAGGCGGGCCGACATGCCTGACGCGACCGATCCTGCGCCAATGAATGGGCGCCGTAAGTTCCGTCGCGAGGGCGAGGAGCGGCGGCGGCAGGATCTGATCGAGGCGACTCTGGACAGCGTGGCGGAATATGGCCTTCAAGGCGCCAGCCTGCGCACCATCGCATTGCGTGCCGGCGTCACCGCCGGGCTGATCCGGCATTATTTCCCGGGCAAGGAAGAATTGTTGCAGGAAGCCTATACGGCGCTGGTCGACCGCATGACCGAGCAGGCGAAGGCGGCATTGGTCATGGATGATGCCTCGCCGCGCCAGCGTCTTGCGGCTTTCATCACCGCCAATCTCAATGCGCCGATCATCGACGCGCGGGTGTTTTCGCTCTGGGCAACCTTCATCGGCCGCGCCAGTGCGGATCCCGCCCTGGCCCGTGCCCACCGCGAAGGCTACCTTGGCTTTCGCAACGAGGTGGAAGCAGTTGTGGCCGACGTGCTCGCCGCAGAACAGCACAAGCCGGACGCAACCCAGTTGCGCCACCATGCCATCGCGATCAACGCGATCATCGACGGGCTCTGGATCGAAGGCTGCCTGGCCGGCGAGATGTTTTCGCCCGGTGAATTGGCGGCCATAGGAATCAAGGCCGTGGAGACCGAGCTCGGCCTCGCGCCGCTGGAGCAATTCCTGGAAAAGTGAGAAGCGGGTTTCCCGGGAAAAGCGCGCAGCGCTTCCCCTTGGGAATTGCGTAGAAACAAAGAGATAGGGGAGAAAACCAATGACCACTGTGGGCGAAGCGCTCATTTCGCTGCTCGAGGCGCATGGCGTCGACACCGTGTTCGGCATTCCCGGCGTCCACACGGTCGAACTCTATCGCGGTCTTGCGCGCTCGAAGATTCGCCACATCACGCCGCGCCACGAACAGGGCGCCGGCTTCATGGCCGACGGCTATGCGCGCGCCGGCGGCAGGCCGGGCGTCGCCTTCGTCATCACCGGGCCGGGGCTGACCAACACCATCACCGCCATGGGCCAGGCGCGCGCCGATTCGGTGCCGATGCTGGTGATCTCCGGGGTCAACGCCACCGACACGCTCGGCAGGGGGCTCGGCTTCCTGCACGAATTGCCCGATCAGCGCGGCATGATGGAGAAGGTAGCGCTGTTGTCGCTACGCGTGACCGGGGCCAGCGAATTGCCCGGTGCGCTGGCGCGGGCTTTCGCCCTGTTTTCCTCGTCTCGGCCCGGCCCTGTGCATATAGAGATCCCGACCGATATCATGGTCAAGCCGGCGGACGGATTCTCGGCAGCCTTGAGCAATGCCGGGCCGCCGGCGCCAGAGCGTGCCGCCATTGCCAGGGCTGCCGAACTCATCGCCACCGCACGCCGCCCGCTCATCCTTGCAGGCGGCGGCGCCAAGAAAGCCGATGCGGCGCTGCGGCGCCTTGCCGAAAGGCTGGGCGCGCCGGTTGTCGAGACCACCAACGCGCGCGGTCTCATGCATGGCCATCCGCTTTGCGTGCCGGCAAGCCCAAGCCTCAAGGCGGTTCGCGCGCTGATGGCCGGGGCCGATCTGGTGATCGCCGCCGGTACCGAATTCGGCCCGACCGACTATGACGGCTATGGCGACGGCGGCTTCGTACTGCCTTCGAACCTGATCCGTATCGACATCGGCGCCGACCAGCTTGCGCGGCGTCCGGTGACGGTCGCCATCCAGGCCGATTGCGCCGAGGCGATCGAGGCGCTGCTTGCGGCGATCGATCCCGCCCACAGCGCTGGCGAAGATGGCCATGGCCGCGCCGCGGCGGCGCGAAAGGCCGCTTTTGCCGAGTTGAGTCCGGCCTATGCGGCGCAGGTGCGTGCCGTGGAAATGATCCGCGACGCTTTGCCCGGTGCCATCATCGTTGGCGACTCGACCCAGCCGATTTACGCCGCCAACCTCTATTACGACCACGACCGGCCCGGCGGCTGGTTCAATGCCGCGACCGGCTTTGGCGCGCTTGGCTACGGTCCGCCGGCGGCGATTGGTGCGGCACTTGCCGTGCCCGATGCGCCGGTTGTCTGCCTGACCGGCGACGGGGGCTTCCAGTTCACCTTGCCGGAGATAGCGGCGGCGCTCGATTCTGGAGCGCCCGTCATCTTCGTGGTCTGGAACAACAGAGGCTATCGCGAGATCGAGACCTCGATGCTCGATGTCGGCGTGGAACCTGTCGGCGTGTCGCCGGCGCCGCCGGATTTCTGCAAGCTTGCCGAAGCCTATGGCATTGGTGCCGAAAGGCTGGCCGATATCGACGCCTTGCCACAGGCGCTCAGGCACGCCCGGGCAACGGGGCTGCCGCGCGTCATCGAAGTCACGGTCGTCTGAAACATCCGGGCCGTCCTTGCCGACAGGAAGCGGACCATTTGCCGGCTTGGTTTTTGCAAGACCTGATCCGCTTCCGGGCGGCTTCGTTATTCGGCGATGCCCTGACGCATGCAAAGACGTGACGGCTGCCATGTCGAGATATCGGTTGAGTGATCGACTGAAAGGGGCGACGCTTCGCGTCGGCGCGGCAAACCAACGACAAAAGTCATAAAAATGACAGGAGCGGTCCAGGATGACGGAAACACTTGAAGGCAGGCACATCGTTGTGACCGGCGGAACCGGCGCGCTCGGTGGGGCGGTGGTCGGCAGACTGCTGGAACAGGGCGCGATCTGCCACGTGCCGAACGCGCATGCCGCGGCACCTCAGCACTTCCCCTTCACCACGCACGACAATGTCAAACTGGCGCACAATGTCGATCTCTCGGACCCCGCCAAGGTCGAGGCGTTCTACAGCCAGGTCCCTGCCTTGTGGGGATCGATCCATCTGGCCGGCGGCTTTGCCATGGCGCCGGTGGAGAAGATCGAATCGGCGTCCTTTGCCGAGATGATGGACACCAACGCCCGCACCGCCTTCCTGTGCAGCCGCGCCGCCATCCGCTCGATGCTGGCGTCGGATACTGCCGGTCGCATCGTCAATGTCACGGCACGCGCCGGGCTCGACCCGCGCCGCGGCGCCGGCATGGTCGCCTATACGGCCAGCAAGGCGGCGGTCGCTGCCATGACGGTGGCGATGGCGGAAGAATTGAAGGCCCAGGGCATCCTGGTCAACGCGGTGGCCCCATCGACGCTCGACACGCCGGCGAACCGCGCCGACATGCCGGATGCCGATTTCACCAAATGGGTCAGCCTCGAAGCAGCAGCCGAGGCAATCGCCTATCTCGCCTCGCCGGCCAATCAGGCAATGAGCGGAACGCTGGTGCCGCTCTACGGCAGGGCCTGAGCGGAGAGCGTCGAAGCCGGGCAGCCGGCGTCGGATCCATCGGCGTTGCGGTAGCTGTAGATACGCAGCGGCGATGAAGCGTCCGTGGGACACTCCCTCAACCAAGCCGGCGGCTTGCCTTCCATCAGGGCCGCCGCGAAAGGGTAGGCGGCTTCGAGAGCTGGCGACGGCGCGCCTCGCCAGGCACAGATCGCGACATGTGTCGCCTTCGACGCGTCGAGAATCGCACGCGGGTCGGCGGTCATGGGGTCGAGAAAGCGGTAGCTCCGTTCGATGCCCTTGGCCGAAGGGTGGTTTGGGATCGTCACCACCTTGGGGCCGTCGGCCAGCGCGACGAAATGCGATCCGATGAGCGGTGGCGAAAAGACGATGGCGCCCGACGGCCAACCCCGTTGCGCTCCGAAATGATCAAGGTCGCAACTGTCGGCGAATTCAGCGGCGGGTATCGCCGCTTGGGAGGGTCTGACCGCCAGATGGTACAGCGCCATGGCCACGGACAAAACCAGACCGGGCAGGATCAATGCGTATTTGCGCGATGGCGCCGGCACGGGAGATTTCAAGTAGCGCCGCAGCCCCGAACCTTGCGGCAGCAGGCTCTCCAGCACGAAGATCAGGCCGATGCCGGAGAAAATCGGGAGATAGCGGAAGTAGCGGAGATAGTCGATCGCCAGCACCAATCCGAGCAGCGAAAACAGAGCCAGTATGACCAGAGGCCGGCTGCGGCCATGCGACCCGGTGCAGATGACGACCGGCGCGAGCGCGCCGACGAACAGCAGCAACATGCTGGGAAAGCCTGACGACAGAACGAAATCGGGGCGCCGAAACAGGCTCAATTCCTGAAGAATTCTGTTGAGCATGTTGTCGCGGACATAGGCGTCCATCGACGCGTAAGGGCCGTCCAGGCATTGCGGAAACAGTTTCACCAGCGCCACCAGGCTGATGGCGGCGAACACCAGCAGAAGCGCGGCCCGCATTGCCCAGCCGCCACGGGTGCCGACAAGCCGAGGTACGACGGCGAATGAGAGCCCGGCGGCGGTCAGCGCCAGCAAATGCGGCGCGGAATAGGTATCGCATTTGACCGCGGCATAAGCCGAGGGCGCGACGGTAGCGGCGAACAGGCCGATCGCGCCGATCGCCAGGGCCACTCCAAAGCCGGTGATCCCTGTCGCACTCTCGTCGCGGCCGGCGATCCAGTCGAAGGCGTAGACGGCCATCACCAGGGCGAAGAACGGTGCGAACTCGGCGCTGATCGCGATTGCCAGGGCTGTCAGCAAGCCGTTGACGAAGGGCGAAAGGCGATTCCGCGACAGCAACAGGACCAGGGCGGCAAGCAGAAGCAATATCTGCAGATTGTGATAGTCGATCCGCCCCGGCGCGTATTCGAAGAAGGTGCGCGCGGCGAAGATCAAGGCCAACGGCAATGCAATGGCCGGACAGGCAAAGCCCATCGCGACAATCAGCCGGTTGTAGAAGTAGAGCGCGGGTACAAACAGGAGCAGCGGCACGACAAAGCTTGCTGCCATCAGCGCCGGCTCGAAGCCGGCGAACGGCGCGAGCAGCCACGCAAATGCGGCATAGGGCAGGTCCACGATCCATGGCCAGTGCGAGATGTAGGGCTCGGGCTGGGCAATGCCGGGCATTGTCCGGTCGAAGATATTCCCGGTCTCGAGCAAGGTGCGGATCTCGTGTATTTTGAGAAGGTCGTCCGCATCGGCATTGAGCCGGAAGCCCAGGGACCAGAGGACGATCATCACCGTCACCATGCCGCAGAAGCAGAAAAGGGCCGGTGCGCTCATATAAAGACGCGGCAGCCACGAAGATTGCGCTGCGGCCCTGTCGTGGTCATTGCTCATGGAAGGCTTCCCCGGGACGACTGCCAAATACGCGAGGAAGTTTATCTTGCCGTAAAGAAAGACCCCGCCGGATCGCTCCGGCGGGGTCTTTGTTCAAGCCGCACGAAAATCGTGCGGCAAGCGGTGAATCCTTAGTTGCCCTGCTTCTTCAGCGCGGCACCCAGGATGTCGCCCAGCGAAGCGCCGGAGTCGGTCGAGCCGTACTGTGCGACGGCTTCCTTCTCTTCGGCGATTTCCAGCGCCTTGATCGAGACCTGCAGCTTGCGGGTCTTCTTGTCGAAGGCGATGACGCGGGCGTCGACCTTCTGGCCGACGGTGAAGCGCTCGGGGCGCTGCTCGTCGCGATCGCGGCTGAGGTCGGAGCGCTTGATGAAGGTCTCGATGCCGCTGTCGACCAGCCGCACTTCCAGACCGCCATCCTTGACGCCGATGACTTCGCAGGTAACGACGGCGTTCTTGCGCAGTTCGCCTGACGTGGCGGCTTCGCCGACCGTGTCCTTGGCCAGCTGCTTGATGCCGAGCGAGATGCGCTCCTTGTCGATGTCGACGTCGAGCACCTGCGCCTTGACCATGTCGCCGCGATTGTACTCTTCGATGACCTGCTCGCCCGGACGGGTCCAGTCGAGGTCGGACAGGTGCACCATGCCGTCCACGTCGCCTTCGAGGCCGATGAACAGGCCGAACTCGGTCTTGTTCTTGACCTCGCCCTCGACCTGGCTGCCAACCGGATGGCTCGAGGCGAAAGCCTGCCACGGGTTCTCGAGCGTCTGCTTGAGGCCGAGCGAGATGCGGCGCTTGGCCGGATCGACTTCGAGCACCACCACGTCGACTTCCTGCGTTGTCGACAGGATCTTGCCGGGATGCACGTTCTTCTTGGTCCACGACATTTCCGAAACGTGGATAAGGCCCTCGATGCCCGGCTCCAGCTCGACGAACGCGCCGTAGTCGGTGATGTTGGTGACGGTGCCCTTGATCTTCTTGCCGATCGGGAACTTGGTGCCGATCTCGGACCACGGATCGCTCTCGAGCTGCTTCATGCCGAGCGAGATGCGGTGGGTTTCCTGGTTGATGCGGATGATCTGCACCTTGACCGTCTGACCAATGTTGAGGATTTCGGTCGGATGGTTGACGCGGCGCCATGCCATGTCGGTGACATGCAGCAGGCCGTCGATGCCGCCGAGGTCGACGAACGCACCGTAATCGGTGATGTTCTTGACGACGCCTTCGACAACCTGGCCTTCCTCGAGGTTCTGCACGATTTCCGAACGCTGTTCGGCGCGGCTCTCCTCAAGCACGGTACGGCGCGACACGACGATGTTGCCGCGGCGGCGATCCATCTTGAGGATCTCGAAGGGCTGCGGGTTGTGCATCAGCGGGGAGACGTCGCGGATCGGGCGAATATCGACCTGGCTGCGCGGCAGGAAGGCCACGGCGCCGTCGAGGTCGACGGTGAAGCCGCCCTTGACCTGGTTGAAGATGACGCCTTCGACGCGCTCGCCCTTGGTGAACTTCTCTTCGAGCTTGACCCAGCTCTCCTCGCGGCGTGCCTTGTCGCGCGATAGCACGGCCTCGCCCAGCGCATTTTCGATGCGCTCGACCATGACTTCGACGGTGTCGCCGACCTTGAGCGTCGAGTCCTTGCCCTTTACGCCGAATTCCTTCAGCGGCACACGGCCTTCGACCTTGAGGCCGACATCGATGATGGCCATGTCTTTTTCGATCGCCAGAATCGTGCCCTTGACGACTTGGCCTTCGCCGGAATGACCGGTGGTAAATGATTCTTCGAGCAGGCTCGCGAAATCATCGCGAGTGGGATTTGCAGCAGACATTGTTTCTCCTGGAGTACCCCGCATTTTTCGCGGGGCGGGCGCCGTGGGCTAGCGTTGCGTTGGCCTGCCGGCGTTCCGGGCTGCAAAAGCCCTGGGCCGCTTTTCAAGCGGCAATTCCGGCGCATGAAGAATGCTGGCAGGCTGGTTCGTGCCCGATATGGGTATTTTCTTCGCCTCCGGCAACCGGAAGCAGCATGAAACCCGGATCAGGCCTTGTTTCTCTGGGCCAGCACGTCGTCGATGACGGACATGGCCGCGAGAAACGCGGCTTCTATAGCCATTTCGCTGGTATCAAGCAAGTGCGCGTCGGCCGCCGGCTTCAGCGGCGAGTCCGCCCGGCCCATGTCGCGCTCGTCGCGACGCTGGATATCGGCAAGGATTTCGGCGAAATCGGCGGTGCCGCCGATGCTTTCGATCTCGGCCAGCCTGCGCTTCGCGCGCACCTCGGCACTTGCCGTCACATAGAGTTTTATGTCGGCGTCGGGGCACACGACCGTGCCGATGTCGCGCCCGTCCAGCACCGCGCCCGGCGGCGTCCTTGCGAAGTCGCGCTGCTTTTCGACCAGGATGCGCCGCACCGTAGGGAAAACCGCGACCTTCGAGGCGGCCTCCCCAACCGCATGCGCCGACAGCACCGCGCGGTCGAGCTTTGCCAGATCGACCTGGCGGGCGGCGGTTTCTGCCGCCGAGACATTGTCGAGCGGTAGGCCCAGCCGCAGCAGCGCATGGGCGACAGCGCGATAGGTCAGGCCGGTGTCGAGCAGGTTGAGGCGGTAGTGATCGGCGAGACGGCGGGCGAGCGTGCCTTTGCCCGCGCCGGCCGGTCCGTCGATGGCGATGGTGAAGGGGTGGGTCATTGGCATGCAGACGCCTTACGCATGGAAGCAGGCCCCCGCGACTTCGTCATCCTGGGGTCTGCGCCGCGTCGCTGCGCTCCTTGCTTCGCCCCAGGATGACGAAGCACGGGATGTCGCCAGCCAATCCCCAAGGTTTGCGATTGCCACTATCACTCGATTTCCGCGCCCAGCCCCGTCATCAGTTCCATGAACTCCGGAAAGCTCGTCGCGATCATCGCCTGGTCGTCGATGGTGACAGGCTTTTCCGTTGCCAATCCCATCACCAGAAAGCTCATGGCGATGCGGTGGTCGAGATGGGTCTGCACCGTCGTATCCCGGCCGTTGGGGTGGCCGCCCAATCCCCTGCCGCCTGGTTTGCCGCGCACGGCAAGCGAAGCTTCGCCCTCGGTGCAGTCGACGCCGTTGAGCTTCAGCCCGTTGGCGACCGCCGACAGCCGGTCGGATTCCTTCACCCGAAGTTCCTCCAGCCCCTGCATCAGCGTCTCGCCCTCGGCGAAGCTGGCGGCAACGGCCAGCACCGGGTATTCGTCGATCATCGACGGCGCCCGCTCGGGCGGCACGGCGACGCCTTTCAGCTCGGAGTAACGAACGCGCAGGTCCGCGACATCCTCGCCGCCGGCATTGCGCGGGTTCAAGATGTCGATCTGACCGCCCATTTCCTGCAGCGTGAGAAGCAACCCGGTGCGGGTCGGGTTCATCAGCACGTTTTCGATGACAATGTCGGAACCCGGCACGATCAGCGCCGCCACCAGCGGGAAGCCGGCCGAGGACGGGTCACCCGGCACGGCGATGGTCTGGCCGGTCAGCTTGCCCTGGCCTTCGATGAAGATGTGGCGCACGCCGCGTTCGTCGGTCTCGACCGACAGGTTGGCGCCAAAGCCCTTGAGCATCTTTTCCGTGTGGTCGCGCGTCATGACAGGTTCGATGACGGTGGTGATGCCGGGCGTGTTCAACCCGGCCAGCAGCACCGCCGACTTCACCTGCGCCGAGGCCATCGGCACGCGGTAGGTGATCGGGGCCGCGTGCTTCGGCCCATGCAACGTGATCGGCATGCGGTCGCCGGGCGTGGCTTTGAGCACCTGCACGCCCATCTGACGCAGCGGTTCGAGCACGCGACCCATCGGCCGGCCCGACAGCGAAGCATCGCCGATAAAAGTCGTCTCCATGTCGTAGGTGCCGACAAGGCCCATGGTCAGCCGCGAGCCGGTGCCGGCATTGCCGAAATCGAGCGGACCTTCTGGCTGCAGCAGCGCGCCGTTGCCGGTGCCGCGGATCACCCACTCGGTGCCGCGCTTTTCTATATGCGCGCCCATCGCCTTCATGGCCTCGCCCGTGCGCATCACATCCTCGCCCTCGAGCAGGCCGGTGATGCGGGTTTCGCCAGAGGCGAGCCCGCCGAACATGAAGGAGCGGTGCGAGATCGACTTGTCGCCCGGCACGCGGGCCGTGCCGGAAAGGGCTGGTGACTTGCGGGCGGTGGCCGGCTTGGCAGCGGCGGCGTGAGACATGGAATTTCCCTGGACGGATTGCCGGCGTGCCGGCGCTTTTCATTTGTTGCGGCGGTCTCGTATCACGGCGAGGCGAAATGGTCATCCCCATGCTCGCCACTTGGCGCGAGGCCTTTCAGTGCTTGGTTTTGCGACGCCGGCTTTTCGCTTTGACAGCGCTGCAAACTGTGGTTAAGGGGACCACTCTTTTATCGACGAGGCTTGCCGTGGCAAAAACCGAACTTGGCACAAAACGCATCGACCCGGAAACGGGCCGGAAATTCTACGACCTGAACAAGGACCCGATCGTCTCGCCCTATACGGGCAAGACCTATCCGCGTTCCTATTTCGAGGAAGGCAAGATCGCCGCCGTCGAGGAGGAAGAGGAAGTGGCCGAGAAGGAAGTGGACGCCGAGGAGGAAGAGGGCGTCGAGGTCGTCTCGCTCGAAGAGGCGGAAGACGACGCCAAGAGCGACGATCTTCCCGATCTCGGTGACGACGAGGATGACGTCGACCTCGGCGACGACGAGGATGACACCTTCCTTGCCGACGAAGAGGAAGAAGACGACGACGTTTCCGACATGATCGGCGTCGGCGACGACGACGACGAAGTCTGACAAAGGCTTCGAACGTAAGCGTTTGCCGGCTTTCACGCCCTGTGAAGAAAAAGCCGCCGATGAAGGCTTGATATCTGGGAATGGCGGGGTTAGAAGCCGCCTGCACTAACGGCGCGGTCTTCCAACCCGCGCCGATCTCTCGCCGGAAACGGCGCCGGCTGACTGCCGGGAGTGGGGCCATAGCTCAGTTGGGAGAGCGCTTGAATGGCATTCAAGAGGTCGTCGGTTCGATCCCGATTGGCTCCACCAGTTACCTTCCAGGGTTTCGGCGGGACATCTCCGCCCTGTTCAACCATTGGCGATCCCTGATTTGCGCGATCACGGAACGTCAGCGCCGAACTCGACGGCAAATCCCGCGTCGATCGCGCTTCACGCAATGAGATCGCCAAGTTCCCAATCCGTGAGTTCGCAAAGCGGGAACATTCTCCTCACCTCGTGGCTCACCTCGGATATCGAAATGCACGGCCTGTCGACGGTGTCGATCAGGCAGCGGACAATCGCTTGGCGAACGTCCGACAGGGTAGGCGTCTGCGCGAGCGCAGGCATCTCCGCCCCCTACGAATGGAGTTGCGGCGCTACGCCATCGGCCGAGTTTGTGTCGAACGCCACGGGTACGCCGTGAACGAGGGATGCGGTCGCCAGCAACTCCTCCAACTCGCCGTCGGTAGCCCTGCATGCGGGTATGAGTGTTCGGATGGCGCGTATTGCCTGCGCAATGGAGAGAAAGCGTGCCTTGCCCCTGGAAAGAACATAGGCTTCGGCGGCTCTTTCAACCGTGATGGAGTGAAAAGAGTTGGTCATCGAGAATTCCTCCCTGAACCCTGACCAACATGGTTTACGGCAGGACTTCGGTGGTCTTCAAGCCTATGTCCGGTTCCAGACAATCAGCCAGCCCCTGCGCTGAAGTGCTGTTGCTCCTCCTCGCCATAGGCACCATCCGTGAGTTTTATCATTCCGGTACGGTCGACGATCGTGATCTCGCCGCGCTTGGCATGAACCAGCCCCCGATATTCGAGCATTTGGAGGGCGGTGGTAACGCCCGGGCGCCTGGAGCCAAGCATGGTCGCCAGAAATTCATGCGTCAGGTAGATGATATCTCCTTCAGCGCGATCGTTGACCATCAGCAACCAGCGGGCGAGCCGTTCCTCGATTTTCGAATGGCCATTGACCAGCGCCGTTCGCGACGACTGGACCAGGAATGCGTGGGCGTAGCGAAGCAGCGACGGGCGAAGGGTCTGGCTCTCGGCAATCGCAATGCGCAGACGTTCAACCGGCAGACACCAGCCGTTGCTGGCGACTTGAATATAGGTTTCATTGGGAGATCGGTCCTGGCCGAGAACGACCGCTACCCCGGTCATGCCGTCGCGGCCGATGATGCCGACTTCGCTTTGCCGCCCTCCGGTCATGGCGGCGACCACCGACGCGATACCGGTTTCGGGAAAATAGACATGCTCGATCGGCTGATGCGCGATCTCCAGCCGGGCTTTGATGGCCAGTTCGACGTGATGCATCGACGGCCGTAAAAGCCCGAAATCCTCAGGCGTGAGGGTTTTCAGAACATGGTTGCGAAAGGTGGATTGAGGCATGGCTCTTCTCCCTATCGGGCAAGAGCATGTACCCTCTTACTGTCGGCTGCATCCGGACAAACGGCGGCCGATGGCTGATCTTACGCTTCATGCGCGGGCTTGGCAAACGACTCGCCCGCTTGGAAAGCTAACTAAGCGTTGACGTCAAGCGTCCCGGGGGCCGCAGCGCTGCCAGACGCCGAGAAGGCTTCAGCCGAGAAGGTCCGCGGCGACTTCGAGCGTGTTGCGGAAAGAGGTTTCGAGGTGGTGTTCCATCGCTTGTGCGGCGCCCTCGGCATCGTGCCGCTTCAGGGCATCGAGAATGGTTTCGTGCTGCTCGATCGTCTGTTCGCCATAGCCGGGCTTTGGAATGGCGAGATAGCGGCCGCGGTCCATCTGCGCCTTGGAGATGTCGACCGCTCGCCAGATCATCGGCAGGCCGCAGATTTCGGCGATGGTGCGATGAAAGACATCGTCGAGTTGGATCGCGGTGGCATATCGGCCGCGCGCGATGGCGAGCTTGTGCGCCGCCATATTGTCCTCCAGCAATTCGGCGGATGCCGGCGTGAGCTTGATGGCCGCGCGCCTGGCGCTCTCCATTTCCAGCGCCCGCCGGATGACGTAGGCCTCCTCGAGGTCGGCGCGGCTGATCGGCGCGACATAGGTGCCGGTCTGCGCCAGGATATTGACCAGGCCTTCGTCGCTGATGCGCTTCACCGCTTCCCGCACCGGGGTGCGCGAAACGCCGAGCGCTTCGGCGATGGCCACCTCGTTGATCACTTCCCCCGGCTTCATCTGTCCGACGACGATCAGGTTGCGGATCTTCTGATAGATCTGATCGCGCAGCGGCAAAGCCCGATTGAGGGTCGAAGGGTCAAGGTCCATGGCAAATCCGCAGCGTTCGTTCACCAGAAATGATCGGAGTATATTGGAACGTAAATTGGAATGCACCCAATGCGGAGGCGTCCCTGTCGACAATGGAGGGGGTGGCCAAGTCACTCGACGCCTGGAAGGAGGCCGCCAACCCTTCCAAGGCGGCGCAAGGACAACGTCAACGCGGTCGAGCCGGCCCTCTCCGCTCGCAGGCGGCGGGCATGAGGAAGAATTTCCAATTGCGTGCACGAATTTAGAATAAACAAACTCTACAGAATTTATAGAATAAGCAATCTGCATGGGCGATCTGTTTCCTGCACAGGACCACGCCATGCCAGCATTTCCGCGTTTACTCTCAACCGTGCCGGAGCCGGGCCGCTACCACCGAACCACAGGAGGCAAGGCATGACCCAAGATGTCCCTGACCGCATCAAGGTTCTCTGGTTCCTGCCGACGCATGGCGACAGCCGTTATCTCGGCACGACCGAGGGCGGCAGGGCCGTCGATCTGCCCTATCTGTCGCAAGTGGCGAAAGCGGCCGACACGCTTGGCTATTACGGCGTGCTGTTGCCGACCGGCCGGGCCTGCGAGGATTCCTGGGTGATTGCGTCGGCGCTGGCGCCCCTGACAGAGCGGCTGCGTTTCCTCGTCGCCGTGCGGCCCGGCTTGCAGTCGCCGACGCTTGCCGCGCGCATGACAGCCACGCTCGACCGCATCTCCAACGGCCGCCTGCTGATCAATGTCGTCACCGGCGGCGATCCGCTGGAAAACAAGGGCGATGGGATCTTTCTCTCGCATGCCGAGCGCTATGAGGTGACGCAGGAATTCCTCCGGATCTACAAACGGGTGCTGAGCGGTGAGACGGTCGAGCACCAGGGCAAGCATTTCCGCATCGAGGACGGAAGGTTGCTGTTCCCGCCGGTGCAGGCGCCCTATCCGCCGCTCTATTTCGGTGGCTCATCGGATGCTGGATCGGCAGTCGCGGCGCAGGAAATCGACAAATATCTGACCTGGGGCGAACCCCCGGCCGACGTCGGACGCAAGCTCGATGCCGTGCGCGGACTGGCCGACAAGGCCGGCCGCAAACTCTCCTTCGGCATTCGTCTGCATGTCATCGCCCGTGAAACCACTGAACGGGCCTGGGCCGCCGCCGCCAGCCTGATCAGTCGGCTCGACGACGCGACGATCGCTTCGGCGCAGAAAGTGTTCGGCCGCATGGATTCGGTCGGCCAAGCGCGCATGAGCGCGCTGCATGGCGGCAACCGTGACAAGCTCGAGATCGCGCCCAATCTATGGGCCGGCGTCGGCCTGGTGCGCGGCGGTGCGGGAACGGCACTGGTCGGCGACCCGGATACGATCGCCGAGCGCATCGATGAATACCGCCGCCTCGGCATCGACACCTTCATCCTGTCCGGCTATCCGCATCTGGAGGAAGCCTATCGCTTCGGCGAACTGGTGCTGCCGAAACTGCCGACCGATCATCCGGTCAAGTCGGCCGGGTCGTCGGTCAATACCGGGCCGTTCGGCGAGACCATTGCCGGTGACCATCGGCCGAAGTCGCTCGCCAGCGCCTCGTGAACGCGCTGCCTCCGGTCCGCCGATCGCGCGTCGCCATAATCGGCGGTGGTTTTTCCGGCGCGGCGGTCGCTTGGCACCTTGCGCGGGCGCATAGGCCGGAGCGCCTGTCGATCTCGGTGATCGAACCGCGTTCCGCGCTCGGCGGCGGTCTTGCCTATTCCAGCGATGAGCCGTCGCACCGAGTCAACGTCCCGGCCGTCCGGATGAGCATGGTTCCCGAAGACCAGCAGCATTTTGCGCGCTGGCTGGCCGGCAGTGGCGAAATCGAGCGGGACCCGGATGCGCTGTGGAAGAACGGCGACGTATTTCCGCGCCGGCGGGTGTTCGGTCGCTATGTCGCCGAGCAGCTCGCACCTTGGCTCGACTCGGGCGCTATTCGTCATGTCGAAGCTCAGGCCACCCGGGTAATTCGAGCCAACGGCGCGGGCTGGACCGTACAGACCTTAGCCGGACCTGTCGCGGCCGACATCCTCGTGCTCGCCGCGACTCATCCTCTGCCGGCCATCCCGGCAGCACTTGCCCTGTTGGCTGAAGCACCTGGCTTCATCGCCGATCCCTACGCGCCGTCGGCACTCGCTGGGATCGGGCCGGAGGCGTCGGTCCTGATCGTCGGCTCCGGACTGACCTCGGCCGACATGGTGGCCGAGCTTGACCGCCGGGGTCATCGCGGCCGCATCCTGGCGCTGTCGCGCCGCGGACTGCGTTCGCGCGCCCACCCGGATATCAGACATGAGCCCTTCGGCGACTTTGCGTCGGTGCCGGCCACATCCGCACTTGGCCTGCTGAAGAACATTCGCGCCACGCTGGCCGCGGCGCGAGCCGCCAACGTCAACTGGCAGTCGGTCTTTGACCAATTGCGCATGCAAGGGCCGGTGCTGTGGTCCGCCCTCGCTCCGCCAGAGCGGGCAAGGCTGGTCCGCCAGCTGCGCGTGTTTTGGGACGTGCATCGCTTCAGGATCGCACCGCAGGTGGCTTCCGTGCTCGACCGCCGTCAGACCGCCGGCACATTCGACACCATTGCAGCCCGGCTTGTCGCGTCGAACGACGAGGGCGACAGCCTCGCGGTCAGCTTCCAACGGCGCGGACAGACGCACATCGAGACGGCAAGCTTCGATGCCGTCATCAACACGACAGGGCCGGCCCATGGGCAGGCGCTCCAGTCAAATCCGGCGCTGCGTTCCCTGACTGAGGCCAGTCTGATCAGGGCGGACGCATACGGGCTCGGTATCGAGACCGGCCTCGATAGTCGCGCCGTCGGTGGCGATGACAAGGCGGTTGCCGGGCTTTTCGTCGCCGGTCCGCTGGCGCGAGGCACCTTTGGCGAACTCATGGGCCTGCCGGAGGTCGCTCGGCATGCCCAAAGGGTCTCGGCCGAGATCGCGGGGCTGCTCGACACATCTTCTTCAGGCGGAGCGGTTGGCCCCAATGCCGGGGGCGTTGCGGTCGCGGGCTGACAACCGCAAGCCGGCATGGCTGGGCAAAATTGGTATTTCCGTCCCGCAAGTGCGCCAAAAACGGAAAATCCTACTTTGTATATAAATTCCATAAACATAATAAATACCGACATCTGGCTGCGGCTGGACCGATCAACAGCCTGACTGGGAGACAATTCATGGCACATGCAGGAACCGAAGCGGTCAAATTCGCCTACTGGGTGCCCAATGTTTCGGGCGGCCTGGTGATCTCCGACATCGAGCAGCGCACCAGCCATTCAGCCGAGTACAACCGCAAGCTGGCACAGATCGCCGAAAAGGCCGGTTTCGACTACGCGCTGAGCCAGATCCGTTTCACCGCCGGCTACGGCGCCGACGAGCAGCATGAATCGGTGGCATTCAGCCATGACCTGCTGGCCGCCACCACGACGCTGAAGGTGATCGCCGCGATCCTGCCCGGCCCTTGGAATCCCGCGCTGGCGGCCAAGCAGATTGCCACCATCAGCTACCTGACCAACGGCCGTGTCGCCATCAATCTCGTCTCCGGCTGGTTCCGTGGCGAATTCCACGCAATCGGTGAGCATTGGCTCGACCATGATGAGCGCTACCGTCGCTCCGAGGAATTCATCCGTGCGCTGCGCGGTATATGGACTGAAGACAGCTTCACCTTCCGAGGCGACTTCTACCGCTTCAACGAATACTCGCTGAAACCGAAGCCGCCGCGGCCGCTGCCCGAGATATTCCAGGGCGGCTCGTCGCGCGCGGCACGCGACATGGCATCACGCGTCTCCGACTGGTATTTCACCAACGGCAACACGCCGGCCGAAATCGCCAAACAGGTCGATGATCTCAAGACCAAGGCAAAGGCCAGCAATCATTCCGTCAAGGTCGGCGTCAACGCCTTCGCCATTGTGCGCGAGACCGAGCACGAGGCCAAGGCGGTGCTTGCCGAGATCATCGCCAGGGCCAATCCGGAAGCGGTCAACGCCTTCGGCCACGAGGTCAAGAACGCCGGCAAGGCCTCGCCGGAAGGCGAGGGCAATTGGGCGAAGTCCTCCTTCGACGACCTCGTCCAGTACAATGACGGTTTTCGCTCCAACCTGATCGGCACACCGAGACAGGTTGCCGAGCGCATCGTCGATTTGAAGAGCGCCGGCGCCGATCTCATCCTGCTCGGCTTCCTGCATTTCCAGGAAGAGGTCGAGTATTTCGGCAAGCATGTCATCCCGCTCGTTCGCGAGCTGGAGGATGCCGGGCAGGCGGCTTCGCTGGCAGCGGAATAGTCATCTCTCCAAGGCTGGCCGGGTAATCCGGCCAGCACCCGAATGAAGGTTTTCAAGCGCGCTCGATCTTTTCGGGCGGCATCGAGAATTCGTGCGCCTGCGGGCGAAATCGAGGACGATTGGAATGCCGTTGCCCAGCTATGCCATAGGCGTGATGGAAGCCTCGGTCTATGCGCCGGAAGTTTTCGCGCGCGGCCTGCCCTCGGCGCTGCAGCCGTCCGAAGGTCATACCGCACCGGTAACAGGCACTGCGGTGGCCACATCTCCGATGCTTTCACTCCAGGCCATCGGCCTGTCGTTCGGCGGCGTCGTCGCGCTGGCCGACATCGATCTGTCTGTTCGATCAGGTGAAATCCGCGCCATTATCGGCCCGAACGGCGCCGGCAAGAGCTCGCTGATCAATGTCATCAGCGGTGTCTACCGGCCGGATCGCGGCCAGGTCCAGCTTGCCGGAATCGACTATGCGCAGGTGCCGACGCAGCGGCTGGCGCATCTCGGCGTCGCCCGGACTTTCCAGAACCTTGCTTTGTTCAAGGGACTGAGCGTCCTCGACAATGTCGCCACCGGCCTTGCCTACAAGGTCCGTTCCAACTTCGCCGGCCAGGTGCTCGGCATCGGACGATCGCGCGGCGAGCGACGTGAGACACGCAGCCGCGCCGATCAGATTCTCGAATTTCTCGACCTCACCGCCGTGCGCGATCGTCTTGCCGGCACGCTGCCCTACGGGCTGCGGAAGCGGGTCGAACTCGCCCGGGCGCTGGTCGCGGAGCCGCGCCTGCTGCTGCTCGACGAACCGATGGCCGGCATGACATCAGGTGAGAAAAGCGAAATGGCTGCTTTCGTGCGCGCAGCGCGTGACCGCTTTGCCACCACCGTCGTCCTGATCGAACACGATGTCGGCGTCGTCATGGGCCTGTCCGACCGGGTCGCCGTTCTCGACCATGGCCGCAAGATCGCCGACGGCACACCCGACGAGGTCCGCAACGACCAGCGCGTCATCGATGCCTATCTGGGCGTCGCCTCAGACAATGAGGACGGGGCGGGCATATGATCGCCGACTTCGACTATCAGTTCTTCATCGAGGTGCTCGTCGGCGGGCTGCTCTCCGGCGTCATGTATTCGCTGGTCGCGATCGGCTTCGTGCTGATCTACAAGACCTCGGGCGTGCTCAACTTCGCCCAAGGCGCGATGCTGCTGTTCGCCGCCCTTACCTTCGTCAGCCTTGTCGAACGCGGTGTTCCGTTTGCACTGGCGTTGGTGGCAACGTTCGCCATCATGGTGGCGATCGGCATCGCCATCGAGCGCACGGTGCTGAGGCCGCTAACCAACAAGCCACCGATCACCCTGTTCATGGCGACGCTTGGACTGTCCTACATCATCGAGGGCGCCGCCCAACTGATCTGGGGCACGCAGGTCCATGGTCTTGACCTCGGCATCGACGATGTGCCGCTGGAAGTCGGCGGCGTGCTGATCAGTCAGTTCGATATTTTTGCGGCGGTGGTCGCGGCCGGCATGGTTCTCCTGCTGTCGCTGTTCTTCCGCTACACCCGCATCGGCCTCGCCTTCCGCGCCGTCGCGGACGACCAGTTCGCCGCACTCGCGGTTGGCCTGCGTCTGCCACTGATCTGGGCCACCGTCTGGGCGGCGGCCGGCCTGGTCGCGCTGGTCGCCGGGCTGCTCTGGGGCGCCCGCCTAGGGGTGCAGTTCTCGCTGTCGCTGGTGGTGCTCAAGGCGCTGCCGGTGCTGGTGCTTGGCGGCTTCGATTCCATTCTTGGCGCCATTGTCGGCGGGCTCCTGATCGGCGCCAGCGAGAAGCTCGCCGAGGTCTATATCGGCGATTATTTCGGCGGCGGCATCGAGAGCTGGTTCGCCTATGTCGTCGCGCTTGTCTTCCTCCTGATCCGTCCTTCCGGCCTGTTCGGCCAGAAGCTCGTCGAAAGGGTCTGAGCCATGGCCGCGATTGCAAGCGACTTTTCCGCCGTGACGGTGCTGCCGAAATGGGTGGCCCCCGTACTCCTGCTCGCCTTCGCCTATGGCGTCGTGCCGCTGATCGGCTCGAGCTACCTGTTCGAGGCCATCCTGCTGCCGTTCCTGGCACTCAGCCTCGCCGGTGTCGGCCTCAACATCCTGACCGGCTATGCCGGCCAGGTTTCGCTGGGTAGCGCCGCTTTCATGGCGGCAGGCGTCTTTGCCGCCTATAATTTCAACCTGCGCGTCGAAGGCCTGCCACTGATCGGCAGCATTTTCCTCGCCGGCATCGTGGCCGCCGCGATCGGCATCGTCTTCGGCTTGCCGAGCCTGCGGCTGAAAGGGTTTTACCTCGCGGTTTCGACGCTTGCCGCGCAGTTCTTCGTGCAATGGGCGCTGACCAAGTTCAGCTGGTTTTCCAACAACTCTGCATCCGGCGTCATCGACGCGCCGAGGCTTTCGATTTCGGGCTTCACACTCGATGGCCCCGTCGACCGCTATTTCTTTGCGCTGACCATCGTCGTCATCCTGACCTTCTTCGCCTATCGGCTAGTGTCGTCGCAGACGGGACGAAACTTCATCGCCATCCGCGACAACGAGACCGCCGCCCGCATCATCGGCATCCCGGTCTTGAAGACCAAGCTTCTGGCCTTTGCCATCTCGTCCTTCGTCATCGGCGTCGCCGGTGTCATCTGGGCGTTCGCTTATCTCAGGACCGTAGAGCCGGATGGCTTCGATCTCGACCGCTCGTTCCAGATAATGTTCATCATCATCATCGGCGGCCTCGCCTCGATCCGCGGCGCATTCTTCGGCGCCGCCCTGATCGTGGTCTTTCCGCTCGCACTGTCGCGCCTCGGCGGCTTCCTGCTTGGCGATGTCTTCGACTCGGGCGTGCTCGACATGAGCCAGCGCATCGTGCTCGGCGTCCTCATCATCCTGTTTCTGATCCTCGAACCCGACGGGCTGGTGGCCCTGTGGGACAGGATCCGAAGACGGCTCCTGTTCGCTTGGCAATCGACCTGAGCCCTCGCAGTCCAGAATCCTATTCGAAGATGAACCAGAGGCCGGACCAAAGACGGCCCATACCGGGAGTACCTAGCCATGACCTTCCTCAGCACCATCAAGGCGGCGGCTTTGTCCGCGGCGATGATCGTGTCGGTGGCCTTGCCATCAGCTCATGCCGACGAACAATATTTCCCGCTGCAGAGCTATCGCGTCGGACCCTACGCGGCCGGCGGCACCGGCTTCTTCGGCGGCTTCATCGATTATCTCAACCTCATCAACATCCGCGACGGCGGCGTCAACGGCGTCAAGCTGACCTGGGACGAGTGCGAGACCCAGTATGAGGTCGAGCGCGGCGTCGAATGCTACGAGCGGCAGAAGAGCCATGCGGGTGCCGCTGCCTGGAACCCGCTCTCAGTGGGCATCGCCTATGCGATGATCGACCGTATCACCGCCGACAAAGTGCCGCTGATCACGGTCAACCATGGCCGCACCGACTCCACGGACGGGCGCGTCTTCCCTGACGTCTTCCCGCTGCTGCTCAACCCCTACAGCGAGACGTCAGGGATCGTGAACTATATCGCCGCCAAGGAAGGCGGCATCGACAAGCTCAAGGGCAAGAAGATCGTCGTGCTCTATCACGGCTCGCCCTACGGCAAGGAGACCATCCCGATATATGATTTGCTGGCGCAGAAATATGGCTTCACCGTGCAGCAGATCGAGGTCCCGCATCCCGGCAACGAACAGCAGTCGCAATGGCTGGCCATCCGCCGCGCCAAGCCTGATTTCGTCGTCCTGCGCGGCTGGGGCGTGATGAACCCGGTGGCGCTGAAGACGGCGGTCAAGGTCGGCTATCCCGTCGACCACATCGTCGGCAATGTCTGGTCGAATTCGGAAGAGGACGTCATCCCCGCCGGCGATGCCGCCAAGGGCTACACCGCCATCACCACCCAGGCCTCGGGCAACACCTATCCGGTGGTGCAGGAGATCGTGAAGACCGTCTACGGCGCCGGCAAGGGCAATCTCGAAGACAAGTCGCGCATCGGCTCTGTCTACCACAATCTCGGCATCGTCAACGGCATCCTGAATGTCGAGGCGATCCGCGTCGCGCAGGAGAAGTTCGGCCATCGCACGCTGACCGGCGACGAAGTCCGCTGGGGCTTCGAACACCTCAAGCTCGACCCGGCCAAGGTCGAGACGCTCGGCGCCAAGGACCTGTTCCACTCGATCAATGTCAGCTGGGATAACCACGAGGGCGAGGGCTACGTGACCTTCCAGCAGTGGGACGGCAAGAAGTGGAACGTCGTTTCCGACTGGATCGCGCCGGATTGGGCGCTGCTGCGGCCGATCATCGAGAAGTCGGCCGAGGCCTATGCCGCCGAGAAGGGCATCAAGCTGCGCACCGCCGACGATGCCAACGCCGTGACCACCAACTGATCTCCGGGCCGGGTGCCGTGGACACCATCCGCGGCGCCCGGCCCATCCGCAAAGCACGGAAACAGCCATGCCGAACGACGACATCATCCTGGCCGTGGACGCGGTCCACGCCACCTATATCAACGCCATCACGGCGCTGCATGGCGTCAGCTTCGAGATCAGGCGGGGTGGGATTCTGGCGCTGCTCGGTGCCAACGGCGCCGGCAAGACCACGACGTTGAAGGCCGTCTCCAACCTGCTGCCGGCAGAGCGCGGCCAGGTCAACGCCGGCTCCATCCGCTATGATGGCTCGGATGTCTCGCGCCGCAAGCCGGGCGATCTCGTACGCGCCGGGCTGGTCCAGGTGCTGGAAGGCCGTCACTGTTTCAAGAGCCTCACCGTCGAGGAAAACCTGGTCGCCGGCGGCATCGGCCGCAGCGGCCGCCGAGCCGAAATCAACGCGGATCTCGAACGGGTTTATTCCTATTTTCCGCGTCTCAGGGAAAAGCGCCGGACATTGTCCGGCCTCACCTCCGGTGGCGAACAGCAGATGACTGCCATCGGCCGCGCGCTGATGTCGCGGCCGCGCCTGCTGGTTCTCGACGAGCCCTCGATGGGGCTTGCCCCGCTCATCGTGCAAGACATCTTTCAGACGCTGAAAAAACTCAACCGCGAGACCGGTCTGTCGATCCTGGTCGCCGAGCAGAACTCGGCGGTCGCGCTTGGCTATGCCGACCACGCCACTGTGCTCGAAAACGGCGTCTCGGTCCTGTCCGGCGCGGCCGCCGATCTTCGCCAGCGCGAGGATATCAGGGCGCTCTATCTCGGCCAGCAGCCGTCGCCCGCCGCCAAGCCATCCCGTCTCCACGCCGTTGCCTGAACCGAAATTTGAAGGAGCAATGAAATGACCGTCTCGACCGTCAAGACAGACCATGCTTCCGCCGCCGTACCGCCGGTCGCAAGGCCCTCGGCACCAGCACACATCATCAGGGACGATGCGGAGGCGATCGCCATCGCCCATGCGCTCGCCGCCGAATTCGTCAAGGGGGCGTCCACGCGCGACCGCGAGCGTATCTGGCCGGTTGCCGAGCTCGACGCCTTCTCCCAAAGCGGCCTGTGGTCGATCAATGTGCCGAAGGAATTCGGCGGGCCGGAACTGTCCTATGCGACGCTGGTCAAGGTGATCGAGATCATCTCGGCGGCCGATTCCTCAATCGGCCAGGTCGCGCAGAACCATCTCGGCGTCATCGCGGCCATCCGCACCGTGTCGGATGTGGAACAGCAGAAGCTGCTGTTCACCGAGGCGCTGAAGGGCACCCGGTTCGGCAACGCCTTTTCCGAGTTCGGTTCGAAGCGCGCCGCCGATTTCGAGACCCGCTTCACCGACGCCGGCGACCATGTCGTCGTCAACGGCCGCAAATTCTATTCGTCCGGCGCGCTGCTTGCCCATCTGGTGCCGATCGTGGCGCTCGATGACGAAGGTCGCGCCTGGTATGCCATCGCCGACCGTGGTGCGCCCGGCCTGACCGTTATCGACGACTGGTCGAGCTTCGGCCAGCGCACGACGCTCTCCGGCACCGTCATCATCGACAACGTCAAGGTGCCGAAGACGTATCTGGTGCCGGGCTACAAGGGCTACGACAAGCCGACCGCCGACGGCGCCATCTTCCAGATCATCCAGGTGGCGGTGGACACCGGGATCGCCCAGGCGGCGATCGACGAGACGGTTCATTTTGTCAGGACCAGGAGCCGCGCCTGGATCGACAGCGGCTTCGACAATGCCTGGGACGATCCCTACACCATCCAGGCTGTCGGCGACCTCACGCTGCGCCTGCACGCGGCGCAGGCGCTGCTCGAAAAGGCCGGCCATGCCATCGACAAGGCGGTGGCCGAGCCGACAGCCGAAACGGTCGCGCATGCCCAGATCGTCACCGCGGAAGCAAAAATCCTGTCGACCGAAATCGCCATCGCCGCAACGAACAAGCTGTTCGAACTGGCCGGCACGCGCTCGACGCTGGCCGAGCACAATCTCGATCGCCATTGGCGCAACGCCCGCACGCACACGCTGCACGATCCGGTGCGCTGGAAATATTCGATCCTTGGCAAATATTTCCTCAACGGCGAGAATCCGCCGCTGCACGCCTGGAGCTGATCTGCCGGAGGCGGACGGCGCGCACTGCGGTCGACCTGGTCGTCGCCGAGTGGCTTTGCCCTGACGGTTATCCCCTTCGGGATGCCGGCGGCGGGTGAAAGCTTACGCGCAATTTACGACCATCGGTTACACCGGTTCCTGTCTGATTCGTTCGGGACAGGAACCCCATGAGCAAAGCCCTCACGACCTTCGCACTCGTCTCCGTCTTGACCGCCTTGCTCATGGCGCTGAGCCTTGCGGTGGCCCGTCACGGCTATCCCTATGGGGCGATCGGCGTCAAGCGTCTCGACGGCATCGCCGACGCCGGAACGTTCATTCCGCTTGCGGCAATTTTCTTCTTCAGCGCGCTGTTGATGATGATCCTGCCGATCCGCGCGGCCAGTATCGTCCTCCTCCATGCCGCCGATGCGATCTTCTGGACTGTCATTGTGCTGTTCGCCACCATCGTCGGCGGCCTGCTCGCCCGATGGGCCTTCGGTCAGGGCAGCGCTCTTCTGGCGTTGTTGAACTGGCGGTTCCTGTTTGCCGTGGCGGTCGTCGGTTGCCACTTCGTCATGAACGAGTTACGCCGCAACGTGCTGCTGCGCAGCCTGTTCTTCGTGATCTTTGCCGCCGCCACGCTGGCCTGCCTGTTCTGGTCGTTTACGCTTTAGCCGGAACCTACCATCCTATCGCCGCCGGTTCTTCGTTCCATGGCGAAGCGCTATTGGGATCACGAGTTCGGAGTCTTCGGGCTACCGGCCGCCGGAGACCGCTTTCGCGACGTAGCACGAAAAATCCTCGACATCCGCAGCCGAAGGCTCCTGGCCGGTGAAGCTGCGCAGATACGCGGCAACATGCGGCAGGCGACTGCTCATCGGCTCGTTGAGTTCGAGCGAATAGTAGCCGATCTGCATGAAATAGAGCACGCGAGCGCGAACGAACGCGTCTTCCTCCTCATAGCCATGACGCAAGAACATGCCGCGGATGGCAGTGACGCGTTCTTCGTCGGCCTCGTCGAGCGCACGCCGGATGGTGGGGGAGCGGCGAGCCCATGCCCGGATGGCGAAATCCAGCCGGGGATCGAACAGCTTTTCGTCCACCCAGCATTCGAAAATGCTCATCACCCCGCGAATGACAGTCGTGGAAGGGCGTGCGGCACGCTCGACGATGAATCGGGTATTGGTCTGCCGCCAGTGGTCCAGCAATTGGTCGAGCAGATCCTGCCGGCTCTTGAAATACCAGTAGAAGCTCGAGCGCGAGACATCGAGTTGCTGGCCAAGCGTCAGCACACGGACGCGTTCGACGCCGTCCGAGATCAGGGTTTCAAGCGCCAGCTTCAGCCAGTCTTCGCGGGTAGCCTTGACGTTGCCGGTGGCGCCGGCGCGCTGGATCGTCGTTTCGATTGCTGCCATCGTGACGACGCATGACACGCCACACCAGGCAAATCAAGATTGTGGACATGCCTGTACAGGCAATCCGGCCTTGACCCGGAGCGCTGCCCGCCCATGTTAGCCGGATTGCTTGGCGACGCGGCTCCGTCGCCGCTGCCGCGAAGGCGTGGGTGCAGCCCGGGGACTTTTGTCGCGGTCTCCAGGCCCAGTGCGTGCTTTCCCGCAAGGCAATTGTCTGGCAAATACCACTTCAGACAGATGCCGCCGCGCGGCCAACAGCCAGGAAGGCAAGGACATGACAGCGTTTCGAAAAAACCTCATCGATGGTGAATGGGTCGGCGATGCCGGCTCCCGCAACATCAACCCCTCGGATACCGGCGACGTCGTCGGCGAATATGCTTCGGCGGGGGTCGAACAGGCGGGCCAGGCGATAGCGGCGGCCAAGGCGGCGTTTCCAGCGTGGTCCCGTTCCGGTCCGCTGGCGCGCCATGCGGTGCTGAAAAAGGCGGCCGACGAGATCATGGCGCGCAAGGATGAACTCGGCCGCAATCTGGCGCGTGAGGAAGGCAAGACGCTGGCCGAGGGCATTGGCGAGACCATCCGCGCCGCCCAGATATTCGATTTCTTTGCCGGCGAAACATTGCGCCTGTCGGGAGAGGTGGTGCCAAGCGTGCGGCCGGGCGTCGGCGTCGAGATCACGCGCGAAGCGGTCGGCGTGGTCGGCATCATCACACCGTGGAATTTCCCTATTGCCATTCCCGCCTGGAAGATCGCTCCGGCGCTGGCCCACGGCAACACCATCGTCTTCAAACCGGCCGAGCTCGTTCCCGAAAGCGCCTGGTCCATCGTCGACATCCTGCATCGCGCCGGCCTGCCCAAGGGCGTGCTCAACCTCGTCATGGGCAAGGGCTCGGTGGTCGGCCAGGCGATGCTCGACAGCCCCGACGTCAACGCCATCTCCTTCACAGGCTCGGTGGGAACCGGCAAGCGCGTCGCGGCGGCAAGCGTCGAGCACATGCGCAAGTTCCAGCTTGAAATGGGCGGCAAGAATCCGCTGGTCGTGCTCGACGATGCCGATCTCGCGGTGGCTGTCGATTGCGCGCTGAACGGCGCCTTCTTCTCGACCGGCCAGCGCTGCACGGCCTCGTCGCGTTTGATCGTCACCAAAGGCATCCACGACCGTTTCGTCGACGCGCTCAAGGAGCGCATGGAGAAGCTGGTGATCGGCGACGCGCTCGACGCGCAGACACAGATCGGCCCGGTCGTCGACGCCACCCAGCTCAAGCAGGACGAGGACTATATCGCCATCGGCGTCCGTGAAGGCGCCACGCTCGCTTTCGGCGGCGAACGGCTCGACCGCAAGACGCCGGGCTTCTATCTCAAGCCGGCGCTGCTGACCGAGGCCACCAACGCCATGCGCAGTTCGCGCGAGGAGATTTTCGGCCCCGTCGCCAGTGTCATCCGCGTCCAGGATTATGACGAGGCGCTTGCCGTCGCCAACGACACGCCGTTCGGCCTGACCTCGGGCATCTGCACCACGAGCCTCAAGCACGCCACGCATTTCAAGCGCAACTCCGAAGCCGGCATGGTGATGGTCAACCTGCCGACGGCGGGCGTTGATTTCCACGTTCCTTTCGGTGGTCGCAAGGGCTCGAGCTTCGGTCCGCGCGAACAGGGCCGCTATGCCATGGAGTTCTACACCACGGTAAAGACCGCCTATACGTTCGCGGGATAACCTGGCGCGCCGGCCGACCGCCGGCGGACCGTCACTTCCTCTGGAAACGGACCGGTGCAAAGGGATGACATTGCAGGACCTGACCTGGCTCAACCCGCCGCCGCACCATGCCATCGAAGGTGATGGCGTGCGCGTGCGCACCGGCAAGGAGACCGATTTCTGGCGTGAGACCTTCTATGGCTTCTGGCGCGACAACGGCCACTTCCTGTATCGGCGGGTCGAGGGCGATTTCACCGCCGAAGTGACCGTCAAGGGCGACTACGAGGTGCTTTACGATCAGGCCGGCCTGATGGTCCGGCTGAGCGAAACGCACTGGATCAAGGCCGGCATCGAATACACCGATGGCCTTGCCTATTTCTCCGTCGTCGTCACCAACGACACCTCGGACTGGTCGCTGGTGGCCATTGCCGCCGGCCCTGACGGCGTCAGGATCCGCCTGACCCGCCACGGCGAGGCGGTCCGCGTCCAGTATTTGGATGCTTCCGACGGCCATTGGAAGCCGGTGCGGCTCGCCTATTTCCCGACCTCGAAGATCGTCGATGTCGGGTTGATGTGCTGTTCGCCGCAGCGTGAAGGTTTCGAAGTCACGTTCTCCGGATTTTCGGTCGGTCCGCCGATTGCGCGGGATCTGCACGACTGACCCTGGCAACCGGGCTCTGCGTGGCGTGTGCGAACGGACCGGTAGGACATTGCGGCCCCAAGGCCCTTCCATCTCTCGGCATAGGCCTGGAAGCGTTCGGGAACGCTGTCCGTCTTCCACGTCCGGTGCAGGATCGGCGGGATAATCGGCGGCTCATGGGGCGATCCGAGACGGCTGGTCGTCATCGCCGTCATTATCCAGGGCAAGCCCGGCACGGACGGCATCGCGGATCGCCTGCGGGCCAAACCTTACCCATGCGGCCTGGTGGGCGCGCACGCGCTGCCTTGCCCGGCGCCCGGCGTCGCGTGAAAGTTGGATGGCCATGGCGGCCAGGCCTTCGTCGCTGGCCGACAGCAGCACCTCGTCGTTCTCGACCAGGCCCAGGCCCTCGGCCGCGAGCGGTGTCGCGATCACCGGCACCCCCCAGGCCATCGCCTCCAGAATCTTGATGCGCGTGCCCCCGCCCGCCCTGAGCGGGATGATGCTGAGATGCGCGCTGGACAGGAGCGGCCCCACGCTTTCGGGATCTTCAACGAGCTCGACATCGGGCAACCCGCGCAGGGCCAGCACGGCCGGTTCCGGGCCGCGTCCGGCGAGAACCAGCTTCGCGTCGGGCAAGGCTTGGCGGATGCGGGGCAATATGGTCCGGGCCAATCGCACGGCGGCGTCGACGTTTGGAGGATAGCCGAGATGACCGATGAAAAGGATCACCGGAAAGCCGCTATTGGCCGACGGTTCCGGGGGCAGCACATCGGGAATCGCCTCGACGTTGGGAATCCCATTGGGAACGACATCGATGGGCATCGCGCGCCCGCCAAAGCGCATCAGCTTCTCGCGATCCTCGTTCGAGCAGACCCAGACCCTGTCGACAAGGGCGAGCGCCTTTCTTTCGAGATGCCTGATGCCAGGCACCGATGCGGCGACGGAAAGGCGCGATGCGGTCGCTTCGGCGCGTTTCATCTGCGCGGACAAGTCGGACTCGACATTGTGCATGTCGAGGATGAGCTGCTTTGCCAGCGATCGTAAAGGCCGCAGCAGCTTGAACAGGCCGATGCTCTCGACCACCACGGTGTCAGGGCGGAATTCGAGGATCAGTGCTTCCAGCCGCGCCAGGGCCGCGCGCGAAATGCGATGCTCCTCCCTTATACGCCACCATCCGATGGAAGCCGTCCGGGGCTCTCCCTCGATCGACAGCGCCTCGATGCGGATCAGCGGATTGGGCGCGGTCATGGCGATGGCCCTGGGCCGCACCGAGGCCAGGCAGACCGGTCCGAACGCGGCCGCCGCCACGGCATTGCGATAGTTGCGCAGATCCGCGCCGGAAGTCGGCGGAAACGCCGGCTCATGGCACACGATCAGCACGCGTCGCCCGCTGCCGCGCGCCGGCATGTCGACATTGGGCCGCGCGCTCAAGGCGGACGCCCGACGCTTCGCGCCAGGAGTTGCGCAAGCTCTTTCTCGGACGACATTAACGAGGCCCCCGCAGCCACAGAAATCAGCTTCGACTTGTTTAGCCGAACCGTGCTTTCGTCAAGCGCTGGATCACAGTCTGATGCCCGGCGCGCTTGCCTTGCGGATCGGTCGCAATGCGGATCCGGCTGGGACCGAGCGCAAAGGCCTATCGCCTGGACCAGGCCAGCCAGCGGGCCGCCAGGCGCCTGCGCAATGAAGTGAACCGTGTCCGTCGGTAAGCGTCGCCCGCCATCTTGATGCCTTGCGCCTGTGTCGGGAAGGGATGGATGACATCGGCCAACGCATGCAATCCCATGCCCGAACGGATAGCGAGGGTCACGGCATTGATCATCTCGCCGGCATGGCTGGCAACGACCGTCGCTCCCAGGATGCGGTCGGATCCCTCCCTGACGTGGATTTTGACGAACCCTTCCTCTTCGCCGTCCATCACGGCGCGGGCGACATCGTGCATCAGGACCGTATAGGTCTTGACCGGAATGCCGTTGCGCCGCGCCTCCAGGGGATAGAGACCGACATGGGCGATCTCCGGATCGGTATAGGTGCACCAGGGGATAACGAGTTCGCTGAGCCTTTCGCGGCCGCGAAACAGGGCATTGCGCACGACGATGCGCGCTGTTGCCTCGGCGGTGTGGGTGAACTTGTATTCGAGGCAGACGTCGCCCGCCGCGTAGACATTTGGGTTGGTGGATCGCAGATAATCGTCGACCTTGATGCCGCTGGCGTCATAGGCCACGCCGGCTTCATCGAGGCCCAGGCCATCGACGTTGGGCGAACGGCCGACGCCAGTGATGATCTCATCGACCGTAATCGTCGTCGTGTCGCCATCCCGCATCAGGTCGGCGGCCTTCTTCTCGCCCTCCATCCGCACCGCCACCACTTCGGTGTTCAGCCGCACCTCGATCCCCTCGCGCGCCAGCGCATCCGAAAGGATCTGCGCGGCGTCGCGCTCCTCGCCGGGCAGGAACATCGGATCGCTCTGCGCCAGTATGACCTTGGCGCCGAGCAGGCAGAAAGCCTGCGCCGTCTCGCAGCCGAGCGGCCCGCCGCCGATCACGAGGAGCCGCGGCGGGCATTGCGTAAGGTCGTACATGGTCTCGTTGTCGAGATAACCGGCCACGGCAAGCCCTGGAATCGCGGGCCCGCTCGCATGCGCGCCGGTCGCGACCAATGCCTTCTTGAAATGCAGGGTCCTGTCCGCGACCACGACGGTGTCCGGTCCGGCGAAGCGCGCTTCGCCGAAATAGAGGTCGATGCCCTCGGCTGCGACGGAAACGGCCGAATTGGCACGGCTGATCCGCTGCCGTATCTGCCGCATCCGTGTCATCGCCCGTTGAAAGTCGACACGAAGGTGGTCTGGCGGGTCGCCGCCAAAGCTCTCGGCATCGCGCATATCGGCATAGAGCCTGGCCGTGCGGATGATCGACTTCGACGGGATGCCGCCGACATTGACACAGGCACCACCGATCAGCCCGCGTTCGATCAGCGCGACCTTCGCGCCAAGGCTCGCGGCGTCACGCGCGGCGGTCAGCCCTGCCGGCCCGGCGCCGATGACAACGAGATTGTAGGGGCCGTTCGCGGTCGGGTTCTTCCAGTGCGCGGGATGCGCGCCCCTGATCAGTTCGACGTCATTGCTGTCGACAGGGAAGACGGCGGCTCTCGTCGGTTCACGCGACATCGCGCCCCCCGGGTACCGGCCGCGACAGCCATCCGCCGGTGAAACCCGCCTTGCCCAGGCCGCGACGGATATGGGGATTGGAACGCATCAGCTTCCAGATCAGTCCGGAACGGTGGTTTTCGATCATCATCACCGCGATGCCCTGGTCGAGCCCGTAATGGCCTTCCGAGACCCAGCCGTTGCGGCCGAATTTGCGGCGGTTGGCCAATGTCGGGTTGAAACCGCTCGGCAGGCGGAAATCGTCGAGAACCTCCGGATAACGATCGACGAGGTGACGCAGCGCCGCCAGGCAAATGTCCGGCGCGAAAGGCAGCGACGCCGGATAGGACCATGGCGCGATTGTCCCGTCATCCGGTCCGAAAGGCGCGCCGCGCGCGGCATAGCCGGAAAACCGGTGGGGCCGCCGCTCCACGCTGGCGCGGAAGCCGCCCGGTCCGTCTCCGGCCGAAAGGCCCCACAAATTCTCGCCATAGCCGTCAAAGCCGTAAGGGTTGTGCCGGGCGTAGTCGCGGTGAAGGTATGTCGAGCGGCGGCTGTTTTCGAAATAGTCCGAATTCTTCTCCCGCATGAAAGCGTCGCGGATGCCGGCGAAATCGATCCAGGCATGCGAGAACTGGTGCATGAACAGCGGCCCGCCATAGAGCACGTCGTGGCCGTAGATGTTTTCCCATTGATAGGTCGCCGTCCAGGCCTCGTAGCTGTCGTCCGAGGTCGGGCGGTCCGGAGAGGCCATCGACAGCACATAGAGGATCGTCGCCTCGTTATAGCCTTCCCAGCCATAATGCAGAAAGCCGCTTCTCGGCTTCCAGCCCTGGCGGAGCGTCGGGCTGCTGCCTTGCGCCCATCGCCAGTCGACGCGCCTGTAGAGCGCCTCGGCCAGGAGGCGGATTTCGGCTTCTTCGTCATTGTCGTCGGAAAAATACGCGCTCGCCACCAGCATGCCGGCGATCAGCAGGGCGGTATCCACCATCGACAGTTCGCAGCGCCAAACGCGCAAGCCGCTCCGCATGTCGAGAAAGTGGTAGTAAAAACCCTTGTGGCCGGTGACGTCGTGACCGCTGCCTTGCGTGCTGGTCTGGAAAAAGCGTAGCGCCGCAAGGGTCAGGCAGGCAGCCGCGTCGCGCGTTATCCAGCCACGTTCGACGCCGATCGGATAGCAGGACAGGGCAAAACCGACGACGGCGATGCTGCACGGCGAATTGGGCCGCGACGTGTCGGCGACCAGCCCGTTGTCGGGGTTCACGTTCTCCAGGAAATAGCCGAACGCGGCGCGTTGACAGCGGTCCAGCAGTTCGTCATCGGCCAGCGCGGCGGGATCTGCTCTAAGCAATCGATAAAAACTCCAGCCTGATGGCAGCAACGCCCTGCGCAGGTACGGTGACATCGAACAGAAGGGTATGACCGTTGAAGGCGATCGCTTGCGCCTGTTCCGGCATCGCCGAGGCCGCATGCAAATGCTCTACCATTGCTCGGCTCAGGTAATCGGGACTTCCCATCGTCGCCCATAGCGCCTTGGGGTTGGCATTTGCCGCATCGACGCGTCGGATGGTTACCATGTCGGGCCGCCGTGCATTCTCAAGTTGAATCTGCACGGTCTCGTTCGCGACCGGATGCCGCGGCAAGGCGAAGTTGGAAATCAGCACGGTCAACGAATTTCCGTCGCGCACACACCAACTGTCGACGGTGGGATGATTGCCTTGAGTCGACAGGATTTCGGTTCCAAGGCCATGCAGCATTTCGAAGGCACGGTAAGCCGGTTTGGCGACGCCGTGAAGGTTCATCAGGCCGAAACCACCATGAAAGGGTAGGGATGGAAAATAATTCTCTTCGAAAATATCCGAAAAGGTCCAGTAGCTGTAGCCCTGAACCAGCCCTCTCGCCTCCATGATCGTCTTGACGATGAAGGCGGCGGCATAGGGCTCGTCGTGCATGGGATCGCGCGGGTTCGACGATGTGCACCATTCGGTGTAGTAGAGCGGACGGTCGCCTGCCTGCCGTCGCGCGGTGCGCGCTTCCTCGCGCAGGACGCTTCGCGTGCTTTCCGAGAGCTGGGCTTCGGTGTCGTCGCCAGGCTGGCCGAAGGCATCGGTCGGATAATGGTGCGTGCTGACGAAGTCCGCGGGAAGGCCGTTCTGGCCACAGTAAGCGATGAACTCATCGATCCAGGCATTGTCGGCTGTGGCTGGTCCGCCGACCTTCAAATGCGTGTCAACGGATTTGATTGCTCTTGCCGTGTAGGCATACAGCTTGAAATAATCCTCCTGTTTGCCGCTGCCGAACGCCTCGAGATTGGGTTCATTCCAGACCTCGAAGAACCATTGCCGCACCTCGTCGAGGCCGTAGCGATCAACCCAGTGAGCGACGAGTTTCGAAATCAGCGTCGACCACTGGTCGTAGTCCTTCGGCGCGCTGACATTGGCGCGATAACGGAAGACGATCTTTCCGGACGACGACAGCATCGTCGGCGTGAAACTCAGCTCGACGAAGGGGCGCATGCCGATCGACAGCAGGAAATCGAAGATCTGATCGGCATTGAAGAACGAATAGAGCGGCTTGTCGTCATGGTCGATGAGCGTGCCCATGTCGTCATCGAGCAGCCCGTGAAAACGGACATGGCGAAAGCCGAGTTCGTCATGCGCCCGGCGCATCTGCGCCTGCCAGTCCGCGCGCAGGGCGAGCGTCGCGTGGCCGCTGCCGACCGTATGTTCCCAGAAGTGGGGGAATTCCTCTCCCTGAACGCCGAGATCGCAGCGAAAGGTCACACCCGTGGAACTGTCTGAAATATTTGCCGTTTCTACACGTTCCATCACCGACTATACGTCGGCGATGGCATATCGTTGCCTGCTCACGCGGATTTGTAGTGCATCAGTAGGTGGCGCGGCCGCCCGAGACGTCGAACACAGCGGCCGTGGTGAACGAGCATTCCTCCGAGGCGATCCATGAGATCAGCGCCGCCACTTCCTCGACCTCGCCGAACCGCGCCATCGGTATCTTGGAGAGCATGAAATCGATGTGCTCCTGCTTCATCTGCTTGAAGATCGCGGTGCGCACGGCGGCCGGCGTCACGCAATTGACCGTCACCTTGGTCTTGGCGAGTTCCTTGCCGAGCGACTTGGTCAGGCCTATCACCGCCGCCTTCGAGGTGCTGTAGGCGGAAGCGTTGGGATTGCCTTCCTTGCCGGCGATCGAGGCAATGTTGACGATGCGGCCATAGTTGCGCTCGAGCATGTGTGGCACCAGCGCCTTGTTGCAGTAGAAGACGCCGTTGATGTTGATGTCGATGACCCCACGCCAGTCCTCGACCGAATAGGACCAGGTGGTCATGTTGGGGCCGGTGATGGCCGCACTGGTGACCAGTATGTCGACCGCGCCGAAGGCGTCGATCGTCAATCGTGCGGCGACCTCCACACTTGCCGCATCCGCAACGTCCAACGTCACTCCACGCAGGCCGGGAACAATGGCTTTCGCCTGTTCGATCTGTGCGGGATCGCGATCCCAGACGCAGACGCGCCCGCCTTCGTCGGCGATCCTCTGCGCGACCGCCAGGCCGATGCCCGAGGCGCCGCCGGTGATGACCGCCGACCGGTCGGCGAAGCGTCCCGCGAAATTCATTGGCATGTGTTCCCCCCTGTTCATGTTGGCTGAAGCCGCCCTGCGTGCTGGCCCGTCCTGGGACTGTGAGGTGACCGCCGACCGAGTTCAAGCCGGCATGCGGCCGGATCGTCTGGGCCAATCGGCCGGATTATGGCGCGGTTCCTTCGAGTTGGTCGCGCAGCGCTTCCACCATACCCACCACGGCGAGGCCGATTTAGGCATGCGCATGGACTAAGGAAACCTCAAGGGACGCGCCTCGTTCCTGATGGGCAGTCGGAGCACATGACCAATTGGCCCGTCCACGGCCGAGATCTCTCGGCGATCGCCGCGCTGTAAGACAAGGTGACCGGATTTGCCATTGAGCACGGGGTGCGATAGGTTATATTGCACTGCACAATGGAGGCGCCGTTTCTTGTACGACCCTGTTTGCGAATATGCCGGCTGGTTTGCGGCCTGCCGGTCCTGGGTCGTGTCGACGGGACCGTGAGATGAAAATTCCCAAATCCCTGCTCGTCGATCCCGAGAAGAATTCCGTCTATGGCAGCTTTGCCGTTGCCGTTTCGATCTGGGCGTTCTCCTATTCCGTCATTTTCGGCCAGGTGCTGATCCTGGCCTATTATGCCGTCTGGCTTCCGCTTATCCTGGTCGACTACCAGCGTTTCCTGCGGCAACTGTCCAGCGCCTGGCTGCCGCTGCTCTTCGCGGCCTATGTCTGCTTTTCCATATTCTGGTCGCAGGCGCCCGGCGTCACCGCCAGAACGGCGGTCCAGTACTTGTCCCATATCGCCTGCGCCTATGTCGCCGCACGCACCGTCAGCGTGCGCACCCTGACGATAGGCGCCCTGGTCGGCATATTCTTCGTCCTGCTCTATTCGCTGAAAGTCGGCGCCTATTCCGAGGACGTCCTCGACGGCACCTATAATTTCGTCGGCGCCTTCGCCTCCAAGAACCAGATCGGCTTCGTCGGCTCGCTCGGCATCTATTTCTCGGTCGTGTTCCTTGCTTTTCTTCGGCGTGGCCGGCTGAGTTTCATGCTGACCGTGCCGGTCGTGCTGTTGTCGGCCTATGTGCTGGTCGTCTCGCATTCCGCCACCTCGATGGCCTCGATACCGGCGGTTCTGGCGCTGGTGGCGCTTCTTGCGATGAGCAAGCTTTTGTCGCGACGCTACCGCCGGGTGATCTTCCTGGTCGGCGCCGGCATGATCGTCGTGGTGGCCATCGTCGCCCTCAATCTCGGGCTCATGGACTTCGTGCTTGGCATCTTCGGCAAGGATTCGACGCTCACCGGGCGGACTTATCTGTGGGAGCAGGGCTGGAACGCCGCGATGCGATCGCCGATCCTTGGCGTCGGCTATGCCGCCTATTGGGTGCAGGGCTTTGCCGAGGCGGAGCGGCTGTGGAACGAATTCTACATCAGCACCCGCACCGGCTTCCATTTCCACAACACCTATGTCGAAGCCCTTGTCGAACTCGGCTTCACCGGGGCGGTGCTGATATCGCTGATCATGCTGCGCACGCTCCTCGGCCACATCGCGGCGGTGGTCTTCAAGACATGGCAGGCCGAATCGGTGGTTCTGATCGGCGTGATGGTGCTGCTGCTCATCCGCTCCTTCGTCGAGGTCGAGATACTCAACCCCTACATCATGGGTTCATTCCTGATGTATTTCAGCTTCTTCAAGCTGGCGAGGCTGCCGGTCACCCGCACGCGATGGTCACCGGCTTTCGAGCCGGGGGATGCCAAGGCCGGACAGGCAGCCTGGCCTCACCGTCCCGCGGCAGCCGAGTAATGATGAGAGTCCGCTAGTCTAAAGCCATCGCGGGAAAACCGCGTAGCGGTTCCGTTCGGGATTGCGTCAAAAGCCATTCTGATTTTCCGGTGCTGAAAATCTATCAGCAAAAAACCTCCGCCAAGCAGGCTTGGCTGAGGCTCAAAGTCTTGCGCTGTGGATCGAACGCGGCGAGCCCGCGATCCTCCGCGTTTCTACTGGCTAGCCAGCGGCGCCAGCTTGATCTTGATCACATCGCCAGGCAGCACCGGTGTGTCTTCCTTGGCGGCGATTTCGCTGGTCTTGCCGTCGACATTGCGCACCAGCGAATAGAGCAAGGTAGGTTGCTGGTCGTTGGTGATGGCGGCCGTCGTTGCCGGATCCGTGGCCTGGGCTATCAGGCCTTTTTGCATATTCACCTTCAGCGCGGCCTCGTTCAGGTCGGCTTCGGTCTGCTGGCGATCGGCGGCGAGGCTCGAACTCAAGGTGTTCTGGGCGTCGATGGCGTCCTGCGTCGCCTTGCTGATCGCCTGCTTGGCGGTCAGGATGGCTGTCTCGTAGTCCAGGATCTTGCCCTGCAGGTCGGTAACGGACTGCTGCGAATCCAGAAGCCTGGCATTGGCCACCAGTCCCTTCTGGGCCAGCGGACCGATGCTGGCCAGCTGTTGCTGGGCCAGGTCGACCTGCTTCTGCTGGTTGACGATCTTCTTCTGCAGCGATTCGATTTCGGCCTGCAGCACACCCTTGAGATCGTCGAGCGCCTCGAGCTTGAGCTTCAGCGCCTTCTGGTCGGCGGTAAGGATTGTCATCTCGTCGGCGACGATGGTCGGCAGCCGCGGATCGCCTTCGACCTCCTTGGGTGCCTCAAAACTCGTCTTGCCGGCCATGTCGGCGTCGATGCGGGCGCGCTTGACGATCAGCCGAACGCGCTGGTCGTCGGAGATATCGAAATTGCCCTTGGCGGTGACCAGGTCCTTGCCGAGTTGGGGACCGTAGTCGGCGTTGCGCCTGATGCCTCCGGCGACGCTGATCGCTTTCAGCACCGTAAGATCGGGCACAAAGGGAAATTGCCCGGGATTCTGCACCTCGCCCGAAATGTAGAAGGGCCGGAACTGCGCCATTTCGACCGAGGCTTCGGGCTTGTCCGACAAAGCGAGCTTGTGCTGCAGCGCCTCGCCGATCGCCGCGGCGACCTCCGCCGTGGTCTTGCCGGCCGCCGGCAACTCGCCGACGAAAGGCACCGACAGCGTGCCTGCCGGGCCGATCGTATATTGGCCATTGACCGACGACCAGTCGCGGAACGTGCTTTCGACGGTCTGCCATTCGGCGATGCGGATGGTGAGCTTGTCCTGGGAGCCCAGACGGTAATCGTCGGCGGCGGCCATCTGGGGAAAAGCAAGCGACATCGCAAGGCAGGTCGCCAGGAGCCGCGAGCGGCCGGAAAACGGGCCGCTGCCAAAGGCTTCGAAAATGTCTATCTTCAACTGAGCGTTCCGATCCGTTTTAGCCCCATCGCCCGATGAGCTTGCCGCCGGATGCCTTGATCCTGCCGGCCGATCAGTAAGAGCCGCGCGACATCCAGACGGCCGGCACTGTTCTGATGATGATGCGAACGTCCTCGAACAGCGACCAGTTCTCGACATAGTGGCGGTCGAACGCGACGCGGCTGTCATAGGAAACGTCGTTGCGGCCGCTGACCTGCCACAGGCCAGTCAGGCCGGGCCGGGACTTCAGATAATAGACAGCCGCGCTGCCATAGATTTCCAGTTCGTCCCGGACCACCGGGCGAGGCCCGACAAGGCTCATGTCGCCCTGGAGGATGTTGATGATCTGCGGCAATTCATCGAGGCTCAGCTTGCGCAGCACCGTTCCGACGCGGGTGACGCGTGGATCGTTCTTCAGCTTGCGGGTCGCTATCCATTCCGCATTGGCCTCTGGATTGGTCGCGAGATAGGCTGCCAGCACCTTGTCGCCGTCCGGAACCATGGTGCGGAACTTGAGGCAGGAGAAGAGCCGTCCGCCGCGCCCGATTCGACGGTGACCATAGAAAACCGATCCGCCATCGGAGAATTTGACGAGCAGCGCTATCATGATGAACAGCGGGCTGAGCGCGATCAGTCCAGCCAGCGAACCGACGATGTCGAAACTCCGCTTGATGAGGCCGCCGATCGGCGGCGGAAAGTCGGTGTCGGCCTGCGAAAACCCCGCCGTGGCCGACTTGGCAATATCCCTCATACGGAAACTCCATGCGTTGAACGAATGGTTTACCGCACGATACCAAAAAAATGCTGCAGCGCAACACACAATTTCCCACGCCGCTGAAATAGTCGCGTCATGAATTGACTAAATAATAAGCTCGCGCTGCACAAATTTCGAAATGTTTAGCACATTTGTGACAATAAATGGGCAAGCATAAAAAAATCCGGGCGTTTTTAGGGCGTTTTGTGGGCGGCGCGTTCCCAGTGTCGGGATCCAGAGCATACGAGTCCTTACTGACGATGCTATATTCTGGACTATTCACCTAAAATACCATCTAATATTATGGGTTGTACTCCAGATATGCAATGGCTGCAGGTTGAGTGAAATGCGGCCGGGTGCGTTGCAGCATGGCAGAATCGAACGCGTAAGCGCAATCAAAAATATGTGCGGTTGCCCTTGCCGCCTTCTGCTCGCCTTAATAGAATTGCAAATTATACCTGTCACGGTGGCGACAGGTTGAAAGGCCGGAAGCAACCGGTCGAGAGCGGGTGGTTTAACAAGCCCGCATCACAAGGGACGGCGCTCGGGTGGGGCTATCGTTGGATATACCCGAGCCGGTTTATGGGCTGTTGGGTATGTCGCTTCCAAAATTCATCGTTGGGATGCTGTTCGCGCTCGCGATCGTCGTCGCCTGGTCCTGGCTGGGTGGAGCTTCGCTTGGCACGACACTGCTGCGTGTCATCATCTGCGCGGTGGTCATCCAGGCCGGTTATTTCGCGGTCGTCTATGCCATGATCGCCAGGAGCGCGCCAACGCCGGCCGACAGGCTGCGCGAAGCCGAGAGAAAGCAGAACTCCACCGAAGTGCCCGAGGGCGAGAAGCTGGGCAGCGTCCGGCGGGGGCTGCATTAGATCCACGGGGACATCATCGTCCTCAGGCCACATCGGCGGGTTCGGTCTCCGACTGTTCTCCCGACAGCATCCGGGACAACCGGCTCCCCGGCTTCGCCTTCAACCGCTGATATTGCCCGACCTCCACCACACGACCATCCTCCATCGCCACCACCCAGTCGGCGAAGGCGATCATCGACGGCCGGTGCGCGATGGTCAGGATCGTCATTGCGCCGCGCAGGCCGTCGATCGACCGGGCGATAAGCGACTGGTTCTGCCAGTCGAGCGCGCTTGTCGCCTCGTCCAGGATGAGCAGTGACGGCTTGCGCAGCAACGCGCGTGCCAGCGCGATGCGCTGGCGCTCGCCACCCGAGAGGCGCACGCCGCGGTCGCCGACCACGGTATTCAGCCTCAGGTCCAGTCGGTCTACGAAATCGCCGGCGTGAGCGGCGCGCAGTGCCTTCCACAAGTCGTCCTCGCTGGCCTGAGGCGCGGCAAGGCGCAGGTTCGCAGCGATCGTGTCATGCAGCAGGAACACGTCCTGCGGCACATAGGCCACCTGATCGCGCCAGCGGCGGCGATTGCCGGCATCGAGCTCGACGCCGTCGACGAGGATCTTGCCGGTGGTCGGTTCGAGCAGCCCGAGCAGCATGTCGGCGATCGTGCTCTTGCCTGACCCGGACGGGCCGATGAGCGCCGTGACCTTGCCGGCCGGAAGGCCGAAGGTGATGTCGCTCACCACTGCCTTGCCGGCGCCGTCGTCATAGACAAAGGAGACGTCGCGAATGTTCAGCCCCGTATCGAGGGTCAGCTTGCGGGCATCCGTGGATTCGACGTGGCCAGGCTCCCGTTCGGCGTCGAAACGCGCCTGCAGGTTGCGCATTGCCGTATAGGCGGGCAGGTTGATCAGCACCTGCTGGGCCTGCGTCTGCATGTCCATGAAGCGCGGCGCGATGCGCATGAAGACCAGGAGCAGCACGACGATCTCGGCCAGCGACAGGTGGAAGCGGACCAACGCCACATAGATGAAGACGCTCAAGCCCACGACGCTCGCCACCTGGAACACGGCGGTGCCGATCGAAGAGTTGCGGACATAGGCGATATTGTCGGCCTTCATCTTTTCGAGCGTGACCCGCAGCTGCGCGAAATAGCTGGCCTCGACGTTCAGGCTCTTGGCCACCTTGATGCCGCCGAGAAATTCCGAGACCGTGCGGTACTGGTCCTGGCGATTGGTCGTCAGGATCCGGCCGAAGGCGGTGGCTCGCGAGCGAAATGGCTGCAGCGCTATGAACATCACGATGCCGATGACGACGGCAAAGGCCGTCATGACCGGCGAAATGAACATGGAAATCACCAGATAGCCCGCCAGCAGCACGGCGATCTGCACCAGCATCAGCAGGGCAAAAGCCGCCCCCTGGACGCGGTCTATGTCGCCGGTCAGGGCATGGTCGAGATCGGAGCCGCGCATGCGCGTGAACACGCCCCAGCGCGCCTTGCCGATGCTCTCGAACAGGTTCATGCGCAAGCGGTTGATGAAATCGAAGAGCAGCCTTGCCATGTACACCGACTTGAAGCGGTTGAAGGCTGCTTGCACGGCAACAAGCCCGACCAGCGCGCAAAGCACCGTCGTCAGCTGCAGCGTTCCGCCGGGCACCAGCCAGCGCACGAACTCGATATTGGGCAGCCTTACCGCGAAATCCTGGTCGGCACGGCCGACCAGGTGCAGCAACGGCACCAGCAGCAGGATGGAAACGCCTTCCGTCAGGCTGCCGAGGATCAGGAACAGCAGCGCCGTCCAGGTTCGTCGTCCGCCGATCCGGGCAATGACCGCGCCGAATGCCGCGACATCGCGAAACAGCGACAGGCTGAAGACCGATGACCTAGGCATCTCCAGCCAATTCCTTTTCGATCAGCGCCACAGCCTCGCCGATCCTGTCGATGCCCGTCGGAACGTCCAGCCGGCACACGCCGACATGGTTAGCGATCGCTGAACAGTGGCGAAGATGCATCGCCGCGAAATCGCCGGAGAGCGCCGCGCGGCCAAACCGCGTCACGTAGGAGAATTTGATGATAGCTGGCAAGGCGGCGATTTGAGGCAGGAGGGTGATCCCGGCCCCTTCGCCGCGCTCGAGGATGTAAATCCTGGCCGCCGGCACCCTGTTGCCGGAGAAGGCGCCGTGCAGGCGATGCTGCATCTTCTCGATTGCCGGATGCACTTGCGGTCGCACTTGCGCTTGCCCAAGCGAGATTGCCGCCGCGGCGTCGGCGGCAAGCTTGATCTGCGGAAATCCCGGAACGATCATCGGTTCGTCCGGGTTGGTGAGATCGAGCGCCACGACGTCGTCGGTGAGCAGGTCGTGTCCGGCCCGGATCAGGGCGCTTGCCGTCGTCGACTTGCCGGCGCCCTTGTCGCCCATGAAGATGGCGCCCCTGCCGGCCACCGCGATCGCGCTGGCATGCAGCACCAGCAGGCCGCGCTGGTGCAGCAGCAGCGCCAGCACCGGCCCCAGCAACGGGAAGGCAAGCAAGGCGTCGTCGACGCCGGGCGCCGGCTGGACATCGATGCGGCGGGCGTCGCTGATCAGGAATGCGCCGACGGCCTCCCAGGCCAGATACTGCCGGCCGGGCTCGAAACGGAAGACGGTCGCTGCCTCCGCTGAAGGCTTGGGCATATCGATCGGGCCGATGACGATCTCGATGTCGGCCGTCGCCGGGTCCGCCGGCTCCAGTTCGGGCAGCCACACGTCGGACGCGATGAGCAGGCCGTAGGCGCGGTAGTAACTTCGTTCTCCCGCTGTCCTGTCGCGGCTGGGAAGACGGTCGAGATCGCCGGTGAACGGCTCATGGCGAGACATCATGCGGGGCTCCCGCCATGCTGGACCTGCCGCAGCCACAGCGACAGCGACGCCGAGCGCCAGACATACTGGACATCGAGCGGTGCTGCCTGGTCTGGCTGGCGCAGCAGCCGCGCATAGGCGGCGTTTACTTCCGGCAGGTTGACATAGGGTGCGATGCGACCCGCATCGCCGACCAGCAACTGCTCCAGCAGGTCGCGATGGTTGCGCACCATGCCGTTGACCAGATTGGCGGTGAAATCGATCTTGTCGCGCCGCCACTGTACCGCCGCCGGCAGGATGCCTTCCATGGCCCGGCGCAGCACGTAGCGGCCAAACCCATGACGGAGCTTCTCCTCGCCCGGCAGCCCCAGGCAGAATTCCACCAGCGGCTTGTCCCAGAAGGGATACCGCGGCTCGACGCCGAAATTGGCGGCGGCCTTGTCCAAAACTTCGAAAGAGTGCGGAACATAGCCGTTGGACAGGATCCAGCGGTGGCTGAGCGCGTCGCTGGCTTGGACGCCGGGCGGCATGTAGCCAGCCCGATGGAACCGGTCGATGAGCTCGGTTCGCCTGGCAAGGTCCGGATTGATCAGGTCGCGCCAGCTGCGGCCACGCTTCGATCGGGCAGGCCTGCGCATCCTGTTCAGGGCTCGGTTCCCCAGCTGTCTCAGCCTGGCGATCCGCCAGGCCGGCCCGTAGATGGTCAGGAACTGGAAATACAGGCCGAGCGTGCTGTCGCCATAGGTGTTGGAGGCGCTTCGGACCTCGCGCCAAAGGTCCAGCCACCTGCCGCCATTGGCAAGCTCGTGCAGATGGCCATGCCCCTGTGAAACAACTTCGTCGCCGCCATGGCCGTCGAGGAGCACTTTGATGCCCTTGGCGCCGGCCGTCCGGTAGATACCGCGGGTCAGCGTCAGGCCCGGCGCCAGGAACGTGCCTTCCTGTTCCTCCAGCACCCGTTCGAATTCAGCGAAGGGTGCATAATTGCCGACTGGGATGAACGTCGGATCGGCCTTCTGCTGATCGAGCACGGCATCGATGAACGGGCGCTCGTCCATCGAGGAACCCTTTTCGAACACGAGCGAGAAGGTCGGTAGCCTCGGCTTGCGCTCGGCCGCATTTTGCACTCCCGCCACGCAGGTGATCGAGGATGAATCGAGGCCGCCGCTCAGCATCGCGCCGATCGACGGACTTCCTCGCATGCGGTTGCGGACCGATTGCGCGAACAGATGGGCGAATTCCTCCGCGGCATCAGGCCGCGGTGCTCGCTGCGATGGTTCGATCTGCCAGTACCGGCGCAGCACCAGACGTTGCGCGGTGACGGTGAGGCTGTGACGCGCCGGCAGGGCGAAGATGTCGCTGTAGGGCGTGGACTGCGGGTCATCGGGCAGCCCGGCCAGGAATCCCGAAATCCGGTGCTCGCTGAGTCGAGCACCGACCCCGTCGAGGCCGAGCATTGGCCCGATCTCGGAGGCAAAGGCAAAGCGGCGTTCCGCTGCGTGGTAATAGAAAGGCTTGACCCCGAAATGGTCTCGCGCGCAAAACAAAAGCTGCCGCTCGGCATCCCAGATGGCAAAGGCGAAGTCGCCTTGCAGATGCACGGGGCACGTTTCACCCCAGCGCAGATAGGCCCGCATCAGCAACGCCGCATCGGCGAGTGAGTTGTCCCTGATGCCGAGCCTTGCGAGCAGCTCGTCGCGGTTATCGAGCCGGCAATCGGCGGTGATGGCCAGCTTGCCGCCGGCCATGGTCAGCGGGCCGGGGCCGGCTTCGTCGGTGGTGTTGAGCCAGGCATGGCCAAGCGCGACGCCGCTGTCCTGCCACCACGAGGTTCCGTCGGGACCACGATGGCGTATGCGCGCCAGCATCTGCTGGATGTCGCTCGCCGCTTCAGCCGGCGCGGGGCCTTGTCGCAGCAGGATTCCGGCTACGCCGCTCATCGGCTGCCGTGGTCGATCAGGTGGGCGAAACCATCGACGGATCCGCCAAGCACGATGTGGTCATCGCTGATCAGCCAGGCATGCGCCTTCAATTGCTCGCCAGTGCCGCGCTCGATGCCGATGCGGATGTTCGACGCATTGCCCTGGCGCGCGAGGAGGTATTGGCCCGACAGCGCCTGGGTCAGGCAGGTGGCGCCCGGAACGAACCGTGCTGCGGCGGCAACCCCCCAGGCGACGAGCCGCAACTCGCCCATGCTGGCACACTGGTGCGCGTTGAGCCGCGTCACCATCCCACGCACCCGGTTGTAGGAGAACAATGTCAGCCCGAGCCGGACGGTCGTGACCACCAGCAGGCAGCGGCACAGGAAAAGCGCTTCCGAGCCGCTCAAGGACAAGATCCTGGCCAGGCTGCGCCTGCCAGGCCGCTGCTTCATCGGCCGGGGATTTCTCTGCGTCACAGCTCTTTGCCGCACAGCCATGGCCTTCTGCGACGCCTGCCTAGACGAGTGCCTCATGCTCAAGCCTCGCAAGCCCGTTTTCCGCCAGGCCTTTCAGCAATGCGTCGACGTCGGCCTTGCAGCGTTCGGCGTCGACATTGTAGCGAGCGAGGACGGCGCTGCGGATGTCCGCGATCGGCTTGGGTTCCTGGATCAATTCCCAGATGAAGGCGCCGACACCGTTGAGGCTGTAATAGATATTGGACTTCAGGTTGAGAAGCGCGAGGCCATCGCCGAATTCGCAAGCAACGGCGTCCTTGGTGGCCTTTACGCAATCGTGCTCGGATGGGTCCCAGTTCATCCTAAAACCTCGTTTGCAACACACGGTCTACGCGTCATCAGGTTCAATGGAAAGTCGGGGATTTTCATCCCCGGCTCCATTTCATTGTCTTCGATCCCGGAGGCCCAACGTCATTCCTCCAGAATCAGGCTGGTCTCAGGAGAACGTCAGGTCGCCAATCGGGGTGTGCGCGGGAAACGACGCGTCGATTGCCGTGCTGCCACCACCGCCTTGGGTAATGGTTTCGATTGAACCATGTACTGTCAGGTTTGGCGTTTCGTACTCATGCTTTTCAACATTCTGTTCCATTTTACTCTCCATAAGGACTGGAAACGGCCTGTCGATTGCCGTCAGCACTTTCATGCTGCATCGCAATAGCTGCACAGCAACATTTATGAGTCAAGCCTGATTTACCGGTCGTTAATCAATTATGGGTTGCGGACGTCACCCCGCGTGTAAGAAATCCACCTCTTTCGATATGAAGCCGGGTGTGATTGCCTCTCGTCACAGGAGATTCCGTAAACCATTGATTTTGCATAAACAAGAGGAAGCCAATGCTTGGCCATTGCCATTGGACAACGCCGAAAGATACTCAACTTTCAGCTGATCCCATCGATGGCCCGGCCGAAGCGCTGCGCTAGGGTAGGAATTCGTCCATACATCTCATCCCCTTCCGCGAAGCCGGCAAACGCTATGGTTGTAAAATTTCGCACTGCGAAAGGAAAGGCTTTACGGCGCCGCCGTTTTTGACGATGCTTTGCTTAGCAGCTGCAGCATACGCTTCGCGCAAACCGCTTTTTGGAGACTGTGCGCTCAATGGCCTTGCCGGAAAGCTCCTATGAAAGACTGCGCGCCACCGACTGCGCCGACGAGATCGCTTATGTGCGGGCCTGCTTACGGTTGTATTTCGCGGGGCCGGCCGCCTCGGCCGGTGAAACGTGGACGCCGGGCCTTTCCGACGCTGTCGTCACTGATATCGCCAGGTTGAACAAGGTCGGTACCTTCGTCTTGAAGGCGCTGTCGCGTACGCCGGCGCATGAGAGGCCGGCCGAACTGTTCCAGTGGCTCGAAACCTATCGCAGGAGGACGGTGTCGATGAACGCCGCCTGCCTAATGGATTCGATCGCCATTCACGAGGCGCTGCTCGACAGGCGGATTGATTTCGTGTTCCTGAAAGGGCCGTTCCAGCAGCATCTGCTTTACGACGATCATTTCATGAAACCCTCGGGCGATATCGATATTCTGGTTTCGCCTGCCGGGTTCTTGAAGGCACGCGAAGCGTTACGCTCGATCGGCTACGAAGTATCGGGCAAGTCGCGTTCGGTCTGGTGGGTCCGCTTCCTCGGCGAACAGCACATGATCCGTGGCAATGGGTCGAAATCATCCACTGTCGACCTTCATTACCGGCTTCAGCAGCCCGGCTCGCCCAGTCCGCGCGATGCTGACGGGTTCCTGCGGCGAAAGCGGCTGGTCGAGATCACCGGCGCCGAAGTCCCGTTCACGTCGGCTGCCGACACGCTGATGCTGGCCTGCATCAGCGTCGCCAAGGCACTGTTCAACCGGGAGCCTTGCGCCGGCTACGTCTGCGATATCAGGGCCAGCGCCAGCCGTCTCGGCCACGCCGATCAGCAGCGTGTGCTCGATGCGGCGGTGAGCCAGGGGCTGGAGGACACGCTGCTGCTCGGCCTGCGTTCCGCCGATGTGCTGCTCGGCGGCACCGGTACGCTTCTGTCGGAGCGGGCCAAGCCGATCCTGTCGCGCATCGGCAATGAAGACCTGCTCAACATGGTCATCGCGCCATGGCTGTCGTCGCTGCGCTGGCCGCAGCGACGCACGGTGTTGTGGGAATTGTGCGGCCGGGCTCCGGTCCGTTACCTTTCCGAGGCCGGTTGGGCGGCGTCGGCGGACATCAGCCGCCGCATCTTCGAACGGCCGGCCGGCCCGTGAAGGCGGCGAATATCGAACGCGTACAGGGCGAGGGCAGATCGGAACCTGTGCAAGAGGCAATTCCATGTCGATGACGAAATCCCAAGTCTGCGTGATCATCGCGGCCAAAAACGCGGCGCGAACGATCGCCGTCGCCATCGCGTCCGCGTTGCGCGAACCGGAAGTCGGGGAGGTCGTCGTCGTCGACGATGGCTCCACGGACAATACGGCCGAGGTCGCACGCTCCGCCGACGATGGCAGCGGCCGGCTTGCGGTGATGCGCCTCGACGTCAATCGCGGCCCTTCTTTTGCCCGCAATGCGGCGATCGCCGGTTCACGAGCCCCGTTCATCAGCATTCTGGACGCCGACGATTTCTTCCTCGAGGGCCGGTTTCGCAACCTGTTTGTCGGCGCCGATTGGGATTTCGCCGCCGACAACATCATGCTCATCAGGGATGACGCGGCTGGCGATGCAACCAAAATCGTCGCCCCGGATTTTGCCGCCGATCCGGAATTCCTCGATTTCGAAGGATTCGTGGAAGGCAACATCTCCAGGCGCCGCGTCCAAAGAGGCGAACTCGGCTTCTTGAAGCCGGTGATCAGCCGTGCCTTTCTCGACCGCCACGGGTTGCGCTACGACGAGAGCCTGCGGCTAGGCGAGGACTACGAGCTTTACGCGCGAGCGGTCGCCCACGGGGCACGGTTCAAGGTCATCCGTTCCTGCGGCTACGGCGCCATCGTCCGCGCCGATTCACTCAGCGGCCGCCACAAGACGCAGGATCTGAAGCGGCTGGCCGATGCCGATCTCGCGCTGCTGGCGATCGACAGCCTGCCGGAAGGGTCGAAAGCAGTGCTACGGCGGCACGAGCGGCATGTGCGCGACAAATACCGGCTGCGCAATTTCCTCGACGTGAAGGCCGAGCGGGGCCTGGCTTCTGCCGCGGCCTACGCCTTCGCAAGCCAATCCAACCTCGTCCCCATCGTCCAGGGCGTGGCGTCCGACAAGATCGAGGCGCTGTTTCGCAGTGTTGGCCTGGTCTCCAGGAACAAGCACGTGCCGCCGCTCCGTTTCCTGATGGCTGGAACCAGTACCGGCAAAGGACGGTAAGGCGCGGTGTTACCTGCCGACCGCGAGGCCGCCACGCAACCATTTCCATCCGATTTATGAGTTTATGAATTGGGTGGTTGCCTCGCGGCTCTGGGGATGGCAGTCTATGTTGCGGTGCAACAAATTAAACGACCAGCCGAACTGGCCCCCGATCGGACTGGTGCGAAGTCTCTCTTCGTCAGAGGAGTTGGGCGACGCGGTTACGAGTTTTCAGCCCCGGTTGCGGGGATCGGCCAGTGGCCTGGCCTGAAAGCCGGTCCAGGAAGCCGGCGATGACGGGAATTTAAGTTCATGGCCTCGATATTCGGCTTCAGATCAAGGGATCCGGCCCGCGACAGGCAGACCGACGTTGCGCGCCTGGACCGGCTGGCGAAGCTGTTCGAGCAGATCGCCGCCGAGATCGAGGCGGAGAAAACCGGCTTGGAGAGCCGCTACCGCAAGGAAGCGACCAACGCGGCCTTTCTGGTCGAAGCCATGGAAAACGGCTCCGCCTCCGATCGCCGCTCGTCCGAAGTCAGCGCGTTGACGCAGTCGATCCTGAACAGCGAGCGCCGCATCGCTGCGCTGTCGCGCCAGGGCGGCAGGATGCGCGAGCTCCGTCATTCGCTGGACGTGGTCTTCGACGAGAATACGACCACCGATCCGGCGGCGACGGTCGAACCGGTCAGGCAGGCGGGAGCCGGCCGAAATTGAAGGCGGCGGCGGGGGACCGTTACGGCGAAGGTGATGCAAGGCTGGACGTCGGGAGGGTGATTGAAAAGGTCAAGGTTGGCCCGTTTGGAAGCGGTTCGAACGTCGACTTTGGGTTGGGGACACAGCGCAAAGGTGAGTTAGTCATGAATTCGGATCCAAAGACCATGTCCACGACAGCAATCGACGCCCCTTCAGCCCTGCTTTCCTGGCGGCGGTCTGGTCTGGCTTTCGCTTTGCTGCTGGTCGCTCTTGGCAGCCTGCCGGCAACCCCGTCTCATGCGCAGGATATCCAGTCCGCGCCCTCTTTCGTCGACGATTTCAAGAATTTCGACCGCGAGCGTTGGTACGTTTCAGACGGCTGGACGAACGGCAGCCATCAGAATTGCACCTGGTCGAAAGGCTTGGTCAAGCTTTCCGATGGCGTTCTTTCGCTCGGATTCGCGAAGCAGAAGACCAAGGATCGCGAGTTTGCCTGCGGCGAGATCCAGACCAAGCAGCGTTTCGGCTATGGTACCTATGAGGCGCGGATGAAGACTGACACAGGCCCTGGCCTCAACGCGGCGTTCTTCTCCTATATCGGCCCATCCGACAAGCAGCCCTGGGACGAGATCGACTTCGAGATCCTGACCAAGGACACCTCCAAGGTGCAGGTCAATGCCTATATCGCCGGCAAGGGCAAGAACGAGAAGCTGGTCGACGTGCCGGGCGGCACCGACAGTGCCTTCAACGACTATGCCTTCGTCTGGGAGAAGGATAGCCTGCGCTGGTATCTCAACGGCCAGCTGGTGAACACCATCACCGATCCCGCGAAGCTGCCCAGCCATGCGCAGAAGATCTTCTTCAGCCTTTGGGGTAGCGACACCATGAAGGGCTGGATGGGAGCGTTTGCGGACCCGGGCCGCAAGCTTTCGCTGCAGGTCGAACGGGTCGCGTTCACCGCGCTGGGTCAGCCCTGCCAATTTCCGGAATCGCTGGTGTGTAGTGTAAAAGAGCTGGGAAAGACGAATTGAACCGGCAGGGCCGAGAAGCGGTCCGCTGCCCTGGATGGGAATGAAACCGAATGAACTTGACGGTGTTTGGAATTGGCTATGTCGGCTTGGTGCAGGCGGCGGTGCTTGCCGAGGTTGGCCACCAGGTTGTTTGCGTCGATATCGACGCAAACAAGGTGGAGCGGCTCAATCAGGGCCTCGTTCCGATCTTCGAGCCGGGTCTTGAAACCATCGTCAGGGAGAATCACGCCGCCGGCCGCATCAAGTTCACCACCGATGCGGCGGCAGCCGTCAGGCACGGCGAAATCCAGATGATCGCGGTCGGCACGCCGCCGGGCGAAGATGGTTCGGCCGACCTCAAATATGTGCTGGCGGTCGCCGAGACCATCGGCCGCGAGATGGATACCGCCAAGATCGTCGTCGGCAAGTCGACCGTGCCGGTCGGCACCTGCGAAAAGGTGAAGGCCAGGATCGCCGAGACGCTGAAGAAGCGGGGCCGCGAGGATCTGAGCTTCGACGTCGCCTCCAATCCCGAATTCCTCAAGGAGGGCTCCGCGGTCGCCGACTGCATGAAGCCCGACCGCATCATCGTCGGCACGTCGAGCGAGGAAACCGAGGCGGTGATGCGCGAACTCTACGCGCCCTTCAACCGCAACCACGAGAAGATGATCGTGATGGACGTGCGCAGCGCCGAATTCACGAAATACGCCGCCAATTGCATGCTGGCGACCAAGATCAGCTTCATGAACGAGATGGCCAACCTCGCCGAGCAACTCGGCGCCGACATCGAGGAAGTGCGCCAGGGCATCGGCAGCGACCCGCGCATCGGCTATCACTTCATCTATCCGGGTCTCGGCTATGGCGGCTCGTGCTTTCCCAAGGACGTCCGTGCCCTGATCAAGACCGCCGAGGGCGTCAAGTACGACGCCAAGCTGCTGCGCGCCGTCGAGGAGCGCAACAATGACCAGAAATCCGTTCTGTTCGACAAGGTGCACCGCTATTTCAAGGGTAACCTCAAGGGCAAGACCTTCGCGCTGTGGGGCCTGGCCTTCAAGCCCAACACCGACGACATGCGCGAGGCGCCCGCGCGCGTGCTGATGGAGGCGCTCTGGAACGCCGGCGCGGCCGTGCAGGCCTATGATCCCGAGGCCATGCAGGAATGCCAGGCCATCTACGGGCTGCGCGACGACCTGCTGTTGTGCGGCACCAAGGAGGCGGCTCTGCGCGGCGCCGATGCGCTGCTGATCGCCACCGAATGGAAGAGTTTTCGCGCACCGTCCTTCGATGCGCTGAAGGATGCGCTGACCACGCCGGTCATCTTCGATGGCCGCAACCTTTACGATCCCAAGGTCGTGGCGCGCCACGGCATCGAATATCACTCGATCGGCAGAATGGCGGCATGAGATCGGGCGCGGAGAGCCGAAAGCAGGATCGGGCCAAACGCCCGGCGTAGAAGGAATTGTAGCTGATGGTGCTGGACGTAAAGCCCGAGCAAGTCACCAAAGATCATTTCGATGTTGTCGCGATCGGTTCCGGCTTCGGTTCGGCTTTCTTCCTGCATGAATTCGCCAGGCGGCGTAAGGCGCGCATCCTGGTTCTGGAGTGGGGTCGCCACAACACGCATGAATGGCAGCTTGACCAGAACGTCAACACCGACATAGACGACGAGACGACCTACAGCACCAATTCCGACAAGCCGTGGAATTACACGATCGGGCTGGGTGGCGGGACCAATTGCTGGTTCGCGCAGACGCCAAGATTCCACCCCAATGATTTCAGGCTGAAAAGCACCTACGGCGTCGGCAATGACTGGCCGATCAGCTACGACGATGTCGAGCCGTTCTATTGCGACGCCGAAGACATCATGTCGATCTCCGGCGATCCCGACATGGCGGCGATGCTGCCGCGCTCGAAGCCCTTTCCGCAGCCACCGCATCGCATGTCGACGCCGGACAGGATGATGAAGGCGGCCCAGCCCGACCAGCATTTCGTCATGCCGACCGCACGGGCGCGCGTGCCGACCGCGCAACGCAGCTCCTGCTGCGCCAATCTGCGCTGCTGGCTGTGCCCGGTCGATGCCAAGTTCACCGCCAATAACGGCCTGATGCATGTCTTCGAGCATCCCGACGTTTCGGTCTGCCTCGGCTCCGAAGTGCGGCGGCTCGACCATGTCGGCGGCACGGTCCGTTCGGTCGCCTTCGTGCATGAGGGCAGGGAATATCAGGTAAGCGGCGACCTCTTCGTTCTCGGCGCCAATGCCATCCAGAGCGCGGCGATCATGCTGCGCTCGGGCCTGGGCGATGAATTCGTCGGGCGCGGCCTGCATGAATCCTATGGCTGGAATTTCGAGGTCTATCTCGACGGCGTCGACAATTTCGACGGCAGCACCATCACCACCGGCCTGAATTTCGGCCTCTATGACGGTCCGCACCGGTCCGAGCACGCGGCGGCCCTCGTTTATTTCGAGAACCGCTGGCAGCACGGGATGCGCGCAGAGAAGGGCCGGCTGCGCCAGGCGCTGCCGCTGGTCGTGGTCACCGAGAACCTGCTCGATCACGAGAATTTCGTCACCCTCGACGAGGCTGACAACGCCTTCGTCTCCTTCAAGGCGCCGTCGGACTATGCCGTCAAAGGCATGGCCCGGGCGCTGGACAAATTGCCCGGACTGCTTGCCCCGTTGCCTGTCGAACGGCTCTTCGACCGCGGCATCCGCCCAACGGAATCGCATGTCCAGGGCACGTTGCGGATGGGCACCGGCCCGGCCGATTCGGTGATCGACAGCAACATGATCCATCACCGGCTGAGAAACCTAGTCGTCGTCGGCACCAGCACCTATCCAAGCTGCTCCTGCGCCAACCCGAGCCTGACCGCGGCAGCTTTGTCCCTGCGCGCGGCGAGCCGGATGGCGTGACGGGAAGGGAAGGAGGTAACCCATGATGGAAATCTCACGGCGCTCGGTCTTGGCCATCATGGCGGGTGGAGTTGCATCGACTGGCGTGGCCTTCGCGGCGGTGTCTTCGTTTTCGGACGAGGACCTGGTTCGCGTCACGCTCGAAAAATACCTCGGCGGGTTGAACATGCGCATCGAGCACCTGCAGCAGTTCGTGCTGGAGTTCCGCAACCGCAATCCGTGGCTGTTTCCCAGCGAAAAACTGGGCGACGCCGTCACTTTGCTCGAGACGGCGAAGCTCGGCCAGGCACGCAAGTTGTTGCCCAAGCGGAAGCAGCGCGACCTCCGGCATTTCGACCGCTGGGTCGTGGCCGAATTTCACATGTTGACGGACTACGCCTCGCGCAGTTCGCCTAGTGATCCCATCCGGTTCACCGGATGGCAGCCATGCACAAATCCGTTCGCGACGCTTGATCCGCCAAAGACTGCGTGAGGCTGCACTTGACGCTGCCGTTCATCGGCCGTGGGCATTGAAACGCGATAGACGAGGAGCCAGGACCATGAAAGTTCTCTTTGCAGGCGGCAATGGCTACCCACCGGAGTTCAGCGGCGGCGTCCAGTCGAGCACTCATCATCTGGCCGAGCAGTTGATCGAGCATGGGCATGAGGCTGCGGTGCTCGCCGCGCTGTTTGGCGATGGTGTCTTCGGCTTCAAGGCGCGTGCCAAGATGAAGCTTTTGCGCCAGCCGGCGGTCGTCGACAGTTTTCCCGGCTATCCGGTGATCCGGGCGTGGTTTCCGTGGGAGGCGGCGGCCTTCGCCGTCAACAGGGTCAAGCCGGATGTGGCGGTGGTTCAGTGTCACAAGTCGGTTCCACTCGGCAAGGCGTTGCAGGCCAAGGGCGTGCCGCTGGTCGTCTACCTCCGCAACGTCGAGTTTCACGAGCTTGGGGGCGACCTGCGCGACCTGCATTCGGCGCTTTATATCGCCAATTCCGAATTCACCGCGCGTACCTACGCCAGGGAGTTCGACATCGAGGCGGCGGTGATCCCTCCGACCATCAATCCGGCCCACTACAGCACGCCGACTTCAGGCCAGTTCGTCACCCTGATCAACCCTTATGAGGAAAAGGGCTTCGAGCTTGCGGTGCGGATCGCCGCCGCGTGCCCCGAAATCCCGTTCCTGTTCGTCGAAAGCTGGAAGCTGGCGGACGATCACCGGGCACGCATCGAACAGACGATCACGCCGCTCGGCAATGTCACGCTGGAGAACCGCACCAGTGACATGAAGACGGTCTATGGCCGCACCCGGATCCTGCTGGCGCCCAGCAAATGGGAGGAGGCCTGGGGGCGGGTTGCCTCGGAAGCCCATTGCAGCGGCATTCCGGTCGTCGGTTCGCGCCGCGGTGGCTTGCCGGAAGCGGTCGGCCCTGGCGGCACGGTGCTCGACTATGATGCCCCGCTCGCCGAATGGGTCGCGGCCGTCAGGCTCTTGTGGAACGACAACAAGGAATATCAGCGGGTCTCGGCCCTCGCGCGCGGCTTCGCCGGCCGGCCGGAACTCGACCCCGACCGTCAGTTCGTCACCTTCTTCTCGATACTGGACAGAGCGGTGCAGCAGCGCGCACGCCAGGCCGCGTAGCCAAGCAGCGACCCGATCGGTTCTGTATCAGGCTGGGCGCTTGACCCTGTTCTTCAGCGTTTCATAGCCGCGTGCACCGAGCAGGGCGCGGGCAATGGTCTTGGCGGCGCTCTTGCGGCCCTCCTGCGAATTGACCTGACGCAGCCTCGCCGGCAGGTTTCGCGCGGCCTGGCCAAGTGCTGGCAGCGACAGCGCATCGGGAAAACTGACCATGTGCGTCTCGACGCACAGGACCGGTTTCCCCGACAGTTTGGCAATCCTCAGCGCCTGGGCATGTTCGCTTTCGATGAACAGGATGGCGTCGGATTTGCGATAGAAATCGGCCTTGAAACTGCCATGCGCGCCAAGCCGCTGGCGCTCCGCCTTGCTCGGCAGATCGAGCATGATCAGCTTGTCGTACTTGATCTCGTGCTTGGCCAGCCACGCCTCCGTCAACGCACGGTATTTCTCGAGCCGGCTGGTGACCAGCCAGCCGATCTTGTGGGTCACGGCATGAAGCGGCCGCGCCTCGCTGAGGAATTTTTCATAGGCCGGCCCGTCATCGTTCTCGGCCTCGGTCGGATCGAGACACAGCACCCCGTCTATATCGACACAGCATTGCGCCAGGAATTTATGATGCATGAAGTTCCACTGGAACATGCGCGGATGCGGCACGACCTCGAACACCAGATCGGTCTCCTGATGCTCCGGCTCCAGGCCGAAGACGGCGGCAAAGGTGTAGTCAGCCTCGATACCGCCGCTCTTGATGCGGGCACGGGCGTCGCGCATCGCATTACCGCCGGCGATGCTGTCGTCGATCACCAGCACCTTGCGCATGTCCGAAACCTTGCGGTCCAGGGCCGCGCGGCGCTTGGTGATGCCTGACGTGTAGACCCTGCCTTCGAGGAAGGAGTCCAGGTCAGTCATCGGAATGTTGGCCGCAAGGCTGACCAGCGTCGCCGCCAGCACGCCGCTTCTGGGCACGCCGACCACCAAGTCGATGTCGCGTGGCAGCCGATGAAGGTTGCTCACGATGGCGTCGTTCATGTCGGAGATCGATCGGTAGTGCATGGATCAGGCCTGATGCTCGGGTGGGATATGGGATAGACGACAAAGGCGCCGAAATTATTGCGCCTCGCGCGGCGTCGCCGCCGGCGCCCTTGCCGGCAGCATTTTCAAGGCCTCCCGCAAGGCTTCGCGCCCGGCGGCGAAGGTCAGCGCGACGACGATGGTGATCGCGTAGGCCAGGATGACGCCGCTTGCCAAGGCGACGACATGCTGCTGCGGCAGCATCGGCTTGACCAGCCAGACCGCCCCAAGCGCCAGATGCGCGCCAAGCACGAACGGCGCTGCCGTGCGCAGCACATGGCTGGCTTGCAGCGGTCCGCTCTTGCCGACATAGAGCCATAGGAAGGGCGTGCGCAGATACTCGCTGACCGCATAGGCGACCGCCACGCCCAGCGCGCCGTAGGGCAGGCCGAGCGCGAAGGCAAGCACCGAGGTCACCGCCGTGATGATGCCCCAGCGCATGAAGTCGCCGGAGCGGCCCTGGCTGACGAAAAGCCAACCAGCCGGATTGTTGAGTGGCTGCAGCAGGCCGGCAAAGCCAAGCGCCAGGAAGATCGAGGCGCTGGCGCGCCACTGCTCGCCGAGCACGAAGGGGATCAGCACATCCGACATCGCGGTGGCGAAGGCGACGCCGGGCAGCGCCACCAGAAGGATCAGCGGCATGACGCGCAAATAGGCGCTGCGATAGCGGTCCGGCTCGTCCTTCAGCCGCGACAGCGCCGGTACCATCACCTTCGACAGCGGGTTGGTGATCTGGCTAAGCGGGAACAGGAGCAGCTTGTAGGCGCGGTCGTAGAGTCCGAGCTGGGCCTCGCCCCAGTATTTGCCGATCAACACGTTGTCGAGATTGCGGGCGAAGAAATTGGCGAAATTGAAACCGGTGATCCCGGCACCGAAATTGATCAGCTCGCTGATCCCGGCGACCTTGCGCGGCATGCCTGGGCGCCAGCGCGAGCTGGCCCAGTAGCACAGCGTCGGCAGCACCGCGCCGGTCAGCGTGCCGGCAAACAGCGCCCAGTAGGAACGGTCGATGAAAGTCCAGGCGATCGAGACGGCCAGCCCCGCGACGGCCCCGGCGACGTCGATGATTGCCAGGCGGCCGAACTGCATGCGACGCGTCAGCAGCGCCAGATGCTGGGCTCCCAGGCCATAAGCAAGGATCTGCAATCCCAGTGCCGCCACCAGACTGGCGACGCGCGGCTCGCCATAGAAGGCTGCGACCAGGGGTGCCGCGCCCGCGAGCACGCAGGCGAGGACCGCGCTGACGGCGACATTGATCCAGAAGAGGTAGTTCACCTCCTCATGCCGGATGCCCGATTTCTGGATGGTCGCCTGGGTCAGGCCGAAATCCTGGAACAGGGCGATGAAGGCGAGCACAGGCGCGCACATGGCCACGACGCCGAAATCCTGCGGCGACAGGAGTCGCGACAGCACGATGACGGAAATGATCTGCGTGGCGACCCGCACCGATTGCGCCATTGCGGTCACGACGGCACCGCGGCCGACCGATTTGCGCAGGGAGCCTTCCGGCGGATCGAATGGATTGGCTTCCAAATTCAGGATTCCTGATCTTTGCGCGGATTTCGGAGCCCCGAAATCCACAACCGCCGCCGACCACAAACTACGGCAATAATTTTGCAGTGCAACAGAAAACGTGGAACGGCGCGCCAAAAATGTTGCGATGCAGCAAGAGCTGTACTAGGCTTCCCCTGGGTGGGTCAAACAGCGGTCGAGTTTTCATGCTGCATGTCTTGTACCTGGTACATGATGTTTCCGACCCGGCGGTTCGCCGGCGGATCACGATGCTCAGGACAGGTGGCGCCCGGGTTACCCTGGCGGGCTTCCGCCGCGCCGCCACTCCGATTGCCGATATCGAAGGTTTGCGGCCAATCGACCTTGGCGCGACGCGCGACGGGCGATTCGCCCAGCGCCTGGCGGCGGTGGCGAAAACAGCGGTTTCGATAGGTTCGAAGCTCAGGGACGTGCCGAAGCCCGACATCATCATCGCGCGTAACCTGGAAATGCTGGCGCTGGCCCGCCGCGCCCGGTCGGCTTTCGGCGCCGCTGTCCCAATCGTCTATGAATGTCTCGACATTCACCGCCTGGTGCTTCGCGACGATGTCCTGGGCAAGGCGCTGCGCGCCACCGAGCGTCATCTGGCGCGGGATGTGCGGCTGCTGGTGACCAGTTCGCCCGCCTTCATCGCCAATTATTTCAAGCCTTTCCGCCAGGTCGCGGCGCCGGTGGAACTGGTCGAGAACAAATATTTCGAGGCCGCGGCGATTCTGCCCGCCGAGCGCGAGGCGGTGGAAGGACCTCTCGCCCCGCCGTGGCGGATCGGCTGGTTCGGGGCGCTCCGGTGCCGCCGTTCGCTCGAACTGCTGGCCGGTTTCACGCGTCACATGGAGGGCCGGTTCGAAATCGTCTTGCGCGGCCGTCCGGCACTTTCCGAGTTCCCGGATTTCCATGCCTTTGTCGATGCCGAACCTTACATGTCGTTTCGCGGGCCGTACCGCAACCCGGAGGACATGGCGGGGATCTATCACGACGTCCATTTCTCCTGGGCGATCGACTTCTTCGAGGAGGGACAGAACTCCGAATGGCTGCTGCCCAACCGCCTTTATGAAGGCTGCCGCTTCGGCGCGGTGCCGATCTCGATGGACAACACCGAGACCGGACGGTTCCTTCGGCAGCGCGATATCGGCGTTTTGCTGCCGCAGGCCACGCCCGAGGCGCTCGAAACCGCGCTTGGCGGGATGGAACAGCACCGCTTCGGCAGGCTGAAGGCGCGCGTGCTGGCCCACAACCCGAGGATGTGGAGCTACGATCGCAGCGACTGCGGCGCCCTGGTCGAAAAACTGCGCCGCCTGACCACCGTGCGCGGGCCGCTCGCGACCGAGGCCCTGGCATAGGATGGACATCGCCCGATGACGCAAGCGCTTGCCTCCACTCTGATCGTGATCCCGTGTCTCGACGAGGCGACTCATATCGGCGCGCTGCTCGACCAGCTTTGCCCGGCGGCGGAACGGCTTGGCGCGCGGATCGTGGTTGCCGATGGCGGCAGCACCGACGGCACGCTGGCCATTGTCGGCGAGCGCCAGAGGAACGATCCTCGCATCATCCTGCTTCACAACGAAAAGCGCATCCAGAGCGCCGCGATCAACCTGGCGGTGGCCAAATTTGGCGAGGGTGCGCACTATCTTATCCGCATCGACGCCCATGGCGGCTATCCCGACGACTATTGCGACCGACTGGTCGAGGAGGCGTTGGCGACCGGCGCGGATTCGGTCGTGGTGTCGATGCTGACCAGCGGCAGCGGCACGGTGCAGAAAGCGGCGGCGGCGGCGCAGAACTCCAAGCTCGGCACCGGCGGCTCCAAGCATCGCCATCTCTCCGCCGGGGAGTGGGTCGACCACGGCCATCACGCACTGATGCGGATATCGGCCTTCCAGGCCGTCGGCGGCTATGACGAGACGTTCAGCCACAATGAGGATGCGGAACTCGACTATCGGCTGAGGCGGGCCGGCTACAGGATCTGGATGAGCGGCAGGACGCAGATGGTCTATTATCCGCGGACCTCGCTGCGCGGCCTTTATGTCCAGTATCTCGGCTATGGCCGCGGCCGCGCCAAGAACGTGCTGAAACATCGTGTGATCCCGAAGGTCAGGCAGATGGTGCCGCTGGCGGTCTTCCCGGTGGTTCTGCTGGCGGCCTTCTCCTTCGTGCACTGGATCGCGGCGCTGCCGCTATTGCTGTGGGTGGCGGTGTGCCTGGGCTACGGCCTGGTGGCGGCGATCAGCCAGCGCAATGCCGATATCGCGCTTGCCGGCGTCTCGGCGATGGTCATGCATTTCGGCTGGTCCGTCGGCTTCTGGCTGCAGCTTCTCGGCCTCGGCACGCGGCGGAGGGCGGCGTGATGGCGGTTGAGGTCAAGCATCGCAGCATCGACATCGGCGTGTGCACATTCCGGCGGCCGGAACTGGCCGACACGCTGCGCTCGCTCGCCGCCCTGGCCATGCCTGACGGCTTCGAGGTCGGCGTCATCGTCGCCGACAATGACGACACGCCGAGCGCCAGGGACCTGGTGACGGTGCTGTCGCAGGAATTGAAGTTGCCGGTCCGCTACCGGCATTGCCCGGCCCGCAACATCTCGATCGCTCGCAACGCTTGTCTCGAGGCCAGCGAGGCTGATTTCCTGGCCTTCATCGACGACGATGAGACCGCTACGGCCCACTGGCTCGCCGAACTGGTGGCAACGGCCGATAAAAGCGGCGCCGCCGCGGTTCTCGGCCCGGTGCGCGCGCTCTATCGTCCAGATGCGCCGGACTGGATGCGGCGCGGCGATTTCCATTCCACCTTGCCGGTCCGCGTGCACGGCGAAATCCGCACCGGCTACACCTGCAACGTCCTGCTGCGCATGGCATCCGACAGCTTGCGCGGCCGCCGCTTCAGCCTGGCGCGCGGCCAGACCGGCGGGGAGGACACCGAATTCTTCGACCAGATGCACAAGGCAGGCGGCCGGATCGCCTTTGCGCCGGAGGCATGGGTGGACGAGGCGGTGCCGAGGGCCAGGGCCGCATTCGACTGGCTCAGCCGCCGCCGCTTCCGGGTTGGCCAGACTCACGGCCATCTCCTGGGCCGCGGCGCCAGCGGCATCGCGCGAGTAAAGCAGGCCGGCCTTGCCGCGGCAAAGGCCGCTTTTTGCTTCGCCGCGGCACTTCCGGTTGCAGCCAGTCCGGTACGCAGGAACCGCAGTGTCTTGCGCGGCATCATGCATGTCGGCGTTGTCAGCGGTCTTGTCGGTGTCCGCGAACTGCGCCTCTATGGCCAGCCTTCACCAGGGGAAGGAGGCAAGCGTGCAGCCTGACATTTCGTCCGTGCCCGATGTTTCCTTTGTGATCGCCGCCTACAATGCCGAGGCAACCCTTGATAGGGCGGTCGCCAGCGCCATCGCCCAGAAGGGCGTCAGTCTCGAGATCATCGTCGTCGACGACAAGTCGCGTGATGCCACGCTCGATGTGGCGAGGGCCTATCCCGAGCATGTCGTGCGTGTCGTGGCGCTGGAAAAGAACAGGGGCCCCGGAGGGTCCAGGAATGCCGGGCTCGACGCCGCCCGCGGCAGGTGGATAGCGGTTCTCGATGCCGACGACGCCGTCTTTCCCGGACGCGTCGCCGCCATGATCGGCCGCGCCGAAAAGGCGGGCGCCGAGATCGCCGTCGACAATCTCCAGGTCGTCCGTGAGGACGGCGTGGTCGAGGACGCGATGTTCCCGCGCCAGTATCTGGAAGGCCTGCGCGAGATTTCGCTGGCGACCTACATCGCCGGCAACGTCGTCTTCGAATCGAAGTTCAATCTCGGCTATCTCAAGCCGATCTTCCTGCGCCGGTTCCTTGACGAAAACCGGCTTCGCTATGACGAGAAGCTGAGGATCGGCGAGGACTACATCCTGTTTGCCGAAGCCCTCGCCATGGGCGGCAGATGCGTGGTCGAGCCTGAAATCGGCTATGCCTATCATATCCGCAGCGGCTCCATCTCGCGCGTGCTCGAGCCTCATCACGTCGAGGCGATGCGCAAGGCCGACGAGATTTTCGCTCAAACCCATTCGATGGACGCGGCCGCGCAGGCGGCATTCGCCCGGCGCGGCCGCAGCCTGCGCAAGGCGGCCTCGTTCCTGGCGATGGTCCAGCACATCAAGGCGCGGTCCCCGCTCAAGGCGATCCGGACGGCGCTCAGCGACCCGGCGGCGGTCAGGCATATGGGCATGCCGATCGCCGTGCGGTTGCGAAGAGTAGCGGCACAGTTTGCCGTCGGGGCGGGGAGGTGAAGATGCAGGCACGTGGAGGGATTTTTCGTGGCCTGTGAATGGACTGTAGTCGATCTCCTCAGAAGGAATTTGCGATGAAGAAAATCAGGAAGGCCGTGATACCAGTGGCGGGGCTTGGAACACGGTTCCTGCCGGCGACCAAGTCGATGCCGAAGGAAATGCTTCCCGTCGTCGACAGGCCCGTCGTGCAATATGCGGTGGACGAGGCCTTCGAGGCCGGCATCGAGCACATCGTCTTCGTCACCGGCCGCAACAAGGCGGTCATAGAGGACTATTTCGACCTGCATCCGGAATTGATCGGAACCCTGGAGCAAACTGGCAAGAAGACTCAGCTGGAGACGCTCGAAAGCATGCTGCCAGTGGCCGGCGCCACCTCCTTCATCCGCCAGCAGTCGCCGCAAGGCCTCGGCCATGCCGTCTGGTGCGCCCGCGAGGTCATCGGCAACGAGCCCTTTGCCCTGCTTTTGCCTGACATGGTCTCCTTCGGCGGGCGCGGATGCCTGGCCGAGATCACCGACCTCTATGCGCAGACCGGCGGCAACGTCATCGCCGTCGAGCGTTGCGATCCCACCGAGACCAACAAATATGGCATTGTCGGCCGTGGCGCCGACATTGGCGGCGGTTTCGAGGTGACGGCCATGGTCGAAAAGCCGGCGCCGGCTAATGCGCCGTCGAACTTCTACATCAACGGCCGTTATATCCTGCAGCCCGAAATCTTCCAGCTTCTGGGCAACCAGCAGCGCGGCGCCGGCAACGAGATCCAGCTGACCGACGCCATGGTTCGCCTGTCGCAGGAGCAGCCATTCTTTGCCCAGCCTTTCAAGGGGCGCATGTTCGACTGCGGTTCCAAGGAAGGGTTCATCCAGGCCAATATCGCCTTCGCGCTGGCGCGCGACGACATGAAGGGCCCGGTTTTCGAGATGCTCCGGGAGTTCGTCCGGACGCATGAACGCCAGGAAGAAGCCGCATAATGCCCATCTTTCGGGAGTATTGTCGGGTGGCTGACGGCGGAGGCGCCGGCCGGCTCCGCGCTGTCCGGCACCAAGCGTGTGTCGCGCCTGCCAATGCTCCCGATCTCTCCGGGGCCTGCGAGCGAGACAAGCCAGAATTGGACCGAAGATGAACTATGCCAATTTTCCTCTCGACAAGAGGATGCCATTGCCGAATTCGGAAGCAGGAGACGGCGACGACTTCATCGACATCGAGCGGCTGCTTGGCATGGCCGCACGGCAGGCCAAGGTGGTTGGCGTGTGCGCCGTCATCGGCCTCTTCCTGGGCATGCTCTATCTGCAGACCACGCCGCCAAAATTCGTGTCGGTTTCCAGCGTGTTGATCGATGAAGGTCTGAACAAGATCGTCGACGACATCTCGGCGGCATCGACGACGATGCAGACCGATTCCGCGATTCTGAGCCAGATCGAGATCCTGACCTCGACGCGGCTTGCCGCCGTGGTCGTCGACAAGCTCAAGCTCGACCAGAACGACACGTTCATGAACCCGCCCCAGTCGGCCCTTGCCCAGGGCGTCGGCCTGATCCGTGGTCTGATCCAGTATGTTCGTCCGAGCAGCCCGGTCATGCCGGGCGTCGGCGATATCACCAAGCTCGACCCCGCCGCGCGCGATGCGCTGATCGCCACGTCGCGCCGCGACTACGCGATCCTCAAGCTGCAGAACGAGATCAGGGCGGATCGCGTCGGGCGAAGCTACGTTATCGCGCTTGGCTACCAGGCGACGGATCCGGCATTGGCGAAGGCCATCACCAAGGCCTATGCAGACGCTTATCTCGCCGACCAGCTCGATGCCAGCTTCGACGCCACCGAGCGCGCGGCGGTCTGGCTGCAGGGCCGGCTAACCGAACTGCGCGAGAGCTCGCAGCAGGCATCGCTGGCGGTCGAGAAATTCAGGGCCGAACACGGCCTGTCCGCCAACAGCGACGGCCAGCTGATGAGCGACAAGCAGCTCGCCGACCTGAACGCCCAGCTCATCGTGGCGCAGGCCGACACCGCGCGTGCCAGCGCCCGTTACCAGCAATACAAGTCGATCGTCGACAGCGGCTCGGACAACGCTTTCAAGGATGCCGCCATATCCAGCGACCAGCCAGCCAGCTCGGTCATTGCGGCGTTGAAGACCCGCTACCTCACGGTCGCCAAACGGCAGCAGGATGTCGAGGCGAATTTCGGCCCGCAGCATCCGCAGGCGGTGGCGCTCGCCAAGGAGAAGGCCGATATCTCGACGCAGATCTTCGGCGAACTGAAGCAGCTCACCGAAAGCTACCGCAACGAGTATGAGGTGGCGTTGGCGCGCGAGACCGCGCTCAGGGCCAATGTCGCCGCCGCGCAGGGCAAGAGTTCGATCGACAACCAGTCGCAGGTCCAATTGCGTGATCTCGACCAGAAGGCGACGGCACTCTCCACGCTCTACCAGACGTTCCTCGGACGCTACGAGGAAGCCGCGCAGCAGCAATCCTTCCCGGTCGGCAAGATCCGCATCATCTCGGATGCGTCGACGCCGCTTGCCGCCTCGAGCCCGCGCACCGTCATCGTGCTCGGCCTTTCGCTGGTGCTCGGGGTTCTGATGGGCGCCGGCTTCGGCGGCCTCAACGAGTTCAACGAGCGGTTCTTCAGGACCGGCGAGGAGGTCCGCGACCGCGTCGGCCTCAAATTCCTCGGGTACCTGCCGACCATCGGCAGCAAACCGAGCAAGGAAGACAAGCCAGCCGAACCCGATCTCAAGGTCGCCAGATCGCCGGCCGCGATCGAAAGGCGCGCACGGATGCGGGTGAGCATCGACGCTCCGGCATCGATGTTCTCCGAAACGCTGCGCAGCGCCAAGATCGCCTTCGATGTGGTGATGGAAGGGCAAGGCAGCCGCGTCATCGGCGTGATCTCGGTCCTGCCCGGCGAAGGCAAGTCGACGGTCGCGGCCAATCTCGCCGGGCTGCTCGCCGCCAATGGCTCCAGGACGCTGCTCATCGACGGCGATCTGCGCAATCCGGGCCTTAGCCGCAGCCTCGGCATGGAAGCCGAGCAAGGCTTGATGGAAGCGGTGGTGAGCGGCCAGACTTGGCAGTCCGTCGGCAAGATCGACAGGCAGACCAAGCTGGCGATCATTCCGGCTGTGCTGCGCGGGCATTTCTCGCACACCAGCGAGCTTCTCTCCTCGGCCGGCATGCGGCGTTTCATCGAGAACGCCAAGGAGACCTTCGAATACATCGTCGTCGATCTCCCGCCGCTTGGCCCGGTGGTCGACGCCAAGGCCTTCGCGCCGCTGGTCGACGGCTTCGTGCTCGTCACCGAATGGGGCCGCACGCCGCGCGCCATGGTGCGTTCGATGCTGGAATCCGAACCCTATGTCGCCAACAAGATCGTCGGCGCGGTGCTGAACAAGGTCGATCTGAAGAAGCTCGCCAAATACGGGTCGTTCGGCGCGTCGGAGAAATTCTTCGACAAGTACTCGAGCTATTATCTCGACAAGTCGGAAGTGCGTTCGAAGGCGGCGGTCTGAGATAAGGCCGTTGCCATCATGTCTTGAACCTGCGCACCGTCCGGCCGCCGTTCATGCGGCCGGACATGAGGCGGAGCGGCGTATAGCTCGAGGCTATGCCGCCTTCAGCCGGTAACGGAAAAGCGTGTGGTCGAGCAGCAGCCGGATGCGCGGTTCGGCCTCGGTTGCCACCAGCCAGCTTGCCGCGATCATGGTCGCGCCGACCATTGCCATCGACAGGAGATAAGGCAGCCCGGAGCGCACCATGGCGCCGAGCATCGCCGCGCCGATGACGTCGTGGATCAGATAGAGCGGATAGGTCATCAGGCCGATCCGGCGCCAGCCGCTCCATCTGAGATCAAGCGTGAGCGACCACGCCATCAGCGCGATGGCCGCGAGGAAGATCAAGATTGGCGGCCCGTACGGCATCACGGCTCCGACTTTGATGCTATGGACGTCGACGGAGCTGGCGATCTGCAGCACCCCACCGCCGAGGAACAGCAGGCAGAAGCCAAGGCGAGACGCCGTCACCGCCTTGAACCGCATCAGCCAGATGAGCACGCCGACCGCGAAGAATGAGCCATGATGCACCAGCACGAGCTGCAGCCACCGCGTCTCGGCGAAGGCGGACCAGCCGAGCGGATAATAAAGGCACCAGAACAGCGTGCTGACCATGCCGATGACGATGGCAACCCTTTCCATCAGGTTGAAACGGCCGAGCCGCAGCAGGATCCAGACGATGGCGTAGAAGGCGATTTCGATGCCGAGCGTCCAGTAGACGCTGTCCACCCAGGGACCATAAGGCGCGAACAGGCCGGTGCGCACGAGCCGAACCACCGCATCGGTCGGCCAGCTCAAGCCGATCAGCAGCAACAGCGCCGTGGTGATCGGGGCACAAATCCAGACCGCCGGCGCCAGCCTTTTGACCCTTGCCTCGAAAAACCGCAGCGGCGTCGAATTCTCGGCGCTGAAGGCAATGACGAAACCGCTGATGACGAAGAAGATCTCGACGCCGACCCAGCCGGACCCGACCCAGGCGCCGATCCCAGGCTGCGCCGGAACGCCACCAGTCGCTTGCGCCGAGATGCCGTCGGGATAGGCCCAGACCCAGAAGCCGTAGTGATAGACCATGACCAGCACGGCGGCGAGAAACCGCAGGATGTCGATACCGCCAAAGGTTATTTTTTTCTGAGCCATGCGATCCAATCGAATGGCCCCCCGCGGGAACTGTAGGGCGGAATGTTGCATCGCACAATCTACGATTGCGCCCAGCGGTCATCACAAAGTTCGCCGCGTCGCAACATCGCGCAACGGTAGCTCCAGTCAGGTCCCGGCAGTGCTCCTTAGACGCCGATTCCGCGCTCCGTCAGGGCAGCGGTGATCTCATCGAGGATGGCGGGGTCGTCGATGGTTGCAGGCATCATCCACGCTTCCTTGTCGGCGATCTTCTGCATGGTGCCGCGCAGGATCTTGCCCGAGCGCGTCTTGGGCAGGCGCTTAATCGTCACCACGGTCTTGAAGGCGGCCACCGGGCCGATGCGCTCGCGCACCAGCGCGACGACCTCCTTCTCGATGGCGGCGCCGTCGCGCGCGACACCGGCGTTCAGCACCACGAAGCCGAGCGGAATCTGGCCCTTCATCGCATCGGCGATGCCGACGACGGCGCATTCGGCGACATCGGGATGGGCGGCCAGCACCTCTTCCATGGCGCCCGTCGACAATCGGTGGCCGGCAACGTTGATGATATCGTCGGTGCGGGCCATCACGTAGAGATACCCGTCCTCGTCGATCATGCCGGCATCGGCCGTCTTGTAGAAGCCGGGGAACTCATCGAGATAGGCCTGGCGGAAGCGGGCATCGGCGTTCCACAGGGTCGGCAGGCAGCCCGCGGGCAGCGGCAGCTTGACCACGACATTGCCGAGCGTGCCGCGCGGCACCTCATGGCCGGCATCGTCGAGCACGCGGATATCGTAGCCGGGCATCGGTACCCCGGGCGAGCCGTACTTCACCGGCAACAGGCCGAGCCCAGCGGGGTTGATCGTCATCGGCGATCCGGTCTCGGTCTGCCACCAATGATCGACCACCGGCACGTTCAGCTTCTGCTCCGCCCATTTGATGGTTTCGGGGTCGGCGCGTTCGCCGGCCAGGAACAGGGTGCGGAATTTCGACAGATCGTATTTCGGTACGAACTCGCCTTTGGGATCCTGCCCCTTGATGGCGCGGAAGGCAGTCGGCGCGGTGAACAACGCAACCACGCCATGTTCCGCGATAACGCGCCAGTAGGTGCCGGCGTCGGGCGTGCCGATCGGCTTGCCTTCGAACAGGATGCTGGTGCAGCCATGCAGCAGCGGGCCGTAGACGATGTAGGAATGGCCGACCACCCAACCGACATCGGACGCCGCCCAGAACACTTCCCTGGGCTTCACGCCGAACTCGTTTTCCATCGTCCATTTCAGCGCGACCATGTGGCCGCCATTGTCCCGCACGATGCCCTTGGGCTGGCCCGTCGTGCCTGACGTGTAGATGATGTAGAGTGGGTCGGTGGCCAGCACCGGCACGCAGTCGACATTGGCGCCGGCTGCGCGCTCACGAGCGACGGCGTCGGCATAGTCGATGTCGAAATGGTCCTTCAAATCGCAGCGCAGCTGATCGCGCTGCAGGATCAGGCAGGCGTCCGGCTTGTGGCGGGACATCTCGATCGCCTTGTCGAGCAGCGGCTTGTAGGCGACGACCCGCCCCGGCTCCAGGCCGCAGGAGGCCGAGATGATCAGTTTCGGTTTTGCGTCGTCGATGCGGGTGGCAAGCTCATGCGAGGCAAAGCCGCCGAACACGACCGAATGCACCGCGCCGATGCGGGCGCAGGCGAGCATGGCGATGGCCGCTTCCGCCACCATCGGCATGTAGATGATGACGCGGTCACCCTTGCCGACGCCGCGGTTCTTTAAAACCGAGGTCAGCGCCACCACCTCGCGCTTCAGTTCGGCATAGGTGAACTTTTTCACCGTGCCGGTGATGGCGCTGTCGTAAATCAGCGCGATCTGGTCGGCCCGCCCGCCGGCGACATGCCGGTCAAGGGCATTGTAGCAGGTGTTGCAGGTCGCGCCGGTGAACCAGCGGCCGTAGACGCCGGCGGTGGCATCGAACACCCTGTTCCAGGGCGAATACCAGTCGATGGCGCCGGCCGCGTCGGCCCAGAATTTTTCCGGGTCGCGTTTCCAGCCGTCATAGATCTCGTGATAGCGTGAAGCCATCCGTACCCTCCCGGAAACCATTTGCCGTCTTTGCAAACAGCCTATGCTGTTTTTTCCGGCGCTGTCTTCCCTGATTTTCGTTTGAACCGGTCTTGTCCTGACCGGGATGCCCGCTGTCCGACGATATCGAGCGGGAGGATGTGAGCGCATGCGCCATCAATGGTCGATCGGGACCAGGCTCGAGGAACCGTCCGACCTCCTACAGCCTGTCGGAATCCTGTGAATACACACCGGCAGGCAAGCCGGCGGTAATCGTCGGGCTGTGCAGCGCTTCAGCCGGGGTTTTAAGGGTGCGATCGCCGCTTGATAGCGGTGACCGGACAACCCCGCTGAACAATCTGTCGATTGCCGTCTAACAAGCCGGATTCGTTGGGCGAATGTCGACGGCGCTAGATCGGCAAGGCCACCAGCATGAGGCCGACGCCGCCGAAGATCAAAATGGCTGTCGCCAGAGCTTTTCGATGACGTTCGAAAGTCGTCGGAGCCCGCTCCCAATTGTAACGCATACGCTATCTCCCCAAGACCCGGGGAGTTCTTACCTTACTGGAGGGAAGAAAAGCAACGGGCCTGCCGGTCAGCATGCTTGCCTGGCGCGCCATTCCGACGACTATTTTCTGGGACGATTTTCGACGCTGGATGGATGTTGCGGCCTGACAAGCGTGCTGCAAGCATAGAGCCACGCGAGCCATCCCGGCCGGCCAATAGACAGCGCCCCACCACCGCGCTATCTCATTTCCGGGTTTTGCATGGCTTTTGGGGTTCGTTATGGAAATTGCCTCTGGAACGGTTCTGCGACTGGCGGACGATGCCTCGGTTCAGCATGTCGGCGACGGCGCGGTGGTGCTTTTGGCGCGCAGCGGCCAGCTTTATACCTGCAACGGGACGACCGAAGCCTTTCTCGACAAGGTGGATGGCGCGCGCAGCCTCGGCCAGATCGTCGGCCTGCTTTGCGAGGAGTTCGAAATCGACAAGGGCACGCTTGACGAGGACATGGCGGCGCTGGCCAGCGATCTGGTCTCGGAAGGCATTCTCGCTGCTCCAGGCTTGATGGCTGAAGGCACCGCTTGATGGTGGACGGTCCTCTCCTGCGCGCCTTGTTCCGCTGTCATCTCTGGGCAAGCGCGCGGCTGATGCCAATTCTCATTGCCAATCGCAGCTTCGAGGACGTGCTGAAATGGGCGCCGCTCGCCTCGCCGGCGCCCTATCGCGGCCTGCCTGCCCCCTACATTGTCGCCCGCGTCAACCGTGCCGTGCGTCATCCCTGGCTGATGCGTGACCGCAGATGCTTGCGGGAGGGCTTGCTCGGCCATCGCTTCCTGCGCCTTGCCGGTTTCGATCCGCAGCTGCGTTTCGGCGTCGATCCGAAGTCGCTGCAAGCGTCGCGGCTGGCGGCGCATTGCTGGGTGTGCCTGGACGGCAAGCCGGTGGTCAGTGACAGCCTTCCCGGCATGGTCGAGATCTACCGTCACCCCGCCACCGCCGCCACGAAGGTGCGCTCCGCTTGACCAGACCTTCAGTATTCTATGACCTCAATGGCCAGATCCTCGGCATATCGGCCGAGCGCCCCGGCCTGTGGCAGGATTTCGACGGGATGCTGGGCACCTTGCGTGTCACAGGTCCCGTCGAGCCGAATTTTCGCCTCGAGATCACAGAGGCGGACGTTCTGGACGAAGCGCCCGGCGGATCGCTCGTCTTCGAGGGCGAGATACCGGAGGACGGCTACTGCCGGATGATCGCGGATGGCGGCACGGTCCATCTCGTCTTTCCCGAACGCCAAGCCGTTGTCGTCAATGACGAGGAGGGTTGGGCCGAACTCCGGGTTCGTCCCGGTGCGAAGGCCGCCTGGACGCCATCGATGCTGGTGTTGGACGCAGCACTCGACGCAGGCGGCCAGCATATGCTGCACACGGCCGGGCTGACGTTGCCGGGCCGCGACGCCGTCGTGCTGATCCATGCCCCGAGCGGCACCGGCAAGACCACCACATCGCTGGCCTTGGCAACGCGAGGATTCGGCCTGTGCTCCGACGACGCCATGATCCTGAATCTCGCTTCCCCCTCGCCTGCCGCCTGGGGTTTGCCGCGCCATGTCAAGATCCATGAGAAGACCGCGCGGATGATCCCGCTTGTGGCGCCATGCCTCGGTCTGTCATGGGACCGCAATGGCGAACAGGCTGTTTCGCTGGAAAAGCTGAGTGGGATCGTAAAAATCGAAAGTCCGACCGCCCGTCCGGTCGCAGCGCTCCTGCATCTTGCGCGATCCGGCGACGAAGAGACCCGGCTCGCGCCCATGGCCCGGACCGACGCGATGGTGGCGCTGGCGATGGACAATGTCCGCACCGGCGCGACCGGTCTGCTGCCGCTGCAGAAGCGCAGGTTGGCGGCGATCCGCGGACTGGTGTCGTCGGTGCCGACCTTTACCCTGGAAGTAGGCGTGCGTCCGGCCGATGCGGCGGCGCTGATAAGCGCTAGGTTGGCATCACTGGACTGACGGTCCGCTCAAGCGGCGTATGGCCTGGCCTTGGCCAGCCGCTGGATCCAGCGAAAGGCATCGCGGCGTAGCCGCGAGCCGATCTTCTCCCGGGAATTGACCCTGAGCAGCGTGTTGGTCGTGATCAGCTTCTTGGCCAGTCGGATCGACAGGTCGGGCTTTATTCGCCCGGCGAGTGCCAGCGCATGCGGTTCGTCGAACAGCCGCCCGGTTACGTTGAGCACGATCGCAAGTTCGAGTTCGATGCCGGTCATGCGCGCGGCGTCGAGCAGGCGGGTTTCCGAAACCGGGGATTGCAGCGCCCTCACACCTTGCAGCACGTCGACGCAAAGCTGCAGACGGTGGAATTTGTGGCCGCCGGCGGCATGCACGATGGCGATCGTCAGAAGGGCGGCCGGCGTATCCGTCGCGTCGCCATCGATGATGCCAAGCTCGCGAAAACCCAGCGACAGGCGCCGCCGCATGCCGATGTCGTGCACAAGGTCGCCATGCAACTCGACCAGCAGACTGGAATTCTCCTTTTCCAGCCATTTGAATTCCTGCAGCCGGTAGGATTCGGCCTCGTTGCTGGCAAGCTCGAAGCCGCATGCCGCAATCACTCGGTTTGCCCGCGCAAGGTTGGCGGGCTCGACCAGGATGTCGATGTCGGTGAAAGGCCGGTCGGATACATTGCGATAGAGTTTTCGCGCGAAGACCGGCCCCTTGACGATCCGCGCCGGAATACCCTCCGCCGCCATTCCCTTCATGATGCGGTCGCCATGGTACTGAAGCAGCATCGACTGGCCGGTGGCGATCGTCGCCCTCTGGCGCAGGTCGTCGAGTTTGTCTCGCAAACCAGTATCCGACGGCAGGTGCGCATCGCCACGCTCCCCGAGCTTGCGCAGCATGATCGGGAGGACGCCATGGAATTCGGCATTGTCGAGCAGGGCAGACAGCGCCTTCGCTGATAAATTGTCCCCGACCGCCGCAGCTTCCGGATCGGCGAAGCGCAGCAGCAGTTTTTCTTCAGCTGGAGTAAGAGACGGCAGCATCGATCCGGACAAATCCATCGTTAAGTGGATTGTCCGGAATGGTTGCAGAAAAGCACGGCTGAAGCCAGCCTTACAGGCCCCAGCGCAGCGCGGCGGTGTGGACAGGTGCGTCCCACCATTCCGTCAGTTCGTCGTCGAGCAGGCTCAGCGTGATCGAGCAGCCGGCCATGTCGAGCGAGGTGACATAGGTGCCGACCAGCGAGCGGGTAACCGTCACGCCATGTTGCTCGAAAATCCGGCGGGCGCTGTTGTACATCAGATAGAGCTCCATCAGCGGCGTGCCGCCGAAGCCGTTGACGAACAGCAGCGCGGGTCCTTTCGCCCTGTCGTCGAGATCGCCCAGGATCGCAGCGCAGATTTCTTCGACAATCGCATCGGCGCTTTTCAGCCTGTCGCGACGGCGGCCGGGCTCGCCATGGATGCCGACGCCGAATTCCATCTCGCCATCGCCGATGTCGAAGGTCGGTTTGCCGGCAGCCGGCACGGTGCCGCTGGTCAACGCCACGCCCATCGAGCGGGTGGCGTCGTTGACGCGGTCACCCAGCGCCTTCAACGCCGGCAACGCCACCCCGTGCTCGGCGGCGGCGCCAACGATCTTTTCCACCACCAGCGTACCCGCCACGCCGCGCCGCCCGGTTGTGTAGGACGAATTCTCGACGGCGACGTCGTCATTGGTGACGACCTGCAGCACGCCATCGGACATCTCCGCCGCCATCTCGAAGTTCATCACGTCGCCTTCGTAGTTCTTGACGATGAACAGGCAGCCGGCGCCGGTGTCGACGGCTTGCGCGGCCGCCAGCATCTGATCCGGTGTCGGCGAGGTGAACACCTGGCCGGGACAGGCGGCGTCCAGCATGCCACGGCCGACAAAGCCGCCATGCAGCGGCTCGTGGCCGGAGCCGCCGCCGGAGATCAGCGCCACCTTGCCCGGCTTGAGCATCTTGCGGCGGATGAATTTGTGCTCCTCGCCAAGCACAAGGATGTCGGCATGGGCGGCCGCGAAACCGTCAAGGCTCTCGGTCAGCACCGTGTCCACCGAGTTCATGAATTTCTTCACGGCCGTCTCCTCCCGAAATAGCCAGCATCAAGGGTCGTTCAGCCGCTCTTGCCGGTGATGCTGGTGACCTTCTGGATGAATTCGTTGATCGCTCGGTCGAGCGCCGCATTCTGCTTGTCGTCGCCGAAATCCGGCACGATGAGCGAAACGTGCCTTGTCTTGCGCGCGCCCGCGGCGACCGAGATCTTCCCGGGATGTGCCTGGTGATAGGCGGCAAGAAACTGGTCCCGCTCGGCCTGGCTGAAATGGCAGACGGAAAAGATGGCCGGCAGATGTTTCGACGGAATGGGAATCGAGTAGCTCGGGCTCGAAATCTGCGTGACGAAGCTGCGGTGCTTGCCAAGCGCATCGGCGAGCCGCTGGCGCATGCCGGACGGCCGCTGGTCGATGACTTGCGACAGGATCGTCTTGTAGGCGCGGATCGCTTCTTCGGAACCGGGTTCGGGTTTGATGTCGGCCATGCCTAGACCGGAACGTCGGCTATGGCCGCCTTGGCCATGGCGAGTTGCGCCGGCGCCACGGAAAGATCGCGCAGACCGGCTTCCAGCAGAGAGGGAATCGAGGCGGGGTCGCCGCCGGCATCGCCGCACAGGCTGACGGCGATCCCGGTCTCCCGTCCAAAGGCCGCGACCGAGGCGATCAGCCTCAACACCGCAGGATGGCGGACTGAATTCAGGTGTGCCACAGCGGCATTGTCGCGCGCGGCCGCCATCACATATTGCGTCAGATCGTTGGAACCGATCGACAGGAAGGCGACGCCGGTAAACGCCTCCGGCGCGATGGCCACCGAGGGCACTTCGACCATGATGCCGAGCGGCGGCATTTTTTGCGCGATGCCGCGCGCGGCAAGGGCTACCCGCTCCTCGGCGAACAGGGCGGCGGCGCTCTCATACTCTGCTGATGTGGCGATCATCGGAAACATGATTTTGAGATTGCCGTGCGGCGCGGCGCGCAGCAATGCCCTGATTTGAATCCGGAATATATCGGGCCTGGCCAGCGACAGCCTGATGCCGCGCAGGCCAAGGAATGGATTGCCTTCCTCGACGGTGAAGCCTGGCACCGGCTTGTCGCCGCCGGCATCGACGGTACGGATCGTCACCGGCTTTTCGCCGGCCCATTCCAGCACCTTGCGATAGGCACGATACTGCGTCTCCTCATCCGGCAGCGTTTTGCCGAACAGGAATTCGGTGCGCATCAGGCCGACACCGTCGCAGGTCGCGATGTCGATGGCATCGACATCCCTAGGATCGGCGATGTTGACCTGTACGCGCACCGCCGTGCCGGTTTTTGTCAGGGCCGGCCGCGCCAGAAAAGTCCGTGCCTTACCCTGGCCGGCGGTGAAGGAAGAGGATGACTGCCGGAACGAGCCGATCTCGGCCGGCGAGGGCGCCAGGACGATATTGCCGTGCTCCGCGTCGAGCAGTGCCATGTCGGCAACGGCGGTGAGCGGCTCGCGCAGGCCCACGACCATCGGCACGCCACGCGAGCGCGCCAGCATGGCGACATGGCTGGCGGTGCTGCCTGCCTTCAGAGCGATGCCGCCGCCATGGCTCCAGTCGGTTTCGAGAAAGCGCGTCGGCGCGATGTCCTCGCCGTAGAGGATGGCGCCGGACGGCGCGGCTTGGTCACTGTCCTCGGTCAGGGCACGCAGAACCTGGTCCCTGATATCCCGAAGGTCCGTGGCGCGGGCGCGGAAATAATCCTGGTCCGAAGCCTCGTAGCCGGCGATCTCGGCATCGAGTGCCTGCCGCCAGGCCGTGTCGGCGGGTGTTCCGGAAGCGATCGATGCGAAGGCCGGCCCGCTCAGCGCGTCGTCTTCCAGCATGGCGATGTGGAATTCGAGTATGTCGGCCGCATCTTTCTCGGCGGTTCCGACCATGGCCACGAGCCGGTTCACCGCCTTGCCGATCGCGGCCTGCAGGGACGTCCTCTCCTCGACGGAGCTTGCCTTGCTAACGTAAATGCCCGCGGGCTGGCCGAGGTCGAACAGAGGTCCCTCGGCATAGCCGGCCGAGGCAGGAACACCCTCAATACGCATGGCACGCGTTCCCAGCGGGTGAGCGCAGGCGCGGATCGGCCTCAAGCCGAGCGGACATGGCCGGCGTCCTCGTCGAAATCGCGCTGCACCAGTTCGACCAGCGCCCGGATAGCATCATCGGCGCCATCGCCGTTGGCCCTGATGTGCAGCACCGTGCCCTTCGGCGCCTTGGCCGCCATCACTTTGACGATGCTTTTTGCATCGAACCATGGGCCGTTGGCGGCGAGTGCAATCTCCACCTCGGCGGCAAAGCTCTTGGCCAGCTTGGTGAACTTCACCGAAGGACGCGCATGCAGGCCCACATCGTGGGTGATCAGGACGGTCGCTTCGGCGGTTGCGGACATATCTTCAAAAATCCCGTTCGCTCACGATGGCGACAATTCGTGCGCCGTCGCCACCACTTCCCGGAGCGAGGCGCCGCCGGATGCCTCGGTCGCCGCCATCACCGCGCCCTCGACGATCGGCGCGTTGCAGACGATGATTTTGTGCGCACGCGGCTCGCCGATCAATTCCACCGCCATTTCCGAATTGGTCTCGGCGCCGCCGAGATCGACAAGAATGGCGACGCCGGCGTCCGACCAGGCCTTGTCGATGGCGCCCATGATCGCCTCGACATTGGTGCCGAGCCCGCCATGGCCGTTTCCGCCGCACCACGCAAGCGGCACCTCGTCGCCGACCATTTGGCGTACCATGTCGGCCGTGCCCTCGGCGACCAGCGGCGAATGCGACACGATCACAATCCCGACATTGCTCATGCTTTGCCCCCGATGATTTGCGCCAGCGTGCGCACCAGCAGCGCGGTCGAGCGCGCGCCGGCATCCATATGGCCGATCGAGCGGTCTCCGAGGAACGAGGCGCGGCCGCGCAGTGCCTTCATAGGCACGGTGGCTTCGGCCGCGGCGTCGGCGACGTTGGCTATTTCAGCCGCCGTCCTTTCCCCGGCCAAGGCGTCATGCACCGGCCGCAGCACATCGAGCATGGTTTTTTGTCCTACCTGCGACTTGCCGCGCGCGGCCACCGCTTCGATCGCCTTGCCGAAGGCAACCGTCAGATTGGCGCGGTCGGGTTCCACCGAAATCTCCTTGCCGAGCGCCATGAACAGCGTGCCGAACAGCGGGCCGGAAGCGCCGCCCACCGTCATCACCAGCTTGGTGCCAATTGCCTTCAGGGCGTCCGGCAACGGCTTCGCGGCGAACACGTCGGCCTCGGCCCGTACGGCGTCGAAGCCGCGCTTCATGTTCAGCCCGTGGTCGCCGTCGCCGATCGCCTGGTCGAGCGCGGTCAGTTCCTCGGCGTGCGCGGCAATCGCATCCGCGGCGGCCGTGATAAGCCTCGAAAGGTCCAGCGCCGTCATGTCGCCCGAATTCCCGGTTTGCACCTTGCCGGCAGTAGCGAAAGAGCGGTCGTTCGACAACTGGTGCATGCGTCAGGCCGTGACAAGCAGTGTGGCGGCGGCCGCGAACACCTCTGCCACGGCATGAGCACCCGGATCGACCACGCCCTGCAATCCGGCACCGACATAGGCGGACCGCCCGGCTTTTGCCTTCTCCATGGCCGCGGTGGCCTCCGCACCGCGCCGGGCTGCTGTCGCCGCGTCGCCAAGGCCGTTGCCGTCGAAGGCCTTCAAGGCCGGCTCCAGCGCATCGACCATGGTGCGATCGCCGGGTTTGGCGCCACCGTAGAAGGTCATGCGTTCAAGCCCGGCGAGCAGGGCCTTGGGCACACCGGCGCCAGCGTCCAGGGCCCGTCCGGCCGCCGTGAAAAAGATCGACAGCAGCACCCCGCTGGAGCCGCCCATCGATGCGCTCAATATGTCGCCCACTGCACCTAGGGTCGCCGCGGGGTCGGCAAGCGGCAGCGTGTCGAGCCGATCAAGAACGCTTCGTGCGCCGGTCGCCACCGTCGAGCCGGTGTCGCCGTCGCCCGCCTTGGCGTCCAGTCCGTTCAATGCCGCTTCGAGCGAAATCAGCTTCTCGCAGACCGTGACGATCAAGCGCCTGGTGCCGGCATCCCGGCTGGCCCTGTGTGCCACGCTTTGTCCGGCTGCTTTCGCCATCGGTACGACAGCGGGCGCAACGAGCGGCTTGGCGGGCATCCAGGCGTGCGGGCCGACCGGCGCCAGCAAGGCGGCCTCGCGTGCCGCATCGAGCCGGATCAGCGACAGCGAGAACCCGTTCATGTTGAGTGCCGTCATCAACGGTCCGGGGCCAATTGTGAACTTCACTGTCTTTGCCAGCGGTGAGGCAAGCACCGCATTGGCAACCAGCGACATTTCGAGCGGCGGCACGGAACCGAGATTGTTGATCAGCAAGGCATGGCCGGCCTTCGTGTCGAGCCGCCCCGCGAGGCGCTCCGCCATGACAGCCACCAGCTTGTCGGCACTCTGCACCGCGATGCGCTCGACGCCCGGCTCACCGTGGATGCCGAGGCCGAGCTCGCCATCGTTTTCGCCAAACCTGTCCTCGTGCGGCTGGCCGGGAATGGAGCAGGACGACATCGACATTCCGAGCGAGATGATATCCTTTGCCGCCGCACGCGCGGCCACCGCGACGGATGCCAAGTCCTTGCCGGCTTCCGACAGGTGGCCTGATATCTTGTGCACGAATAATGTGCCGGCAACGCCGCGCGGCTGGGCGATGTCGGGCAGCGCGATGTCGTCGGCGACGATCACCATCTCGACGGCAAAACCTTCGGCGCGCGCCTTCTCGGCAGCGAGGCCAAAATTGAGCCGGTCGCCGGTGTAGTTCTTGACGATCAGCAGGCAACCGGCTGGTCCGGTGACCGCGCGAATGGCCGCCAGCACCGCTTCGACGCTCGGCGAGGCGAAGATCTCGCCCGAGACCGCCGCCGTCAGCATGCCTTTGCCGACGAAGCCGGCATGCGACGGCTCGTGCCCGGCGCCGCCGCCGGAGACGACGGCAACCTTGGACTTGTCCCAATCGGCGCGCAGCACGACCTTGATCTCGGGATACCCGTCGAGGCGCGCGAGGTCGCCTGAGCCGATGGTGCGCAACAGGCCGTCCAGGGCCTCGGTGACGATCGTTTCCCTGCGGTTGAAAAAGTGCTTCATCGAATTCGTCCCGTATTCGCAATCTCAATCGGAAGCCGGCGTCGCCTTGGCGGGGGCGCCGAAGCCGCTCACATCAATCGTTGTCCGTCGGCGCCGAAATAGAGCGGCGAGCGGTAGCGGATCACCACCTTGTCGCCTTGCGCCAGATCGGTGTCGGGGTCGGTCAGCGTCACCAGCTTCTTCGGCCCCACCGTCACGTGCAGATGGTTCTGGTCGCCGAGATGCTCGACCCAGTCGACGACGCCATCAGCATGGCCATTCACGGCCTTCTCGATCGCCAGGTGCTCGGTGCGCGCGCCGATTGTCCTGGTGCCGGCCGGCGCGCCGCCATCGGGAAGTAGCCCTGTCGGCAAAAGATTGATCGCCGGCTGGCCGAGCCTTGCAGCGACATGCAGATTTGCCGGTTCCGAATAAATGGTTCGTGGTGAACCGATCTGCACCAGCACGCCGTCGGCGAGGATGCCGATGCGATCGGCCATGGTCATCGCCTCGATCTGGTCGTGCGTGACGTAGAGCATGGTGGCACCGAGCTCGGACTGGATGCGCTTCAATTCGAGCCTGAGATCCGCGCGCAGCTTGGCGTCGAGCGACGACAGCGGCTCGTCCATCAGGTAGATGGAAGGCTTGCGCACCAGCGCGCGGCCGATGGCGACACGCTGCATTTCGCCGCCCGACAATTTGGTCGAACGGTTGGCAAGCTTGTGATGGATGCGCACCATCTTCGCGACCTCCTCGACCCGGCGGCGGATTTGGTCTTCCGGTATTTTCCGCGCCGGCGAGCGCAGTGGGAAGGCGAGGTTGTCGAACACCGACAGATGCGGATAGAGCGAATATTGCTGGAAAACGAAGGCTGTGTCGCGCTCGGCCGGCGACAGGGTCGTGGCATTGTGGCCGCCGATCTCGATCGTGCCTGCATCCGGCCGTTCCAGCCCTGCGATCAGCCGCAGTGTGGTCGTCTTGCCGGCGCCGGTCGGCCCCAAGAGAACGACGAATTCGCCGTCCGATATATGCAGGTCGAGCCCGCTGACGGCGACATGGTCGCCGAAGCTTTTGGTCACGCCTTTGATGTGCACGTCAGCCATGCTGCGCTCTCCCCAACGACGCTGTGTCGTGGATTGCCGTTCTCACCGCGCGCCCGGAGCCTTTTTCGAACAGCGACAGCCGCGCGCTGTTTAGAGTCAGGCCGACATGGTCACCAGCATTGAGCCGGATTTCGGCCGGCACCCGCGCCTTTATGATGCCGTCCGCCGTTTCCACCGCGACGATCTGGGTGGTGCCGAGATATTCGGTGCCGTAGATGGCGCCGCGCAGCTTGGATGCATCGTCGAAGCGGATATGTTCGGGGCGAATGCCGAGAGCCATGTCGGCAGGCGCTACGTCCTCGCGCACCTCTGGCACTGCCACTGTCGCCCCCTGGACGACCACCTCCTTCGCGCCTTTTGTGAGTCCGCCACCAAACTTCAAAAAATTCATCGGCGGCGAGCCGATGAAGTCGGCCACGAACATGGTAGCGGGGCGGTCGTAGATTTCGCGGGGGCTGCCGAACTGCTCGATGACGCCATGGTTCATCACTGCGATCTTGTCGGCCATCGACATGGCTTCCATTTGGTCATGCGTGACGTACACGGTCGTCGCGTGGATGCGGTTGTGCAGTTCGCGCAGCTCATGGACCATTAGGTCACGGAATTCAGTGTCGAGCGTGCCGAGTGGCTCGTCCATCAGGAAGCATTTCGGCCGCCTCACGATGGCGCGGCCGAGCGCGACGCGCTGGCGGTCGCCGCCGGCAAGACCGGATACGGATTTGTTGAGCAGATGGTCGATGCGCAGAAGCTTCGCCGTCTCCTCGACGCGGATGCGGATCTCGGCCGAGGGCATGCCTTGCGCCAAGAGCGGAAAACCGATGTTCTTGCGCACATTCATGTGCGGATAGAGCGCGAACAGCTGGAAGACGAATGCGATGTCGCGCTCGCGGGCCCTGAGCATGGTGACGTCGTCGCCGCCGAGCAGGATCTGGCCGCCGGTCGGCAGTTCGAGCCCGGCGATCATTCTCAGTGTCGTCGTCTTGCCACATCCCGATGGCCCCAGCATGACGAAGAACTCGCCGTCCTCGACGACGAAGTTGGAATCCTGGACGGCGACGAAATCGCCGAAGGCCTTTCTCAGATGTTGGACGCGAATTTCGGCCATGATTATTCCGGGAACTTCGAGACGATGATGAACATCACCGTGCCGGCGAGCATGGTGATGAAGGAATAGGTATAGAGCGACAGCGCGAAGGGCTGGAACAGCATCAGGAAGCCGATGGCGATCAGCGCCGTGGCAATGTTTTCCATCAACCCGCGCCTGGCCCAGCGGGGCCAGCGCGATTTCCTGGAAATGGCGGGGCGCCTCATGCGTAGCTTCCTCCCTTTTCCCCGTTCAAAGGGAGAGATGGTTGCCAGGTGGTTCCCCCACTCCGTCGCTGCTCCGCTGCGCCACCTCTCCCCC